>DBWR01000027.1 GCA_002309305.1 Treponema sp. UBA1233 | reverse complement strand
ATCATAATTCCACCTCCCAAATCGGTTTACAATTTTTTAAGGAAAACGAGTTAATATTATTATAAAAGAAAGCTATTGCAATTGCAACACCAATACATTTAAAAACATAAAATTTCAACTTGTTGTAAATTATCAAACTAAGTGCAACCCCCTTAGCGTAAACTGGTTGCATTAAGTTTGGGAAGTGTGCTGGTTGCATTTAGTCTGACAACATTCTATCATTAGATTAGACCATCAAATGGGTCTAATTTTTTTTTGGAGGTAACATATGTCAAAGTACAAACACTTGACGCTTGCTGAACGTGTCTTGATTCAAGACAGGTTGAACAATGGCTTTTCCGTAAAAAAGATAGCCAAGGAACTGGGTAGGCCTACCACCACTATCTCAAGGGAGCTGCAAAAGAACAGCATTCCCATGAAAAAGGGCTGTTATGGAAGACCGTTCAACGACTGTGCAAAAAGGACCAAATGTAATGCAGTCGGCATTTGTTTGGAGTGTTCTCAACAAAATCATTCCAAATGTTCACTATGTGCTCTATGTAACAGCAATTGCACGGAATACAAGAAGGAAGTCTGCCCGAAACTTGAAAAGGCACCTTATGTGTGCAATTCTTGCTCAGACAGATACAAGTGCACCTTGGAAAAGATGTTTTACATGGCTGACAAGGCGAATGAAATCGCAGAAAGGATGCTAAAGGAATCCCGTTCGGGTTGCAACATCACGGAAGAGGAGAGGTTGAATCTGGATGAGCTTGTAAGTCCTCTGATCATGAAGGGACAGTCTCCGTACCACATCATCACATCCCACAAGGATGAAATACAGTGTTCCATCAACTCCCTGTACAGATACATCAGCAAGGGTTTGTTTGAATGTCAGGACATGGATCTTCGTTCCAAGGTCAAGCTGAAACCCCGTAAAGGTGAAAAGAAGGAGCTGAAGGTCGACAAGCAATGCAGGATAAACCGCACGTATGAAGATTTCCGTGAATTTAATAATCAGAATCCTGGTGTCCATATTACTGAAATAGATTCGGTTGAAGGTGTCAAAGGCGGCTCCGTTCTTCTGACCATCATGGATGACGAAACCGGGCTTCAATTGGCTTTCCTGAGAAAAAGGAACGATTCAAAGTCCGTGACTGAAGCCTTCAACTCGTTGTATCAGAAACTTGGCGAGGATGACTACAAAAAGCTCTTCCCTGTTCTTTTGGGAGACAATGGTACCGAGTTCTCCAATCCCAAGGCATTGGAGTTTAACGAGACCGGAAACCATCGTTCAAAAGTCTATTACTGCGACCCGTCCTCTCCAGGACAAAAAGGCCATTGTGAAAGAAACCATGAGTTCATCCGTAACATAATTCCCAAAGGGGAAGACATTGGGAAATACGACCAGGATGACATCAATGTCATGATGGACCACATCAACAGCTATGCCAGACAGAAGTTCAACGGAAAGACCCCTTACGAAATGTTTGAATTCATTTACGGCAAGGAACTGCTTGACAAACTTGGAGTCAACAAGATACCCCGAGATGAGGTCGTAATGAAGCCAAGTCTTCTGAAGAAGAGGCTTAAGGATAAGGAAGACAAAGAGGAAGAGGAAAAAAACGATGAATAAGCTCCAAAACAATCACATTTTTTCTTCCAGCCCCGAAAATGAAATCCTTTCCATTCCGAAAACCCTAATAGCTGAAGCCCGGAAAGGCGATCTTTACACCTATCTCTGTCTGAATCATGAAAACATGTTCAAAAAGGTGGGATGCTGTCTGGAAACCATCTCGAATCCAAGCCTTTACATAAGGAAAAACTTCCCCGGATACCATGATTTCGCCACTGGAGAACATGGCAATTCCATCGATTTCCTCGTAAAACACCTGGATTATTCCTTTCAGGATGCCGTTTTTGCACTGACCGGTAACGGATTGTGCACAACCACTTCACATCCCAACGTCTCAAAACCGATGAAGCTGCCCGAAATGGACAGTCCGCCTTTCAAACGCCTTTATGCTTATCTCATGAGCAGAGGGATCCCTTCTTCGGTCATTACTGACCTGATTCGCAAAAATTTGCTTTATCAGGAGAAAATCCACGGAAACATCGTTTTCGTCAATCCGGAAAAAAACTATTGCGAACTCAGAGGGACTTTTTCACAAAGGCCATTCCATGGATGCCTCAAAAGCAGTCCTGACAACTACTGGTATTTCTCCAGTTCCTCTGTCATGCCCAAATCGGCATTCATATGTGAGGCGGCGATTGATGCTGTCAGCCTTTTCCTGCTGCACAGGACTTACCATCCTGAAATCAACGCCGTCTACATCAGCATAGGCGGAGTCTCCAATGACAAGTCCATTATTGCAGCCGGTAAAAGGTTCAATGCAGTCCTTGCCGTAGACAATGATGAAGCAGGTGAAAAATGCCGTTTGAAACACAACGACATGCCTTCCGCAATCCCCAAAAACAAGGATTGGAATGAGGACTTGCTGGCGCTGAACCGCTCTTCCTGAAATGCTTTCTAGGGCCCTCTAACTGAATTTTTCAACTCCAATTTAGGGGGTTGCACTTAATCTGGAAAATTTTCGGGTTTTTGCCACCCTCCGCTTCGTCATGCCTTTTTTTCGGTCATTTTGACCTCTTCACCCTTGATTTTAACACCAAAAGAACTATTTGTCCCTAAAAATTTTCGTCAATTTTCAAATTTGGTTGCACTAAGTCTGGAAAAGGTCGCACTAACCTTGCAAATTAACA
>DBWR01000001.1:50506-53073 GCA_002309305.1 Treponema sp. UBA1233 | reverse complement strand
CCGGGCACAAGATGGGCGGAATGGAACGACCGTTTCCGCGATGACATACGAAAATTCTGGCGTGGTGACGAGCATGTTTCAACAGGAGCCGCCACACGCATTTCTGGCTCAAGCGACCTTTTTGGATTCAGGAAGCCATGGGTGGGAATCAATTACGTTACATGCCACGACGGCTTTACTATGAACGACCTTGTAAGCTACAACGCAAAGCACAACGAGGAAAACGGAGAGGAAAACCGCGACGGCACTGATTCAAACTGGAGCTACAACCACGGCTACGAGGGACCCACAAAAAATCCTTCAATTGAACGCATGCGCAACAAGCAGATGAGGAACTACATCCTTACGCTGATGATTTCTCAGGGAACACCGATGCTTCTGGGCGGTGACGAATTCAGGAGGGGGCAGCAGGGAAACAACAACGCCTACTGCCAGGACAACGACATCTCATGGTTTGACTGGGGCATCTGTTCGCTCAACGAAAAGCTGGTCAACTTTACAAAACGTGCGATAGAACTCAGGAAGAGGCATTCGGTTTTCAGGCGCAGGGAATTTTTCCTTGGCTCAAAGGCGGAATCAGGTCCGGACATACAGTGGTACAATCCCGACGGAAGCAATCCCGACTGGAACGAGCTTTCACGTTTCCTTGCATTCACACTGAGCGGAAGGGACAGCCTGAACGACGACGGAAATCCTGACTCGGATTTTTATATTGCGGCAAATACGGATCGCAGCGACATTCTCGTTACCCTGCCGACTTTACCGCAGGACAAGCTCTGGTACCGTGTGGCGGACACTTCAATTGATGCAGACGACGCACTGGTGCTGGATGACCAAATTGAACAGCTTAGGGCACAGGGACGCTATGTCATTCCTGCAAGCTCGCTGATTATATTGATGGCAAAATAATTACAAAGGAGGATATTCATGGAATTTAATGCGGAGAAATTTAAGAAAAATCTTGAAGACCGTCTTAGAAGGCAGTACGGAAAAGACATTACACAGGCAAACAAGCACGACCTGTTTGATGCGGTAAGTGCATCTGCCCTGGAAATCATAATGCCAAACTGGATGGAGACACGCAGGCAGTACGATGCTAAACCGACAAAGCAGCTGTATTACCTTAGCGCCGAATTCCTTATGGGACGCGCACTCAGCAACAACCTTATCAACTGCAAGATCAAGGACAAGGTAATTGAAGTGCTCAAGGATCTTGAACTTGAATATGATCTTGTTGAAGACGAAGAGCCGGATGCAGGTCTTGGAAACGGTGGTCTGGGTCGTCTTGCGGCATGTTTCCTTGACTCTCTTGCAACCCTTGAATATCCGGGACACGGTTACGGAATCCGTTACGAATACGGTATGTTCGAGCAGCACATCATCGACGGCGAACAGGTTGAATTCCCGGACAACTGGCTCAAGCACCGCGACCCCTGGGAAGTAAAGAGGAGCGACCTTGCCGTTACCGTAAAATTCGGAGGACAGATCAAGTACGGAAAGACACCCGATGGGCAGGACCGCTTCTATCTTGAAAATGCGGAAGAGATTACGGCAACCCCTTATGACATGCCGATTGTAGGTTTCGGAAACAACACTGTAAACACGCTCCGCCTCTGGCAGGCATCTAGCCCGAACGGATTTGACCTTCAGCTCTTTAACGACATGCAGTACATGCGCGCTGTAGAAAAGCAGAACAATGCGGAAAACATCACACGCGTCCTTTACCCCAACGACAACGGACCTCTTGGAAAGGAACTCAGGCTCCGCCAGCAGTATTTCTTTACGTCCGCTTCACTTCAGGATTTGGTGCACCAGTTTGTAAACAAGGTGGGAACAGACTTCTCAAAATTCCCGGACTATCACGTAATCCAGCTGAACGACACCCACCCGGTTGTTGCAATTCCTGAGCTCATGCGCATCCTGATGGACGAATACAATGTGGGCTGGAATGATACATGGAACATCTGCGAAAAGACATTCGCATATACAAACCACACGATTCTTGCAGAAGCCCTGGAAAAGTGGCCGATTGAAACATTCAAGAACCTTCTTCCGCGCATCTATCAGATTGTGGAGGAAATCAACCGTCGTCTTGTAATTGAGCTCCGTGCAAAATTCCCCAACGACTACGACAAGCAGAACCACATGGCTATCATCCACGACGGAAAGGTTTACATGGGCTGGCTTGCAATCCACGCATGCTTCAGCGTGAACGGTGTTGCGGAACTCCATACAAAGCTCCTTAAGGAACAGGAATTCAAGAACTGGAACGCAATCTATCCGGACAAATTCAACAACAAGACAAACGGCGTCACACAGCGCAGGTGGCTCATGAGCTCCAACCCGGAACTCACAAAATTCATCTGCGACAGGATCGGACATGAATGGGAAAACGACCTTACCAAACTCAAGGGTCTTGAAAAATTCGTTGACGATGACGCCTCATTAACCGAGCTTATGGCAATCAAGCAGCGCAACAAGGAAAAGCTTGCAAACTACCTCAAGCACACGCAGAACGAATTCCTTGATCCGGAAAGCATCTTTGACACTCAGGTAAAGCGCCTTCA
>DBWR01000001.1:20437-50466 GCA_002309305.1 Treponema sp. UBA1233 | reverse complement strand
AACTTCCAGTGTCCGTCACGCACATTCATCTTCGGTGCAAAGGCGGCTTCCGGTTACCGCAGGGCAAAGAGCATCATCAAGCTCATCAACTCTGTGGCAGAAAGAATCAACAACGACAGGCGTGTGGGTGGAAAGCTCCGTGTTGTGTTCGTGGAAAACTACCGTGTCTCTGTTGCGGAAAAAATCATTCCTGCAAGCGACGTTTCAGAACAGATTTCTACTGCAGGTTATGAGGCTTCCGGTACTTCCAACATGAAGTTCATGATGAACGGTGCCCTTACTCTTGGAACCCTTGACGGTGCAAACATAGAAATCGTAGAGTCAGCAGGAAAGGAAAATGCATTCATCTTTGGTCTTACTGCAGACGAGATTATCAAGATCAACAGCGAGCACTCTTACAACCCGCAGAAATATCTTGAGCGCAATCCGGCTCTTGCAAAGGTCGTGAACCAGCTGATTGACGGAACATACGACAAGAGCGGCCTCCTGTTCAGGGAACTGCATGACTCAATCGTCTACGGTGTTGAAGGCCAGCGTCCTGACGTTTACTTCCTGCTTGCCGACTTTGACTCATACGTGCAGACCCAGAAAAAGCTTGCACAGGTTTATGCCGACAAGAAGAAGTGGGCAAAGATGGCGTTGATGAACATCGCAAACAGCGGCAAATTCTCCAGCGACAGAACCATTCAGGAATATGTCGATGACATCTGGAAGATTGAAAAAGTTCACATCGGTTAATTCACATTTATAAAACACAATCTGCGGCGGTCAAATTGAATTCTGGCTGCCGCAGTTTTTATTCAAGGTTAATATGAACGAATCAAACAAAAAAGCAGTTTCTTTTTTTGCCAGCATGGGACTTCTGGCGGCTCCGTTAATCTGGGGACTGTCATTCGTCGTAGTCAAGGACAGCCTTGACCACATAGGTCCCGTATGGATGGTTGCATTGCGGTATTCACTTGCATTTGTAGTCCTTTCAATCTGCTGCATAAAGAAATATTCCAGGATGAACGCCTCCTACCTCAAAAACGGAATCATACTGGGCTTCCTTTTGTTTACGGCGTATTTCCTCCAGACTGTCGGGTGCAAGTATACCACCGCGGGGAAAAACGCATTTCTCACTACCCTGTACGTCATCCTTGTCCCACTGTTTGCATGGCCTATCTTTGGCAAAAGGCCTAAATGGTTCGTGTTCTTTTCTGCAGTGCTTTGTCTTACGGGCATTGCGCTTCTTTCTCTGGAAGGTCCCTCTCTCCTCAGCGTCAACAGGGGCGATGTCCTTACCTTGGGCTGCGGCGTGTTTTTTTCACTTCACATCCTCTACATGTCACACTGCAACAAAACCCAGGACCCCATACTTCTGACCGCGCTTCAATTTGGTGTGGCAGCCGTTTTGGGATGGATTGTCTCACCATTTTATGACGGAGCCTTTCCATCACAGGCGCTTCAAAACTCAAGGGTAATCTATTCCCTCGTGTTCCTTGGCCTTGGTGCTTCCATGATCGGATTTTTGCTTCAGAACGTGGGGTTAAAATATGTTCAGCCGGCATTGGCTTCACTTTTCCTTTCGCTTGAGTCTGTCTTTGGAATGTTCTTTTCTGTCGTAATGCTTGGTGAAAAGATGACGCCCAAAATGTGGATTGGGTGCAGCCTGATTTTCATTTCCATTCTGACGGCAGAAGTCCTTCCACCCCTTGTCGCAAAACGCTCTTCCAGGACAAACCGTTAAACTTGACTTAATTCTTCTATATTATTATACTTCCCCTTATATAGGAGTTATTATGAAGAAATTATTTTTCAGTGCATTGTCTCTGGCTGCACTTTTATCTTTCGCATCATGTGCAAAAAAGGCACAGGTTGTAATCAATTCAGTTAATGATCTTGTAGGAAAAAAAGTCGGATGTCAAGCCGGAACTACCGGTGAAACATATCTTACCGAAGAACTTGAAAACGTCGACATTCATTCTTTCAAGACTGGAATTGACGCTTCATTGAGCCTTAAGAACGGTGCAATTGACGCTGTTGTTCTTGACGAGCTTCCCGCAAAGGAAATCGTAAAGAAGAATCCTGAGCTTAAGATTCTTGACATTCCGTTTGCAGAGGAAGAATATGCCATCGCCGTACGCAAGGGTGACAAGGAACTCTTGGATTCAATCAACAAGACAATTTCCACAATGAAGAACGACGGTTCATACGATGCACTCCTCAAGGCCTTTATGCCTACAGACGGTTCTGACATCAGCATTCCGGCAGAAGTTACAAGCAGCGGAACAGAAATCATCAAGATGGGAACCAACGCTTCATTCCCGCCATTTGAATACATCGAGGGAACAAACATCGTCGGATTTGACATCACATTCTCACAGTACGTCGCCCGTGACTTTGGCAAGAAGCTTCAGATTGTTGACATGAACTTTGACGGCCTTATCGCAGCACTCCAGTCATCTTCAATCGACTTTATTGCGGCGGGAATGACTGCAACCGACGAGCGCAGGCAGAACGTGGACTTTTCTGAACCATACTATTCAAGCAGACAAGTCATCATCGTAAGAAAATAAACAAGATGGGATTTTTCGAGACTTTCTACAACACAATGATCGCAAAGGGAAGGTGGCTCCTTATTCCAAAGGGATTGGGAACCACACTCCTGATTGCATGCTGCGCGGTTTTAATCGGCTCCGTTTTGGGATGCATCTTCGCAATCTTCAAGATATCAAAGAGCAAGGTGCTCCGCGGCATATCTACAGTTTACACCACCGTAATACGCGGCGTTCCGATGGCCACACAGCTGATGATTTTCTACTTCGTCATTTTCTCTCCCATGGGGATGACGAATGCAGTTCTTGTTGCAATCATCGCATTTGGAATCAACTCCGGCGCATATTGTACTGAAATTTTCCGTGCGGGAATTCAGGGTGTTGATGCAGGTCAGATGGAGGCAGGACGTTCACTGGGATTAAGCTGGGGGCAGACCATGAGCAAAATCATAATGCCCCAGGCTATGCGTACGATCGTTCCGACATTCACGTCAGAATTCATCACGATGATAAAGGAAACGTCGGTGGCAAGCTTCATCGCGGTTGTTGACTTGCAGAAAGCCTGCGACAACATCAGGAATGCGACTTACAACGCATGGATTCCCCTGTTGAGCTGTGCGGCAATTTACCTTGTGCTGACACTTGGACTCACGCAGATTTTTACCGCTCTTGAAAAAAGGATGGCCCGAAGTGATAGAAGTTAAAAACGTGTCAAAGAAATTTGGCGGAAACTTGATTCTAAAGGACATATCGCTCACAATTGAAAAGGGCGAAAAGGTTGTTTTGATTGGACCGTCCGGAGCGGGAAAGAGCACCTTCCTAAGATGCCTTAACATGCTGGACACACCCGACGAAGGCCACATCTATTTTCAGGGAATCGACGTTACCGACAAGAACACCGACATCAACCTTGTGCGGCAGAAGATGGGCATGGTATTCCAGCACTTCAATCTTTTTCCACACCTTACAGTATTGCAGAACATCACCCTGGCACCGATTACGCTAAAGCTTCAGACAAAAGAGAACGCTGAGAAAAAAGCCATGGAACTGCTTGACAGGATAGGCCTTGCAGAAAAGGCAAACGCATATCCTTCAAGTCTTTCGGGTGGACAAAAGCAGAGGATTGCAATCGTACGCTCGCTTGCAATGAATCCGGATCTGATTCTCTTTGACGAACCCACATCCGCCCTTGACCCTGAAATGGTTGGAGAAGTCCTTGCCCTGATGAAGGACGTTGCCAAGGAGGGAATGACCATGGCGGTCGTGACCCACGAGATGGGCTTTGCAAAGGAAGTCGCCACACGCGTGCTTTTTATGGACGAGGGAGTAATTGCAGAAAGCGGTACCCCGGAACAGATTTTTACGGAGCCAAAAAGCGAAAGGCTCAAACAGTTTTTAAATGCCATCATTCCGCAGTAAAAGGCCGGAGGGACTCCTTTTTTCCAACAGGGATTTGTGGACCCTCATCTGGCCACTCTTAATCGAGCAGACACTTCAGATTACTCTTGGAATAGCAGACATCATCATGGTCTCAAGCCTGGGAGAAAGCGCTGTCGGTGGAGTTTCCCTTGTTGACCAAATCAACATACTTCTGGTGAACATCTTTGCCGCCCTTGCAACAGGTGGAGCGGTTGTATGCTCACAATACATTGGCCGCACAAACATGAAGATGGCAGAAAAAACAGCAAGGCAGCTTTTGTACGCGGTTACGGCACTTGCATTTATCGTAATGGCCATCTGTCTTCCAATACGCAAACCACTCTTACGGCTAATCTTCGGTTCAATTGAACAGGATGTAATGGCCGCAAGCCAAAAATATTTTTTCATCACTCTTCTAGCACTTCCGGGCATAGCACTCTACAATGCGGCAGCCTCTCTTTTCCGTGCACAGGGTAATTCCCGAATCAGCATGATTGTAGCGGCCCTTGTAAACGTACTGAACATCGGCGGAAACGCATGGCTCATCTATGGCATGCATTGCGGTGTTGAAGGGGTTGCAATTCCCACTCTTATATCGCGCCTGTTTGCGGCAATAATCCTTCTTGTCCTTTTGTACAGGCAGAAGCAGGGCGAAAAGGCAGTTTCCATAAGGGGCATCTTTCATTTTGAATGGGACTGGCATCTTGTTGGAAGAATACTTAAGATAGGAGTTCCCAACGGACTTGAAAATTCCATGTTCCAGTTCGGAAAGATTCTGGTTCTGTCTCTTGTCTCTACCTTCGGAACAAACGCAATAGCGGCAAACGCAGCGGCAAACACGATAGCGGGATTTGAAGTTATACCGGGTGCCGCAGTCGGAATGGCAATGCTCACAGTCGTAGGCCAGTGCATGGGTGCGGGAAGGTCTGATCAGGCAAGCTATTACACAAAGAAAATGCTTCTCATCGCAATCGCATCCATGTGGGTCCTGAACATTCCCCTATTGCTCTCGGCAAGATGGCTTTTAGGCTTCTACCACATGAGCCCCCAAACAACGGACATGGCATGGTGGATGATGTTCTTCCACGGCTTCTTCGGCATGCTGATATGGTCCTTCTCCTTCTCCCTCCCCAATTCACTCAGGGCGGCGGGGGACGCAACCTTTACCATGATAGTTTCCATCGTGAGCATGTGGGTTTTCCGCGTAGGCATGAGCTACATCTTTGCAAGGACTCAAATCCTGGGTCTTGTCAGATTCATGAACTGGGACGAGTGCTACGGTGCGGTGGGAACATGGCTTTCCATGAACATAGACTGGGCGGTAAGGTCGGCTTTCTTTATCGGCAGGTTTGCGGGCGGAAAGTGGAAGAAGGCCAAGGTGATATGAGTAATTAAGAATTCAGAATTAAGAATGCGGAATTATGAATTTAGATTTTAATGCTGGTTTGCTTTGTGTCTTGCTGGATGGTGATTGAAAAAGGTGTTTGTCACGCGGATTCGATTTTGCTACGCAAAATCTTTAAATTTGGGTTGTCATGCTGAACTTGATTCAGCATCTATCTGATTGGTGAATGAGAAAATTTCTGTCACGCGGTTCCGCATGTTGCTGTAGCAACAACGTCAAATCAAATTCCTTACAGAAAGGGCTCGGAGAGACCTATTCGATTTTGCTACGCAAAATCTTTAAATTTGGGTTGTCTGGTTTGGGTTTGTTAGCCTCTTGCGGATTGGTCATTCCGGGCTTGACCCGGAATCTTGGTGTTTACTATGGTGTTAATGTTACTGCACGGTACCGCACTTCCGCTAATGCAGAAGTGATTAAATAATTTCCTTATAGGTTTACCCCATGCTAGTTGGCGCTGCGAACAACGCGGAAGCCAAGATTATTGGAGGATTCATTTGCATTGGCATGTCCACGTTTGGTAACACGGCAATCAACATCGGAATCATTGAAGCTGCCTCCTCTCCAGATTCGAAAAGAACCTGCTGTAGATCCTGTCGGATCTTTCTGTAACTCCTTGGTATATGATCCATACAGATCCCAACACCATTCTCTTACGTTTCCGCTCATATCATATAACCAAAGCTCATTTGATTTTTTTAACCTTAGCTTCTGGGTTTCGTTGTCGCTATTTTCAACATACCATGCAACTTCTTTTAGTTTATTACTTCCACTGTATTTGTATCCCTTGCTTTTCTTTCCACCTCTTGCAGCGTATTCCCATTCTGACTCTGTAGGTAAACGATAGCCGTCTGCGTTAATGTCCATAGTTATAGTTCCATCCAAACTATACCCCTGACACGGCATGTAGTTCCATTCATCGGGATCTGTTTTACCGTCCAAACTATAAACAGGTGTCATATTAACCATTTTACTAAGTTTATTACAGAATACTATAGCATCATACCACGAAACATTTTCTACTGGCAATGTATCTCCCTTGAGCAAACTCGGATCACTGTCCATTACAACTCTCCATTGTTCCTGAGTTATCTCTGTTTGTGTCACATAGAAGGATGATAAAGTCACGTTGTGTACAGGCTTTTCATCTTTTTCATAACTCGTATTTCCCATTTTAAATTGTCCGCCCTCAACATAAATAAATGAATCCAAAAGATTATCTACAACCTTCTGTTTTTCCCTTGCAATGCGTTCTTTTTCCAATCTTTCCTTTTCAAGTCGTTCTTGTTCAAGTCGTTCTTTTTCAAGCCGTTCTCTCTCAAGCCGTTCATTCTCAATCTTCTCTTGCTCCAATCGTTCCTGTTCGGTTATATAGGCAACCATTTCAGAACTAGAGCAGACGATACGGAACCCAAAGTTGGAGAACCGCTCAGAAGGAGTTTCTTCACTTGTACGATACGCTATGCGTTTGTGGAAGTATGAATCGTCGTATACCCAACCACTCTTTTCTTCATACCAGCTGCCTCCGCGACCAACACGGTACATGCCAGACGAAGGACCTGTCGGATTTTTAGAAGGACTCTTGTTATAATAGTTAGAATCATACCAATCCCAGCACCATTCAAAAACATTCCCACTCATGTCATAGATTTCTAGTTCGTTTGGTTCCTTCATAGCAACATCATGTGTTTTACCATCGCTATTAGTTTTATACCAGGCTACGCTACCAAGATAGCCACTACCAGAATACTCGTACCCCTTGCTTTTCTTTCCTCCTCTTGCCGCATATTCCCATTCCGCTTCAGTAGGAAGTCTATAGCCGTCTGACTTTAGATTCATCTCTATGTTAGTACTTATAGATTTACCCTGGCAGGGAGTGTAATCCCATGAATCTGGATTTGTCTCTCCATCAACCATATAAACAGGTATCTTTCCATTCTTAATACTCAATTTATTACAGAAAACAATTGCATCATACCAGGATACAGTTTCGACAGGAAGCATATCTCCCTTGAAATAACTTGGATTGTTTCCCATTACGGCTTTCCATTGTGCTTGAGTAACCTCCGTTTTTCCGATATAAAAGCTGAAGACTGTGACGTCATGAATGGGTTTTTCATCGTTATTTCCATTAGTACTTCCCATTTGGAATGTCCCACCTTCTACAAATTCTAGAATGAAAGTTTTTACAAGGTATACTACGTTTGGGGAAGGTACTCCATTTACCGTTATAATTTCCACTTTTGAGATATTGTAAGAGTTATTTTTACCATTTACGATCCATGATACTCCAGTTGGCTTTACGATGTAGCTTGCAGTATCAATTCTATTCATCATATCTCTGGAAATATTTTTTATCTCCCAATTGTAATTAGTAAGAAAGTAATAGTCAGGTTCTTTTTCAGTAAGATTGTAAACAACTTTTCCTGTTCCATCCAACACGCTCGCACCAACCCTGTAATTTCTATCTCGCGGATTATCAGTCAGTTTAAGAGAATTTTCACTACAACCCTTCCATTCGGAACGGTATGCCTTTCCCCAGCCTCCAAAAACAACATCGTAAAGTTCCCTATATTTACTTGTGTAGGAATAAGTCAATGAGGCATTGTAGCTTCCAGTTCTTGTCTCCATGTCAAGCTCGCCCTTTTCGATTGTACTGCATTTAAAATATATGGGACAGTTTTCCTTCCAATACTTTTCCCATTCTCCGGCTATTGCCATCCATCCGTCATAAATTGCAAACTCGTCCATTTCACCATAACCGGGCATACCAGCTTTTATTGTGTCAGCAAGTTTTGTATACGCCTTATATGCTTCCTCGGCTTTTTCATTTGGTTCTGCAGCCATGGCATCGTAGTAAGATGCAAGGGCATTTACCCATTTTTTTTGGGCTTCAAAAGACTTTGCCTTTTCAAGATTCTCCTTGTAGGCCGCATTCTGGGCAAAAGCACCAAAAGCAAGCAGTACAAACATTACGGCACCCATAAAAAGCTGCTTCATAAACAAATCCTCCTCACAGAGATTCTTTCTTAAAAAACAATTATAAGCGATTTCTTGTTACAGGTAAAGGGAGGTAATGTAATTAAGAATTAAGAATGCATAATTAAGAATTCGGAATGCGGAATTAAGAAAACCCTTCTCCGATAAACAGCAAGATGAAAACACCAACCAGCCATTCCTCATTTAAAGATTTTGCGTAGCAAAATCGAATCCGCGTGACAAAACAAAAAAACAATTCAAAAATTCTTCCCAAAGATTGTTAAAAACGCATTTTCTCATGCTAATTACATAGTAAGGGCGAGTTGGAAGGTGAAAACTATCATTCCATCGTCTAGTTACCAACTAGCCCTAAACCATTATTAAAAGGAGTTTTATTATGGAAAAGTATGAGGATCTTCAGAAAAAGATTGACAGTCTGACCTTTACCGACGACGGAATGTTTCAGGCGGTATTGCGGGACCCTGAAATCTCGGCGGAACTGGTTGAGCGTCTTTTGCACATCAAGGTTGACCACGTGGAATACCCGGAACTGGAAAAGACAATCGCGCCATTCTATACAACCAAGGGAGTAAGGCTGGATGTTTACCTCAGGGATAGCGATAAAATCATAGACGTTGAAATGCAGTCCTACCCACTGGAAGAACCTGGGAAACGTACCCGCTACTACAACAGCATGGTGGACATCGACAGCCTCATGAAGGGTCAGGATTATTCGGAACTCAAGGACTGCTACATCCTGTTCATCTGCAAGCACGACCCGTTCAGGAACGAAAACGGCCACGGATATGGATTACCCTGCTACACCTTCAGAAATAAGTGTGAAGAGGATTTAAGGGTAAATCTTAATGACAAAACCCTTAAAGTGTTTTATAATGCAAGTGTATACGAAAAGGTAAAGGATGAACGTGTACGGGCTCTTCTCCGTTTCATCTACACGAATGAGTGTGGTAAGGATGATTTTTCCAACCGTCTTTCCAAGATTGTCAAGAAACTCAAGGAAAGCGAAAAATTCAGGAGTGATTTCTTAGCTATGAATTTACATGACAGGGACATAACCAAAAGGGCAAGACAGGAAGGCATCGAACTGGGTACTCAACAAAAAGCCGAGGATGCTGCCAGAGCTTTTTTTGCCAATGGAGCATCCATCGAACTTATTGCAAAATCCCTCAGCATGTCCGAAGAAGAAGTTCGGGGACTGACAAAAGACATCTCTTTGGTTAATTCATAATAAGATTGTCACGCAGTTCGCCGTGACAACTTATTTTTTTAATTACCAACCAGCAAGATGAGAACGCCAATCAGCCTACCTACATTTAAAGATTTTGCGTAGCAAAATCGAATCCGCGTGACAACATAAAAAAAGACAATTAATCCAAAAAAATCGGGTTCCACACCGTTTGATGCAAAACCCGATTACAAAAGATTATTGTAAAGATTTCGTTACTTCAGGATGCTGAAGCCCAAATCCTTGATGTCCTTTGCAAATGTAAGTACTGTATCCTTTGAGCCTTCCATCGGACTCTTTCCCATTCCAGGAATCTTTGCGAGCACTGCATTTGGAACTGTGATGATGTCGCACTTGCAGCGGTCTGCTTCCACGATGTTGTAAAGCTCACGGGTTGATGCCCACAGGCTGAGTGTTCCCGGCTTTGAGCGGCAGATTTTTGCTGTCTTCTGCATTACTGGGATTGGATCAATGCCTGAGTCTGCGAGGCGGCCTGCGAATACGGAAACGATGTTCTTTGTACCTGCCTTGAATGCGTTGACTGCGGCGCGTACCTGACCGATTGTAAAGATGGCGGTTACGTTCAGCTGGATTCCCTGTTCAGAAAGCTTTTTGATGAGGGGAGCTGTTGAAGTTCCGTCTGTAAGCATGATCGGGATTTTTACAAAGACATTCTTTCCCAATGCGCTGATAATCTTTGCTTCCTTTTCCATCGTCTCAAAATCATCACCGAACACTTCGAAACTGAGCGGAAGATCCGGGATGGCGGCGACAACGTCCTTTGCAAAGCTTACGTAGTCAGTTACACCGGCTTTCTTCATAAGGCTTGGGTTTGTTGTAAAACCAGTAACATAGCCCTTCTTGTATTCCGCAATCATTGCGTCCTTGTCTGCACCGTCAGCATAAACGGCAACCCTTAACTGTTTAAAAGTCATCATACACCTCGAATATTTAATGAATTTGTACACCCATTTTACACTCTTTTCGATAAGTTGTCTATGAGTTGTAGGGAAAACTGAAAGTAGAAAAACAACCGAAAGACTTGTCGGAAATTGAATTCTGGGCTATGCTTGTAAAAAGGAAATTAAAAGAATGATTTACGACCTGAGCATTTCTGTGGCGCCGGAGGATGAAAAGAACACATCCCTTATAAACAGGCGGCTTTTTGATGAACTTAGGAAACATGCCTCTCCCCTTCCTCCAAAAGAAGAGACTTCATTTGTTTTTGTCAAGCGCTCTGTTGATGCACGGCACGGCAGGGTAAAAATCTTTTTGAAATACAAGGCATACGTCGGCCAAAAACCTGATTCACCGATGGGGAAAATCCCAGAATGGAAACAGGCATCCGGAGACAAAATTGTAATCATTGTCGGCTCTGGTCCTGCGGGTCTTTTTGCGGCGTTAAAGCTTCTTGAACATGGAATCAAACCGGTCATTGTGGAAAGGGGGTCTTCAACTTCTAAAAGGAAGCGTGACATCGCATGCATAAGCACCAAGGGAAACGTGGATGAAAATTCAAACTACTGCTTTGGTGAAGGTGGGGCCGGCACTTTCAGCGACGGAAAGCTCTATACCCGAAGCAATAAAAGGGGCGACATTGGTTCAGTACTTCAGCTTTTCGCTTACTTTGGGGCGGATGAAAAAATACTCACGGACGCACACCCTCACATCGGAACGGACAGGCTTCCTTCCATCATAAACAAAATGTGTGGCCTGATCAGGGAAAAAGGCGGGGAAGTTTTATTCGACACAAAATGCACGGAACTGATAACGGATGAAAATGGTTCCAGAAAAACAGTCCGAGGAATAAAGATTCAAAACACTTTAACAGAAGAAACAGCTGAACTATACGGCGACAAGGTGATTCTTGCGACGGGACATTCGGCATACGACATTTACACGATGATTGCGGATGCGGCTCCACAGGCCCTTGAGGCAAAGACCATAGCAGTTGGAGTTAGGGTTGAACATCCCCGGGAAGTGATAGATTCAATCCAGTACCACGACAAGAATGCGGCGGAAAAACTTGGGGCAGCGGAATACAGGGTCACGACACAGCAGGACGGACGCGGTGTCTACAGTTTCTGCATGTGTCCCGGAGGATTTGTGGTTCCAAGCGCATCTGCACCTGATGAAATTGTCGTCAACGGAATGTCCGCCGCAAAACGCAACAGTGCATGGAGCAATGCGGCCATAGTGGTCGAAACCAGACCGGAAGATGTTCCAGATGAATACGTAAAAGAAGCTGAAGAAAAATTCAAATGTCCATCCCTTGCAGGCCTCTTGTGGAGAAAACATCTTGAAAAACTTGCCTCACAAAACGGAGACGGCCAAAAGGCACCAGCACAAAGGCTCACAGATTTTCTTGAAGGCAAAAAAAGCGCAGACCTTCCAAAATCAAGCTACACGCCGGGACTTGTTTCCTCCAACTTGAATGACTGGCTTCCCCATCATATATCCGACAGGCTTAAAGGGGCATTCAGGGAAATCGACGGCAAGATGAAGGGCTACATCCGTAATGATGCGCTGATGATTGCAATAGAAACCCGCACAAGCACTCCGGTCAGAATCCTACGCGACAAGGAAAAGCTTGAATGCACCGCCATCTCAAACCTCTACCCCGCAGGAGAAGGCTCCGGATACTCAGGCGGCATCGTCAGCTCTGCCCTAGATGGAATAAAGGTGGCAGAAAAGATTTGTAATTCTTAATTCTTAATTCTGCATTCTTAATTCCTTATCCAGTTTACTTGAAATTTATTCCATTTATGTGTATACTAAACATATGTCTGATAAGGCGTTTACGGTACTGGATTTACTTGATCTGAAACTAAAAGGACATGATTCTCTTAACTTGAGCTGCATTGCGGGCAGACGGGGGCTTTCACGGGCGCTTACTGTTCCTGACATCAACAGGCCGGGGCTGGCACTTTCCGGGTTTTACGACTCTTTTGCATACAGCAGGGTTCAATTGTTTGGTCGTGGAGAATATGCATATCTGGTCAAGTTATGGGAAGAAAACCGGCAGGACAATATAAAGCAGTTTTTCTCATACGACATTCCGTGCTGTGTGTTTGCCAGAAGCCTTACACCAAACGAAGCTTTTCTTGGGGTGGCAGAAGAGGCTGGATGTCCCATCCTTCAGTCTGACCTTGAGTCATCAGAATTTTCTACAAGGCTGCTGCGCGTGCTGTCAAACATCTTTGCCCCGAAAAAGACATTGCACGGCGTTCTGGTGGAAGTAAGCGGTATAGGCATTCTTCTTATCGGAGACTCTGGAGTTGGAAAAAGCGAGACTGCACTTGAATTGATTCAGAGGGGTCACAGGCTTGTTGCGGACGACTCTGTTGAAATACGTTGCGTTAACGGTAACTCGGTCATGGGTCAGGGTGCAAACAAGCTCATCAGCCACCACATGGAAATCAGGGGTCTTGGCATAATCAACGTAACCCAGCTTTACGGTGTAGGCGCCATCCGTGAGCAAAAGGAAGTTCAGCTGGTGGTCAAGCTTGAGACATGGGACCAGAACAAGATTTACGACAGGATTGGAACGGAAACCCATACCACAGACCTTCTTGGGGTTAAGATTCCCTACATAGAGATTCCTGTAAAACCGGGTCGAAACCTTCCTATCATCCTTGAGGCCGCCGCCATGAACGAACGCCTTAAGTCCATGGGATATTTTTCCGCAAGAGAGTTCAACCAGAACGTGCTCAAATGGATTGAATCCGGAGAAGCACAGGCTGCTTATTACGGAAGTGATGATTCATATTAATGATTCTGTAAAAAAAGTTCATGGAGAAAGTTGAATGGCATTCAGCTTGTCTTCAAATATCGATATTAAGAGGAAACGAAATTGGTAGAAAAGATTCTTACAGTCAGAAATAGGGCCGGAATTCATGCCCGTCCTGCAGCGCTTATTGCACAGACTGCCAACACTTTTGCATCTGAACTCATTCTGGAAAAAGATGCCATGACCGTGAACGCAAAATCTATAATGGGTGTCATCACCATGGCTGCAGGCTACAACACAAACCTTACGCTCAAGGCAGACGGACCGGACGAAACAGAAGCCGCAGACGCAATTTTCAATCTTTTTGAATCAAAATTTGAAGAGGAATAATCCATGAAGAATTTGACTGACCGACAGCGTGAAGTCTTGATTTTTATAGCGCAGTTCTCGGAAGACAACTCTTATCCGCCGACAGTCCGTGAAATAGGGGAACATTTCGGCATTTCATTGAGGGCAGTTCAGGATCATGTTGCGGCATTACAGAAAAAGGGTTACCTTTCCCAGAGCCAGAAGCGCTCACGTTCCATCAGGGTTTTAAAGGATGTACGTCCCAAGGTTGCGGCCGCCACTGCAGTTCAGATTCCTGTAATCAACACCCTTACTGCAGGCAAACCTCCGCTTTCAGAAGACAATGTTATTTCAATAGTCACCTGTTCATACCCGTTTGTAGACAACGGCAAAAAATACTTCATGTTTCAGATATCAGACAACAGCATGATTGACGCGGACATCCGCCCGGGGGATCATGTTTTTGCTGAAATAAAGGACAATGCAGACAACGGACAGATTATTGTCGTTGCCCTTGATGATCAGATTACAATCAGGCGCATATACAGGGAAGCAAACCGAATATGCCTTAAATCAGAGAATGCTCAAATCCAGCCCAGCTATTATCAGGAAGTGCGCATCCTCGGCACAGTAAGCGGAATATACCGCAGAATGTCGAATGAATGATGCTGAAGTATACCTCTTTACCGGTCCAGAACTTGGTGAAAAAAAAGAGGCCATAGAAAATATAAAGGCCGCCGCACAAAAAAAGAATGGGAGTCTTGACGAATACACCTATTACGCCGGAGACGAACGGATTCAGGACATTGTATCACAGCTTCAGAACGTGTCGCTTTTTGACCAGGCTCTTTTCATAACGGTGCGCAATGCAGAACAAATCAAGAATAAGGCAGACATCGACTCACTGCTGTCGTGGATAAACGGTGGAGCAAAAGACAGTCCAAACACGCTCATTTTGACTTCCGACGAAAACAGCATAGAGCGCAAGATAGAAAGTGCAGTTTCATCCAACCATAAGAAGATTTTCTGGGAAATGTTTGAAAACCGCAAGACCCAGTGGCTTCAGGGATTCTTCAGGAAAAACGGATTTGCAATAAGCGACGACGCAATAGACCAGATTCTGGAGATGGTGGAAAACAATACCGAGGCGCTTAAAGCTGAATGCGGACGCTTCTTCTACTGTTTTGAAAAGGGACACACAATCACGTCTCAGGATGTGGACAAAATCCTTTCGCACAACAGGGAGGAAAATGCATTTACCCTTTTTGACGCAATGGCTGACGTAACAAAGTCTCCGGTTCAGCGTCTTGAATCCTCTCTCGGAATTTTACAGAAGATAAGGATGTCCTCAGGAGACGGAATTACGGCAAATCTTGTCGCAGGACTAAGCTACTGTTTCAGAATGCTGAGGACATGGCACGTCATGCACGAAAAGGGAGCAAATCCCAACGACTCCCAGCTCAAGGCAGCAGGATTCTCCAAGAAGAACCAGGAAAAATATCAGGCCGCATCACGAATATGGACATCAGGAGCAACTGCTTCCGTACTTGCCCTACTTTCTTCAAGCGATATGGCGGTCAGGGAAAACGGAAACGGACTTGAGGAAACCAGGCTTGTGCTTATGCTCCATTCAATCATACTCAAGAACGGCATTTTCCCCACGGAATATCAAAGCCATATCTAGCCCGAGCCTCATGTAAAATCAGAAACCATTCCAGTCTGCCTGTTAAGAAGCTGTTCCTTTAAAAGACCATGTTCCAGAAAACTAAAGTACTCTTCATGGGTCACGATGATGTGGTCCAGAAACGTAATCCCCAGAATCACCGAGGCCTCTTCCAGCACCTGTGTGGTTGATCTGTCGGCATCACTGGGCAGGCAAGGTCCAAACGGATGGTTGTGGCAGCAGATGATTCCGGCCGCATTTTCGGTAATCGCATCAGCAAAAACCTCCCTGGGATGGACAAGGGTTCGGTTCATCGTACCGACGGACACGACCCGGATGTTCAAAAGCTCCTTTGCGCCGTTTACAGTGGCCACGACAAAATGTTCCCTTTTTTCAAGCGAATAATGCTTCAGGTAAGGAACTATGTCCACCGGCCTTACAATCCTGCATCTATAGGCGGCATTCCTCCTTCTTCCCAATTCCACCGCCGCAGCAAGTGCAAGGGCCTTTGCCTCACCCATTCCAGAGATTTGCGTAAGCCTGTCCACAAGTTCACCCGGCTTGCATTCATTAATTACAGAAAGAGCCTTTTCCGCCAGCTTTTCAAGGGGCATGTTCCTGCATCCCCCATTTAAAATCAGCATAAGGAGCTCTTCGTCCGACGGAAATTCAATTCCGTGCCGAATAGCCATTTCACGGACATTCGGTTTGGGTTTCCCCGTTTTAATCATTTGCAGTTCATTCATACTATATATTAATTAGTGTCGGGGTGGCATGTTTTTAACAATTTTTTTTAAAACTGTAGCCAAAAAGTTTTTTAATGGTTATTATTATAGGGAAAGACTGTATTTTCCTGAAAAGGAGTAGCCAGAATGAAGTGTCTGCACAAGGTTTTTATTTCGATTTTACTGTTCTCACTGACCGCTGCACAGGTATTTTCGCAAAATGCAAATATCGGCGGATTCACATATGGACACAATGCCCCTAAAACTCCAGTCATTGAAAAAAAAGGCGGAACCCTGCGCATAACTTCATCTCCAACCGGTTCAAGCGTATATCTGGACGGCAGCTACAAGGGAACCACACCGCTTACGATAGAAAACATCAAGGGCGGATACCACACGCTTAAAGTAGAAAAAAAGCACTACAGGGGAGAAAGCAGGAGCATTTACATTTCGGAAAATTCCAAAAGGAACTATCATGCAAGGCTGGAACAAATCAGCGGCTACCTTAGGGTTTATTCTGAACCATCAGGGGCAAGTCTTTCAATAAACGGAAACTCATATTCACAGGGCTCCCTTGTGGAACTGGATGAAGGACACTATACCATAAGGGCCAAACGCTTCGGATACGAGGAAAAAAGCCAGACCATATACGTTCCAAGACTCCGCACGATAACACAGACAATATGCATGAACAGGGCGGAATTCAGGCTTGAATCCATATCAGTGAGCCGGAAGAAATTCAACCCTCAGGCTCAGGCTTCACTTGCTAGCATAAAGCTTACGGCAAAGGTTAACGCACCGGAAACAGGCATCTTGAGCGTAAAGGATTCCAGCGGATCGGAAGTATTTTCATCACCGGTTTCATTTACGACATGGACCGAACAATTTTACTGGACGGGAACGGACTCCTTTGGAAATCTTGTTCAGGATGGAAGATATACAATCGAAATTCTTGCCGGAGGACAGAGGGCCTCCTGT
Organism: Treponema sp. UBA1233; assembly: GCA_002309305.1. Taxonomy (GTDB): domain Bacteria; phylum Spirochaetota; class Spirochaetia; order Treponematales; family Treponemataceae; genus Treponema_D. The sequence goes on along the minus strand of DBWR01000001.1, from coordinate 33,439 downwards.
ATGGTCGAGGTTGACTCAAGCCTTGTTTATCCGGACCTTTCACTTACAAACGGAGGCAGCGGAATAGGAACGGTCGCAAGTGCGGAAAACTACCCGGAAGGTTCGGCAATTGTTGAACTCGGTGCAGGAATCATAATGGGTGATGATTATCGGAAAGTATATCAGGTCCCGCTTTCAATGGGATTTTTATGGGCGCCATCTGATCATCTTGAACTAGGCTTGGCATTCAGTCCCTATTTGAACGGAGAAGATTCAGTAATAAACTTTTCTTCATCGCTCAAGGCATCATTTCAGACTCCCCTCTCTGACAGCACGACATTCTACTGGGGATTTTTGGGAAGGCTCGGTTTTGCAACAGGCCCCCTCTATCTGCCCTACGGAATTGACGCAGGAAACGGTGCGGGCTTAGGTTTGGTTTTGGGATTCAAATTCAACAGCCTTTACATTGGCGGAGAATCCAGCATGATATTCAAGCCGACTGGAGGCATATTTAACAAGGGTGATGACAGAATATGGAAGACTGGCATTGCAATACAAAGGCAGTTTGAAAGCGGAAGCCTGGGTCTTTTTGCCAACGTGAACATAGCGGACGGAAACTATAGCTTTAAAGAAGAACATGACGGAACTGACACCACAGTTACCGGAAGCTTTGACAGACAGTGCGTGTATGAGGCGGGATTTGAAGGCTCCCTTTATCTTTCTTCTTCACCGATTCAATTCACGTTCAGCGGAGGAACATTCATAATGCCGGGTAACAGCGGTTCAATGCTCATACATCCACATGCCCAACTCGGGTTAAAGATGCTGTTTTAGGAATTAGCCATGGAAATGATAATTACCGGAAGCGGAACAAGTCATGGAGTCCCAGTAATAGGATGCACCTGCGCTGTATGTACTTCCAACGATCCCAAAAACAAGAGGTTGCGTTCTGCATCTTATGTAAAAAGTCCTGCATCCATAATAATCGACACGGGACCGGAATTCCGCATTCAGGCACTCAAATTCGGCATCAGCAATCCGGATTGCGTACTACTCACACACAATCATGCCGACCACTTGAACGGACTGGACGACCTGAGGGTATTCAGCCATACAAAATCAATTGATCCTCAAAACCCAACTCCTGAAACAGAAGGGGACGGGCTTTCAATTTATGCGAGCACAAAGGAAATAAAGGCAATCAAAAAGCGCTTTGACTATATTTTTACACCGGTGACTCAGGGTGGCGGGAAACCAAAGTTAAATTTAATAAGCACTACTCATATAAACGCTAAAAAACCGCTCATGGTTAAAGGCATTTCCATAATTCCCATACCGATAATGCACGGAAAGCTAAAGGTAAACGGATACCTGCTGTCAGAAGAAAAGGATGGAATCAAAAAAAGCATCGCATACCTGACCGACTGCAATTTCATTCCTGAAGAATCATTCAAGATTTTAAATGAACATGCAGGCCAAATCGAACATCTTGTAATTGATGCCTTAAGGGAAAAGACTCATTCCTCTCACTTTTCATTTTTAGAGGCCATGAAGGCAGCGGATAGAATCAAGGCAAGACACACATGGTTCATCCACATGACGCACAACATGGATCATTATGAAATACAAAGTTACATAAACCAGAATCTTGACCAGTTTCCAAACCTCAAATCGATTGTAGAAAACGGCGGATCAGTCTCACCATCATACGACGGTCTTGAGATAGAAACCTAATCCAAGTTGCATCATCTCTATATCATCTCGTAACCGGCTTCTTTTATGGCGGCGGCAAAGGTTTCGTCCGGAACATCCTTTGAAAGCTTTACGACAACTTCCTTTTTCTCGTGGTTTGCAGTGGCCTCCGTTACTCCATCAATTGCCTCAAGAGCTTTTTTAACATGCATCTCACAATGCTGGCACATCATGCCTTCCACCTTTAATGTTTTTTCTGACATATTTACCTCCATGGACTGTGTTTTATTTTCCTGAATTATTTTATTCAGATTAATATTTGACTTTCGTTTTTTGTCATGACGTGAATTTCTTACATTCACAAGATTCAGGCGGAGTGCGTTGGACACCACACAAAAGCTTGAAAGACTCATTGCGGCAGCAGACAGCATCGGATTTATGATTATTCCGAATCCTGCAAAGGCACCAGCTGCAACAGGTATCAAAATTGCATTATAGAAAAACGCCCAGAACAGATTCTGATGGATTATCCTCAATGTGGCACGGCTCAACCTTATGGCGGAACTTACATCGGTAAGGCGGTCATTCATCAGGACGAGGGATGCGGCATCAATGGCAACATCTGTTCCAGCACCCACTGCAATTCCCACATCACTTCGGGTAAGGGCCGGGGCATCGTTTATTCCGTCACCAACCATGGCGGTTTTCCCAGACAAAGAAAGATTCTTGACTATACCTTCCTTGTCTTCCGGCATCAGGGATGAAGCGACAGTATCTATTCCACATTGTCCTGCAATTACAGCGGCGGTCCTCTCGTTGTCACCTGTAAGCATGACGGTTTTAATTCCCATTCCAGACAGTTCCCTTACAGCTTCAACACTGTCATCCTTTATCATGTCTGATACGGAAATGATTCCAAGAACCCTTTCCTGAAAGCAAAACAAAAGTGGCGTATGTCCCAAATCCGAACATTCCCTGACTTTAAAAGCCAAGTCATCATCCACCCTGCATATTGAAGAAATGTAGCTGAAGCTTCCTCCAAAGATTTTTTTCCCATCCAAAACGGCACTAAGCCCCCTGCCCGTCAAAGCCTTGAAGTGTTCAACTTCTTTTGGAGAAACGTTCCTTTTCTTTGCTGCTTCCAAAACTGCAATCGAAAGTGGATGCTCGCTTTTTGCTTCCAAGGATGCGGCCGTAACAAGAAGTTCGTCTTCCGTAGAATCGTGAGAACATATTATCTCGGCTACTCCAGGTTTTCCGCTCGTTATCGTTCCCGTCTTGTCCAATGCTACAATCTGAATGCGGGCACATTCCTCAAGAGTTTCAGCGGTTTTAAAGAGCATTCCGTTTTTGGCACCTTTGCCAGTTCCCACCATGATTGCAACCGGGGTGGCCAGTCCCAATGCACAGGGACATGAAATGACAAGAACCGAAATCGTCCTGGAAAGTGAAAATCCGACATCCTTCCCAATGAACATCCATACAGCAAAAACTACAGCAGCAATTCCAATTACAACCGGCACGAATATTCCGCTGACCTTATCCGCTGCTTTTGCAACAGGAGCCTTACCGGTAGATGCATCTGAGACCATTTGAATTATTTTAGAAAACGAAGTGTCCTCTCCGACTCCTGTGGCACGGCACTTCAAGAAACCGGAAGCATTCATGGTGGCGCAAAAAACCTTGCTTCCCGAAACCTTGTCCACCGGCATGCTTTCTCCAGTAAGGGCACTTTCGTCCACAGCGCTTTCACCCTCGATCACAATTCCGTCAACCGGGATTTGTTCACCAGGACGCACAAGAAAAATGTCATCAATGCATACTTCTTCCACAGGCACAGTGATTTCTTTTCCATCCCTTTCGATTACCGCTGTTTTTGGTGAAAGATTCAAAAGGCTTTTTAGGGCACTTGTAGTACGGCCTTTGGAAACAGACTCAAGAAGTTTTCCCACTGTTATGAGTGTAACAATCATGGCGGCACCTTCAAAATACAGGTTGTCCATGCACTCCATGACTTTGACTTTATTTCCTGCTTCTGCATGGTGGATCATCAGAAAGAGCATGCACAGGCTGTAGACAAAAGAAGCTCCCGACCCCAATGCGACTAGGCTGTCCATGTTTGGCGAACGGTGAACCAAAGCTTTGAATCCGCTCGTAAAAAACTTTCTGTTTATGAGCATTATGACTTCTGCAAGAATCATTTCCAAAAGAGCAATTGAAACATGACTTTCTGCAAGGAATTTAGGAAGCGGAAACGACCACATCATGTGGCCCATGCTTACGTACATCAAGGCAAGAAGAAATACGGCAGAAAAAACAAGCCGCTTTATCAGTATGGGAGTGTTGACATCCTTTAAAAGTTCTTCCTTTTGACTGATTGACGACTGCCTGTTCCCCTTACTTTCATTCAGCAATCTTGCTCCGTATCCGGCCTTTTCAACTGCAGATATGATTTCATTTTGTGTGGCGAAACCTTCAACTTTCATCGAATTCGTAAGAAGGTTCACTGTACATGATGAGACTCCTTTTACAGATGAAACAGCCTTTTCAACTCTTGCACTGCATGCGGCACAAGTCATTCCGCTTACTGCAAACTGCTCCATAATCAAACTCCTAGCGCATCATTTTTTGCAGAGTCCAGATTAGTTCCTCGATAATCTCGTTGTCTCCTTTTTTTAATTTTTGAGTCACACAGGTCCTCATGTGTTCGTAGAGCAATTCTCGGTTAAAAGCCTGAAGCGCTGACGTTGCCGCGGAAACTTGCATCAGGATGTCGGTGCAATAAGCCCCTTTTTCCACCATATTGCGTATTCCCTTTACCTGCCCTTCGATTCTGTTCAGACGGACTGTAAGGTCATGCACCATCTCCGGTGAACGCTGAACCGTCCTGTGTCCATTATCTTTCTCCTGTATCATGATAGCCCCCTTCTTTTTATTATGCCTTCATTCTATCACAGTCAAGGTAATTAATCAACATACCCTACACCCCCTTTGTATAATTTTTGTTTTTTTATTGAAAAAAATCCTTACTTTACAATTTGGGAATTCTGGCTTATAATAGAAGAATAAGGAAGGACTAGGATGATCGGACTACAATATGCATACTCTTGGATAACAGGTATTTCTCTTTTTGTCATGGGTATTATGATAATCATTCTATCCGCACAAAGGGCAACAGAAGCACAAAAATATGTTTCCAGCATAGTCAGCGTCACTTTTCTTTTCTTTCTTGGCTACATGCTTTATCAGACAGGAAACTCTCTGGACTATATGCTCATTGGAATTAAAATCGAATTGATTTCCATTTTGACCATTTACATTGTCATTTTCATGGTTTTCCAGCAGGTATACAATGTCCTTATTGCCAGAATTCCGATGATACTGATTACGCTATGGTATGTATTCTTATGCGTGATTGTAATCATGCTCAACAAGAACAGGCATGGTGCGGCGTTTACAATTCTTTTTTCCGATTACAGCATCGCGACAAGCGCAAATGGAATCCTCAGCCTAAAGTACACACCTTCCTGGGGCTTTTATGCCATAATTGCCACACTCATCATCATTCAAATCATAACCATATCTGTTTACGTAAGGGCTTTGATAATTTCAAAGTTCCACAAATACAAGATCAGTTCGTCATTTTTCTTGCTTACTTGCATTCCTCAAACCATAATTTTTGTAAGTCTTTTTACCGGAACCAACAAATATATTTTTCCGTTTGCCCCAATCATCTGTGCAATTGCATCCCTGCTTGCTACCCTCATGGTGTCAAAGGAACTCTTTTCAAACCTGTACGACATGGCTTACAAGGAAATCATGAATTCCATGCAGAATCCGCTTTTGATAATCGACAATTCCTTCCATGTAAGGCGAATCAACAAGGCGGCAAAAGCGGCATTCCCGGAATACAAGGATCTGGACGATTCCAGTTATTTCAAGATGAAGGTATCACCGGAAATCCAGAACATAATCACGCCACCCATGCACGAAAGCGAAGATGACAACCGATACAAGACCATTGGCAAAAATGTATACGAAACAGAAGTACACAAGATTGGAAAAAACAAACATCTTTACGGTTATCTCTTGATCCTGAACAACATGACGGAGCAGTATTCACAAAGCTCAAGGCTACAGGAACTGACCCACAAACTTTCCATTACGTTGCGGACGAGCAAGAACAGTGTAATAACCAGCAGGGAAAAAATCATCTCTGGTGCACTGCAGTTTATCCGTGACAAAGATCCAGCCACAGCATCCCACATGCGCCGGGTCGGGAATTATGCATTCATTCTTGCGCGGCAATTGCGTAAAGACGGATCTTATACTGAACTTTTGACTGACACATACATGGAAACATTATGTCAGGTTGCACCGCTTCATGATGTAGGAAAATTCCTTTTATCGACTGAGCTGCTTCAAAAAACTGAACTTGAACCGGATCAGATTCAAGTCTTGCAGTCACACACGGTCCTTGGGGCGCAAATTATCGACCGAATGATTGTAAATAATTATGACGACCTGTATTATCGTCTTTCTCGTGAAATTGCCCTTTACCATCATGAAAACTGGGATGGAAGCGGTTTCATTCAAGGACTTAGGGGAGAGGAAATTCCGCTGTCCGCAAGGATAGTTGCCGGAGCCAATGCTTTTGACAATATTGCAATGAAAACAGAACATTACAACAGCAGTAACTTTGAGGCGATATTCAAGGAACTGGAAGAAGAAATGAAGAACAAGCTTGACCCTCTTGTTCTTGAGGCAATCATCAACGCAAAGGAACAGTTCAAGGAATTGTATGAGCAGGTGAAGTCGGAGGGCTTATGATGACAGTCGCAAAAAAAGCTGACAGACTGCCACTTGTACTTGCATTGATGAAACTTGCTCTGGCTGTTTTTATCATTGGTTTTGTAGCTTTTCAAATCGCAACTGGAACTCAAGTTGAATTGACAGCAGAAAAAGACAGCTCCATATCCCGCGTTCCCTTAAACAAAAAGTCAATTGTGGTTGATGCCATAACCGACATAGAAAACCTTCAGATGGACAGGGCAATTGAAAAATGCATACAGATTCAGGACGAGGATGTTCCTGAAGAAGTTAAAGCCTACATGAAGGAATTCATGCTCTTTTATCAAAAAAAATCACAAGGGAAAAAGGTCAATTATCAAATTCAAAATGAGTTTTATTTTGTCAATTCTTCAATCTATATAACCGAATATCTTTCCGAAAACACAAGCCTTTCTCCTGTACAAGTACTTCATGCGGGAGAAGTGATTCCATATTTTTGCATAAGCCGTTACTCAGAAAAATTCACCAACAGGCAAAATGTAAACCAAAGTCTTTTTACACTTTGCGGACAGTACATACAGCAGTTCGTTTACCCACAGGACAGTCCCACAAGAATGTCCGCCGACATCATCTGCCTTGAGATAAAGACAAAGCTTTACAGTTACCCAAGAAAACCTGATTACTTGAGGCAGGTAATTGCTCTGATTGACGAATACCAGAACACATATAGCGATACTCTTGGACCAAACGGCACATTCCACAAACAGAGGGATTACCTTGAATCCGCCCGCTCATGGTGCACGAAAAAAATCAACGGCAAATGGTTCATCGGAAGTTTCCCGGACTATTACATGTGAGGCTTGACCAAGGAGGAATTCAAATTGAAGGAAAAAAACATTGACGTTAAGAAAATAGATTCCATCGCAAACAAGTTCCTGCTTATGGCATTTGCAGCCCTTATGTTCTATCTTTCAATAATCTTCCGTAATCGCGGTGGAATAATACGGCTCAGCATCTTTAATTATTTTAATACAATAGCATATTCGATTTTTGCAATCATGCATGCGCTTCATCTCTTTATTTTCATGAGGCATAACGGAAAGGACACAGGCATGCTTGACTTCATTACTTACGTGCTTTTGTTTTATGCCTTTTATTCCGTGGTTCTTCTTCCTGCTTCCGGTTTTGCGCTGGCTGAATGGCTTGTCGTTACCCTATATCTTTTTCCGGGACTTGTATCTTCCATTACTCCGATACGAAAAGAAGGAAAGACCTTTAACTTTATTCCGCAGAATCCTGTATGGTTCATGGTGATGGGTGTTCTTTTGATGCTGTTCAAGGTAATTCTGTGGTGGGCCGTACCCGACAACCTTTATCTTTCTACAATCTCAGGGAACAGTACTTTGCGCATAGCCCTTGTTGTATTGTGCGGTGCAGGTATTTTTGTTCTTGTAAACCAGTGGATTAACCGCAGGAAAAATTCTCAGGAAACTAAAAACAAAATCAGCGAGGGATTCAAAAAAGGAGCAAAAGCTATATCCGGATTCTTGTCCACCATTTGGAGTTTTGTACTTACGATTTTTACAGGCCCCGTTCTTTTGATAATAATCTGCATTGCAATCCTGATTTTCATTATCTGTTCCGCCCTTTTTGCCCATGGTGTAATTTCCGACATTCAAGACATCATAGAACCATTCCTTGACAAAATGCTTACCACAGGACAGGACAGCATCATCAAGAGCAAGCTGTACACAATATGCCAGGTAAGCGCATTTGTAGGATGCACCCTTTTCCAGGTAATACTTTTACTCAACACGCTGACAAAAAATCCAGAGGCAGAAACACCAACGCCCGGAAGCACTCCAATTGATCAAAACAAGAAAACTTCGATAAAAGAAAAATCAAGAAAGCAGATTGAAGAAGTCAGAACCCCGGAAGTGATTCATCTTGGAACGAGCAATAAAATTCATAATTCGTAATGCGTAATTCATAATTCGTAATGCGTAATTCATAATTCGTAATGCGTAATTCGTAATTCGTAATTATATCAAAAGTCTCACTTTTTCTATTTCCTCGAACAGCTGCGGCTCGAACAGATCCCTATATTTATCCGAAAGCCTCTTTATCTCCTTTATCAAGTCATCGTGATTTTCAAATCCACCTACCACAACCTCACAATATCCCTTTTCCCTTTCCTGACGGGCGGCGTTGTTTTTTATCTGATACATGTAGAGTACGCTTTTTTCCGTTTTGATTTTTTCCATCGTTTCATAATCCATAAGCGGAAGTTTAAAGCTGCATGTACAAGTACAATCAAGTGGCTCTGGGAGAACACCTTTTGCAAGCATCGCAAGTTTTTTTACGATTGGAAGTTTTGAGCATGAGGCATAGGTTTCCGACATTCCGGACAGGCGCGGGTTTATTTCTATTACATACCATCGTCCATCCTTAAATATCAGGTCCACTTGCGCAAAGCCATTCAGATTCAACTTTTGTGCAATATGAACGAGCATTGCATTCAATTCTTCTATTTTATATTTTGAATTTGTAACAGGCCCCAGCTTGATTGAACGCCTTGGACTTGTAAGGCCATACTTGTTCACCGAAAGCAAAAATGGCGGCATCATAAAAACCTTTCCGCCAACAGAGTAAATCTCCGTACCAAAGGCAATTCCATCAACAAAAGTTTCCACAAGACGGTCAGAAGAAGTGCGCCCAAGATTAAGGTAATGTACTGCCTCCTTAAACGAAACCGCAACATCCATGCCATAGGAACTCAAGCCCACGGTGTCCTTTATCACAACAGGATACTTCATGTTACGCATTTGGTTCCACACATATTCCTTGTATGCGTTTACCGTAACATAAGGTTTTGGACGTTCTGCCCAATAAAGTTCATGGTGGACATAAGTTGCATCGGGAACACAAAATCCCATGTCCTTTATCATGTTGTGGGTTTGCCATTTGTCAAAACAGATTAGTTCAGATTCAGCGGGATGAAAAACCGTTTTAATTCCATTTTTAACAAGTTCCTCTCCAACAAGAGAATCATTAAGGCACATCCAGTCAAAGGGGGCCGCCCAATATGAGGCCTGCACCGCAACATCAGGTTTTAACGAAACAATCTCCCGCGCAAAATCCTGAGGAGTGTTAGCTTTGCTGATTATGCATTGTACCTTAGCCGGTAAATCCAGAACCATATCTTTATCTATGTCAATCAAAAAAGGAGAAGGAAGCTGCGTCACGACATAAAATCTGTCATCTGGGAAAAGCGTGCACAATTCCTCCCATTCATCCTTTCTTGGGGGTAATGTCTTTATCTCATGATCCAGTGCCGGGAATTCCACCGTATTCGACGCAAAAAAAACTATGTTCATCGTTTTCTATAATAATGAATTTTTTAACAAAAGCCAAGAAAGATGTCAATCAACCAACATTTCTTTTATGACTCTTTAGATTCTGTTATTCTATTATCTTAATAATCTGAGATCCGAGAATTCCAAATAGCATGAAAACAGCAAAAGACCCCCACAAAGAATATTTGCTTATATTCAACCGTTTAATTAAACTTGCTATTTCTTCATTAGACATGTCTAGCTGGCTTTTAATCTTTTTGAAATTGCAGAATTCCGGTACATATAATAATTTTTGATCTATTCCCAGTTTGTCAAATTCCCTGGGATACTTTTTCATAATTCGGTACAAATCTCTATATAATTTGACTCGATAAAAAAAGGCTGCAAAGATGCCAATCCATAAGACCAATCCCACAAATCTCAAAAAACTCTCCAAGACTACTCTAAAATCCATTCAAACGCTCCTGAAACTGGAATATCATCCATCACATCATCCTTGTTTTTATGCATTAACTTAAATGACTCTTCCCATCCCGCTCGAGGCTTTTCTTTTACAGGAGTAAGCAAAATACCTTCTTCTGCAACTTCCATATCCATCCTATCCTTTACAAGGAATTTATCCAATACTATTTTGGGAAATATGATTCCCTTAGAATCACCAATGGATATGACTGGAACTATCATAACATGCCCCCTTTTAATTTTAACTATATTTTAATAACTTGAATTTGTCAAACTCCATATATCCGCTTTGGAGGAAATTACTAACTATGAGAAAAATTTAAACAAAAATCCATAAAAAATTGACTTGAAATAATTCGCTTTATGAATGATAATTGAACTTGAAATAAACTAAAAAACCATATCATGGGGAATAAAAATGACTGACGAACAGATTGCAAAAGAAATTGAAGGCGGACAGGCTGTCCTTGGAATTGAATTTGGTTCAACTAGAATCAAGGCCGTTTTAATCAACAGCGCAAACGAGCCGATTGCAAACGGAGCATTCGACTGGGAAAACTCCCTGGTTGACGGGCTCTGGACATATTCACTGGACGAAATCCACAACGGAATCCAAACCGCCTACGCACGCATGAAGGCTGAGGCAAAGGAAAAATACAACGTAAAGCTTACAAAACTCAAGGCAATGGGAATAAGCGCCATGATGCACGGATACCTTGCATTCGACAAGGATGCCAAGCTTCTGGTTCCGTTCAGGACATGGAGGAATACGGTAACAGGACAGGCATCGGAAGAACTGTCAAAGCTTTTCGGCTACCCCATTCCAGAAAGATGGAGCATCGCACACCTTTACCAGACAATCCTGAACAAGGAGGCACACGTTCCTTCTGTTGCATTCTTTACCACTCTGGCAGGCTACGTCCACCGCATGCTCACGGGAGAAAAGGTCCTGGGCATTGGAGATGCATCCGGAATGTTCCCTGTAGATTCAAGCACGAAAGACTACAACAAAAAGATGATTTCACAGTTTGACTCCCTTCTTGCCCCGTACGGTTTCGGCTGGAAGCTTGAGGACATACTTCCAAAATGCCTTGAGGCAGGACAGGACGCAGGAAAGCTTCTACCTGAGGGAGCAAAGTGGCTTGATGCAGACGGAGACCTTGAACCTGGCATTCCGCTTGCACCACCGGAAGGAGACGCAGGAACTGGAATGGTTGCCACAAACAGCGTGGCGGTAAGGACGGGAAATGTTTCTGCAGGAACCTCCGTATTTGCGATGATTGTACTTGAAAAACCACTTTCAAAGGCATACAACGGAAAAATCGACATAGTTTCAACACCGGACGGAAAGGATGCGGCAATGGCACATGCAAACAACTGTACCGGCGAATACGACAAGTGGATTTCACTTTTCTCTGATGCGGCAAAACGTCTTGGGGCAGAGTTTGACAAGGGAAAGGCATACCGCATTCTTCTAGAGGCAGCAATGAAGGGAGACAAGGATTGCGGAGGTTTGATTCCGTTCAATTACATATCCGGTGAAAGCATGACTGGTTTTGCTTCAGGTCGCCCACTTTTTGTAAGAAAGCAGAATGCAGCCTTCACACTGGAAAACTTCATGCGCGCACAGCTCTTTACTGCACTTGGAGCACTCAGGACTGGAATGAACATACTCTTTGACGACGAACACGTAAGCCTTGACCGTCTTACAGGACACGGTGGATTCTTTAAGGATCAGGACATCGGCCTTCCGGTTATGGCGGCTGCAATGCACACACCAGTTTCCGCAATGAGCACGGCAGGAGAAGGCGGCCCATGGGGTATGGCACTTCTTGCATCATATCTTGTAAACAAAAACGGCAAGTCACTCCCCGAATGGCTCAATTCAGCAGTGTTCTCCAGCGCAAAAATCCAGACAGTTGAACCAGACAAGGCTGATGTAGAGGGATTTGAAAAATTCTTTGCGGATTACACAAAAGCCCTTGCAGTAGAAAAGGCCGCGGTGGAAAACGTAGACTAATTGAATCAAAACTGAACAGAGGAAAACGAAAATGGCAGATTACAAGGACATCAAGGAACAGGCATACAGCGCCAACATGGAAATACCCGCACAGCATCTGGCACTCTACACATGGGGAAACGTCAGTGCATTCGACAAGGCAAAGGGTGTGTTTGCAATAAAACCAAGTGGAGTACCCTACCCGGACTTAACCGTAGACAGTATGGTTGTAGTTGATTTGGATGGAAATGTTGTTGAGGGAAAATACAGGCCTTCAAGCGACACATTGACTCATGCGGTCATCTACCGTGATTTTGCGGTAAAGGGTGGAGCCGACATCAACGGAATCATACACACGCATTCAACTTTTGCCGTAAGCTGGGCACAGGCTGTAAAATCAGTTCCGCTTTTTGGAACCACACATGCAGACCACATCCAGACGGCAGTTCCATGCACGCCATATCTTTCAGAAGAAGCGGTAAAGCAGAATTATGAGCTTGAAACAGGAAACCTGATTGTCTCATACTTTAAGGAAAAGGGCTTGAATCCAAATGAAGTGAACATGGTTCTGGTGGGAGGACACGGTCCGTTCTGTTGGGGGCAAAACGCATCAAAGGCAGTGTACAATGCAGCGGTACTTGAAGAAGTATGCCACATGGCCCTTAATACCCTGCAGTTAAATCCACAGGCAAATCCGCTTCCTGAATACATCATCCAAAAGCA
>DBWR01000001.1:20235-20392 GCA_002309305.1 Treponema sp. UBA1233 | reverse complement strand
CAAAACAATAACCCCGGATCAGCTCCGGGGTCTTTTATTTTAGATTTCGGATCAAGTCCAGAATGACTTAGTCTGCCAGGCACTTGTCCAAATCGGCTGCAATTGCCTTTTTGTCAAGGTTGCGTCCTATGATGCACAGCTTAATCATGCGGTCGCC
>DBWR01000001.1:19325-20128 GCA_002309305.1 Treponema sp. UBA1233 | reverse complement strand
GTCTCAAACACCCATGCCATGTCCGGATCGTCGCCAAACCACATGAGGCCCTTGCACCTGATGATGTTCCTTGGCCACTTGTCGGCATATTCATCAAGCTTCTGGCGGTCAAAAGGTCTTCTCCTGTAATAGATGAAAGTTCCTATTCCGTATTCGTCCTCTGACTCACCCTCATGCCTGTGCTCATGATGGTGATGATGGTGTTCGTGTCCATGCTCGTGGTCGTGGTCTTCATGCTCATCGTGATCGTGATGATGTTCATGCTCTTCGTGATCATGGTCGTGGTGATGCTCATGGTCGTGTTCATCTTCGTCGTGATCGTCGTCCTCGTCAACTTCGCCTTCCTCAAGCTTCTTGCACCAGCCTGCGCTTGCATAGACGGTCTCAAAGTCGAATGAACCGGTTGCCAGAACCTCACCCACATCAACCTTACCGTGATCGGTTTCGATTACCTTAACGCCAGGGTGAAGGGCTTCGATTACCTTGCGCACTTTCTTGAACTGATCCTCGGTGACAAGGTCCTTTTTGTTGATTACGAGGGTTGAACAGAATTCAATCTGCTGTACAAGAAGGGATTCAATGTCCTCTTCCCCGCGGTCTTCCTTTAAAAGCGAGTCTCCACCGGCAAATTCATCCACAAGACGTGCCGCATCAACAACACCCACAACATTGTCCACATAGGCGTTCTTGATCAGCATGAGTTCCTGGGCAATTGGCATTGGCTCACACACACCGGAAGCCTCTATCATGATGTAGTCGAATTTCTTTGTCTTGACCAGATTTTCTATGTTCTGGGCCATCTC
>DBWR01000001.1:12909-19265 GCA_002309305.1 Treponema sp. UBA1233 | reverse complement strand
CCGTCGGCAATCAGTTTTGCGTCTACATTGACTTCGCCGATATCGTTTACAATGACGGCCACCTTATAGCCGCTCTGATTGTTCAAAACCTGGTTCAAAAGAGTCGTCTTTCCGGCTCCCAAATAACCGCACAAAAGAGTAATAGGTACCTTATTTGCCATGATAAAACCTCGAAAAAATGTTTTTATTCACCATATAATATACTCTTTTTTTGTAAAAACGGCTATAGAAATAGCGAATTAAACTACCCTCTTTTCCTATAAGTGGGTTTTATGATACAATAAATAGAAACCTGAAGCAGTTTCGGGTGTTATAAAAACAGGGGAATTATATGAAAAAAACAGCTTTATTGGCAGCATTTTCGCTTTTTTCTGCGGCTTTATTTGCCTATAACCCGCCTTTTGGTGGTGAAAACCTATACAAACTCAGCAATCCGACGCTGATGTCGGGTGGGGATTCTGCCAGCGGTGGACCTCTGTTCAACGTAATTCCAGCTTCAATCAGCTATAACCCGGCTTTAACGGCAACAGAGCAGAGAACCGTTCTTAATCTTAGCGGAAGCCTCATGTTCAATGCGAAAAATTTCGACTCTTCATCTCTGGGCTGGGGTGCTCAGGCAGGAATCACAATGCCGACCAAATGGATGGTTTTTAGCGGAACGATAAACGCGGTATTCAGCGGAGAAGCAGGACTTCCGGTCGGAAACACGATAATAGTTCACGCGGGAATCGCCAAGGAACTCTTGGACGACATCTACATCGGACTGAACCTTTACGGAGGCTCCTATTTCTCTCACGGCAGCGACTGGAGCATTGGCTGTGACTTTGGACTCCTTTACAAGGGCGAAAAAAGCATAGGATTCCTCAGGGAACCGCGTATTGGACTTTCGGTCTTGAACATAGGACGTTCGGCAGGCAATGACTACGAAGTACCTGGAGTGGACGGAACCTTTGAAGGAACGGCTTTTCCAGGAATCTTGACCCCACGAATCTCTTTGGGAGCAACGGTTTTGCAGACATGGGGATGGAAGGCAGGCTTTTCGGCGGACGCATCTTTCCCGGCATGTCAGAATGCAGTGTTCGATCTGGCATTTGCAGTCTCTTACAACGACCTCGTTGAGCTGAATGTAGGCTGGCAGGCAAACGTAAGGGAACTTGCAGAAGGCGGAAAGGCAAACTGGCCGTCAATAGGGCTTTCATGCAAAATCATGCTGTCATCAAGCAAGAAAAACGACACATGGCAGCAGAGCGAAATAGTTCCATCTGTGGCATGGCAGAACATGTACAGTGAAGTTCAAAACATCAGCGCGGGGGCAACCCTGTATCTGGGACAAGAAGACAACGAAGCGCCTGAAATCTATCTGTGGGATGAAGACGTTTTTGGCAATAACTGATAAACAACTGAATAAATCGACAGAAAGTGAGGAAAATTATGAAAGGGAAAAAATTTGGAATCGCACTTGCTTTAAGTATGTTCATGGCTCTTGGTTTACTTGCTGCAGAAAGGGCTCCTGAATACATATCCCCAAACAATGACGGCATAAAGGACACGCTGGACATTCCGCTAAAGATAAAGGAAAAAAGGTACATCAAGGAATGGACTCTTTCGATTTATACGGAAAAGGGTAACGTAATCCGCACTGTTGGCAACAAGCGCAAGGATGAAGAAAAAATGACCATTGCGTCATTCTTCAAGAACCTGTTCAAGCCAAAGACTGGAGTAGAAATTCCAGACACAGTTTCATGGAATGGAATCGTAGGCGAAGAAGCGGCTGCAATCGGACTCACACCAGGAACCGTAGCACCTGACGGACTCTACTATTATATCTTTACCGCAACCGATGACAACGACAACCGCGGTACATCAGCAAAGTATTATGTAATCGTGGATACTACCCCTCCACAGATTTCACTTGGCAAAATGAACGATGATGAAAAGTCATTTGGCGAGGGAGAAAAAACATTCATCAGAATCAAGCAGACAGGATCAGAGGAACCTGAGTGGAGTGCGGCAATCATCTACAATGCAGACGGATCAAAGGTACGCACATATCACTGGCAGAATTCAAGTCCTTCTCCAATAGTTGAATGGGACGGAACCAACGACGAAGGAATTATCGTTCCAGACGGAGTTTACACATACGAAATCTATGCAACGGACAAGGCAGGAAACACTTCAGAAAAGGCGCAGATTCAAAACATCATCTTCTCTGCAGAAAAACCTGTTACTTCAATTGCAATCAGCGGACCAAAATATTTTTCTCCAAACGGAGATGGAACACTCGACACAATCAAGTTTGACATAAGCATTCCTGAAACAAAGTCAAAGGTAAACTCAATCAAGGAATGGTCGCTCACAATCCAGAATGCTGAACGAAAGACAGTATTCGAGAAAAAGGGAAGCGGAAAGGCAATCAGCGAACTGGTCTTTGACGGCAAAGGCTCAGACGGAAAGGTACTTCCGGAAGGCTCATATCAGGCTGTCGTAACGGCATCCTACAAGAACGGTTATGTTCCTCCAAAGGCAAACAGTCCTGTATTCATCCTTGACGTTTCGGCACCGGCTGCACAGGTTGCAGTATCCGACCTGGTGTTCAACGCAAGCAGAAGCTTAAAGCTTACACAGCAGCAGACCTCAAAGGATCCTTCATATTCAAGTGAAAAAGAATGGAATGCAAGAATCATCGACGAAAACAAAAACACAATACGTTCTTATTCATACGGTTCAATACTTCCACCGGAGATTTCATGGAACGGATCTGATGAAAAGGGAGAACTCGCAAAGGACGGAACCTACATCTACGAGCTTACAGGAAAGGACCTTGCAGGAAACAAGTCAACGGCAACATCACTTCCATTCACACTGGACACAAGCAAGACTGAGCTCCTTTTGATTGCAAGCCCTGAATACATCTCACCAAATAACGACGGCATCCAGGACAAGACAACGCTTAATCTTACGGCACGTGCCACAAGCGGAATCGATTCTTATACAATCACAATCAGCGACAAAAACGGAAAGGAAGTAAGGACAATCTCCGGACAGAGCACACTTCCTCCATCAATTGCATGGGACGGAAAGAACGACAATGGTTCAGTTTGCGAAGACGGAACATATTCAATCGTATTCAAGACAGTTGCCAACAGCGGAACCGAAGCAGAATCTGAACCAAAGACTGTCACCATCGATACTGTGGCACCAAAAGTTGAAATCTCCGTACCATATTACATCTTCTCTCCGGACGGACAGAGTACAACAGCCAGCACAAGACAGGGACTTCCAGTTTCAAGCAAGGATTGTTCAACAGAAGACAAGTGGACGATGGAAATCACCGACAGCAAGAACACACCAGTTCGCACAATCGTATGGCAGAATGAAAGCGGAATAAAAATCACACCTTTCATCTGGGACGGAACCGATGACTCAGGAAACCTTGTTCCAAATGCAAAATATTCATTAAGGGTATTTTCAACAGACAAGGCAGGAAACAGCGGACAAGCCAAACTCCCAGAATACATCACAGTTGACACACGCGAGACAAAGGCATACATCACCCTTGCCGAAGAATCAATCTGCCCCAACGGAGACGGCGTAAAGGACAAGCAGACATTCAACATCATCACGACACTCAACGAAGGCATAAGCGAATGGAACCTTGACGTGCTTGATGAAAACGAAAAGAGCGTACAAAACTGGAACGGCAAGAACGGACAGAAGATTCCTTCATCAATAATATGGAACGGAAAAACCGCTGACGGAACAAAGCCAGCCGAAGGTGTATTTGCAGGCCGCCTTAAGATTTCATACGACAAGGGAAACATTGTAGAAACATATTCACTTCCATTCGTATCTTCAGTTACCGCACCAATACTGTCTGTCACATCAAGTGCAAATCCATCAAACGGAAAATACTTTAGCCCGGACAACGACGGTTACGAGGACGAACTCAAGATGAGCCTCAAGGCAAAGACAAAGGCAAAGATAAAGTCATGGACACTTGTAGTAAAGGACAGCCGCAACGGAACTGAATTCTGGAGGGCAAGCGGAAAGTCAATGGCAGCCGACAAGGAAGCCGGTACATATTCAGCAAACATCACATGGGACGGTCGTGGAAACAACGGTCAGGTCGTAATGTCCGCCGAAGACTATCCTTACGAATACACTGTAACAGACGAGCTTGGACTTACTTCAACTTACACGGGAATCATTCCTGTTGACGTCCTGGTACTTCTTGAAAACGGTGTACTCAAGATGCAGGTACCTTCAATCGTATTCCGCGGAGATGCAGCAGACTTCCTCCTTACAGGCGAAACTGGTCCCGACGGAAAGACAATTGAAAAGAGCAGCCTCACACAGGAGCAAAAGGCAAACAACATTCGCATCCTGAACCGTGTAGCACAGATCCTGAACAAGTTCGGTTCATACAAGGTAACGGTTGTTGGTCACGCAAATCCGACGAACAAATACGCAGGAAAAGAAGAGGACAACCCGGAAGAAAACGTAGACGGTCCATGGGGAAGAGGCCTAAAGGCACTTTCTCTTGAACGCGCACAATTCGTCCGCCAGTGGCTCATAAGCGAAGGCCACATCTCTTCTTCAAGACTTTCAGCAAAGGGCAAGGGAGGCCTTGAAACAATAGTAGACCCCTACTCCCTCGAAAACCGCTGGAAGAACCGCCGCGTAGAATTCATTCTGGAGAAGTGATTTATTGTATTGTCACACGAATGTGTGAATGTCTAAAAAGTATTGTCATGCCGAACGCCTGTTGAAAGACAGGTGTTTCGGTATCTACGACAGATATAACGATGAGATTCCGGATCACACCCGGAATGCCGCTACTAAAAAAACTTAATGGACAATCCATTTAATAAAGGAGGAAATTCCATGAAAAAATTAGTATCGAGATTTGTTTGCCTGTTGATTTTCTTTCAAGCAATGTCTTTTGGTTTTTCTGAAAAAACAAATGGCAATACAAAACTCTCTGTATGGTCATTCACTGATGAGATTGAAGGCTTCCTCGATGCAAAGGGATATGGTTACAAGGCAACTCACCCGAATGTAGAAGTTGAATACACATATATTCCAACAGGCCAGTTTCCAAGTAAGTTGGGCCCGGTTCTTACCTCTGGAAACGGAACACCAGATGTATTTTGTCTTGAAGACTTTTTTGTAAGAGAATATGTTGAATCAGGTCTTCTTTTACCGCTTGATGATTTGTATGCTCAGGTAAAGGATAAAATGGTAGACTACCCTATGAAAATCGGAAGCTATAACGGTCACGTCTATGCTATGTCTTGGTATGTAAGTCCTGGTGCTGTCTTCTACCGCCGTAGCTATGCAAAGAAGTACTGGGGAACAGACGACCCAGCAGAAGTTCAGAAAAAGTTAAAGGATTTTGATACATTCCTTGCAACAGCACGACAGCTCAAAAAAGATTCGAATGGTAAATGCAGAATCGTTTCAACAACAGAAAATCTCTTTATACCTTTTAAAGGAACGAGGGAAAAGCCTTGGATTGTAGATGATAAGTTATATATAGATCCAGCCATGGAAAAGTATATGAATATGGCAAAGATTTTCCATGATGAAGAGCTTGACGGTCGCACATCACAATGGGCAGAAGGCTGGTATGCCGGTATGAATGACACACTAAGGGATGAAAGGGGAAATAACCTTGAAGTCATGTGCTACTTCCTCCCGACATGGGGTCTCCACTATGTACTTAAGACTGACGCTTCAAAAACAGCAGGTGACTGGGCAATGTGTGCAGGACCTTCTTCTTGGAGATGGGGCGGGTGCTGGCTTGCAGCATACAAAGGAACAAAACAGCCAGAAGCAGCAAAGGAAATGATCAGATACATAGCTACTGATGATCAATTTCTTGAATCAATTGCCTTGGCTTCAGAGGATATTGTTGGCAATATTATTGTGCAGGATAAAGTAAAAAGATTTTTTTCAGAACGATTTCTTAATGGTCAGAATCATTACGCAGCATTCTGTGATTATTCTAAAACTGTTGACGGCTCACTAACACAAGGAACAGACCAACAGATTGAGGCATTATGGTCAGAAGCAGTATCAGAGTATGTATGGGGTGAAAAGACAAAAAAAGAAGCACTTCAAGCATTTAGGGAACAAGTGTCTATCACGATGGGATATTAATTCACCCTATAAAAGTGTTCTAGTTTATCACAACTATTCTTATATAATCTAGAATGTGTGTGGAAGGCAAGTGCTGTAGCATAAAAAAATTGAACGAAACCATATGATTTGAGGAAGCATTTATTCGTTGAGACTGTATAAATATGATGCTAAAATGTGCGGAATCGGAGGCTGACACACAACAACATCTGCAC
>DBWR01000001.1:0-12894 GCA_002309305.1 Treponema sp. UBA1233 | reverse complement strand
GTTGTGGGGCAGACTCCGATGGGAGCACATTTTTTGTATTATTTCATGTATAATTTCTGCAAAAATGGAAGTGCTTCCTCAATAAATATATAAATTTATAATTTTATTAATCTTTGCACTTGCCTTCCACACCTCCTCTTGGGTATATGCAAAAAGTCCTAGTTGTGATAAACTAACACCATGAGCAAAGAAACTATACCATTACGAAAGGATGTGCCCGCGGAATACAAGTGGGACCTTTCTTCGATTTACAAATCAGATGATGAATGGGAAGCGGACCTAAAGGCAATTCCCGCCGCAACGGAAAAACTCGCTTCGTTTAAGGGAAGGCTTGGAGAAAGCAAGGAAGTTCTGCTTGAAGCCCTAGAAGCGGATCAGGCACTGGACATGCTTTTGGAAAACGTCTACCACTATGCAAACCTGATTAATGAATCAGACCAGAGCGACAGCAAGGCACAGGACATGGTAAACCGCGCGATGATGGCCTACACTCAGGCGGGTGCGGCAAGCAGCTTTTATGTCCCAGAGCTCCTTTCAATTCCTGATGACAAAATCAACACCTGGATTGAAGGCGATGAGTTCAAGGACTTTAAGATTTACGTCAAAAAGCTCCTCCACAGGAAACCATACGTGCTTTCAGAAAAGGAAGAAAAGCTTCTGGCACTTCAATCTGAATCGGGACAAACAGCAAGTTCAGCATTCAGCCTCTTGAATGATGTGGACATGAATTTTGGAACCGTAAAAGTTGACGGAAAAGATCTGCCGCTGACACACGGAACATGGAGCAATTTCCTTGAAAACCAAAATCGCGAAGTCCGCAAAGAGGCATACGAAAAATTCTATGCTGTGTACGAGGGGCACGCAAACACGATTGCAGCCCTTTATTCAGGTTCAGTTGCAAACGACGTGTTCCATTCACGCGCACGTGGATACAAATCAACTCTGGAAGCCGCACTCTACGGAAACAAGGTTCCACAGGAAGTATACACAAACTTAATCGAAACGGTACACAAGAACCTTGATCCGCTCCACCGCTTTTATTCACTCAGGAAAAGGGTGCTTGGAGTTGACGAGCTCAGGCATTACGATGTCTATGTTCCGCTTGTAAAATCAGTCAAGACACACATCACTTACGAGGAATCTGTAGAAATCGTACGCAAGGCACTGGCTGTTTTGGGAAAAGAATATACCGACACACTGTGCAATGGACTTTTGAACGGATGGGCAGACCGCTATGAAAACAAGGGAAAGAATTCCGGAGCATTTTCTTCCGGCTGCTACAGGGGTTATCCATACATCCTCCTGAATTACGATGACGAGACACTCCGCGACGTTTACACCATGGCACACGAGGGCGGACACTCCATGCATTCATGGTACAGCGTCCACAACAATCCGTTCATGTGCTACGAGTACACGATTTTTGAGGCGGAAGTTGCATCCACATTCAACGAGGAACTTGTATTTGAATATCTTCTAAAGGACGCAAAGGAAAAGGGCAACAAGGAACTTGTAAAATACCTTCTTTCAATGAGGGCAAACGACATCCTTGCCACCCTTCACCGTCAGACCATGTTCGCAGAGTTTGAGCTTAAGACCCACCAGAATGTTGAACAGGGCATTCCCCTTACAACCGACAGCATCCGTTCAATTTACCGTGAGCTTCTTGAACTTTACTTTGGACCTGAAATGCATTTTGAAAAATCCAGCGACATGGAAGGACTCCGCATCCCACACTTCTACAATGCATTCTACGTCTACAAGTATGCCACAGGAATTTCCGCATCCCTTGCACTTGCCAAACGTGTTACCACAGGCGGTGAAAAGGAAAGGGACGATTACTTTAAGTTCCTGAAGAGTGGCGGTTCACGATATCCTATTGAAAGCCTAAAGGTTGCGGGTGTGGACATGACAAGCACGGAACCAGTACAGGCCGCACTTGATACATTCGCGTCTCTTGTCTCAGAGCTGGAGGAAATACTTTAGTCCGCCGAAAACTGAAAGATGAAATGTGAAACGATTGAGTGTAATTGGTTATTTTCATTCTGATGACAATCAATTTTCATTCGATGCACTGATTTCCTTTCAACTTTCAGTTTTTCACTTTACACTTTTTCGCTTGACATATTTTTAAAATAATTCTATATTGGTTCAAGTTCCGTATGGAGCGTTATTTTTTATTTCAGGAGGCCAGTTATGAAAAATCTTTATCCCATTGCAAGAACAGAAAGAGGACTGGCCGCAGAAATTTAGTTCCGCACATTTTTTAACCAATCCCCTTTTTTACTCAATTTATCTAATTTCACTTTTATTTAATTCAGTCTGTCTGGATTTTTGAATTCCTTGCAGCTGAAAAATCGCACAGGAGTATTATGAGCGAAAAAAAATTACAGGGCACTTTTGGCTCTGGCATTCTCTTTTGTACAGATAATGAGGCTACGGCGGTAGATTCATACGCACTGCATCAGTTGAAGAATCTTTTGGATAACGAAGCGTCAAAAAACAGCAGCATACGAGTCATGCCCGACGTTCATCCGGGAAAAGTCTGTACAATTGGACTTACAATGAGCATAACAAACAGAGTCATTCCGGAAATTGTTGGAATTGACATTGGCTGCGGGCTATCGATAGCAAAATTGAAGCTGGTTCGTCCTGAATTTCAAAAACTGGACACTGTAATCCGCGAAAGGGTTCCATCGGGTTTTGAAAAACGTAAGGAGATTCACAGGCGTGCCGTCGAAATTGATTTGACACGTATGGTCTGCTGGAGTAAACTCAGGAAAAACGAGGATGGTTCAGCACGTGCTCTTCTTGGACTTGGGACTCTGGGAGGAGGAAACCATTTTATTGAAGTGGATAGGGACGATGAAAAAAACGCCTATCTTGTAATCCATTCTGGAAGCAGACACTTGGGATGTGAGGTGTCAGATTACTATCTGAAGGAAGGCCACAAGATTTTAAAGGAGCGCGGAGAGGACGTACCTTATGAAATGACTTATCTTGAGGGAGAGTTGATGGAAGATTACATTCACGACATAGGCATCGTAAAGGATTTTGCTTCCCTAAACCGTAGCATTATGATTGATGAAATATGCCGTGGAATGAAATGGAAAATGGAAGACGAATGGACCTGCTGCCACAACTACATTGATTTTTGCCCTGAGCTTGACTGCCGTATCTTGAGGAAGGGAGCCATATCTGCAAGGAAAGATGAGCGTGTAATTATTCCCATCAACATGCGTGACGGAGTGATTCTTGGGAAAGGAAGAGGAAACGAGCATTGGAATTGTTCTGCACCGCACGGATCCGGAAGGATTCAAAAAAGGGAGGACGTTAAAAAAACTCACACAGTGTCCGAGTTCAAATCCGCAATGAAGGGAATCTATTCAAGCTGCATCGGAAAATCAACTTTGGATGAGGCACCCTTTGCCTACCGTCCCATTTCAGAAATCCTTGAGTCCATCGAGGAAACCGTCAGTGTGGGAAAAATCATCCGGCCTGTTTACAATTTTAAGGCAGGAGGTGAGGAATGATGGAAAGAAAAATCCTTTTGCAGATTTCAAGCGGACGAGGGCCTGCAGAATGTGAGCTTGCAGTGGGACTTTTTTCTGAATGCCTTGCAAAAGAATTTCCTGGAATGAAAATCATCGAAAGGCATAGAAGCGGAAACTGGGAAATGATTCCAAAATCAAAGCTTAAGGAAAAATGCTTCAACTCGGTGATTGCAGAAATTGATTTTGATGGCATGGAAGATTTATGTGGCTCCATTCTCTGGATTTGCAGGAGCCCTTTCCGACCCAAGCACGGAAGAAAAAACTGGTTCATTGACGTGAGCCAGGTGGAAAAGCTTTCGGAAGAAAAAATCTGCCTTGATGAAAACGACATACGCATGGAGCGGTTCCACTCAGGCGGAAACGGAGGCCAGAACGTAAACAAGGTCGAGACAGGCGTTCGTCTGATTCACATTCCCACCGGGATTTCTGTGACAGCCACGGAAGAAAGATCCCAGCATCTGAACCGTGAGATTGCGAGGAGAAAACTGGAGGAAAGAATGAGGAAGATAACCAAGGAGGAAAACTCAGAACGTGAAAGCGAGAGATGGGAAAAACACTGCACTCTCGAACGGGGTAATCCAATCCGTGTTTATGAGGGAATTGAGTTCAAGCAGAGAAAGGTTTAGTTTGGCATAAAATCAATTTTATAGCGGCATTTTGTTTCTGATGCAATCAATCCTAAACTTTAGTGAAGGTATACCATCAGGAGCATGATGTCGCTGTTTCTGATTCCGCTTATTCTTGATGCCTGGCCAAGGGTAAGCGGACGTACCTTTTCCAATTTGCCACGGCTTTCCGCACTCAATGCAACAACTTTTCCATAATCAAAATTGGCGGGAATCTTTGCATTTTCCATGCGGTGAAGTTTTGCGACACGGGCATCCTGCTTTTCTATGTAATAGCGGTACTTGAAGTCTTCCTGAGCAAGAGTCCATTCAAGAGCAGTAAAGTCACCCGGGTTTTCCGCATTTGGATGTGAATCAAGATATTTCATCGCAGCATCAACTGCCTCATATTTTTTTTCAAGCAATTCCATCTGGGCCTGTGTTATCAAACCAACCTTATATCCCTTTTCCCGTAGGCGTCTGTCGCAGGTATCATGTCGCAGCTTAAGCCGGTATTCTGCACGGGCCGTAAACATCCTGTATGGTTCCTTTGTTCCAAGAGTTACAAGGTCGTCAATCAGGACACCGATGTATGCCTCGTCACGACCAAGAATCAGAGGTTCATATTCCGGAATCTTATTGAATGTATCATATCCGGCGCTTGCCATTTGGTTTTCGATTTTCTTTGACAGAGCAAGTGTTTCCCTTTCGGAGATTTCCGCAAACAGCTTCAGGTCATCGTCGGTCATGCTCATCTTTGCCTGAAAATGTCCCGGTTCGCATGTAGAAGGAGAAGCACCCAAACTTGAATCTGAATTACACAAGGGACCGCAGAGGGAAATGTGGCTTCTTGCATAAAGGCCTGCATTGATTCCCGCAACAAGTCCCTGCCCTGCCGCTTCTTCATATCCGGAGGTACCGTTTATCTGCCCCGCATTAAAAAGACCTGCAACCCTCTTTGTCTCAAGGGATGGGAAAAGCTGAGTCGGCTCAACATAATCGTATTCAACCGCATAGCCCGGACGGCTTACAGTACAGGTTTCAAATCCAGTCATCGTGCGAAGGAATGCATCCTGAACTTCTTCCGGCAGAGATGATGACAAACCGTTAAGGTAAATCTCGTCAGTTTCAAGTCCCTCCGGCTCAACAAAAATCTGATGCCTCTCCCTTTCCGGAAAACGCATTACCTTGTCTTCGATGGAAGGGCAATACCGAGGTCCCACTCCATGAATCTTTCCCGAGTACAGCGGAGAACGAGAAATGTTGTTCCTGATTATTTCGTGCGTACGCTCGTTCGTGTAGACCATATGGCATGGAACCATGGGGCGTTCAACTTTTTCATCATCAAAACTGAATGGAATGACTTCTTCATCCCCGTCCTGTATTTCAAGCTGGGAAAAATCAACAGTGTGCCTGAGTATTCTTGGTGGAGTTCCAGTCTTTAACCTGCCCGTTGTAAAGCCAAGACGGTTCAGGCTTTCGGTAAGACCAAACGCACCCGCTTCCCCCAGACGGCCACAAGGAGCATCGTATTCGCCGATAAAAATGCGTCCACCCAAAAATGTGCCCGTGGTCAATACAATTGAACGCACAGGTATGATTCGTCCGCGTTCTGTCACAAGGCCGATGACCTTCTGCCTCATTGAACTTTTTGATGCGGCCGTTGCATATTTGTAAGTTGAATCAATTCTTTTTTCCCCTGGTATGCTTCCGACTTCTGCCTGAGGTTCTGAGTTTTGCGGCAATGGAGTTGAAGAAGATGTTGTAAGTATGTCGACGACCGTATCCATAAGAGTGCTAAGGTTTTCTGTGGTTTCAACGGTTTTACGTGCAAGCTGTGAATACAAAACCTTGTCCGCCTGAGAACGTGGTGCCTGTACCGCCGGTCCCCTGCTCCTGTTAAGAAGCCTGTACTGAATCATTGAACGGTCAATCAGCTTTGCCATGGTTCCGCCAAGGGCATCAATCTCACGGACGATGTTTCCCTTTGCGATTCCACCGATAGAAGGATTACAGCTCATTCTTGCAACCGCATCCAGAGACTGTGTAATCAAAACTGTCTTTAAGCCCATGTGCGCACAGGCAAGAGATGCCTCTATTCCCGCATGCCCCGCCCCAACAACGGCGACATCAAATGATTCATAAAACGACATGAGCAGAGTATAGCGGATTTTGTGGATAAATTCAATTATGGGGTATATTTGCAATGCTTCTCCAAGGGGTTAATTTTCTCCCCCCAATTGATTTTTTTGTGCTTTTGTATATACTAGAGGCACTTTCAAATACTATTTAAGAGGCATAAAATGAATAATGCAAAACCAAAGGTCAATCGTTCGCTCAACTACAAGATTGCTGTAACGGGCATATTCGGGGCGCTTTCGCTTGTCCTTATGTTTACTCATCTTGGATACATTTCTATCGGCGGCTTTATTGCCATCACCATCATGCACATCCCTGCAATTCTTGCAACGATTCTTGCGGGACTTATTCCGGGTCTTGGTGTTGGACTCATCTTTGGCGTAACAAGTTTGATTCAGGCTGTGATTTCCGGGGGCGGGTCTAACCCGTTCTTCCTGAACCCAATGGTTTCCATCGTACCACGCCTTATGATTCCGGTGGTCACTTTCCTCATCAACAAACTGTTCAATGCAATTCCTAAAATGCCGCGCGTCATCAGCGGAACAATTGCATCTGCTTTCGGAACACTTACAAACACGGTCTGCGTAATGGGTGCCATCTACATCTTCTATGCAAATGATTTGATTGTCGGCATGACTGAAACTCTTTCCAAAATGGGATTTACAGTTGAAGGCCTTTCGGGCATCAAGGGATATCTTGTGATTCTTGGTGCAACCCTTCTTACAAACGGCCTCTGGGAAATCGTGGGTGCCGTGATTTTGACTGCCGCAATTCTTGGAAGCATCTATCTGGTAGAAAACAAAAAATCAAAGCTCAGCAAAATCGAATCTTGACAGACCATTATCACGGTTATAAAATATAGGCAGAGGAATGTAAAAGCTAATGCCTAATAACCGTGAACCTGAAAAAAAAGCCAATCACAACCCGATCCGAATCTTAATCTTCATCATCATTTGTGTAGCAACGAACATTCTCCTTTCAAAAATCACTATGTTGCTGCAGCTTCCGTTTAGTCTTGATGCTTTGGGAACCATTCTTGCCGCTGTCATTGGAGGATACCTTCCAGGCATTCTGGTCGCTTTTTTAACTCATCTTATCATTGGCTTATCGGATTTTTCTTCCATCTATTACGGCACCCTCAACATTCTCATTGCAATTGCTTCTACTTATCTCTGCAACAAGGGACTATTAAAACGATTCTGGAAAACTTTGATTTTCATCTTGATTCTGTCCGTGATAAGCGGTGGCCTTGGCGGACTCATTCCCATTCTTTTTTCAAATTTCAATATCGACAAGTATTTTACAGATTTTATTTATGACCTGAGCGATAAAACGGTCTCAGTCCTTACAATAATACTGATAATAACCCTTATTCCAGAGCAGGTTCGTCTTTCCCTTCATTTACGAAGGTGGAAGCAGGCTCCTCTTGGACCGGATGAACTTGAAGAAATCAAAAAGGTTCAATGCAGGTATGTCACATTGCATTCAAAAATCATTTTTCTTTTGGCCGTGATTCTTTCTGTTTTATCTTTAGGGGCAACTCTCATCAGTTTTTTCATCTACAGGGATACTTTAATCGAAAAATATACAGGCATTAATGCAGATGTAGGAAAACAGGCTGCTTCAATCATAGATCCTTCCCGTGTCGAAGATTTTATAGAAAAGGGTGAGACTGCCAAAGGTTATATTGCAACAGAAGATGCGCTTCAGCTGATTTACGGTACTGTTTCTGATGTTGAATACATCCATGTTTACCAGATAAGCGAAGACGGTTGTCATGTTGTTTTTGACCTGGATACCGAAAAGGCAACCGGTAATAATCCTGGAGATATGATTCCATTTGACAGATCAATTGAATCAATACTGACTGACTTGCTCGTGGGAAAAGATGTCAGGCCAATAATTTCAAAGGATTCAAACTGCACTACAATGACAAGCTACACGCCTGTATTCGATGACAACAAGGAATGTGTCTGCCATGTTGTTACAGTAAGCGACATGTCCATACTTGAAAAAAACAAAACTGACTTTTTCTCCAAGATGATATTTTTATTTCTGGGTTTTATCATTTTGATAATTGCAACTGTGGTCTGGTTTGCCGATTACAACATCGTTTACCCACTCAATTCCATTACTCATGCGGCTAATGAAGCAATGCGGGACAAAACCAATTTATCTGCAAAAGATTTTGAAAAACTACAAAACCTGGACATTCATAGCGGAGATGAAGTTGAAAGCCTTTATCAGTCATTGATAAAAATGCTTGAGTATACTAATATAAAACAAGATAAATAAACAGAGGAGTTTTTATGAAAAAATTATTGTTGGCTTTATCAGCCGGAGCAATTCTATTAGGACTTACCGCATGCGGAGAAAAAACAATCCCCGAACTTGCGGCAAAACACAAGCTTGAGATCGGAACAGCAGTGGGAAACGACTTTTATGCACCTGAAGGACAGGAAAGAATCAAGGATTTTTCAAGCGTAATCGTCAGTGAAAATGCAATGAAATGTGCAAACATCCATCCCAAACAGAATTTCTGGAACTGGAATGATGTGGACAAGATTGTAGAGTTCGGACAGGAAAACAAAATCACGGTAAAATTCCATACCCTCTTCTGGCATAATCAGAATGCTTCATTTATAAACAGGATGGAGACTAAGGAAGAAGCAACTGCAATGATGGAAGACCATATCAAAACCATCATGGAACGTTACAAGGGAAAAATCGCCTATTATGATGTCGTAAACGAAATGTTTGAGGAAGACGGTTCTTTCAGGAATACCATCTGGTACAAACTGATGGGTGAGGATTACATTGCTCATGCGTTAAAGACTGCCAGGGCCACAGATCCTGATGCAAAGCTCTATCTGAACGAATACAACAATGAAAACATTGGAAATGCAAAAGCAGATGCCATGTTCAATCTTGTTAAAAAATTTGTTGATGAGGGAA
This sequence comes from Treponema sp. UBA1233, assembly GCA_002309305.1. Classification (GTDB taxonomy): domain Bacteria; phylum Spirochaetota; class Spirochaetia; order Treponematales; family Treponemataceae; genus Treponema_D. The sequence continues at coordinate 3,641 of DBWR01000001.1, read as the reverse complement.
TCCCAATTGATGGTGTTGGAATGCAGCTTCATCTTGCAACAGACCTGCCATTTGACAAAGAGGCGATTCGTGCAAACGTAAAGCGCTATGCAGACATTGGAATTGACGTTTCATTCAGCGAAGTGGACGTAAGGATGCCGGACAGAAAGGCAAATGACGAAAACGAAATCAAAAAGCAGACTGAAATTTACACAGCGCTTGTTGACATTGCAAAAACAGAGCCTAATGTCAAAACATTTATTGTTTGGGGCTTGAGCGACAAGGATACTTGGGTACCGGGAACTTTCCCAGGCTATGGAAGCCCTTGCATTTATGACAATGCCATGAACAAAAAGCCTCTTTATCAGGCTATCAAAGACACACTTAAATAAAAAACATAAGGAGTGGCAAATGAAAAAAAGAATACTTGCAGTACCTTCCATGTGCTTTTATTCGATAATCGCTCTCTGTCTTATTGGAATTATCATCGGTTCATTCTTCGATTTTGATATCAGCATGGTAGTGGCCAATAAGACACAGCTCGGTACATATTTTGCCACGTTCAGTCCATTTTTTGCATATGCCCTGTTCCCGGCTGGAGGTGCGTGCCTCTATGTCGGCTTAAGGAAAAAAGGAGATTCATTCAAGCCGCTAGCCCTGATTCTGGCAGTATTTGGCTGGTTTATGGCAGTTTATTTCTCAAATGAGTACTTTGGAAAGGGTGTTCGTCCGCTGTTCGGATATACACCCGGAGAATCTTCTCCGCTGCTTTCTGTTGTCTGCTGGCTTGTCTGGGCTATCTTGTATTCCTGGGTGCCTTTTGTTGTGGTCCGATGCGTGGATGATTCTGACCCGGACAAACTCATTGCAGTCGGTGCGGCGCTTTGGCTCTCGTCCTTTGCGGCGGATGCCATGATGCAGTGGCTCAAGCAGGTCGGTTCCCGTCCACGTCCCAAATATCTGTTGACGTTAGAAAATCCTGTCTCCGAATTCCGAAATTGGTGGCAGATGATTCCTAACAAGGCAGGAACAAACGATTCTTATCAAAGCTGGCCCAGTGGCCACATGTCAATAGTCTGTGTCCTGTTTTCCCTGCCTGTGCTGACGGACTGCATGAAAATTGAAAGTGCCAGGAAGCCTCGTGTCAATCTGACAGTATTCTTTTTCGTTTGCGTTTTTATTCTGCTCTGCGGATACAATCGTATGCACATGACGAATCATTTTCTGTCAGACGTATGTTTCGGTACATTGAACACGACTCTTCTTACAGCCGGAATATTTACTGTTTTTCTGAATGCAGTAGAACGACATGGAAAGGAAATCTCAAATTCCGCCAAGCTGTAAAGTTTGTAGGCGAGTGAGTTGATTTTTTTGTCTGTGGCGGGAATTTTCAATTTCTCATCCTTTATAATCACATTTTAGAAGAAGTACAGTTGCACTTACTAAGTCATCATTGGCTTTTTTTAGCCATTGCACCGTCAATTCATTTTTGCTCATAAAGCAGAATACCTTACTTTGCAATTATTTTCTCGATTGATGATGGCAAAAGTTTTCTTACTTCAAAATCTTTTTCATACAAGGCAAGAACATCTGCCAAACTTCCTGTTTGCCATCTCCGGGCCGGCTCCGGTCGCTGTCGGTGCCCTCCCTGGCATCTTTCCCTCCCACTTGGTCGGCGCTCCCTCCGCTTCAAACCCAGCGCTCTATCGTTTATTAGATATCGCTTTAAATTAAAAAAACTCTCTATTTCTAGAGAGTTGCTTCGCCCCCTGCTGGGTTTGCCCTCCGTTGTCAAACCTCCTGTTTGCCATCTCCGGGCCGGCTTTGGTCGCTTCCGGCTGCATCCCTGCAGCCTTTTCCTCCCACCTGGTCGGCGCTCCCGTCGCTTCAAACCCAGCGTTTTGTTGTCTTCTGTTTATTCCTTTAAAATAAAAAAACTCCCTATTTCTAAGGAGTCTACTACGCCCCCTGCTGGGTTTGAACCAGCGACACACGGATTAACAGTCCGTTGCTCTACCACCTGAGCTAAGGGAGCATCAAGTGAATGTATATATATATTATAGAAAAACTGAAAAAATGTCAATAGCTTTTGTTCAAATGTGAGGGAGGATCCGCACCTTGTATGGGGGGCTGTAACTTGGTATAATCTTTGTATGTTATAATGTCATAGGGGGATGGGATGAAACGTATTGGGATTATCTTTCTTTTTCTGCTGGGGACCTTTAACATTTGGGCGGCCTCGCCTGAGCTCAAGAACATGCTTCCGTTGAATTATGCTAAACTCAACAGGCTTTCTGACTCACAGACGGAAGAACTTGTCCAGGATTGTGCGGCTTTACTGGAAAACTCAAAAAGAACTTTTAATCTTGGAACCGATTTTTCTTATTATACCACATACACCCAGAGAATTGGTGACAGGCTCTTTTACCGCGTATTTGTTACTTCCAGCGAGCTTGGACTTACCGGGCAATGGAAAGTGGAAGACTGTCAGCTGTCTGAATCTGAATACTATTGGCTTTCTTCACCTGTTACTTCTATCCTTCAGGTTATACTCGAAAAAAAAGGAAATGACTATTCTTACATTGCGTCTGATGTTTTTGGACAATGGCAGAACCTGGGGCTAAACGGACTTAACGTATACTATTCAGATTTTCTATTGTTCAGTGCAAATGATGATGTGGCCATAGTTCATGGAACTTTTTCCCTTCCTGTTGCAATAGGCATGATGAAGGATGGGCTTACACGAATTACCCCAAAAACCAGAAACGGTCATTATTACGCAAAGCAAAACGCCCAATACACTCTGATCAATGCAAACGGCGGCTCCAATGTTTTTGCCAGCGACAAATTCATACTGACCATATCTGCATCCGATTTTCTGGTCGATTCAAATGCACCCCTGCGCTATTCAATTCTTTCTGCATTCGACGGGGATCCAAACACATGCTATAAGGAAAATGCTGAGGAAAATTTCATTACGCTTGCGTTCAGCTTTAAGACGGACACTGCATGGACAAAGCGCAACGGAAAACTGCGGATTAAAGAGGCTCTGATAATAAACGGAGACGCATCCTCAAGAAACGCATATTTTGGAACAAACAGAATTGCGGCCCTTACGGCAGAAGCGAGTGAAAACATCAATTCAAACAAAAAGGAAACATACACCTTTACTTTAAACGACTATCAGTTTGCAAGCCAAAGCATATTCCTGCCGTTTACCGAGGGAAAAAATTATTACGTCATCAACACCACCAAGATTTACAAGGCAGATGCCGATGACGCATGTATGAGTGAATTCAACCTGAAAACTCAGAACATCGGTTGGCTTTTTGCAGGAAAATGAATCCTGTCAGGCTGATGTCCTAGTCCTCAAAGCGGGTCATTTCCTTATTGCCCTTGAACTCTCCCTTTATCACTTTGTCGGTATGTCCAACACGTCCGATTTCGTAGGCAACCATGTCGGGGATTCCGGCCTTGTGGTATTTCTTTGCATTCTTGTTGAACATCTTAAGAACCTCTGGGGCATCCTTTTTGCTTACAGCAAGCACAAAACCTATTCCCATGTTGAATGTAGAATATACGTTTTTGGGGTCTGCACCACGTCTGATAAGTTCAGCATAAATTGAAGGAACCTTCCAGCTGTTCTTTTTGATTACCGCAAC
>DBWR01000021.1:116283-117772 GCA_002309305.1 Treponema sp. UBA1233 | reverse complement strand
CCGGGTGTCGGAGAATCAATGATTTCAATCACATCATCACCTACCCTTGAAACCCACATGGAATTTTCAATCAAGAAATGCGGCTGCGTCACTGAGTGGCTTCACAATGCGGAAGTCGGCCAGCAGATTTGTCTCCGCGGTCCGGTTGGAAACGGATTCCCTGTCGATACAAAGCTCAAGGGCAAGGATATTCTGGTTATCGCCGGTGGTATCGGAATTGCGCCTGTTCACTCTGTAGTAAACTACATGATGGACCACAGAAGCGATTACGGAAAGATTCAGGTCATCTACGGCTCACGCTCAATGGCAGATTTGGTCCGTCTTGAGGAAATGCAGAACGTGTGGATGAAGCAGCCGAACTGTTCAATTGACCTGACGATTGACCGCGCAGAAGAAGGCTGGAACGGACACGTAGGCTTTGTACCTCCTTATGTTACAGAGCTTAATCCAGACCCAAGCATGACGGTAATCATGTGTGGACCTCCGATTTTGATTCACCTTTCCCTTGACGCCCTCAAAAAGCTTGGTTTCAAGGACAATCAGGTCTTTACAACCATGGAAATGCGCATGAAGTGCGGTATCGGTAAATGCGGAAGATGCAATATTGGTGACAAATTCGTTTGCAAGGACGGTCCAGTATTCAGCTTTGACCAGCTCGGTGAACTTCCACCGGAATATTAATTGACTGTCATGCTGAACGCCTGTCTCAAGGCAGGTGATTCAGCATCTAAAGATTCCGAATCAAGTTCGGAATGACATATAAGGAGATATTAAATGTCAGAAAAAGAAATGGCAACAATTTANNTATGATGTTCCGGCAGAACTTACCATCATGAATGCAATGGAATATGCCGGATATCAGCTTAAGAGGGGATGTGGATGCCGCAACGGTTTCTGTGGTGCATGTGCAACCATCTACCGCATCAAGGGTCAGAACCAGCTGCAGACATGCCTTGCCTGTTCAAAGAAGGTTGAAAATGACATGTACATCGCAACCCTTCCTTTCTTCCCTCTGGTAAAACAGATTTACGACATCAACAAGATTAAGCCCGAGCAGCAGATCATGATGCAGCTTTATCCGGAGATTTATTCTTGCGTGGGATGCAACGCCTGTACACGTGCCTGCCCGCAGAGCCTCCAGACAATGCAGTACATCGCCTATGCACAGCGCGGTGACTTTGCAAAGTGTGCTGACCTTTCATTNNACTGTGTAATGTGCGGATGCTGTTCTTCAAGGTGTCCTGCAGGAATCTCTCATCCACAGGTAGCAGAGCTTGCACGCCGCATCAACGGCAAGTACATCCAGCCTGAAACACAGCACCTTCTTGACCGCGTAAAGGAAATTGAAGAAGGTAAGTGCGAAGAGGCAATCAAGAAGTTTGTAGAAATGTCTACCGGTGACAAAGAACAGATCAAGAATCTGTATAACACTCGTGAGATTGAAAAGTAAGACGGAGGATAGAAAATGTACGGAAATTACCTTGACGAT
>DBWR01000021.1:115524-116200 GCA_002309305.1 Treponema sp. UBA1233 | reverse complement strand
GACCGCATCAAGGAACAGTTCACAGAGCTCAAGATTGGACCAAACAAGGGACAGAAGGCTCCTATTGAACTTGCAGAAATGCTCCAGGCAAAACCACGCCTTGAACCGGACAGAATCGACTTGAACCACATTGACTATGAGACTGACGTCCTTGTAATCGGTGGCGGTGGAGCCGGTACATCTGCCGCAATCATGGCAAGCGAAGCCGGTGCAAAAGTACTTCTTGTTACAAAGCTCCGTGTTGGAGATGCAAANNGCAAATACAATGATGGCAGAAGGTGGAATCCAGGCCGCAGACAAGCCAAATGATTCACCTGCACAGCACTATCTTGACGCATTTGGTGGCGGACACTTTGACGGAAAGCCTGAACTGGTTTACACACTCGTAAACAAGGCCCCAAGCGTAATCAAATGGCTCAACGACCTTGGNNCTTGGTGTTGAATTTGACAAGATGCCGGACGGAACAATGGTAACTACCCACGGTGGTGGAACAAGCCGCAAGAGAATGCATGCCTGCAAGGACTATTCTGGTGCAGAAATCATGCGTACACTCCGCGACGAAACTTTCAACCGTGCAGATCAGATTACTGTGGTTGACTTTACAGCCGCAATCGAAATAATCAAGAACGACAAGGGAGAGGCAGCCGGTGCAGTCCTTTTGAACATTGAGACCGG
>DBWR01000021.1:90946-115486 GCA_002309305.1 Treponema sp. UBA1233 | reverse complement strand
CAGGGCTTCCCGACATCAAACCACTACGGTGCCACAGCCGACGGTCTTGTAATGGCATACCGTGCAGGTGCAAAACTCCTCTATCAGGATTCATTACAGTATCACCCGACAGGAGCCGCATATCCTACACAGATTCTTGGTAAGCTCGTAACAGAAAAGGTACGTTCTCTTGGTGCAAAGCTCATCAACAAGGACGGAGAAGTATACATCCACCCGCTTGAAACACGCGACGTAAACGCTTCTGGAATCATCCGCGAGGTTCGTGAAGGCCGTGGTGTAAAGAACGACGTACAGGATGCCGTTTGGCTTGACACTCCGATGATTGAAATGATTCACGGAGAAGGAACAATCTTAAAGTCAATTCCTGCCATGTACAACATGTTCATCAAGTACGGAATCGACATCAGGAAGGAACCTATTCTTGTTTATCCTACCCTCCACTATCAGAACGGTGGCGTTGAGATTGACAAGACATGCCACACAAATGTCGCCAACCTCCTCGTTGCAGGAGAGGCATCCGGTGGTGTGCACGGAACAAACCGTCTGATGGGCAACTCACTCCTCGACGTTGTTGTATTCGGTCGTGAAGCCGGAATCGAAGCCGGAAAGATGTTCAAGAACATAAGCCTGAGCGACAAGCTCAACCTTGACCATGTTAAGGCATTCGAAAAAGAGCGTGAGGCGGCTGGAATCAAGGGAGACGCAATATCACCAAAGATTCTTCCCCGCTACACACACGGCAACAAGGAATTTGAAAAAGAGATTCCAGGAGCAAGTCGCTAAAAAAATCTTAACAGATTTTTTTAGCTCTGAGAGTTTCCGCTATGCGAAAACTCTCTCTATGGGGTAAAGAATAAAATCATAAGGCCGTCTGGATTTCAGGCGGTCTTTTTTTATGCTTTGTGTACTTCTTCAAGAAAACGAATCATTCCTTTGGGAATTCCGTAGTCTTTTTCCATATTTGTTTTTCCCAGGGGAATCCTCTTGTTTTTTCCGTGATAATCGCTTCCTGCTGTTACATAGAGTCCAAAGTGTTCTGCAAGGGTTAGCATGTGTTTTATGTGATTTGCATTGAATTCCGAATAGAACGCTTCAAGGCCCTTTAGTCCGTATCCTGCAAGACGTTCACAACGCGGCTTCATTTTTTCTTCAGAAACCCTTTCACTTCCGTCTCCGAAAAATGGATGCGCTAAAACCGGAATTCCTCCTGATTCAAGAATAGTCTTTATTACTTCTTCAGGATTGAAGTATTCGCTTGGTATATGAATGCTGTTCAGATATTTTCCTATGGCTTCTTCCTTGTCATGAGCAAAACCATATTTTACCATAAGGTTTCCAAGATGAGGTTTTCCGGGATTGTCCAGTTCATGCAGTCTTTTAATTTCATCTTCTGGAAATTCAATTCCGTATTTTACCTTAAGGACTTCAATCCTACCGTCAAGTTTATTCAGGCGATGAGAATGTCCCAATGCAAAAAGATTGTTCATTGGTTCTGAATACAAATCATATCCGTATCCCAGAATGTGATACTTTCCCTTATAATCACGGCATGAAAATTCCACTCCGTTTATAAACTGCGGATCACCATCCGAAAGATTATCCCTGATTATCCTGCATCCCTTTGAGGCATCATGGTCGGTAAGTGAAAAAAACTGCATTCCCGAAGACTTGACAAAAGAGAGTATTTCCAGCGGACTGTCAGTGCCATCGGAAACAGTACTGTGCATGTGCAAGTCAAGATTCAACGGGGTTTTCATTTTTCCTCCTGTGGAATTCTAATATCAGTCAAAAAGTTTTTTCCGCAAGGTAAGGATGTTTTGTCCGTCCCTGTATTCATAGCTTACTTCATCCATCATCTTTTTGGTCATAAAGATTCCAAGTCCGCCAATGTCCCTTTCTTCCGCCGAAAGAGTAATGTCCGGGTCGTTTTTTTCAAGCGGGTTGAATGGTATTCCCCTGTCCGAAAAAACTATGGTAAGAATTGTTTTGTCTGCATTGAGTTCTGCATTTACAACTACATTCCCTTTTCCCGGGGTATATGCGTAGTTTGCGACATTTACAAAGATTTCTTCTGTGGACACATCAATTTCCATCAGTTTTTTTTGCTTGCATTGGATTCCTTCAAGTTTCTTTTCGATGTATGAAAGTACTTCCGGGAGCCTGCCGGATTCCGCCTCTATTTCCAACGGGTCTTTGGTAAAGAGCAGGGTTTCCGTTTTTACAAGGAGTTCAAGAAGATTGCTTTTCCACAATTCAATTTCTTTTCTGCCGTCTTCTGTTTCAAGCCCTTTTCTTCTGATTGAACGCCGTATCATGCGTGTATAGCCGATAACCCTGGCCTTATTCAAAACCTCTGAGATTTTTCCTTCATCATCCGTATCAAGATACAAAGACAAAGCCTTATGCAGGAAGAGCCTTGAAGTTTCATAATCAATTCCCAGAAAACGCCTTATCACATCATGGTCATATTCACCATAACCTATGAATGAATTGAACATTGATGCAAGTTCGAAGATGGGATGTCCCACGGCAAGTGTATCCATGTCAATGAGTATGACTTCATCTCCCTGCAGTTCCAGATTTTTTGTATGGAAGTCACCATGGATCATGTGGTCATCATGAGGAACGGAACCAATCAGTTGAATCAGTTTTTGTACGGCAGATTCCGGAAGATAATCCCTCATGAAATTGGCCCAATTCAACGCTGTTTCCTTTATGTCAGGGAGTTTTCCTTCTGGGACTATGGTACTGTGGATTTTTTTTAGCATCTTTACATATTCGGCGACACACCAGTCAAGTTTATTTGGTTCCCTTGCCAGAATGTTGGAAAAAGAGCATGCATTCAAGAGTTCAAAGACAGATCCGTAAGTATCACCTACCTTAACAACGTCATAAGATATTGCCGTAGGGATGCCCAAAACCAAAGCAAGCCTTGCTACTTCCCTTTCATGCTGTATGTCTGAAAGTGCATCTGGATTACTGTAAACTTTAACGACATTATCCTGATCTATGCGGTAAATGATTCCGTTGGCTCCACGTCCGATTTCCTCAGCACCTTCTATTGAAACATTGCGGTATGCTTTTTCGATTTTCATCATGTCCGTAAATCCTGTCATGGCAAAAATGTCATAAACATCAGTACAGACGTCAGTAATCTCTATCTCTGGGTTTGTTTTCTTTAAGTGAAGCAAAACCCTGAGTCCGGCACTGGAAATGTATTCAAGTTTGGATGCGTCAATATGAACGGTGAGACCAGGATTGTTTACGGCAAGCTCAAGAAACTGTGCTTCCATCTGAGGAGCATTGTTTGAATCAATTCTTCCTTGCAAAACCAGTTTTATCATTCCACCGTCAATGGTTCCTGAAAACTCTCTCATTCCTTTACCCCTTTATACTCAAAGCAAAGCATGGTCATGTCATCAAACTGTTCGGCTCCGTTTACAAATTCATTTACGTGATCCCTAAAATGTTCCAAAAGCAACTTTGGCGGATCCTGCGGATTTTTATTCAGTGCTTCAACCATGCGTTCCATCCCGAACATCTTTCCATCTGGATCAGTTGCTTCAGGCACTCCGTCGGTATACAAAAACAGCTTTGAACCTTTTTCAAACTGGAGCTCATAATTCTGATACTTCATTCCTGCCATACAGCCGATAACCAGACCATGCTTGTCTTTTATAACCTCAAACTGACCGTCAGGATGCTTTATGACTGGATATTCATGTCCCGCATTTGCAGCAGTAATCTTTCCTGTAGAAATCTCCAGTATGCCGAGCCAGACAGTCACAAACATTTCTTCACGGTTATTTGAACATATGAGTTCATTTGTGGTTTCCAATATTTCTGCCGGGCTTTGTTCCATCATCGCGTTGTTTGCAAGAATGATTTTTGAAGCCATCATGAACAATGCCGCTGGAATTCCCTTTCCTGAAACATCTGCCATTATCATGCAAAGGTGATCATCATCAATCAAAAAATAATCGTAGAAGTCACCGCCAACTTCACGCGCTGGACTCATGGTTGCATAAAGGTCAAATTCATGGCGGTCCGGGAATGGAGGATAAATATTGGGAAGCATGTCGGCCTGTATGCGTGTTGCAAGAGAAAGCTCCGTACTGATCCTTTCTTTTTCCGCAGTGACCCTTTTGAGGTTTATTTCATATTCGGTCAAATCTTTTTCCATGTCGGCCATTACAAGGCTAAGGTTTTCTATTTCATTTCCCGTATGGACTACAGCCGAACTGAAGTAAGTCGTGCTGGTGTTGCCCGCTTTTCTGTCCTTAACATACAAAGAAGCCGCTTTTGCAATCTTGTTAATTGGGGTAACAATGGATTTTTTCATCCTCAGTCCATAGAGTACACCAAGTGCATTTACGACGATAAAAAGGATTATTGCATACTGTATGATGAATGACCTGATTGGTTTCCAAATATTGTTGAACATTACGTCAGACAAAACGAAGCAAACAGTCTTTCCATTCTGATCGTATATTGGCCATGCGGAGGTACACATCCAGCCGTATTTTTCTGTTTTTGCAATGTCATAAAGGCTTCCCATTCCGTTCCATGTTAAAAACTTTTTTATTCCAGCCGAATTGACTTTGTCCCATTGCCCTGGAAAGAGTATTCCATCGGTTTTATCAGGATCCGCAATGTATACCATGGAAGAATTCTTTTCATCGTACATGCCTATGTAAATTGCATCAACATCAGACTTTACTCCTGTATTCGTCGTTCCAAAATCACGCAGGATTGTTAAAACTGACTGATAGTCGGGATCACTTTCAAATTCCTTAAAGCGTTCGCGGTATTGTTCCGTTCCATTCTGAAGTCTTTGTGCTTCTGTTTGTGAACTGTAGACTTCCATTACTTTATTTGCAAAGGTGCTGATGTCCATGGTCCTCTGTATAATGACGCCTACATTTCTTGACATATTGAATGAAGTCGAAATATATTTTTTGGAAAGTGAAGTACAGTAAAGGCTTATTCCTATGATGAGAGTAAGCACCCCCATCAAAAATGTTCCAATTATGGTTATATGGTAAACACGTGCGGAAAGAGAAGAATGTTTCCTTTCCATCTCATTCATTTCCCGTATATTTTTTTTGTTCCGTGCCAATTGAAAACCTCCACAGCAAATATATGATCGTAGGGAAAATATCGGCTAGAATTACAATTATGCTTCCAGAGCTTTGGAAATGCGTTCTCCCACTATTGAGTTCTCTGTGGCATAACGCTGAATCATTGCAATGGCAAGCTGAATGTCCATGAGGATTCCTTCCAGACCATTTGCCCTTTCGGTAACGGCCCCGGTGAATCCGGAAATGTTTTCCAAAGAAGTTTTTTGAACTTGAATTTTTTCTGCGACAGTATCCACCATGCCGGAATTATTTTCAGATTCCAATACTATGCTCTGAATTGATTCCATTATGTTCTGTACGCCTGCGTTAATCTCTGAAATTCCAGAAAGCATTTCTTCAATTGAATTAAGCGTAGTCCTCATGTCCGAAGCGCTTTCTTCCATGTAATGAGCAAAACTGGAAACTGCATCTGTTGCATCTTTTACAACCGAAAGATTATCCTTGAGGGTTTCTGATATTTTTGAAGCACTGCTGTTTGTCTCTTCGGAAAGCTTGCGTATTTCCTGTGCGATTACACTGAATCCCTTGCCATAGGTTCCTGCGTGGGCGGCCTCGATGGAAGCGTTCATTGCAAGGAGTCCCGTCTGGCTTGAAATGTCGTCTATCGTATTTACAAAAGAAGATATTCCCTCAGAAGATTCCTTTACGTTGTTGACCTGCTGCACTATTTCTCCAAGAAGTTTTCTCTGTGCTTCAAGAGATGCAACGATGCGGTCCATTTCTGTTTTTTGAGTTGAAGCAATTTTGCTGAGGCTGTCAATGTTTGATGACATCTGCTTCATTTCTTCTGAAGTGCGGGTTATTGAATCCGCCTGGGTCTGCACGGACATCCTCATGTTAACGGCCTGCTCGGCAATCTCTTCCCCGGAATTCTTTACGGAAGATGTTTCCGAACTAAGGGTATTGGATTCCTTTATCATGTAGCGTGAGAAATCCTCAACCTTGGAAAGGCTTGTGGAGGCGCTTTCGGCATATTCCATCAGCTGCTGGCCAATGTTCAGTCCCTCGTCGGATTCCTTTACCACAGTAAGGATTTTATCCAGGTGCTCCTTCATCTGCTTTTCGTTTTCTTCAACTTTTGACGTAATCTTAAAGTCAAGCAGGTTGTTCAGCATTATGAGCAGGTTGCAGAATATAAGGGCTAGAGTATTAACGATGACGGCGACTAAAAAGTCAACCTTGCTTACCGCAATTAGGGGTTTGAAAACCAATGCAACCGAAGCAATCCACATAAATAGCTCAATGTGGAAAAAATGCTTGAGCTGCCTCTTTTTAATTGACACGGCCTGATTTAATAAAGCCATGACTACGGCAAAGAAGGCGTCACGGTAAAGGATTGTAGTTGTGGGATAGAATGGTGCGAAAAATAAGACGGCGGCGCAGCCCATCAAAAGGCCCACCGAGTTTATATATGAGCCGATTTTAAACTTTCCCTTTTTAGTAAAAAACAGTGAGGCCACAAAAACCATGGTCGTAAGGAAAAGAAGGAGGGCCAGAAGGTAAATCTTTTGAAAGACCAGGCCCAGTGAAAGGAGGAAAAATGAAAGGAGGCAAAACATGGTGCCGATTATCACATAGGGCAGCTTGACCTTTTTAACCTGCGACATTGTTTCAATGGAAATGTCTTTAGGCAGAAAAAGAGTAAATTTGGTAATCATTTCAAAATCTTGCTTTTTTTTCATCCTTTTTCTCCCGGACAATTTCAAAGAATAGTCAAACTAAAAAATCAGACAGGCGCCAACAATTTTTGCCGGCTATTTAATTATACAGGCTAAATGCAAAAAATTCAAATGCTTTAATAAAGACTAAGCATTAAAAAGTGAAGTTTTCTGGGTCTTTCATAAGGTCAAAAAACTTAAACTTTTAGGGGTAACTGCATTTCAAAAATGTTAAAAAGGGATTGACAAATTATTCTTAACTTGATATAGTATTCACATCCTAACGGTAAATCGGTTTTCCGGTTGAAGTTACGTCTCCTTCGTCTAGTGGTTAGGACATCGGGTTTTCATCCCGACAACATGGGTTCAATTCCCGTAGGAGATGTCTCCTTTTTTGTTGTGTTTGGTAAGTCTTTGTAGTTTTCCTGCAAAGACTTTTTTTTATCATCAAACCATCTTCCAGATTGACAGTATATTAAATCCACCAAATAAAAAAGACCCGGAACCACTACCGGCATCCAGGTCCTTTTACACGTACTCTATTGGTCTGTTATTTTTTTGTCTCGTCAACTATCTTTGTAGCTTCTGTGGCATTCTTCTTGATTGAGTTGATGCCGTTCTTGCATGCGGCGATATCCTTATATCCTTCTCCGACAGCAACAATCTGACCGTTTCCAGCCTTTAGCCTAAAGCGGAATTCACCCTTCTTGTCTTTGTAAAGTTCGAATTTTGGATTCGGAAGTTTTTCTACTTTTGCAGCTGTCTGGTTTTCGATTGGTGATGCTGCATTTTTGATTACGCTGCCAATTCCATGTTTGCATGAAGCCTTGCTTTTGTAAACCTGTGATGTTGCAATAATTTCTCCGTTATTGGCAACCAAATTGAACTTAATGCCAGTCTTTGCGGCACTGATGACGAACTTTCCCATTGGGCACCTCGCATATTTTTCTTTGATTTTTGCACCTGTTACAGATGCTTTTATTTAAATCAATTATATTGCACTATATTTGATTTTGCAAGAAAAATTTTTTTCATCATCAGATAATCCTGCGTTTTTTTAGATGTCCAGATTACATTCCCATATCGAACTTTTTTATTACCTTTGATTTGAGCGCCTTGAGGTCGTCGTCATTCAAGCCAAGCTGTTCTGCGGAAGTAATGTCCTTCATTGCGGTAGTATAGTCTCCAAGAACAAAATAAGAAATTGCACGCCGGTAATAAACGTGGCTTTGATATGGATCTATGCTTAATGAACGGTTATAGCATTCAATTGCCTCGCTGTCATGCCCCTGAACGCTTTTTACTATGCCCTCATAGTAGATTGTCCTGAATCCCTTGGGATCAAACTTCTCGCTTGACTGGAAGTCCTTTAGAGCCTCGTCATAAACGTTTTGTGCAAAAAATGCCATACCCCTGTGCTTTAGGATGACTGCCTTAACGATATCCGGAGGTTCCGGTTTTGACTGAAGTATCTGGGTATATATTTGAACCGCCTGCATGAAGTTGCCCTGGTTGTGTTCGTGCAAAGCTTGAAGTACCAGGTCATCAATGCTTCCAGATTTGGTGTTGGGCTGCACAAAGGTCTGTGTAACCATTTGATTTTCCCTTGTCGTTCCCAGTTCCTTATCCGTAAGCTCATCAGCCTTGTCGTAGAATGTATTCCTTCTGCATCCAAGTTCAGATACCAGCCTGTTCTGATAATCACGTATTTCCTGGAAAATTGTATCGGCCAAAGTCAGGCTTGCGTTAATTGATGCCAGCTTACGCCTTAGAGGTTTATCAAATGGATTGAATTCAGATTTATATATGAGCTCATGCTCCACTTCGGCCCATGCGTCCTGCAGAATCGTACGTATTTGAATCTCACATACAAGATCCGGCGGGAGGTATACAGAAGTGTCATCAGGCTTACAGTCTTCTGGAATTGCAATTAGGACATGAACTGACTCATATCCGAATTCCCTGAACGACTGCTGAGCGCCTTTTCGTTCGATTTCCTTTACATCATATACTTCTTCAAGCTGCTTTTCCACTATTTCCAAATCTTCAAGAAATGCACAGATTACACGTATACCCATCATGTCGGTAAGGGTGACAAGGGTCTTGCTTTCTGCGGCTTCCTTTGGTTTTTGCCTGAGGATTTTCTTGTAATATGAGCTGAAAGATTTGATTCTGTTTTTATATGTTGGAGTTGAACTGATGTGTATTGATTTTTTAAGGCTTGCCTCTATCTTGGAAAGGATTTCTTGAAATACCGGTCTGTATTCATCATAGGTTTGCTGAATATTAATTTTATTTGGCAAATCTCTTTCCATGTTCCACTCCAGAAAAGTGCGAAAAAAAAGCCGTCCCAAGACAAAGGACGGCTTTTCCAAAACGACCGCTAATTAGTAGTTTCTTGCAGATCCTGCATTTGAATCAGAATCTTCATTCAAAGATGGTGTGAATGTTGATTCAGTAGCCATCTTCTGCTTTTCGATGTAGCGGTTAACCTGCTTGCTTCCGAACAATGACATTTCGTGAGCCTGGCGGGCTGTTTCTTTCTTTGTGATGATTCCCCAGAGGTCTTCATCATCGATGTCGCGGTCTGCTGTAAGAACTGCGAGGTCATAGATAACCTTTACGTCCTTGAAGTAACCGATGAAGTCATCACCGATGTCAGATGCATCGCGTGTGATCTGGAAACCAGCAAACTTAACATAAGGAATTCCGCGTGGATAGATTGGGTAAACCCTGATTTCGCGTGTGCGAACTTCTGTGATGTAGTTCGGGTTGTTCCACTGCAGTGTCTTCCATCCGTCGAACATCAAGTTGCCCATCAGATAGCGGCGCTCGATGTTGTCATTGTCCTTCAGGATGACATAAAGCTGGTGCGGGAAGTTCATACCCATTGTTGTAACAGCAATTGACTTGAGTGTTCCAACATTGCGGATAAGACCATAACCATCTTCGAACAGATATTTACCCTTCTGCTCGTCTGAAGGTTCACCGCGTTCGCCATTCTCGTCTGCATCGGCCAAAGGCTCATAGGCCTGGATCTCAAACGGAGGAACAATCTTAGCATTTGCGTTGTTGTTCCATGTTGGGAATACGATGCGTACACCCATTACGTTTGAACCTGCAAACGGAACATCTGCACTATCCTTTACAGGGGCAGCAACAACCTGAGACAAAGCAACTGACTGAACGTTCCTTGCAGATGAGTTCAGAACAACTTCCCAGTTTGGCAGTGCCAAAGATGTTTTCATAAGTGACTTCTGATCACCGGTGAATGTTGCACCTGCGGCGACAGAGTAATCCATAACAGTTCTGCTGTTTTCCTGTGGTACACCTTCTTCATTTGGTACAGAGTCAGCCTCCAGCTGTGTGAAGTCAATAAGAACTGATTCCTTTGCAAATCCGAAAGATCCTACCAGAAGCAATGCAGCGGCAGTTAAAACTAAAGTCCTCTTCATTCGAAGCTCCTTTTTAATACACTTTTGATGTAGCCTTGTTAATATAGTATCCATTAAGAAAGCGTTTTTGTCAACGACTTTTTTTACGAAAATGCTATTTTTTTTTGCATACGTAATAAAGCGAACCAAAAGTAATCCGATTTTATCCGACTGGAACAGATAATACCGGGTCATACCCTCGATTCACGCCGCCAAAAAATCAGCCCTCCTCAGAGACACTTTTACCGTCAATGTACACCAAAACTGTTTTAATTTCTGTGAATTGTTTCACAATATTCACCCTTAACAGTTTGATGCCCGTCTTGATGTCTACGCTGTCTTTTGACTTGAACAGCGCATCCTTGCTCAACCCCAGATACAGAACATCGTCCTCCAATGTGCAGAATTCCGCCCTGGTTCCCAATGAAAAAAGGAATTTATACCTGTTTGTCATTGGCCCCAAAAGCAGTTCATCCACATAAAAGGACAATTCTCCCTGAACCGGGTCATCCGGCAGATACCGAACTTCTGTGCACAATTTGTCCGTATCCATGGACGGAAAATAGAATACCGTCCGATGCTTTCCCGTATTCATACGCGAAACCGATACAAACACAGCACACGCCAACAATGCGAAAGACAAAAATAATGCGACCGCTCTGCTTATTTTCATTTTACTCCTGTAAATCCTCTGGAGCGTTCAAAATGAGTTACAAACGCCTGCAGTCCATTATACATCCCCAAGGCAAGTTTCTTCAAGTACTCGTCATCCATGAGGAGTTTTGCCTCTTCCGCGTTGGATAGAAATCCTGTCTCAACCAGAATGCTGGGCATCTTGGAATTCCTTACCACAAACCATTCTTCTTCCTTCATGCCACGGGATTTGCTCAGGGCTCCAACCTGTGTCCCAATGCCATCCAGAACCAATTTTGCAATAAGGATGGATTCCGTTGTATACTCTTCTTCCAGCATGTCATTCAGTATGGCCTGAACATTTTTGTCATCCGATACCTGTTTGTCCAATACCTGCCTCCTGTAGTCTGGGGATAAGTACCAGACTTCATAACCGGAAGCACTTTGATCCAAACTTGAATTAACATGAATGGAAATATACAATATCGCTTCATTTTCCTTGAGTTCCACCGAATTTGCTATGTCCGTGCGTTCCTCAAGCTTTAGATAGACGTCGGTGCTGCGCGTCATAAGGATTTTCTTGTCGGGATACGCCTTTTTGAGGTAATCCCGCAGTTTGAGCCCTATGGTAAGACAAATGTCTTTTTCACGCACGGTAACCTTCTTACCGTCTATCGTATAATCAGCCATGGCACCAGGATCTTTGCCGCCATGACCTGGATCTATCAATATGGCACCAATAACGGAATTGGATGCCGTATTATTCAAGTTAAAAAAGCTGTCAACTGTATTTATGAAGGCCGAAGAAGCCAAAAGCTCTCCATCCTTCAGCCAGGGAGCCTTTTCATCCAGAAACGACTGGTAGTCCTGGATTACATAGTCCTGCCCCGCACGAAAAGAAATGTGGTGGCCGTTTTTCTCCAGCATTCCCGTCTCAGAAAGCGGGTCCCAGTACAGCGATATGCCGTCCTGTGCAGCCCTTTCCACAAGGCTTACACCCTGTGCGCCAGTAACGGCA
Source organism: Treponema sp. UBA1233 (assembly GCA_002309305.1). Taxonomy (GTDB): domain Bacteria; phylum Spirochaetota; class Spirochaetia; order Treponematales; family Treponemataceae; genus Treponema_D. The sequence continues at coordinate 103,602 of DBWR01000021.1, read as the reverse complement.
GGAAGGAGAAAAAACAATAATGCGGCCAGTACACGTATCTTTTTCATACTATCTGCACAAACTCCATTCAGGAAAACTACAGGCTGCTGTCCGCAACATACAGGATTCCCTGGATACCGCCCCTTATAAGCGCCTTCCAAAAGACATTTTTATCCAGATCGGGATGATTCGGACAAATTGAGTCAAACAGTTGCGCTGTCATTCTTATGGAACGATGGTTCCAATCTTTTAAATTATCGGCAGATTCCTTGAAGCACAAAGGAATATTTTTTTCAATACTTTCGCCCGCCTTGATGATTCCCGCCTCACTCAACCAGAAGTCAAACGCCTCCCTCTGCCCTTTCGTAAGCTGATATGCGTCCGGTGGGAAGCCCTTTTCGCTTGAACGGCTGTTTCCGCTTAAAAATGAGTCCGTACGGGTGGAATTAGGTTCAAGCCTGAGGACAAGGTTGGATACGGCCTTTTCTGCAGAATTCACCGCCAGATCCCTTGTAGAAGCCATGGAAATGCAGTTTCCGCATTTTTCCACATTGTTGCGCGGGAAATCGACGGAAGACCCCGGTTCGGCCCGGAACAAGGCATTTTTGACAAAGGGATGAGACGCACACTGTTCGGTACCGTAGATTCTTGATACAGTTCCCGGGATTGAAATCCATGCCCTTTCCGCACTGAAATTCTGACATGGAACCTCATACAGCTCGAAGCCACCGTCACTGATCGGAAGCGGCCTTCGCTTCAAAAGGAGTTCCTGAGGCTCTTTTCCAAGGGCAACCAAAAGCGCCTGTTTGGTAAGGTTCAGGTCTGAGGCATAGGGATAGGTCCAGCCAGACATGTATCCGCCAGAAAGCCTGCCCGCAATTTCGCCAACCATGGGTCCCTGCGCCGTGTATTTGATGTCAGCCTTTGCCACTCCGCAGCTTAGTCCCAGAGACTTGATTGCGCGTGCAAAAGTCTTTATCAGCTCGTTTTTCTTTTCATCATCGATGGCTGTGGGCATCGTGTGGCCCATTTCGATGAAATATGGAGAGTAAAATATGTGGCGGTCTGCAAAACCGGTTATCGTAACGGTATCCTTGTAGACTATGGCGTCAATTGAATACTCAGGACCCTCCATGTATTCCTCAAAAATTGAATTTCCGCTCCTTGAATTTCGTACGGCATCCTCTATGCACGGAAGGAATTCGTCCTGATTCCTTACAAGACGGCAACCCCTTGCACCCATATTGTCCACCGGCTTTACGACCATGGGAAAACTCATCTGGCTCAACACGGAAGGTTTGATGAACGATGCTATCTGAGTACGGTGAATCTGCTGGAATTTGGGAGATGGAACCCCTGCCTTCTGGAAACACTCGCGCATGAGGACCTTGTTGCTTGCGTTGCATGCAGCCTGATACGAATGGGCATGAAGTCCGCATTTCTGCGCCACATAGGAAACCGAAGCGGAAAAATCAGTACCGGCTGTAAAAACACCCTCCAGACTGTCGCCAAGGGAAAGAGCAAGCTTTGCAAGCCCCTCCTTGTCCTTGAGGTCTATGTTTTCAAAACGGTCTGCAAACCCCGCACAAAGGGCATTAGGATTTGCGTCTGCTACTACGGTTTTATATCCAAGTTCCTGGGCTGCCTCGATTGCCGGCCTCTGCATCAGGCCCGCACCCAAAATCAAAACACACTTGTCTTCCATCATTTCTCCTTCCTGCAGTATACCTCAAAAGTATCTCCAAGCTTACAAATGCGGCTTATCGTTCCCAGAGCCTTGAATTTCAGCGATGAAGGCTGAATGTTCTTTTTTTGGGCACAGGGAAACCTTTCGGGGTGAATTCCGGTTGGTACTATGCGGCATACCTTGAACCCATACCTGCGCAAAATGGAAGCCGTCCTCTTTGGTTCCCACAGGCTGTAATGGTCGCTGGGACTCTGTTCAAAAAACGACTTGGTATTGTATTTTGCACTGACCCCTGCGGCCGATGGCGTACTGAACGCAAAGACACCACCCTTTCTGATGATGCCAGAAACCGCCTTGAGCACTTTGTCCAAATCCTGGAAATGTTCGATTACAAACCACATGGTTACGGCATCAAATGCTTCCACGCCAAATTCCTTGGTTACGTCTATGTCGGGGAAAGCCGCCTTAATTGCAGGGAAATGCAGGGTATTCTGGACATAATCCACAGCCTCGCCCGCCACATCGGTTCCAAAAACCTGCCATCCAGCGTCATTTGCGGCATCAAGGAACGGTCCCATTGCACAGCCGATGTCAAGAATGGTCGGTGTGACGGAAGAATGTTTCCTGCGGTAAAGCATGTCGATTATTCCAGTCCTCCTGACACCCTGGGCCTTGATTGATGAAAAGTCATCCAGATAGGTTTTTCCGTACTGCTTTTCATAATCGGCGAAAAAGTAATCGTAATTGTATTCTGTCTGCTTGGACTGCACCGTCCATGACTGATAAAGCATTCCGCAATTCCGGCATCTTCTGAAGGTACGGGCTGGTATTCGGGATATAAGTGAATCCTGTTCCTGGAAGTCGCTCCTGCACACCGGGCAACTAAGCTTCATACCCTTTGCAAGCATGGAAATGTATTCTGCAAGTGATTTTGATTCCGAAATGCCCTTTTGATTCCTCAAGGCAGACGGGTTTTCAATCAAATTCCTGAATCCGTCGGCGGAAATCTGATTTGCCTCAAGACATGCAAATCCGTATTTTCTTGCAAGCTCAATATGCAGTATGGTTGTACCCAAAAGTATGACCGCACAGCCTGCCGCACTTGCCTCGAATGCCGTAAATCCGTAGTGGGTTACGACCAGATCATATTCATACAGCTTTTCCTTGAGGTTTTGGACTGGTGGAACAACCTTTATGTACTGGGAATTCTTTTCGCTTATCCTTCCCTGAACTTCCTGGACCGAAAGTGCTGACGGACAAACGAGGGTCACGTAAATTGAATTGTCCGCAAGGGCATTTGCCGTGGGAACAGAAAGCCCGCTGGGGTCCTCCCCTCCCATGACGACAACGGCGGTGTGGATTTTCGCTTCCAGAGACTCAACTCCATGACGGCGCTCCGGCAGTGGAATGAATGACGGTTCAACAAGATTCGCCTCTCTGGAAAGTCCTGCAGCCGGAATTATGTCAAGGAGGTAGTCCGCACAGTCAGTTGAATTCCCCCCCTCATCAAGGGCAACGACACTGCACGATTCGGAAAGCTTTTTAAGCAGGGATGCCGGTGACTGGAACATGTCCACAACACACAGCCTGTATTGACTTGCATAGTCCAAAGTATTTGTGACGTGCCATGGGTCAAGACCGTTTTCCAAAGCTTCCTTTACAAGAACCGGACACTGTTCAAGGCTTGCGTCCTCCGGAATGTAAATGTCTCCGCCAGTTTGAACTGCCAGCTCAAGACAGCGGTGAAGATGCCCCGTCCCATGTCCCTTCTGCACGCTGGGTACATAGAGGATGGGATACATGACCTTATCATCGCTCATGGCCTGAACCACAGTCTGATAGGTATAGCTCTTTTTGACAGTTGAGTCTCCGGACACATTCTTTACAACCGTCAGGCTTCTGTTATAGTCAAACGGAGTGTCTATGGTAGTTCGCATCTGGGGATACGAGTATTTTTCAGGAGCAGGAAGAAACAGGCTCTTGAACCTGTCTGCATGATTGTACAGGGCAGGACCAACATGCTCATGGTCGTAGTCGCTCTGTGTTATCTTGGCCGCACGCATAAGTGAATCAGCCTTAAAGACCTCTACCCCGCTGCCATGGGGAAGGCCCGTATACGTCATGTAGTCTATTCCCGAAGTCTGGGTTCTTGCAGTAAAGTCATCCAACAGCTCCTGGGCCGCCTCGTAGAAGAGGAAGGGATTGTCGGCAGTTGCCCTGAGGACTGTCTGCGCCTTTGATTTTTCTATAACACGGCAGAATCGTTCAAGAACATCGTCCCTGGAACCTGCATAAAGCTCCCACTTGCATTTTTTTGCTATGGGTGCCAGTTCCGCCTCGCTGTCCGTATCGGTTGCAAGATAATATTCATCAGCCTTGACGTTCTTCATGGCGGTGAGAGTCCATTCAAGAACAGTCTTTCCACCAAGGGGCAAAAGGGCTTTTCTCGGGAGCCTTGTAGAAGAGAGCCTGCACTGGACTATCACTACAGTCCGCTTTTTATTTCCACCAAAAAAACTGAACAGCTTCATCTTCCCTAATCCCCCAGCTTTTCCCAATCCTGAATAAGTTGAACGGCATCCATCTTGAACCGGTACATGTTTTTGCCAGTCCAATCCCTTGCGTCACTAAAGAGGGAAACAGCATTCCTAAACGAACAGGAACTTCTTGATTTAAATGCAAAAAATGAAGACAGCAGGATTTCCGCATGATCACCCCTGAACACCGGAAGAAGGTTTTTAAGGTAGAACCTCAGGTACGAATAATCTACCGTCTGGTTTTCTTCGGGAAGTGCGCCTGAATACGTCAGCGAAAATGATGTGTCTATGCATGTGTTTTCACCCCAAAGCCATGAACGGAAGAACAAATCCATCTTCTGCCAGTACGGGGATGTAATCGTATAGTCCGCCCCACCCAGCTGCATGTATTTTTCCCTGTTGTAGAAGCCGGCCCAGTCGGATGCATAGAAAGTTTTGGTTCCGCTCGCCATGGAAAGTGATGAATCAACAGTAAACTCAGATTTCTTTACGTTGGGCATGTAATGAACTGGAAGGACCTGCAGCGTTGATGAAAAAAGCCTCGGACACACACAAAAACTGTTTTTTTCAACAAGCTTTTGGGCAAGATTAACGGAAAACTGAAAATCCTGGGTGCAAAGGTCATCCTGAACGACAAGCGCAAAGGGTGAAGTACATTCAGCTATGCCGAGGTTCAGCATGTCACCGGGGGTCACTTCCTCATGCGGGATAAGGAATTTTACAGTCGGATACTGGAGGGAAAGTTCGTCCAGATTGTTGCTTGAATCTCCGGACTCTATGCATATGATTTTTTCAAAACCCTGTCCTACAAGGGTATCAAAAACCAGATTGCGGTATTGGTTTCCGCTGCGGTTCAATATGATGCATGAAACAGGCATTGAGACACGGGTCTCGTTTTCTGCCCCTCCCAGAACGGTGCGGTCGATTGCCCTCTGATTAAAAATTAAAGGTATAGTATTCATCACAATCCTCGCATCGTTTTTCGTGTATTCCAGACATCTCTTTTTCGGCCTGGGGAGTAAGCTTTTCCCACACAGCCTTTATTCCGTCGCTAAAGACATTTCCCATCACGCATTCATCCAGACACTCGCGGCAGAAAGGAACGGAACCGTCCTGCAGTATCGTCATGTCACGCTTGATGTGCCAGCAGGGATTACGTAAAAGCGGAGTAAGGTCTGCGGTCTTTTCATCAGGCATTGCCTTGCAGAAGTTGTCGTATTTCTGGATTATAAGTTTTCCGCCCGAAGGAGATGCCTTGTCGTGATAATAGCGGTAGAATGCCTCCAGCTCATTTTCGTTAAGCTTCATGCGGAGGAACTGGGGATATACGGCACCTGGAAAAGCTTCATGCAAAACAGAAACAGCCTGCCTTGCCTTTTCAAAACAGAATGAACCGTCCCCCGTGGATTCAACCGTACCGGAAGCAGTGCAGTACTCGCCGTGGATTTTTGCATAAGTTGCGGAAGTAAAGGCATCCACACTGACAATCCATGTCACGGCATCCATTCCGTTTGTCCTTGCAGGGCTTTGAGATACGGCAGTAGAAATTGAAGAAGCCAAATCACCGGAGACAAAAATTCCGTCAGTTTCAATCAGGACAGAAAGGGACGGATGATCAAGAACAGCCTTGACATAATCGCTCAGGTTTGGAACGACAACAGGATCACACCATGCGCTCAAGCCTATGACGGCAGAACCGGAAAAAGATGCAATCTGTGATGCCATGGCCTTGAACTGCTCCAGGCTCATGAGCGAGGCCGGCCTTGCAGAAAGTGAAATCCTGTCCTTGTGCGAAGGCAGCTTGAAGAAAGGATTGTATGCTGATGAAATCGTATAGTTTTTGCAAAGCTGAATGTTGTAGAATGCGGGAACCGTCCTCTGAACCGACGGAGTTTTTTCGGCAAACTCAGAAAGCGCTTCGGCTGCAAAGGGAACCTTGTTGTCAAGGGAAAGCTCGTACAGCCTTGTGCATGCAATTTTTCCCGCAAGAGATGAACATGAGAAGTCCAAACGGAGCATCCTGTAGTCTTTTTGTGAAAGTACAGTTTCTATCTCGAATGAATTGATGTCGGTTTTGATTACGGAGAAAATGCTTCCCGGACAGACTTGTTTAGCCCCCTCTGCCATCGCGTTGGTGGAAATGAGGCCTGAAAGTATTGCAAGGGTTCCGGAATGAATGATTTCAGGTGCAAATCCCTCAGGATATCCGTCTGCAAAAGTGTATTCGGCGGAGTATTTTTCATGTTCTTCCAAAAGCTGTACGGTAAGCGTAGAGTCAAGGAAGGGTCTGTCTGCAAATGAATAGATTACCGTCTGAACCCCGCTTCGAGTGGCGGCCTGGCTCATTTCGCCCACAAGATCCGAGACTGTCCAAGCGTCTTTTTTGATCAGGCTGACTTTGACTCCAAGTTCATCCAACTGATTTTTGACCTGAGACTCGCTGGAGGGGGTAACTGCCGCAAAAATACCCTGGCAGTCACTGATTCCTGATGCCCATACAACGGTGCGTTCAAAGGCCGATCTGGAGGAAAAAACTGAATCAAATGCAAAAGGCGTGGAAAAACCCGCATACAAAAAAACTATAGACTTCATCGCGTCAATTATCGGCAAATCGAAGTTAAGGTTTTAGTTTTTTGATGGGTGCGTGATTAGGCCTGGTTAACCACCATCATGTGTTCGGGAAGCGGTATCGTAAAGGTCCTGTTTTTGCCGTCAAGAGGTATCGTAAGGCTTGTGGCGGCAAGACATAGCTTTTTGATTCCGGCCCTGCGGAGTTTCCTGTTCAGCTTGAAGTCACCGTGAAGCTCGTCACCTGCTATAGGGGCCTTTGCCTTTGCCATCTGGATGCGTATCTGGTGCATGCGTCCCGTCCTGATGATTATGCGTATATGACTCAGCCTTATGGACTCCGTTTTTCCCTCCTGATCCGGTTCAAGAGTAAGGTCGAATGTCCCTTCAACTTTATATGACAGCTCTGCGTCCTGTTTTTTTCCGTGTGCGATGATTTCGTCCCTGAGAGTCCCTTCTTTTATCTCCCTGCCCTGAATTTGTGGAATGCCCGTGCAGATTGCCTCATATTCCTTTGTGACCTGCTTGGTGGAAATGAGTTTAGTCCATTTTGAGGCGGCCTGGGGATTTTTTGCTACAACCAGAATTCCGGCGGTGTCCTTGTCCAGCCTGTGTACCAGATGAATGCGGTATCCAAGCTGTTTTGACAATTCTTCGTCCAAAGGATGAAAAATTCCCTTTCCACCCTGTACCGAAACGCCGTTTGGTTTGTTTACTAGTAGAATCTCGCTGTTTTCAAATAATATGGAAAATGGTGTCATCAACCGATATACTACAGAAGGCGGTAAAAAATGACAAGACTTTGCAAGGTATTTTTTATAACGGTTTTCCTCTTTGCTGCGGCCGTACAGGGCTTTTCGCAGAGAATCAGCCTTATAAGCGGCAATGACGAAGTGTCGATTGATTTTCCCCTTGGATTCAACCTTGTGGACGCAAATTCAGACGGAACGGCATACCAGCTCCAGAGCCTTGTGCCACAGTCTGCGGTTACTGCGGTCATACGCATTTACGATTCAAAACGCTATGACAGTGCGGAAAGCGCGGTAAAGGGAACCCTGAACACCCTGAACGCAAAATATGAGGCAGAACAGTTTGAATGGAGGAACCAGACAAGCTCCATCGCATCATTTACGGCCGTAATGGGTCGTGACAACGTGGCGGGATATGCTCTTGCCGCAACAATCCCGGAAAACAAGGGAACTGTGGTGCTTCTTACATGGTGTGACCCCCGTTTCCTTGAACGCAGCCAGAACTACATGCTGAGTTTCCTTGACGCCCTGAACATTGACTTGGGATGCTACTACGAGGCAGGCCCGATTACCGCATACCTTTACCCCAAGAGCAGCGAATATGTCGATGTGAACCTAAAAATCGACGGAAAGACCATTAAAAGCCGCTTAAGGGCAAACGACAAGGAAGCAAGCGAATACCTGATTGAAAGGGAATACGACGTGCTTACCCTCTATGCAAGCAACAACCTGTGGAAGGACGCATGGCAGAGGTATTACAGGATGATTTTCCGCGACTCATACATCAGGCTGTGGCAGGTTTCGTTTGACATCTACAACGAGATTGCCCCATCATGCAGCGACGACACGGATCTGGCCCAAAAGCTTTTGACTTGGACCCAGGGATTCAAATATGAACGCGAAAAAAACACAAGCGACTTTGCTTCACTTCCGTCAATGATGCTCGGTGGCGGTTCAGACTGTGACAGCCGTTCCATGCTGCTTGCAATACTCCTTACTTCAATGAACCAAAAGGCAACGATTATGGTAAGCGCACAGTACAGTCACGCAATGGCACTTTTTGTAAGCGACCATCCGGGTCACGGTTACGAATTTGACGGAGAACAGTGGCTTATGGGAGAAACCACGGCAACAGGCCTTACATGGGGTAAAATAGACGCAAATCAGGACGACCAGACCAAGTGGATATTCCTGAATTTGCCGTGATTATATTCCAAGCTATTGGACAAGATGATTGTATGCCTGCATAGGATCGGTGGAGTTCAGGAGAGCATCCTTAAGGTCCTGGTTCTTGAGCTTTGAGCTGAAGAATGAAAGGGTCTGCAGGTAGTAGCTGTGCTGGTTGTGTGCCGCCGCAATCATGAAGAGTATCTTTACCGGCTCATCGTCGATGGGCTGGAAGTCGATTATGTCAACTTTGGAAATTCCCACCGCCATTACAAGGTCAGTTACGCTTGAAAGCCTTACATGAGGAATTGCTATGCCGCGTCCGATTGCCGTGGACATGAGTTCCTCGCGCTTTAAGATTTCGTTTACAAGTTCCGTGGCATCCTTTACCTGGGGAGCCGTAGCCAGAGTGTTTGCAAGCTGAACAAGGGCATCGTGGCGTGTCTGATGGTTCATGAAAATTATGCGTTCCGGAGAAAGTATGTTCTTTACAAGGACAGAAATGTCTGCAGGAGCCGGTTTTGAGGCAGAAAGCCTTTCGTTTACCCAGCGCTCAATGTCGCCCTTTTTAAACCGCCATACGGTTCCGATTTTCCCACTGGGGATTTCACCCTTCTGAGCCCAGTCATAGACCGTCCTCTCACTGACACGTAAATATTTAGCAACTTCCTCAATGGTAAGTATATCGTCTTCCACAATAGCCCCCGGCATAAGTCATTTTGAATATTTTGCATTTATTACGTTTTTTTGTCAAGCCTTACACCAGAATTGTCTTTTGAAAAATGAAGGAAACCTGTTACACGGATTCTTAACCCTAACAATAGACAGCCCCGAATCCGTGCAATAACGTCATTATTAAATTACTCCGCGGTACAGACTACACGGAAGCCTATTGTAGAAGCCCTAAATGGAGGATAAAAGTAAAGAGAACGATTAGAAACTTCATAAACACCATCCCCTAAATTTTCATTAAAGGATCCGCCTCGCACCATACGATGTTCATGTTGTGTTTCATACCAGTCCCAGCACCACTCACGGACATTTCCGCTCATGTCGTACAGCCCAAGGGAGTTAGGAACTTTTGTCATCACCTCATGAGACTGATAATCATTTGAATTCAATACATTACTGTTAGAGCGATTCCACGCAATATTATCCAAATCTCCATCTTCTCCACCTGAGTATTTATATGAATTCCAGCTTCCTCCCCTTGCAAGGTATTCCCACTCAGCCTCAGTAGGAAGGCGGTATCCGTTGGCATTAAAGTCACATTCTACGGTATCCCAAATAGCAGATAAATTAGATGGATCTGACGTTGTGGGGATGTTTCTCCAGCCATCAGGATCAGTTTTTCCTTCCAAACAGTAACAAGGGGTACGTCCTTCGGCAATGCTCCTTTTGTTGCAGTAAACAATCGCGTCATACCAGCTCACATAGTATGTGGGATGATTGTCTCCGTCACCATAAGTTCCATTAGGGCGTAAGTAAATTCTCTGACCCCCGCTGCCTGTACTAATACCATTGTAAGTACAGTAGGTCTCATATTCTTTTTGAGTTACCTCGTGGGGACAGACATAAAGGTTGCGGATAGTCACCGGATGTCCCAGTGAGAATACACCAGAAACTGGTGTTACCGATGTCAAACCGTCATAACTTGTTCCAGAAATCTTTACAAAGCCTTCCGGCCTGTTCAAGTCGTCGATAAAGTTGCTGCAGGAAGCAAGGGCAATCGCTACAGCCAAAGCAAGCACAATTTTCACATAAAAACAATTTTTCTTTTTCACAAAAAACTCCTTTTTAATTTTAGATAGTCATAAAATGCTAGAGATTCCGAATCAAGTTCGGAATGACAAATACCACAACCAATTCTGCATTATGCATTCTTAATTCTTAATTAAATTTATAAGTGGCACCGACATTTATGTAAATGTAGTGGCAGATGTGTTCATTTTCCGGGAAGATTGTATATCCGGCTCCGGCCTTTAACAGCACTCCGTTCTTGAACACGTCAAAAAGCACTGTTGCTCCAGCCTTGGCTCCAAAATCCACGTAGGCACCTTCAGCACTGCGGCTTTCTGATGACACAATGTTTAGCCTCATGTCAGCGGCAAGCTCGGGACGCACTGTAATAAGCTGGTTTATCCTCAAATCCACATAGGCGCCGATACCAAAATCCACACCCCACCAGCTGTCGATGTAATCCTTTTTGCCCACAGGGAAAACCACACCAGTCTGAGCTGTAAGACCTACTGCTGTAAGGAATCCGTCCTTTGAGAATCCCAGCGGCAGGGGCCATGCGGCATCCACGTTCAGGCCAAGGTTCCCCACCTCATGCTCATGCATGTCTCCAACTGCAATCTCAAAACTTGTTCCACCACCAACTTCCAGACCGGAATACCATCCGTCCGCCCATGCGTTTCCCGCAAAGCAAAATGACATTGCAAGAACAAGGACAAAAAGTCCACGTTTTTTCATTTCGTTCCTCCAAATATTTGAAATAAAAAAATCAAAACCTGGATCTCCACAATGTGAAAATCAAGATTAAATTACAGTGTAAATGTAGTATGAAGACAGTTTATGCTCAGTTGGTAAGAATCTTTCATCTTCTGGAAATAATCACGCCAAACGGTTGTTCAAACTTTTTTCAAAAAAACTTTCACTTCATGAAGCCATTTTATGTGGGAAAAGGTGCATTGTCAAGAGAGGAAAAACTAATTAAGAATTATGAATGCATAATTAAGAATTCGAAATGCGGAATTAATCTCAATTATGGATTATGAATTATGCATTCTTAATTTTTCAAAACAGTACCATCTTTGCTATCTGGAAATATACCAGGAGGCTTACTGCGTCAACTATGGTCGTGATGAAAGGACTTGCCATTACGGCGGGGTCAAGCTTTAATTTTCTTGCGACAAGCGGAAGGGTGCAGCCGATTATCTTTGCCACCAATACCGTAAATGCCATGGCTATGCAGACTACAAGGGCTACAAAGAGAGTAACTTCTTCGTTGTGCAAAAGGATCCTGTCCACAATCATTATCTTTGCAAAACACACGGAACACAGGGCAATGGCGCACAAAAAGGCGGTCCTCACTTCCTTCCAGATTACAAGGGGCAGGTCCCTGAATTCAACTTCACCCAGAGACAGGGCGCGTATTATCGTAACGGATGACTGCGAGCCTGAATTTCCACCCGTATCCATCAGCATCGGGATGAATGCTGTCAGGACAACCTGGGCTGCAAGGGCGTTTTCAAAACCGGTGATGATCATTCCAGTAAAGGTTGCACTCACCATCAAAAGCAGGAGCCATATTACCCTGTGCTTGAAAAGGTCAAATGGAGTTGAACGGAGGTAAGTCTTTTCGGAAGGAGACATACCACCCATGATTTCGATATCCTCTGTGGCCTCGTCTTCCATGACTTCAAGAGCGTCGTCAAAGGCAATTATACCGACCATGCGGTCTTCACCGTCAACAACAGGCAGCGCAAAGAAATTGTATTTGGAAAGCATCTGCGAAACCTTTTCCTTGTCGTCGTGGGTTTGAACCTTAATTACGTTTTCCTTCATCAGGGAATCAATCAGGATGTCGTCGCTTTTTGCAAGAAGAAGGTCCTTTACGGAAAGGCGGCCCAAAAGCTTCTTGTCCTTGGTCACATAGCATGTGTAGAATGACTTGTTGTCAAAGCCCATCTTCCTGATCTGGTTTATAGCCTCACCCACTGTAGTACCAAGCCTTAGCGAAACATATTCCGTGCTCATGATAGAACCTGCGGAATTTTCCGGATACTGAAGGAGGCTGTTGATTTCCTGTCTTGTGGCGGGGTCAATCTGCTTTAAGATTCGGTCAACGACGTTTGCGGGCATTTCCTCAACAAGGTCTGCTGCATCGGATGTATAAAGCTCGTCAAGAATGGCCTTAAGTTCATAATCAGAGAATCCCTTTATCAAAAGTTCCTGAAAGTCCAC
>DBWR01000021.1:22417-90915 GCA_002309305.1 Treponema sp. UBA1233 | reverse complement strand
ACCGGAATCTGCTTTTCGTCCATGCGCTCAAACAAACCGACGATATCGGATGCGGGCATGGTCATCAAAATGTCCTTGATTGTTGAAAATTTCCTTTCTTCCAAAAGTTTCTGAACTGCACTTTCTACTGTAACGCTTAATTCAGTCATAATTCGCCTTCCAAATGTTTTTTACGGGATGCTCCCTAAATTGACAGGCTGTTTTCTGATTTCTTTGGTTCAGGATTGAAAAGAAAGATCAAGGAGAAGCCTGCCGCAAAATGTCATGTTACCCGGATACGACCCGTCACTACTGCCATCGCCCATAGCGTCCTCCTTTAAGAATTGAAAGTTGCCACATTATAAAAAATCCAACAAGTGGTGTCAAGCAAAAAAACTCACAACATAAGAAGTTCAGCCATACTAAATAAATATATATTCTCTTAATTCAAATAGAAAATGTGCTCCCATCGGGGATCTGTCCCACAACAACGGCTTCCGCGCTTTGCTTGTGCAGATGTTGTTGTGTGCCAGCCCCCGATTCCGCACATTTTAGTTTTTGCAAAATTAAGAAGCCAAACATCAATATGGCTGAACTTCTTAAATTCTGCATTTTTCCTTAATAGACCACAATTTTTCTTTCTTAAACAAGCAACTATCAATTCTTAATTATGCATTATGAATTATGCATTATGAATTAAATTACCCTTCCTATTGAAGAAAAAGGAGTTTTGATATAAGATGGCGGGCATGAGTTTATATGAAGATTTGAAATGGCGCGGACTTATTAAGGATGTTGTTGGAGAAGAATCCAAGCTCCAGGAACTTTTGGACGGCAAACCCTTTACGTTTTACTGGGGAACCGACCCTACAGCCGACAGCCTTCACCTTGGACATTATTCCTCACTCTGCCTTGCAAAACGGCTTTCCATTGCGGGACACCACCCTATCCTTCTTTGCGGTGGCGCTACAGGTCGCATTGGGGATCCTCGCCCTACAGCAGAAAGGGAAATCATCTCAGAAGACCTCATCAACAGCAATATCGTGGGCATACGCAACCAGATAAAGGACATTGTCCCAGCCGCAGAACTTGTGGACAACTATGACTGGTGGAGCGGAAAGAGCTTTTTGAACACCCTCCGTGACATCGGAAAATACATCAACGTCAACTACATGCTCGACAAGGACATAATCCGCCGCCGACTTGAAACAGGCATCACATACGCGGAATTCTCATACATGCTCCTGCAGGGATACGACTTCCTCTACCTCTACCAGAACAAGAACTGCATCATGCAGGTTGAAGGCAGCGACCAGTGGGGCAACATCACTACGGGAATCGACCTCATCCGCAAGATTATGGACAAAGAGGCATACGGATTCACCATGCCGCTAATCCTGGACTCAACCGGCAAGAAATTCGGAAAGAGCGAAGGAAACGCACTCTGGCTCAACAAGGAAAAGACTTCTCCATACCAGATCTACCAGTATCTGTTCAACACGGACGACTCCAAGGTACTTGAATACCTCAAGGTGTTCACATTCCTGCCAAGGGAACAGATTGAGGATATTTACCGCCAGCAGCAGGCCGCACCGGAGACACGCATCGCACAGAAAACCCTTGCATACGAGGTGGTTAAGGACCTTCACGGCAAGGAAGAGGCAGACAAGGCAGTAGACGGAGCAAAGGCAGCATTCAGCGGTCAGGGCGACAAGAACAACATGCCTACTGTGGAAATGCCGCTTTCAACTGTAGAGGCCGGAACCGGTGTCATAGACGTATTCTTCGGCGCAAAGCTTGGGGGCACAAAAAGTGACATACGCCGCCTGATTGAACAGGGGGGAGCTTCCATAAACGGAAAGGCTGTTACCGACGTAAAAAAGACCGTTACCAAAGACGATCTTGACAAGGACGGTGAGCTGGTTCTCAAATCCGGCAAAAAGAAGTTTGTCCGTATTGTTTTCAAGTAAAAGTTTCTGATTTCTCAGTGTTGATACCAATCTCTTGAGCTCTTATACTATGCGAGTTATTAGAGATTTACGCTATTTTTTTTGCAAAATTTGCCGATAATCGAAGGGTGTAGGATTTTCATCTTTTTTAAGGCATGAGGTCCTACAAAAAACTTGACGGTACACCTTTTCGATGGTAAAATATTGGAACGGTTCTGGTTTTTTTATCATGGACGGGTATAGGGAGTAGTATTTTGACATTTGATAATGCATACGTTTACATACCTCTTTTCGCCATCGCGGCCCTTTCTCTTGTTTTGCTCGTTCTATTGCTAATTGCAAGGAAGCGCAGTACGGCAAGGGTCAGTTTCATTACCATTGCCTCTAACGTCATCATTATCGTTTCCAGCGTAATCTGTGCCATCGCATCCCTTACCGGAAAAATGACAAACGGCTCATTCATGTTCTTCTGTCTGAGTATTTTTGTCATTACGTTCATTCTGGTACCATACGGTGCCATGCTTGCAATGTTTGAACCCAAGAAAATCGACAAGCTGGTGCCAAAATCATACAACGAAGCCGCCCTCAAGGCCCGTGAGCAGGGTCAAAAGCAAAAGAGCGAGGATAAGGCGAATGAACTCAGCGAAGAGGAATTCTCCCTTATGGACATCAACCGCGACTTTATGGCCAAGGCATCCCAGGCATTCGGTTCAGACAAGGGATACAACAGCTTCCTTGAATACATCAACCATACAATCAGGGAGCAGATCAATGCTGACGGTGCTGCCATCCTCATGGTAGACGACTTTGAAGACATCGTTTCCGTCAAGGCATTCGAAGGAGACTTCCCTCCCCCATACAAGCTGCCGTCAGACCTGCCCCACAAGCCGGTACGCGTTTCAACAAGCTTCAAGTTTGCGACCTTCCCGCTGCAGGACAATATCTTTGGCGAAATAGCCAAATCCGGCCGACCGGAACTCATAGAAAAACCGGAATTCGACAGCCGCATCTATCAAAACGGACCGGAAGAATTCCTTGAATGCGGCAGCTACATCATAGTCCCGATGAAGACCCAGGGAACAGTAATCGGTGTTACAGCCTTTGCACGCAAGAACGGCTCTGAAAAGCTTACTCAGAACGACCTCAAGACAGCAGTTACCCTTACGGACTTTGCTGCTGCCACAATCCAGAACGTAATTTCAGTTAAAGACATAATCGAAAAGAGCGAATTGAACAAGGAAGCGGAAATTGCAAGCCGCATCCAGAACAAGATGAAACCCGAGAAACTCCCTGCAGTCAAGGGACTTCAGCTGGGTGCCGTCTGGAACCAGGCCGACGGTGTATGCGGAGACTACTACGACATCATTCCTTCCCGCAAGGACCGCGTTTCCTTCATAATGGGAGACATAGCCGGAAAGGGTGTAAACAGCATGTCGGTCATGACGATGATTCGTGCAATGCTCCGTCTGGTCGTAAACACCACACAGTCTGCCGGCAAGATTCTTACATGGGTCAACAAGGGCCTTACAGGAGAATCATTCAGCACAGATCACTTCGGCTCAGTTTCACTTATAAACTACAATCCTATTAATAAAACCA
Source organism: Treponema sp. UBA1233 (assembly GCA_002309305.1). Lineage (GTDB taxonomy): Bacteria > Spirochaetota > Spirochaetia > Treponematales > Treponemataceae > Treponema_D. The sequence continues at coordinate 87,388 of DBWR01000021.1, read as the reverse complement.
TGGAATTTTCCACTGGCGGCATTGTGCCAATCTGGTATTTTGACTCTTCTACCTCGGAATTTACGCAGATTTCACAGACTTCTGACCCTCTTGGAGTAGAAAAATCAACAGAATACAAAGAATTCGTGCAAAATGTTAAAAGTGGTGATATAATAGTTATGTATACTGACGGTGTTGTGGAAGCAGTCAATTCCAATGGACAGCAGTATACTTCGGATACCCTGCTGGGAGTGATTAAAACAAATCATTCAAAGCCGGGTAAAGAAATTGCCAACCTTGTAAAGGCTGACATAAAAAACTTCAGCGGTACTGCAGAACAGCATGATGACCAGTCTCTGCTGATAATAAAAATACAGTAAAATGTGCAATAAGCAATAAGGAGAAAACTTATGGAACTGAAAATACGCAAAAATGGTGAGGTTTACATCATTGACGTAAATGGCGAAATGGACTTGTACAATTCCTACAAGCTGAAAGAGTTAGTCATGAAGATGCTCGAAAAGAATGTTAAATCATTTGTCATCAATCTTGAGCAGGTTGACTACATTGACTCTTCTGGAATTGGTGCATTGATCTATATTTGCTCAACCATCAAGAAGATGAACCTCAAGCTTTACATTTCCAATATTCACGGCTCTGTAAAGAAGGTTATCGAACTTACAAAACTCATGGGGTACTTTCCTATTGCAAATTCTGTTGAAGAAGCCCTGTTGATGATTAATGAATAAGGAGATTTGACAGATGGATTTAATCAAAGAACTCCGTGCGGACAGCAACGATCCGCTATTTGACAAGGCAAACATGCTTTACAAGGAATTCCCGTCAGATTTCCGTCAGATTCGTTATTTCACCCTGCTCATCGTTCAGTCGGCTCCATTGGAAATCAAGGAGATTAACCTTCTTGAACAGCAGATTTCTGAAATCATCAAAAATGCAGTAAAACATGGAAACCATTGTGATATAAATAAAAAAGTACACGTATGGTACTCTTTCAGTCCGAACCATGCACACATCATCGTAGAAGACGAAGGCGAAGGCTTTAAGGATCTGGAAAAGTGGAATGAATTCAACCGCAAGAGGCTGGATTGTCTTCATAATTCAAACTTTGAGGAACTTACAAATTATGTAACGTTCCGCACCAAACAGTCCGATGAACAGGATGGTGGAAACGCTCTGTTTGCCGCCCTTGAATATTGGAATGGTGGATTTGTTTACAACGACAAGCGCAACGGTGTCGCCATGCTCAAAAAATACCAGCAGAAGAGGCACGGTGTTACGATTGACGGCGAATAAACCATTGACAAAACTATAGGTTCCAGGTAACATTCTTTTTGTATAAAAAATCGGGGGTGTCCCGGTTTCGACAGGTAGGAGTGTACTTGTGCTGCAGGTGAGGCTCTCATCTGGTCTCTGATACAGGTGAAAAATATAACTGCCAAACGTAGAGAAGACGAATTGTCTGAAAACGAACAGTTAGCTCTTGCTGCTTAATTGCGCTTGAGCCGGAACTCGTGGGGTGCTGTTCCTAACGTCGCGATGTTCTGTCACAAACAGGGACTTGCCTTATGTACTGTCTGAAGTATATATGGGACATCCGAAAGGAAATCAGAATAAGGAGACGACGCCTTTGAAGCCGCTACCGTTTCCCGACAAATACCTCGCTTCAATAAACCTGTAGAGGCACCTGAACAGCTTATTTGGACAGGGGTTCAATTCCCCTCACCTCCAAAAAAAAGACCGCAATTCCCAAACGAACTGCGGTTTTTTTTTATTCTTTTTTCTTTCCGTTATTTTATCTTGCGTGTAAATGCATCCCTGTATCCAAGGTCACGGAACTTTTCGAGTATTGCTCCATATTCATCAAGTCCCAGAGGTCCGACAAGAACCCTCCAGCCCTTTCCGCCAACTCCAGGAATTGCGACAATCGGATACTGGCTGTGCTTTCTTGCAAGTTCTTCTGCTTCCCTTGCCTCAACAACCGTAGCAATCTGTACGTAGTACTTGCCGCTTACAAGGTCGCTTTCGTTCTTGAACAGTTCAGACGCCGGAATTTCAGGCTGTTTGATTTCTTCTTCCGGCTGTTTGATTTCTTCTTCCGGCTGCTTGATTTCTTCTTCCGGTTCTTCCTTCTCAAGGATTATCGGCTTGTATTCTTCTTCAACAGGTTCGCTTGGCTTGCTGTCATCCACGTATTCACCCGGCTGATCTTCATCAGGCAAAGGTTCTGATTCATCCGGTTCTACAGGAACAACAATTTCTTCGATGTAATCATCTTCCGGAACATCATTGTCCTCTGGAACAACAACTGGGTTTTCATTGTTGAGCTCAGGTTCCCTTACAGCAGACAAATCGGCAATCGGTTCTTCGTCACGAACACGTTCATTTGACTTGACCTCTTCTTCCGGCTCATCTTCATCAGGTACATTTTCTACCTTTTCTTCTGGAACAACTGCCTCACCCGGCTTGTCGTCTTCTGCCATGTTTTCTTCACTTTCGACTTCTTCGCCAGGCATGTCTTCCTCAAGTCCAGGTTCGCTGGATTTTACTTCTTCTCCATGCTTGTCGTCCGTCGGGCTTGTCTCATTGTCATCAACAGCCTCTCCAGGTCTGTCTTCGTCAGGCGTTTTCTCCGGCTCAACAGATTCAACTGCTTCACCGCTCTTGTCCATAGGAATGCCGCTTTCATCGACTACAACAGGCTCCTCGTATTCATCCGGTTCCACAGCCCTTACACGCTCGCCGTTCATATCGTCTTCAATTTCGGGCGTTTCCTGTTTTCCAACAGGCCTTGGCTTTTGCTCCTTCACTACAGGAGGTTCAACAGGTTCTTCCTCTATTTCTTCAGGTTCTTCTGGTTCTACCGATTCAACCTCTTCCTCAGGCTTTTCTTCCGGAATTTCTTCTTCTACCGGTTCTTCTGGTTCAACGGATTCAACTTCCTCACCCTCTTTTTCTTCAGGAACGTTTTCTTCTTCCACTTCCTCAGGTTCTTCCGGCTCAACGGATTCTACATCTTCTTCAACAGGTTCGGTATCCTCTACGTTCTCACCGTCCTTATCTTCCTCAGGCTCTTCTGACGTTTCCTCTACAGGCTCCTGGATCGGTTCTTCCTCTACTTCTTCTTCCGGTTCCTGTGGTTCTGTATCTTCAACTTCCTCGCCTTCACTTTCTTCAGGAATGGTTTCTTCTTCGGGTTCTTCCGGTTCTTCGGGTTCTTCCGGTTCTACAGACTCAACTTCTTCTTCAGGAGGATTCTCTTCTGGTTCCGTATTCTCTACTTCCTCGTCCTCACTGTCACTGCCAGGCTCATCAATCGGTTCTTCAGTTGGTTCATCAACTGGTTCACTGACTGGTTCTTCTTCTACCGTTTCATCCGGTTCTACGGAGCGGACTCCCTCGGCCTTCATGTCGTCTTCCGGCGGCAGTTCTTCTGCAGGTGGAATGTTTGTGTCTACGGGTTCAAACTCCCTCTGATGATATTCGGGGGCCTTAACGGGCTCTTCTTCTACCGGTGTTTCTTCCTGTTCATCCTCTATGTTTTCCTGAGGATCAACTTCTTCACCATTATCATCACTGATTGGTTCCTCAGGTGTTTCCTCTTCCGGTTCTTCCAGAGGTTCATCGACAGGTTCATCGACAGGTTCTTCAACTGATTCTTCTACAGGCTCATCGACTGGTTCCTCGACAGGTTCTTCAACCGATTCCTCTACAGGCTCATCAAGAGGTTCACCGACTGGTTCTTCAACTTCTTCCAGAGATTCATCGACAGGCTCTTCTACCGGTTCATCAACTGGTTCATCAACTGGTTCATCGACAGGCTCGTCAACGGGTTCTTCTACGGTTTCCTCAACCGGTTCCTGCGGCTCGTCAACTGGCTCCTGAATTGGTTCTTCTTCTATTTCCTTGGGCTTTACGGCTTCCTTTTCTTCTTCGGGTTCAACGACGGGTTCGTCGACGTATTCTTCAACAGGTTCCTGGGCTTCTTCTACTGGTGCACTACCCCTTTCTGCAGGGGACGGTCTCTGCACATCCTGCTTGTCCTGTTCAAAATCGGTTTCAGGTTCGGTCCTTACACCAGATAAAATGGCATTTCCGGACGAACTTTGGTCATATGAGCCAGTCCTTTTTGCAAGCTGAACTTTAAGGGCGGAACTCTCATCCAGTCCCAGTTGGGAAGCAGCTTCCTGAGAAATCAAAAGGGCATAATCAGAGCCATTGTCAAGTTTGCCAAGATTCAAAACCTGAACTGTACGGCCTGTATCCGGATTGGTAACTGTAATGCTGTCTCCGGGAAGATATCCCTTGGCTTTGGAAAAAAGTCCGCGCGGCAACTGATTGGACTTTGCAATGACAGCCCCTCCGTCTTCATATTCTACGGAAGAAGATGTTGCGGATGCAGAAAATGCTAGTACGAGTGTGAATATTGCCGCCAAAAATCTTTTCATTTTCATCCTCACCACATTTTCCCTTATTTTACGACTTTGTAAATGTCCTGAGCCACTTCTGCCATAAATGAACTGATTCCCTGTTCATTATCCAGCCTGTTGGAGATTACCTTAGGAATCTTGGATCCGCCACCGATTTTTTTACCGCTAGAAGCCTCATAAACGGTCCATTCAACCTGTTTTATGTGGGAAAGGAAAATTCCACCCGGATTTGAAGATATTCCAGCCTGGAAATCAGCCAGAATTACCACAAAATACTCACATTTTCCGAGTTTTGCCTCTGCCATTGAGCGGTAATAGATTGACTTGTCCTCATATTCATCTTCAGAAGCTGCGGCAGGAGAATTGGTGACTATAAACCCCTTGTCGAAAAAATAGTCAAAAAGGGCGTTTTCTATAATATGGGAAGAAGCGCGTACTTCCGTTTGAGTGTCATCATGTTGAATTACCTGAAAAGAAATGACGGCCGAGTAACTTGAAGCTACTGCCAGAGCCATTAGAATAATCAGTGAAAGTGTATATTTTCGTCCTGTCATGGCAAATCCCCTCTAAAAAAATCTATAATACACCTAAATCTACCCTTATATAATCGGTATTCTAAAGTTTCAGTTTAGATTTAAATTATTGAAGAAAACACATGCCTATGGTACAATATGGGGTATAAGGTAATCATATGGGTAAAGTTGAAAGCAAGCTGTACATCATAGGCGCCGGTTTTGCCGGTCAGATGATTGCAGAGGACATAAAAAGGAAAAAGATATTCGGTGAAATCGCTGCGTTTCTGGATGATGACGAAAGCCTGATCGGCCGTAAAATCGAGGGAATACCCGTTCTGGGCCCCATAGATAATGTTGCATCCCTGTTGCGCGTAAACGGCATTGATGAGGCAATTATCGCAATTCCATCGGCCCCAGTTGAACGAATCAGGCAGATATACCAGATACTCAAGAAAAGCAATTTCCTTCACATAAAGATCCTTCCGTCAATAAGCCAGGTTGTTAACGGCAAGGCTCATCTGGTTCAGGCACGTGAAATCAATCCTCTGGACATTTTGGGAAGGACCCCGATAATAATTCCGCTCCACGAAAGCCTTGCATACCTCAAGGGAAAACGCGTTTTGATTACGGGGGCGGGAGGTTCCATAGGCTCTGAGCTTTCACGCCAGCTTTTGTCGGGAGGGGCTGAACGAATCTACCTCTTTGGCCACGGAGAAAATTCAATCGTAAAGATTTACCGTGAGCTCCACCTGTTACAGAACGAGGGTGTGGGAGAAAAGGCGGCTGTTGTCCCGATTATAGGCGACATGAAGGACAGGGAATACGTGCGCTTCATCATCTCTCATACAAGGGCGGACGTAATCTTCCACTGTGCGGCATACAAGCATGTTCCCATGATGGAAGAAAATCCTGTTGCCGTAATCGAAAACAATGTCTTTGGAACAAAAAACCTTCTGGATGCGGCCCTGGAATTTGGAGTTGAACGATTTGTGCTAATTTCCACAGACAAGGCGGTTTCCCCTGTTTCAGTTTACGGTGTGAGCAAGATGCTTTCCGAAAAACTTGTTCTTCAGGCGGCAAAAAAAACATCAAGCTCCCAGTCATTCATGTTCGTGCGATTTGGAAACGTATTGGGGTCACGAGGTTCCCTTCTTCCGATTTTCATGGAACAGATTCAAAACGGTGGGCCTGTGACGGTCACCGACAAGGACATGGTTCGCTTTTTCATGACGATTCCCGAGGCATGTTCTCTTGTGCTTCAGACCGGTGGTGTCGGAAAAAATGCCCAGGCATATCTTCTGGACATGGGAGAGCCCGTAAAGATTCTTGAGATTGCAGAACAGATCATCAGGTTCAGCGGATTTGAGCCATACAAGGACATGGACATAAAGTTCATTGGCGTGCGTCCCGGAGAACGACTTTACGAACCGCTATGGCTTGAAGAAGAAGATCCAAAACCAACCGCATACAAGAAAATATTAAAGCTAACTACAAAAGATCCTGAAACATTCATCCTGGACGATCTGTTGGAAAAACTCAGGCCGATATGCAGCTGGGATGAAAAGCAAAAGGACTTGTTCAGGAACAGGGAAGAGTTGATTAAAATATTAAGGCAGGCGATTCCCACCCTGGACGAATATTATTCCGAACAGCAGAATCAGGGAAAACATGTTGACCTTTCTGAATCAGTTAAGGTGGTATTGTAATGGCTCAGGAAATAAAGGTACCTTTTTTTAAGGCTTCAATCGGAAAAGAAGAGGAAGATGCAGTTCTTCGCGTAATGAGGAGCGGATGGCTTACAACAGGAAAGGAAGCCCTGGCATTCGAAAAGGAATTCGCACAGAAGCTTAATGTTCCTCATGCACTTTGCGTAAACTCCAACACCAGCGGAATGATTCTTGCAATGGAAGCATGCGGAGTGGGACCGGGAACTGCCGTAATAACAACACCATACACCTTTGTCTCTACCGCAACCAGCGCACGTCATCTGAATGCCGACGTTTATTTTGCGGATGTTGAGGAAGATTCATATTCAATTTCGCCGGAGTCAATAAAAAAGATTCTGGAAGGCCCAAAGGGAAAAAATGTAAAGGCGATTGTTCCTGTCCACATTGCGGGTAATGTCTGCAACATGAAGGAAATAATGGAACTGGCAAGACAGTTCAATGTAAAGGTAATCGAAGACTGCGCTCATTCATTTCCAAGCCTTACGGACATGGGATATGCGGGTGCAATCGGTGACATAGGCGTATTCTCCTTTTATGCCACAAAGACAATCACCACGGCAGAAGGTGGCATGGTCACGACAAAAGACCCTGAGCTTGCAAAGAGAATGACCGTAATGCGGCTTCACGGAATGGACAGGACGACATGGGACCGCTACACTTCTCCACGAGCTTCATGGGAATATGACATAATCGCACCTGGTTTTAAATGCAATTTACCCGACATGCTTGCAGCCCTGGGACGCGTACAGCTTGAACGTGCGGAAGAATTTGACCGGAAGAGAAAAACTCATGTAGAAAAATATAACGAGGCATTTTCAAAGCTTGATTACCTCACCATCCCTCCTGATTCAAAAGGAAACTCATGGCATTTGTATTTGCTCAGGCTTAACCTTGAAAAGCTTGACTGCGACAGGAACACTTTTGCAAAAGAGCTTCAGGGGATGGGACTTGGAATCAGCATGCACTTTATTCCTCTGTTTCATTTTACATACTGGAAAAAACTGTATCCTGATTTTACACCGGAAAATTTTCCTAACGCACAAAAGCAGTACTCAAGGACAATCACGCTTCCATTGTGGCCTGACATGACGGAAGACATGGTTTCTTATGTAATTGAATGCGTAAAGAAAACAGGCGGGGAGCATCATGTCTAGAACAAAGGCTCCGGCGACAAAAGAAAAGGCAACAAAAAAAATACCTCGGCTTTCGTTCCACAAGGGCTTTTATTCCGACCTTGAATTCCGCGACATGCTTTATGCGGTAATAGTTCGATGTCCAACAAAATCCGGTAAGATTACTTCAATCTCTCACGGAGACCTGCCAGAAGGATACTATCTGTTTACGGCAAAGGACGTACCAGGAAGCAACCTCATAGAAACTCCACACGGTTCAGTACCAGTTTTCAGCAAAGGAAACATTTCATATCTTGGCGAACCGCTCGGCATTCTTGTGGGACCGGATGAAAAGACAGTCAACGAATTATACGGTGAAATTCAATTCACATTCGATTCAAACACTATCGATTCATACCTGCACACCATAGAAGATGCGGAACAGGATTATAGTCAGGAAACAATTTCTGAAACCAAAAATGCAGATCAGGATCAAATCGATGCAATATCAAAGGCTCTTGCACTGGATGTTGAGGATTATTTTGACACACAACCTGACGACGACAAAAACATTCAGACGGACAAGACCATACTTGATTCAGATCAGGATGATGACGAGCCGGAGCCTACAATCATAACAAGCCGTAAAATTGAAAGGGGTCCCTGTTTTACACGAGAAAAAAAAGGTTCACCCGTGGGAATAGATGAAGCACTGAAAAAATGCCACAAGGTAATTCAAAACTCATGGTCATACATGCTTAATCCCCCTGATTACAGGGAACCAAGCGGTGCAATATGCAGCTACAAAAACGGCCAGCTGTTTGTTTACGCCCCTACCCTCTGGCTTGAAAACCTACGTGATACACTTTCCGAGGTCCTTAAAATCCACGATGATGACATTATAATTTCCAAGACACGATCCAATCACCGTTCATCCGCATCAGTGTGGTACAGTTCTATCATTGCGAGCCAAGTTGCTGTCGCTTCATACCATACCGGCAAATGCATCAAGTTGGTGTACACTCAGGAAGAACAGGAAAGATTCATGGAGTCGATGAGGCCCATCACAATTGTCCATAAGACAGGAGCAGATGAAACCGGAAAGATTATTGCAATGCAGATTCACATTGATGTTGATGCAGGAGCATACAATCCTTTTGTTCAGGAAATTGTTGACCGCCTTGCAATAGCTTCATATGGATGCTACAGCCCTCAGAACATCAGCATAAACGCAAGCGCTTACCGTTCAAGTAATCCGCCTACTTCAATTGATTTGCAGACCTTGGATTCAGCCGCTTTCTTTGCAGTTGAAAATCAAATTAACGAGTTGGGAAAGGCATACAATCTTACTCCACAGGAAATACGTCTGGTCAATCTTGCCAGTTCAGACAAGAAGGGCCAACACATGCCGTTTCTATTTAACTTTGACAAGGCTCCCGATATTCTGGAACTACTTGCAAAACAAAGTGACCTTGAAAGAAAATACAGTGCATATCGTCTGAACAACATCATAAGGACAAAACATGGGACCAACCTTCTGGAAACTTCTGATTCGTCCTTACCTTTGCGTGGCATAGGTCTTGCCTGTGCATCCGAAGGTTCATGCTATTACGGTTCACAGCTTTTCAAGAACAGTGACCAATCCATTAGCGTAACATGGGAAAAAGAAGACAATGTAGTAATCCACTGTTCGCCAGTTTCTGCTTCAATTCAGGAGGCATGGGGAAAAACCGTCTCGGAAATTCTTTCTGTTTCTACATCCAGTGTAAAAATCAATTCGGATTTTTCTAACGATAATGAGCCTCTTTTACCGGAAACCATTTATTCCAACATCAGTGCGATGACCGAACTACTTCAAAAATGCTGCGAGACCTTGAAACGACAGCATCAGAAATCCAAGCTGCCACTTGAAGTAAAAAAGACAAGTACTGCAAGCCAGCAGAAACTATGGAATCAAAACAAGTTCGAAGGCATTCCATTCCATACAACATCTTTTGGTGCGGCAACCGTGGAAATAGACCTTGATCAAAACACATTCCGAGAAAACATCAGGAACATATACATAATCGTAAACGGCGGAAGAATCATGAACCTGCAAGATGCGGAAAACACACTCAAGCTTTCTGTGCAAAAAATACTTTCGTCACTTGTAGATTTTGAACAAATCGATTATTCAAACATTCACATAAGCTTTGTAAACTCAAACGGAGATTCTGCACAAATCGGAGAGCTGCTTTATCAGATCATTCCAGCCGCATATACTCAGGCGGTTTCTCAGGCTTTGGGAATTACAATCGATTGTCTTCCATTACAGACTGACAGCCTTTATAAAATGCTACTTGCAAAACACCGCAAGATTGAAGCAATGAAAATGCAAAAGGCACAGGAAAAAAACAATTCTGAACAGGAGGATGCAAAATGAAGATTCCCCTGACATTAAACGGAGAACGCACGATACTGGATGCGGAACCTGCTGAAAGCCTTCAGACAACTTTACGACGCTTGAATTTGTACAGCATAAAGTTAGGTTGTACGGAAGGCCTCTGCGGAAACTGCATGGTATTGCTTGACGGAGATCCAGTACCATCTTGCACGCTGCCGGTAGGAATTTTAAGAGACTGTTCAATTGTTACTCTGGAATACTTCAGCAAGGCGGAACCAATTTACAATGACATAATGAGCGGATTCAAACAGGCCGGAATCCATTTGTGCGGTTATTGCAATGCAGGAAAAATCTTTAGCGCATACAGAGTACTGACCGAACCTACAATGCCGGAAGATGAAGACATTCTGGATGTTGTCAGAAATTTGAATCCATGTTGTACCGACCGTGACACATTGATTCATGGAATAAAGCTCGCTTACCTGATAAAGCAAAACCGGGAAGGAAAAAGCAACAATGGCAAAAAACTCTGAGCAGCAGGTTCTGCTTACAAAAACACTTGACGATTTGTTTTCTCACCTGGACAGGAACAGCACGCTCAGGGTACTTGGTGGATGCACATGGGAAAACCTAATCGACGAAAAATCGGTTTCGGTCCGTGGAATTCCTGAGCTATCGCAAATAGAAAGACGTGAAAGATTTATTGACGTGGGACCTGCAGTAACACTAAGCGAAATGCTGAAGGTGGATAAAACTAAAATACAGCCGGTTCTCAGAGAGGCCCTTATGTCCATAGGAAATGCAGCCGTCAGAAATCTTGCAACCCTTGGTGGTAACATCTGTGCAGAAGGACAAAAACTAACCTTATGGTCCCCCCTTGTTGCACTTGATACAAGAGTTGAAATAAAAAAATCAGCAAATGATTCAAAGGTAATTCCACTTTCACATTTTACAGGTGTCCCGGAAAAATCAGTCCTTTCAAAAATACGCATCCCCACAACAGAATGGAGGATAAACATTTTTGAGCGTGTAGGACCATCTCACAGGATAACGGAGAATTCAGCAAGCTTTACTTTCCTTTGCAATACTGAACGCGGAAGCATTGACAACATCAGCATAGTGTTTGCAGGACCAATAGTATTCCACTCAAAGGAATTTGAAAACATACTTTTGGGAACACACTTGCCGATTCAAAAGGAAGACATGGATGCATTCATTCAAACTGCATCAGAGATTTACGACTCCATAGAAGGAAGCAACAAGGCCCCTACAATTTTAAAGACCCAGTTCTTAAACCTGCTGCGTTCTTCTCTGGCAAACTGCTGATTTACCTTTACAATTCATTTAATCAGCATTGCGTCACCATAGGAGAAGAAGCGGTATTTCTGTTCAACCGCCTGCTGATAAGCGCTTAAAATGTTTTCCCTTCCCGCAAACGCAGACACAAGCATGATCAGAGTTGATTCAGGTGTGTGGAAATTGGTGAACATCTGATCTACAACCTTGAACTTGTAACCCGGATACATGAAAATATGAGTGCTTCCAGTGCCCCCCTTTACTCTACCGTTCTCGTCGCATGCGCTTTCCAATGTACGTACAGATGTAGTTCCCACAGCAAGAATCGGACGGCCTTCTTTTTTTGCCGCATTGATTTTTTCCGCAACATCATAAGGAACCGTGTAAACTTCCTCGTGCATCTTGTGGTCTTCTATCTGTTCAACCCTGACTGGAAGGAATGTTCCAAGTCCAACATGAAGGGTTATCCATTCAAGGCCGATGTTTTTGTCCTTTAGTTTCTGGAGGAGCTCCTCAGTAAAATGGAGGCCTGCCGTAGGACATGCGGCGCTACCTGTTTCGCTGGCATAAATCGTCTGGTATCTTTCCGCATCGTTTTCGGTGTCTTCCCGCCTGATGTAGGGAGGAAGGGGAATATGGCCGTTTCGCTCAAACCAATCCTCGTCTATGCAAAATGGAAATTTTATCGTGCGGAATTCACTTCCCTCATCTTCGGGATTTTCGATTATCGTGCCTTCGCTTCCATCCGGGAACTGGTAGACGTTGCCTTCCCTTACCTTTTTTGCTCCCTTGACCATAGTGTGCCATGTGTCGCCTGAATCAGAAAGTTGCTTTAAAAACATGAACTCCTGCTCACGTCCGCTTGATTTCTTTATTCCGTAGCACCTGCTTCGTCTTACCCTGCTGTTGTTAAAAATCATCAGGGTTCCGCTTTCTATCAAATCGGGCAGGTCCGCCATTACGTGATGTTCAACCCTTCCGTCATTTCGGGAAAGGAGCATGAGCCTGTCCTCTCCTCTTTTTCCTGAAGGTTTTTGCGCAATCAATTCCTGAGGTAAATCAAAATAAAAGTCGCTGGTCTTCATTTGTATTTCTTTTCCTTGGGTCCAATCCCAAATGCCTGTATGCCTTTTCTGTAACGATTCGTCCGCGTGCTGTACGCTGCAAGAGTCCGCACTGAATCAGATACGGCTCGTAATAATCTTCCAGGGTATCCATCGATTCACCTATTGAAATCGCAAGGGTTTCCGCCCCCACAGGTCCACCGGAAAAATTATTTATTATCGAAAGCAGAATCTCCCTGTCGTAATATTCAAGTCCAAGGCTGTCGATTCCAAGACGTTCAAGTCCCTTCTCTACAATGTCCTTTGTTATGACACCGCTTCCCTGAACCTGGGCAAAATCCCTCATGCGGCGGAGTACCCTGTTTGCGACACGTGGAGTACCCCGTGAACATGATGCCATGAGAAGTGCCGCATCTTCCTTTACCTTGACGTTCAAGATTGAGGCTGAACGGTGTATGATGTCGGACAGTTCCTCATGCGTGTAAAACTGAAAGCGCTGTATGATGCCAAAACGGCTGATGAGCGGAGAACTTACCATGCCTGCCTTTGTCGTTGCACCAACCAGGGTAAAATGTGGAATCGGTATTCGCACGGTTCTTGCCGCCGCCCCCTGACCGATAATCCAGTCGAGGGAAAAGTCTTCCATAGCAATGTAAAGCATTTCCTCAATTGCGGGCTTGAGCCTGTGGATTTCATCGATGAAAAAAACTGTACGCGGTGTAATCGTAGAAAGGATTCCTGCCAGGTCCTTTGGCTTTTCAAGAGCGGGTGCAGAAGTCACCTTAAAGTCCGCACCAAGTTCATTTGCCGTAATCTGGGCAAGAGTGGTTTTTCCAAGTCCTGGAGGTCCGATTAAAAAGAGATGATCCAATGCCTCCTCGCGTTCACGGGCTGCATTTATGAATACTGAAAGGTTTTCCTTTATGGCACTTTGTCCCTGGAATTCATTTAATGAAGAAGGACGCAGATTGTTTTCCTGCCCCTCGTCTTCCATGGACAATTCCGCACGAACGATATGAGAACTGCCGCTTTCTGTCTCCGGTGCCATTACGATTTTTGTCCTTCCGCCGCTTTCCATCGCCACATTTTGTGATGCCTGGGAAGCAAGCTGTGCCGCCATGTTCATTTCATCCACGGCTTCCATTTCGGGACTTTTTGACCTTGTGTATTTTGTCTTGTGCTGAACGCTTTTATTCATTGTGCAAGCTCCATCAACGACTGCCTGAATACCAGGTCTTCCTTATTTGCCTGAGTCTGTTTTTCAAATGAGGGATCCTGCGAAACTTTATTGGATACGGCCTCAACTGCCTGTTCCGCAACCTTCCTGTCATAACCCATGTTCACCAGAGCAGAAACGACATCTGCATAGGGTGTGGATTTTGCGCCGGTACGGACTGTGGAATCATTTTCCTGAAGGGTAAGTTTTCCCTTGAGCTGAAGGAGCATTTTTGCCGCAGTCTTTTTTCCAACCCCCGGAACTTTCTGCAGGGAATCAATGTCACCCGAATCCAAAATGCGGGCCAAATCCGGAGTCGCGATATTGCTGATAATCTTGAGGGCCGCCTTGGGTCCGATTCCGTCAACCTTAAGCAGGTCAAAAAATAGGGAACGGTCATCCTCACTTGCAAAGCCGAAGAGAACCATGGCCATGTCCGTATGCTGAAGCCATGTAAAAACCCTGCCCGTCTGCCCCACCGCAGGAAGCTTGTCCAATGCAGAATCCGGAACAGTCAAATCCCATTCAATTCCGTTTGTTTCCAAAGTAAGCCGCTGAGGATATTTTCCTGTAATGATTCCGGTAAGACTGTTAAACATGCCTTGATTATATCAGAAAAGACGGTTAAATAAAAGCCCCAGAATAATTCATAATTCATAATTCATAATTCATAATTCATAATTCATAATTCTTAATTAATTCTCGGTTTCGTCCACTTGAAGTATTTGGGTGCCCTGTAGTCTATGTGCCAGGCTCCGGTATAAAAGCCGTTTTGGTTTGCGACGGGACTTACAAAAATGACCTTGAGTGCGGGAGCCCCGACTGTGTAGATGAACTCATTTGACTCCCACTGACTTGTATTTGAAACATTGCTTCCAAACTGATTTTCCGGCGGTGTATAGACGCTTATCTTATATGTTCCATCCTGCATCGTAAGGTGAATCACTGCCCCACCTGTAAAGCATCCCTTGTAATATCTGTGGGTCCAGTGAGGTTTTGTCTGCATGTCGTAGTACCATGAATAGTCGATGTGAATGATTTTATCCCATGCATCGTTTCCGTCCATGTCGCATATCCTCAAAAGGCAGGGAATGTCGTCCATGCTGCCGAAATTTGAAGGCCTGTATATCTCCAGGGCAGACAAACGAGAAAACGCAAGGAGAAATAATGAGGCGATGACTAACTTCCTGAATACACGGTGATTTCTGGACATAATTACATTATCGGTAGGTGTAAGGGGAAAGTTGAAAGATGGAGGAGGCGTTACACGGATTCAAAAGGCCTAACGTCGTTTATTAATCAATTCATAATTCGTAATGCATAATGCGTAATTGATTTTTTTTGTCACGCGGATTCGCATGTTGCTACAGCAACAACGTCAAATCACATTCCTTACAGAAACGGCAAAAACTCTCCTAACTTGTTTTTCTCTTTGTTATTTTGACTCCAAGTGCGTGTATCTGTTCAGTTGCGGAAAAGACATTCCTGAATAATATTACTTGTAAACATTCCTTCTGTGGCCGATATGAACCACAAGAACGGTTAGACCTGCTCTGACGGTATGGCACTCTTTCCACTTGCAAGGAAGCGTGAATATGCTTCTTCGCCAAGTTTTGCATCCTCCGCATCCTCCTCAAGTTCGGCAAGGTATCTTGTCAAAGCTTCATCTGTAATTCTACTTTTGTTCCAACCGGTTTTGGCAACGGCCTGCTCCAAGTCGAAAAGTGTTTTAGTTTTTACGCTAACGCTAATTGCCGGCATACCACACCTCCTAACGACAAATTCTATCTTTAATAATAATAATATTATTATTATAAGTCAAGGAGCAATTGTACCAGATGTGACGATTAAGGGAAATTTAGAGGAATTGTTGATGCTCTCGTGAAATACTCGGGTAGAACTTAGCTTTGAGGTGTTGTCAATCACCAGACAGTTAGATGCTGAATCAAGTTCAGCATGACAAGTTTTCACCTTTCCACTTTCTTTTCATACTCATGCTTCAAGATGGAGAACACCATTCTGTCTTCATAGTGGTCCTTTCTCCAGAAGAAATCGCGGAATTCTCCTTCGTAGGTAAGGCCACATTTTTCTATGACCCTTTTTGACGCTTCATTTTCTGGGCGGCAATCTATCTCTACCCTGTGCAGGTTAATCTTTTCAAATCCAAATGCAATTACTGCCCTTGTCATCTCCGTGGCGTATCCCTTTCCCTGGAATGCTGGTCCGATGACGTATTCAATCTCACCATGCTGATTATTGGTATCCATCGAAAAATATGCAATCTGGCCTATGCATTCACCTGTTTCTTTTTCGATGACAGCCCACCGGTAATAATCATCCCTGGAATAGGAGGCAATATATTTTTTATCAAACAGTTCCTTTACGGCCTCTGGGGTTGAATAAAAAGGCTCCCCGTAATCCCATTGTGTCTTTTCGTCAGCAATCCAATTCCGAAGCATGGAATCAATGTCCGAATACTCGAATCTACGGAGAATCAGGCGTTCGGTATTTATTGTTTGTGTTCCTACATGTGTAAGCATAATGTCCTTTTCCTCTAACTTCGCTTTGACTCTATATAGAAGCGGCAACTCCTATTTTTCCTGATCCTTGAAATGAAGGAAGGATAGGATTCCTATCGGCAGGAAATAAAGGCACCATACCTCAAGAGCCAGCACACCGCCACCGGAGACAGAACCATTACTTCCAAGAAAGATTCCGGTTATCGGCATTATTAAGCATCCCGGAAAGAAAAGCCCGTGCAGCAATAGAAGTATCTTTAACGCCTTGTCCTTTTTGTTTTTGACATTCACCGTAAGTCCGATAAAGAAAGTCGAAAGGGCCATGATGCCGTATCCAAGCAGATCCAGATTGAACATGAGTCCCAGATACCTGTAGTCAAGGATTCTGGCCGCATCTTCCCCCAGCTTTTCATTCATGACCGTCGTGCATTGGGTAAAATAGACGATCATAATGATGGTCGCATATACTCCAGACAATACAAGTCCGGTTCTTCCTGCAGCTTTTGCCTTATCCGCACATTCAGCATCAAGAGCCGCCACCATGCAGACAAAACTTATTGCAAGCAGAATGCATACAAAATAGCTTGCAAAAGTAAGGCCAAAAAGCATGAATATGGCAAATGCCACTACCGTTAATGCATTTACAAGTGAGCCAAACATACCGATTTTTCTGTTCACCTTGACAATCCCCCTTATTCACCTTCAAATACTAATAATAATATCTCCCTCAGTCAAGAACAGCCCAATTCCCTAAATAGACACAATCCCTCTTTTATGCTATACTTTTGTCCAATTATATTATCCCGGTGCAATCCGGTGCCGGGCTATAGGAGTTTTTTATGGAAAAGAAAGTTGATCATTCCTGTACATTGGATAAAATCATCTCACTTTGCAAGAGACGTGGTTTTGTTTATCAGGCAAGCGAAATATACGGCGGTCAGGCCGGTGCCTGGGATTATGGACCACTTGGAGTTGAATTCAAGCGCAACATTCAGAACGCTTGGTGGCACTACATGACCCAGCTGCATGACGATGTTGTCGGACTGGATTCCGCCATCTTCCAGCATCACAAGACATGGGAAGCTTCTGGTCACGTCGCCCACTTCTCTGATCCGATGATTGACTGCACGGAATGTAACGCAAGATTCCGCGCTGACCAGCTTATCGAAGACTTTGTCCACTCTCATCCGGAGACAAACCCGGGAAAACCTGTTGATACAATGACACACGAAGAGATGAAGGCCTTTATCGACGCCAACATCAACTGTCCTACCTGTGGAAGCACAAACCGCAAGTATACTGCCGTCCGTGAGTTCAACCTCATGTTCAAGACTTATCAGGGACCTGTTGCAGACGAATCACACTTGATTTACCTGCGCCCCGAAACCTGCCAGGGCATTTTCACCGACTTCAAGAGCATCGTCCAGTCAAACCGCATGAAGATTCCTTTTGGTGTCGCCCAGGTTGGAAAATCATTCCGCAACGAAATCATTTTCAAGAACTTCATCTTCCGCACCTGTGAATTCGAGCAGATGGAAATGGAGTACTTCTGCAAGCCCGGAACAGATGATGACATATTTGAATCATGGCGCAAAGACCGCTGGAACTTCTACCTCAAGTATGGTATTGCCGAAAAGAACCTCCAGTGGCACCACCACGACAAGCTGGCACACTATGCAAAGGACGCCTACGACATACAGTACAACTTCCCGATTGGATTTGAAGAAATCGAAGGCATCCACAACCGCACGGACTTTGACTTGAGCCAGCACACAAAGGTCAGCGGCAAGGACATGAACTACATCGACCAGGAAGACGGCAACAAGAGCTACACACCTTACGTCATCGAAACTTCAGCAGGCCTTAACCGCAACTTCCTCGCATTCCTCTGTGAGGCATACGAAGAGCAGAACGTCGGAAATGAAGGCGAAGAAGACTACCGTACAGTACTTCACCTGCACCCGCAGCTAGCACCAATCACTGTAGCAGTCCTACCATTGATGAAAAAGGACGGACTTGCAGAAAAAGCTCAGGAAATCAGGACAGCCCTCAAGGAAGAATATGTAACCGACTACGACCAGAGCGGAACAGTTGGCAAACGCTACCGCCGCCAGGACGAAATCGGAACACCATTCTGCGTAACCGTTGACTATGACACAATCACAAAAGACAGTCCAAACTTTGACACCGTAACAGTCAGGTTCAGGGACAGCATGGAACAGGACAGGGTAAAGCTTTCTGAGCTTTCTGGATTCCTGCACAATGCAATCCGCAACTACAAACCGGTGGAAAAGAAATAAATTACAAGGGCTCTTCAAGATGGAATACATTGCTTTGGGAAAAACAAAACTTTTGGTAAGCAAAACAGCATTTGGCGCCATGAGTTTGGATTGTTCGGAAATTGAATCTTTTGGCGAAAAGGCAGAAGAAACTGTCGCCGCAATGGTAAGGCAGGCCTATGACGGAGGAATCAATTTCTTTGACGTTTCCCGAAGCAAGCCCGTATGCGAAAAGCGTCTTGGAGCAGCCCTGCACGGAATAAGGCAGAATGTCGTACTTGCAACAAAAACCGCCGCACAAACAGCCAGCGAAATGCGCAACGACATTCAGGAAAGCCTCACCGCCCTGAACACGGACGTAATCGACCTATATCAGTTTGACAACCTTTCAATAGTGCCCCAGGAGGACGGACCGGACGGACTATACAAGGAAATGCTCCGTCTGCGTGATAAAGGTTCAATCAGGCACATCGGATATTCAACAGAATCCTACGAGCTCGTAAATCAGGCGATAGAAAGCGGATTATACGATGTGGTTCAGTTTCCGTTCAACATGCTTACCGACAAGAAATGCCATGAGCTTGTGGAACTGTGCGAAAAGACCGAGACAGGTTGTCTTGCATCACAGCCGCTTTGTGGAGGGCTTGTTTCAAACATTCCGCTTGCATTCGGATTTTTTACCCAATTTGAAAATGTAGTGCCGCTGTGGGGTATTCATACTCAAGACGAGCTTCATCAGATATTGTACTTTACAGACCACCCGCCAAAAATTGACGAGCAGTTTAAAAACGAAGTTGAAGAGGAAAGGGACAGGTTTAATTAGCTGTTTTCTTGAGGGCGGCAATAACGTCGGCCGCTTCCTTTTTATCCATAACGCGTGAAATCTTTACATCAGTATTATTCGTCTGCAGGATCATCGGAGTTCCATTGGGATTGCTTTGACCCAAAATCTGAACAATAGGATTCCTTGGGTTGGATGGGTTTACGTCAACTACCTGGGCAATGCGTCCGTTTGCAAGATAGACGAAGGCACCAATCGGGAACAGTGACAGGCTGTACAAGAGTGCCTTTACCACAGTGTCATCGTACTGGTGGTTTTCGTTCTTGAGCATTTCTATCATTGCTTCATAAGGTGAACGAAGCTCCTTGAATTCACGGGGAGCGGTGATTGCCTCAAATGAACATGCCACGGTGATTATCTTTCCGTAGAATGAAACTGCAGATGCCCTTATATGGCGCGGATAACCGGTTCCGTTGTCACGCTCATGGTGGTCAAGTACGCCAAGAAGTATCGGCAGCGGGAAATTGGCTTCCTTAAGGATGTCATAGCTGATTATAGGATGAATGAGGATCTGGGTCCTTTCCGCAACGGTAAGGGGCTTGTTGTTCATGTAAAAGCGTGGTGAAATACGTAGCATTCCTATTTCGTGCAAAAGACATGCTACACCAAGCTCCACAAGCTTGTCCTTTTCGATTTTAAGCTGGAATCCTATAGTAATGGCAAGTACCGTAGAACGAATGCCGTGATATACCAGAAAGTTCTTGTTGCGGTCCTGTACGGTTGGAGTAATGCGCAGAATATAACGCCTGTGCTGCTCGATGAATTCACACAGAGAGCGGACCGTTGCATATATTTCCTTTGTATTGAATTCCTTATGGGTTGCGTAATGGGTGTAGACTGAATTCAAATAGTTCAGGTAAGAAGAATAAACCTCCTGAACCATCTCCATGCGTTCCTTGTCATTTGTGATTGAAGCCTTTTTCTCTTCTGCGGCTGCAAGGGCCTCTTTTACACCAGGATATATGTATTCATCAGACGCGCGTTCAGGAACATCTGCCTTCTGTTCGTCAATTACTGTAACTTCTTCCGTCGTGGCAGAAAGTACCTTACGCTGTTCTTCCGTAATCTTTACAACCGGTTTTTCTTCTACGGCACCATTCTTTTTAATTGCATCGAGGTCAACTTTTTCTTCTGATACTGCAGCTATAACCCTTTCACTTATGTAAACCTGGTCAAAGTTCCAGTCCAAGAGGGCACGCATGGTTTCCTGCGCAAGAGGACAGTGTGCTGGATTCAATAGAAACTGACTGTCCAACATCATGTCTGCCGCGTATTTGTTATCTGCCTGTAGTTCAGCTACCTTCAACGATTCCATATCGACCTCTTTTCTCCATTATCGATGATTTTAAAGAAAAAGTATAGTGGAAACCTCTAAAATCTTAAATTTTTGTGGATAAGTTTGGTACAAAAAAAAAGAACCAAAGGATAACCTCTGGTTCTGATTTTCATAACCAAAAACGGCAGCCGTCTGGATGTCGAAAGCCCCGTCCGCCGATCAGATTATTTGTGCGGGAGGATTAAACAAACAGAGTACCTCGTGCACATTATTATTATCGGCCATAAGACAAAAAACTAAAGGGAAAAATTGATTTTTTTTAGGCAGCACCCACAAACACGATCCAATTCCGGGGAAAGCCAAAAATCATGGGGAAAATTCGACCAAAATGCCCATAAATTACCGAAATTTAAGCCGGCAATGGTAATTTTGAGAAAAAAAGTTGAAATTCTTAAAAAAATCTGTAACCTTAAGTATATGCAGTAGGTTTAGAGAGTGTAAATGCAAGACAATGTCATTATTGCATCCTCCTCTCCTTTTACCCAGTCATTTTGTGCGTGACTGGGTTTTTTTTTGTGATTTTTAGAACCACATTGCGGCCTGATCTTCCCAATCCACGATTTCCTCGGGTGTAAAGAAAAGGTTTATTTCTCGATTTGCACTTTCTACACTGTCACTTGCGTGAATGATGTTGTGTGAAGTATGGGAACAAAAATCACCACGAATGGTTCCCGGCATCGCATCTGCTGGGTTTGTGGCTCCAGTCATCTTGCGGACCAGAGTGACACAGTCGTCCCCCTGCCATACCATCGCTACAACCGGACCACTGGTAATGTAATCCACGAGCGGATCATAGAAAGGCTTACCCTTGTGTTCAGCATAATGTTCAGCGGCAAGTTCCGGAGAAATATTCATCAGCTTTAAGCCGACCAGCTTCAGTCCTTTTTTCTCGAGGCGGCTGATTACCTCGCCAACTAGCCTGCGGTTCAATACACCAGGCTTAAGCATTGCAAAACATCTCGTACTCATTCGGTTAAATTACACTATATTGGAATTTTTTTCAATACGTTGGCAGAAAAAAATCTATTCCTTCCAGGGGACGAAAATATTCCTGAGCTTTCTTGCACCCATGAGCTTTCTGTCCTTTTGCAGCAGCTGGTCCCAGGGAACATGACGTCTCTGGTCCTTTGTCATTCCGGGGTTAACCTCATACCAGTCGTATTTGTACATCCTCAAGTGAAGGGCATTTGTGGCACAAACCTGAATTCCGGTAAATCCAGGCATAAGGCTCATTGTTAATGTTGTAATTGCAAGGTTAACCAGATTTATAAGCGCCATTCCTAACGTAAACCAAAAATTATCAAAAAGCAGGATGAATGATTTCCTAAGGCATTTCCCGAAACTGTTGTGCAGCACGTTCCGAACAGCCATAAACCACTGCAGGGCAAGCAGTACTATAATCAGAATCCAAAAAACAAAAAAGGCAAGGACAAGCCCCACAAGGCTTTTTGCAGGATCACCGTCTG
The DNA here is from genome assembly GCA_002309305.1 of Treponema sp. UBA1233. Lineage (GTDB taxonomy): Bacteria > Spirochaetota > Spirochaetia > Treponematales > Treponemataceae > Treponema_D. Next base: position 65,207 of record DBWR01000021.1, on the reverse strand, counting down.
CAACCCCAAGGTTAAGGTAGGAGGGAATGCTCACTATGGCAACCAAAACAAGCATGCCGAAAAACAAGCCGAACAGCACGCCGTCTTTAATCGAAGGAATAATGTTACCAAAAAAGTCCCTTAGCTTTGGAACAGAATAATTTGAAATCTTTTCCGCACTTTTACCCTGTGCAAACAGAAAAATATGGAAAATCATGCTGAATGCAAGAATTGCAGCTCCCAAAACAATAAACCTGATGCCCGTCTGCATTTCAATGCTGCATAGGCCAAGAAAACCAAATACTCCGCCAAAGATAAGGACAGTGTAAATTAAATTGATTACCAGGAGATGAAAAAAATTGTCCCAGATGTCATAGAAATTCTTTTTGAACAAAAACCCGAACATACATATAAAATACTTCATTTTGATTAAACACGTCAAGCAGAATTGACAAATCATCCAAAAGACTTTAGATTTTCAGATGGAGGAATTACAATGAATTACACACAGTCAACAGTCGTATCCCTTATTTCACACCTTCATGCAATAACCGCAGATTTTACCAATGCCAAACTTGCAAAGAAAAACCTGGTGTCATCACACGGCTTCATCCTGTACCTGCTTTCCGTAAACAAAAAGATGACCAAAACAGAAATAGCGGAGGCAACCAACAGGGATAAATCCACAACTACGGTTTTAACCCGCAAACTTATTGAAGAAGGCCTTGTAAAAGAGGAAGCCAGCCCCACAGACGGCAGGACAAGGCTCATATCCCTTACAACAAAGGGAAAATCCCTGAACAAACTAACTTCTTCCATTTCTGAAGACCTCCTCAAGGTATGCTACAAGGGATTTAGCGCAACAGAGAAAAAACAGCTGCTTGAACTTCTCCTCAAGATGAATTCCAATGTGGAAAACGAGCTGAAAAAAGACTGATTTACCAAAGGGTATTGACATTTGTTTTATATAAAACTATATTTAAGGCAGAGGTCATTTATGAAAAACAGAAAAACATCACTAATTTTGTCTTTTGCGGCTGCCCTGACAGTATTATTTTCAGGATGCTCAGGAAAAAAGGAATCAAACGCACTTTCCATCGCAGTTTTTGTACCTGGAATCATGGCAGACTCCCCCACCTATGCCAATCTTGCAAAAGGTGTACAGGTGGGAATTGACGAATACAATGCAAGCATAACAGATGAATCAAAAAAGGCCAAAGTGTACATCATGGAGGCAGGTACAAATCAGGCTGAATGGTCAACAAAACTCACTGCCCTTGCCGCTGACGGTAGCTATGGCGCAATAATATCTTCAAACCCATCCATACCGGAGCTTGCCCAGGAGATTGTAAAGCAGTTCCCCGAGCAGAAATTCGTTCTGCTGGACGGAGCATTGGACGGGAATCAAAACATCGCATGCATCAGCTATGACCAGAAGGAACAGACATACCTTTCCGGCTACATTTCCGGCCTTTTATCCAAGAGCCACAAGGTTGCTGTAGTCGCGGCACAGGAATATCCGGTCATGAACAATATCCTTTATCCATATTATGCTCTGGGAGCATCGGATGCCGTTGCTGGAACCACATGTGATTTCAGGGTTGTAGGAAACTGGTATGACGGAACAAAAGGTGCAGAGATAACAGACGCACTTGCACAGGCTGGAGTTGATGTCATCATGCCAATCTGTGGTGGAGCCGCCCAAGGTGTCATCTCTTCCGCAAAGGAAAACGGAATACTCCTTTCATTCATCGACGAAAACTCTTTTGCAAAGGCACCGGGAACAGTCATTTCTTCTTGCTCAACAGAACAGGCTCTTGCATCAAAGGAAGCTACACTCGCCTACCTTAACGGGAAAACTGAATGGGGTAAAACCAAGACCGTAGGAATCAAGGAAGGATACATCAAGTTCATTCAGGATGATCCGCTTTACGTTTCCAATGTACCGGAAGAAGTCAGGAATACTATGAGCTCACTTGTAAAGCAGCTTACAGACGGATCAAAGGAGATTCCACAACTATAAATGAATATTGAACTGGAAAATATTTCCAAGAGTTACAAGCTTAAAACCGTACTCCAAAATGTTTCACTTGGCTTTCAAGGAGGGCAAATTCATGCAATCTTGGGTGAAAACGGAGCGGGAAAGACAACCCTTGCAAAAATACTTTCCGGTTCAATTCAAATGACATCCGGTAAAATTAAAATCGACGGTAAAGACGTCTGCTTCAAATCAGAATCTGATGCAATCAAATCAGGAATCGCAATAGTCCAACAGAGGCCACTTTTAGCATCTTCCCTGAATACTTTCGAAAACATTCAACTGGCTGAAGGGAAAAAAATCCAGAGGGAAAAACTTGAGGAATTAAAGGAACTCTGGGCTCCCTTCCTTAACTTGCGGACAAAAATCCGTGATCTTGGAGGAAACCACAGGTTTTATTCATCACTTTTATCCGCCTTGAGCAAAGACCCCTCATGCCTCATTCTTGATGAACCTTCCGCTTTTTTGGATTCTTCAGAAAGGGATTTTCTTTATTCAAGACTAAAGGATTTGTGCAGCAAGGGAAGCACAGTTATTGTGATAACCCACAGCATGGCAGAGGCCTCAAATCATGCAGATACAGTCCGCATCTTAAAGGAAGGCATTCTATGGCGTGAATACAAATCGGCAAAAGAGTTTTCAGAACAATACGAAAAAGACGGCATAAAACGTTTGGGGAATCTGACAGTTGAACACTCAAATTCCAAACCATGCATTAACTTCATCCATGCAAGCAGTCGTCCGCAAAACAAAAGCGCGCTCCTGAATGCGACAATCAGGGTGGACTATGCGGAAATAACCGCTGTTGTGGGACTAAAGGAAGCCGCAATAGACACTTTGGAAAACACAGTTTGCGGAATGGAAACGGATAGCACAAAAGGTTTTGTTAAATATACTGGGTTGGACGGAAAAACAGTAAAGCTTGACTTGAAGAAAAAGAAATATACAGCCGCTTTTTTACGCAGACACAATGCCGCAATAATTCCAAGCGACAAAAATTTTAGGGCGGCCAATCCAAATCTAACAGTGGCGGAAATGCTTTCGACTTACCAGAAAAAGTTTTCAAGAAATTTCTGCCTTTCTTTGATTGAACAGGCAAAGGTCAACATACAGCCTGAAGAATTGTGTTCCAACTTGAGCGGAGGAATGTTGCAGAGGCTTATTCTGGCACGCGAGCTCTCCACAAATCCAAAGCTTGTAATCCTATGCAATCCACTTCACGGTCTTGATGTTGAATCCCAGTCAGAACTGATTAAAAGGATAATTACCCTTGCCAACGATGGAGCGGCCGTCTTGATTGTAGGTTCCCAGGACTTTCCCCTTACCACATGCAGCAGGGTTTATTCACTTGAACAGGGATGCACGAATCTTTCTTTTTCCAAAGGAGGAACGGTGTGAAAAAATTTCCCTTCAAATCTATTTTTGCACCTCTTGCGGGCCTTTCTGTCTGCATCATCATAATCATCTGCTGCGGACAAAAACCGATGGAGTCGATTTTACTTTTGTTCACCGGAACTTTTTCCAGCAAATATTATTTCGGACTCATGTTGAACACGGCTTCAATGCTGATGATTTCCGGGTGCGGTGCTTTGATTGCTTTAAAAGGCGGGTCCATGAATCTGGGTGGCGAAGGTCAGATCTACGCAGGAGGTTTGATTGCAGGTCTAGTTCTATCCGCAAATTGGAACGTTCCTCCTTTCATCCAATTCTTAATCGCTCTAATACTCTGCATTACGGCCGGTGCCTTTATAACAGGCTTTTCTGCCGTGCTAAAGGAATTACGGGGGACAGAAGTCCTTTTGACAAGCTTTTTACTTAGTGCCGCCATAATTCCCCTGGCAGACGGACTGATAACTTCCATCAACGGAAAAACAAGCCAAAACCTCATCGCCCTCCCCTACATCAGGGACTGCTTTAAATTCCACAGGATTCTATCTCCCTCCCCTCTGACAGCCGTAATTTTTCCTGCAATACTAATTTGTATTTTTACATATTTCATTTACGCAAAGACATACATCGGACGAAAATCCATTATATGGGGCAAGGCTCCCCTGTTTGCAAAATACAGCGGATACTCATCCACGACAAACACGATGACAACACTCTGTATTTCCGGAGCATTGCATTCACTTACGGGATTTTTTGCCGTTGCAGGAACCTATTACACATGCCATCAGGGATTTTACTTGGGCATGGGATGGAATGCGTTAAGCACAGCCTTGATTGCGTCAGGCTCCCCTCTTTCATTGATTCCATCTGCACTGGTTCTTTCTTGGATTTACACTTCTGCAGGAAGGGTTGGATTGACCCAGGGCTTTGACTTTGACATAAGCGGCATAGTCCAGAGCTGCATTTTGTTTTCCATCGCAATTCCATTTGTAAGCGGGAGGAAGAAAAAATGAATTTTACATTATCGATAATTCTGACAGCAGTTCCTCTTTTACTTATTACACTCGGTGCCTTGATAAGCGAATATGCAGGCCGTCTCGCAATGTTCATGGAAGCGGTCATCAATCTGGGGGCTTTTTTCTGTTTTGTTTTTTCCGTCAAGTTGAATTCAATTATTTTGGGAATAATCCTTTCGGTCATGATTTGCACGCTTATAGTTTTTCTTCTTGACCTGATTTCCACAAAACTAAACGCATCGGTCTTTTTGATTTCCATTGCAATAAACCTTTTGCTGTCCGCCATGACTTCGTTTTTATCAGCCCGAATTTTTGGAACACGAGGAGTCCTTTACGATCAGAATTTCATCTTTACTCAAGGCAATGCAAAAATCATTTCTGCCATTTTCTGCGGCATTGCATCCTTTGGAATTCTATTCATGCTGTACTTTACCAGAACTGGTTTAAAAATCAGAATAACAGGAAGCGACAGTGATGTTCTTGCATCCCAGGGAAACAATGTCTTGATCTACAGGCATCTTGCGTGGATAATTGCATCAAGTTCCGGAGCACTTGCAGGCTGTGCCTATGCCATGCGCATTTCTTCTTTTGTTCCGGGCATGTCCGGTGGCAGGGGATGGACTGCTTTGGCGGCTGTATTCCTTGGCCGTAAAAATCCTATTGCGGTCATCGGTGCTGTGCTTGTTTTTTCGCTTGCGGAATATACATCTTCATACATTCAAAACGTTTCAATATTTGAAAACATTCCTTCTTCTGTTTTGCTTGCATTCCCTTACATCATTTCACTTTTGCTGATTCTAATCATTCCGCAGAAAAAGACCCTTGAGGAAAAATAAATGATTTCCGTTTATATTCTTCCACCAGTCAGATAATCCAAAGTAAGGCAATTCAAGTGCATTTCCGTCTGAAGCTGATAGGATGTGATGGTATCTGTAATCTTTTGTATTTTCGCCTTTAAGACATCCATCTCCGTTCCATAACCGGCCTTATATTCACTTTCATGCAGCTTTAATTCAAGCTCATCATTTTGAACAAGCAGGTTTTGATATTTCCAGCGGCTTTCTGCCAGAGCCAGATCTGAATAAGCTGTTGCCGCCGCCATTTTAAGCTGCATCACAGAATCATTATATTGTGTCAGGGCATTGTTCATGTCATCTTCCCTTCTCTTTACGTCTCTGAATGCCTTTCCTCCGTCCCAAACCGTAGTTCGTATGCCAAGTGAAAAATTCAGCGAATACTTTCCGTAGTCGTTCCAGTCCTCCTGAATCCAAGGAAAACGCTGTCCCGCATATCCAAGGGAAGCCTGTAAGGCAAAATCGGGTTTCCAGTATACCGATGCATTTGCAATGTCTTTTGCAAGTCTTGAAGTTTCTATCAAAGCCTTGAGTATCTTTATCTGTGCGTTGTCTTCGTTTACGGCAAGTTCTTCCAGAGTGGGACGGGAAAGAGAAAGATATTTATTTAGTTTTTTATCATCCGGAACATAGTTTATTTCCGATGCCAACAATTCAAACATCTCTCCATTGCCGGAAAAAAGCTTTTGCATTTCTATCAGTTGAATTTCCTTTTCACGCTGAAGGTTCTTTTTTGCCACATCAACTTCCTGCGCCTTTATCTTTGCATTAAGCACATCCTGATTCAAAAGGAGTCCATTTTTTGCATATGCCTCGGATATTTCAACAAGACGTCCCGCATATCGTGCCTGTTCATCCAGCAGGCTTTCCATTTTGGTCAGATAATAAAATGCAGTTTCTCGAGACAAAAGTTCAATTTCCTTTTTATGAATCAAATCGTTTTTCTGAAGGAGTTTTATGTCAGCAACCTGTTCATACAGTTTTATTGCATTGGTAATCTTTCCCCATGTAAAAATCGGCTGGGTCAGGCTTAACTCAAAATTATACAGTGTGTGCTCCATTCCCTCGTAAACGACAACAGAGCGGTTAATAGGAAGAACAACAGGATAACCTTCGTCCGCAAGTATTGAAGCGATATCATCAGTCCCGACAGAGATTTCACCAATCGGTGGATTTACCATATAAGTTCCGCTTATCTGCAAGTCGATGCTTGGTCCCCTTCCACCCTTTGCATCCTTAACATCAAGACATGCCTGCATGTATTCAGATTCAGCCTTTATGATTTCCGCATTGTTCTGGTATAGTTTTTCAAGCAGTTCTTCCTGCGTATGGCAAAAAGCAAGTGAGGATATTAGGGATAGAAATGCCAGTGCATTAATCTTTTTCATTTTTCTTTTCCATCCGTTTTTTCTCGCTCATGTAATAAAGCGTCGGTATTAAAAACAATGTTATCAAAGTTGAAGTTAAAAGTCCACCGGCAATGGCCTGTCCCAACGGAGCATAAAGTTCCGCACCTTCACCCCGTGCAATTGCCATGGGAATTACCCCCAGCATTGTGGTCAATGTCGTCATGAATATTGGTCGGACCCTTGTCGAGCTAGCTTTGGTTATTGTGTCCCTGAGGTTTTCGACAGTATCATCCTGCCCCATGTTTTTTCTCACCTGGTTTATGTAGTCAACCAGAATGATACCGTTGTTTACGACGATTCCTCCCAGCGATATGATTCCCAAAAGAGAGACCAAACTCAAAGTTGAGCCGAAAACCAAAAGCCCAAGTGTTACACCGATAAAGCAGAACGGAATGCATGCTATGATGATGATTGGCTGCCTGAAGCGTTCAAACTGAAGGACCATAACAGTATAGACCAGGAAGAATGCAATCAGCAAGGCACGAATCATCGACGGCAAAGTATCCCCTATGAGCTCACCAATACCGGCAGTCTTGCTTGCAACTCCATCGGTCAGTGGATGTTCAGTCAGGTATGTGTTGATGTATCTTGTAACCGAAGTAGAATCTTCTCCGCTTAACCTCGCCGTAATTGTCACAGTCTTTGCACGGTCGCTGTGGTTTATTGCGCTCAATGTGCGTTCAAGCTGAAAATTGCTGATGTTCGAAAAGTCAACCATTGTTCCTGCAAGCGATTTTACCTGAATGCCGTTTAAAACATCTGAATGAAGTGGTTTGTCCGCAAGGTCGCTTTCCAGATGAATTGTATAGCGTTCGTCCCCTACAGTCATCTTTCCACAGTCAGTTCCGTTGAAGAGGAGGAATGTCGTATATCCGGCTTCCGAACTTGATATTCCCAGACTTGCCATGTAATCCTGTACCACACGTATGGTCAGATTGTCCGAATCAAATGAAGTATCGACATGAGCTGAAAGTACATCAGGATGAGTTTCCAGTTGATTTTTTATCCTAGCCGCATCAGACAGAAGCTTGTCCATGTCCTCGCACACCAAGGTCAAACCGTAGCCTCCACCTCCAGATGCATAGCCCAGGAGTTTGTCGAACCCTCCGTTTTCCATCGTAATGTTGATGTCCGGTATCTCTTTCTGAACTGCAGCCTGAACAAGAGGAATAATCTGCTGCACTGACCTTTTTCTTTTTGACACAGGCACGAGTACAGTGTGAAAGTATGAATAATTTGAAGTGTAACTGCCAAAGCTATACTCTCCGCTGCTTCCAATCGATGAAACCAGATTTTCAATTTCAGGAACTTCCCTACGCATTATGGCTTCTGCAAGCCGAGTTTTTTCAGCAGTCCTTTCCAGAGTGTAACCCTTGGGGAATTCTATAGTCATGTAAAAATCATTGTTGTCGGTGGACGGTAAAAATGCAATTCCAAGAGAAAGGGATACGACCATGGTCACTACAAGAAGCAGTATGGAAAAGAGTATTATAAAACCCTTGTTGCCCATGCACCAGTTCAACATGACAGAATATTTTTTTTCTATCCACGAGATTGTTCTCTGAACCGGATTTTCCTTTTTCTGAGGAATTTTCCCCGTCATAAAAAGCTTCATGAAATACGGAACGAAAATGATTGCGACTACAAGAGATGCAGACAAGGCATAAATCAGTGTTATTGCAATCGGTTTTAAAATCATTCCGACAAGTCCAGTCAAGAACGCAATGGGGAAGAAAACGACGATTGTAGTCAAAGCCGAAGCGATGATTGACATTGTGACTTCCTTGCTTCCACGTACAATGCTTTGTTCCACCCCAATTTTCCCTGAAAGATAATAACGGTAAACTTCCTCTATCATAACGATGGACGAATCCACTATCATTCCCAAGGCAGCGACCAGTCCGCTCAAACTCATCAGGTTGAACGATATTCCAGAAATCTGCATTCCCAAAAAGGTAAAGAGCAGCGACAGTGGGATCGAAATGCCTATTATGATTGTTGCCCTTGCATCCATCAGGAAAAGGAAGATGATGATCATAGCCATTATGACGCCCATTATTCCGCTTTGAACAACGGTCTTTAACGAAGCCATGGTTGTGCGGCTGTAGTCTAGAATCATGTTGAATTTTACCGCACCATTTGAAGCCCTTGTTTCTTCGTCCAGGATTTTTTTGATTGCCGAATTTATCTTTACTATGTTACCGTCAGAACGATTGGTGACTGAAACCAAAAGCAACGGACGCATATCCGACTCTTCAATCATCTCCTGTTTGGGATATCCCAAGTTTACGTCAGCAATGTCTTCCAGCCTGATGATGTTTCCCTTGTCATCCGCACCGACAGTCATGTTCCGCAAATCTTCGATGGAAGAAAGGGTTCCTTCGTAGCGCATGCTGATGTTGTTTCCGTGATAAACTCCACTGCCCAAAGGCAAACTGGAATTGGACGTTTGGAGCAGCTGATAGACCTGCAGAATCGGTATGCCCTTTGCCTGTAAATCATCAGACCTGACCTTTATGTTCACCTGAAGATTTTTTCCGCCAGAAACCTTTACTTCCGCAACAGATGGAACCTGGTTTATTTTGGGTCTGAGCGTGTTCTCTATGTAATCAGTAGTACGTGCAATATCAGAACCGGCATCTACGGAAAAAGTGATTGATGGAATCATGCTTGCACCGCCGACAATGGCCTGTGGTTGTCCGCTTATTCCAGACGGAAGCTCATCCAGCAGTGTTGATATCCTGTATCTGATTTCCTCCAGCTGGTCATATGGATCACAACCATCATGATATGTCACTGTAATCCAAGAAAGGCTGTCGGTGGACTGAGAGCTCATTGACTTGTAGTTGGGGAGAGTTACAAAATCGTTTTCAAGAATTCTTGTAACATCCTGCTCAACATCACTTGCATTTGCACCCGGATAAACGGTATAGACTATTACGCTAGGCAGATTTATTGGCGCCATGAATTCTATGTTCTGGTTCTGCAGGCTGAATGCACCAAAGAAAAAAAGCACAATCAGGAACATGGAAATGATGACCGGATGTTTGATTACAAATTCTGCTGGTGTCTTCAAGGGAGCAACCTCACCGTCTGTCCGTCAAACACGGTATTCTGGCCTTCGACAATAAAATCAGTTTTGGAGTGGGCTTCGTCAACCATAAAGTAGTCATCATTTTCAAGTTCCGGCTTTACATCCCAAAACACCGCCTTTCCATCCTGATAAAGATATACCGAACCGTCTGTCTTTCGTATGTTCTGGGGCATTACATAAACATCCTTGTGTTCATCATAAACGACAGTTACTTTAACGAACATGCCCGGCCTGAACAAAACAGAACCGTCAGAAGCAAGCCTGCATTCAATGTTGAACGTCTTGGTTTCCGGATTTACATAAGGGTCAATTGGTCCAAGACTTGCACTGTAGCTTAATCCGCTTTCGGGCTGGACAACAGTTAGTGATAGAGTATTCTTATTTTGTTCGATGAGGGGATAATATTTTTCAGACACCTTGAGGTTCACAACAAGGGAATTCAAGTCTGCTATTACCGCTATGGGTTGCCCCTGTGCGGCCGTACTTCCCTGTGCCGACATGACCGTAATGACAGTTCCTCCAGCCTTTGCTCGAACCGTCGCATATCCCTGCTGCATGAGCGCAAGATCATACTGTGCCTTTGCAGAATCTCTTGCGGCCTTTGCCTGATCATAATTCTGTGCCGTGGCATTTCCCGTACGATAAAGATTTGCTATTCGTCCAAATGAATTCTCATAGGCAAGATACCCCGCCTTTGCCTGGAGTACCTGCTGGTCAAAAGGTTCGCTGTCTATCCTTGCAATCACATCATCCTGAGCGACCTGCTGCCCAACTTCAACCCTGTATTCAAGTATTGTACCGCTTACAAGGGGAATTACGGGTATCATCTCCTTTGCCTCTACATAAGCCGGCAAAACAAGAGTCCTGCTTATGTCCATCAACTGAGGTTTTTCTATTTTTACCAGAGGATCAAGAGCCTGAGAGCTTTCCCTGCCTTTACGTCCGTTTAAAAAAAGCACGAACAAAATGATTATGCTTGCAGCAGCAAAAAGCAATACAAACTTTAAAACCCTCTTTTTTCCGACATGTTCTCTCATCGGTTTAATTATACTTTAATGGAACATCATAATCAATAAGGTATTGAGAAAGATTAAAATCCAACAGATTTAAACACACGGATTCGAAATCACTATGGAATTCCCTTCTAATCTAAACCTAATTTTAATTTTATTATTATCCATTGTAATTCTTCACTGATAAGTGCTACTTCTGTATTTGTAATCCAAAGGAAATTTTTATTAGAATCATAAAAGTATTTAGGATACTTAGAGCTTTCCTCTATTTCCTTAAATCCATATCTTTTGAAATAAAAATCTGAAATCTGAGCTAATGAGCTTTCATCTGCATTATCTGTAAAATGAATCTCCGCATCATAAAAAATATTAAGTTTTTCGAAATAGAACACCACATAATCAACTTTTATTCCACAAAAGTCTGCATTTTCTTTTTTAAACCATATGCGACCCAATTTTTCGGCTCCGCTTAGTTCTTCTTTCTCAATCTTCCATCCTTTTTCTTCCATAATCGTTTTAACTTCATTTCTTGTATAACCGAATGGTATTCCATCGAAACCTAACGGATCTTTTTCAAGAGAATAGATTTTATCATATTTAAAATATTCATATTTCTTAAAGTCAAAATCATTTCCCGTTATTACTATTTTATCATCATAAAAAATAAAATCCTTTTCAAATTTTATATCTTGAATTTCACTGGAATAAAAATTCTGGGAAAACATTATACATTCTGAAAAAAGCAGTTCAAGATTTTCTGTAGAAAGAGCCAGAAGATATATATCAGTAGTAGCTGTGCCGGAAGAAGAATTATTTCCTATTCCATAAAGAATGCTCTCATCCTCATACTCATATTTATGAAATAATATTGGAGTATATTGGGTAGCTATATAATTGATTTCTGTGATTTGTTTTTTCTTACTGTTATATAATAAAATCACATGATGTTTGATCTTTGAGTGACCAAAAGCCTTTTCTGACGACTCTTTCTTTGGATGAATGCTGTCGTCACTCCTGATTAAATAATTTAAGAAAATACAATCATTTTTCAATTTGATGGCATTTAATAATTCATAATTTCCAACTTCAATATAATCAGAAACGGCATCAGCACCATCTTTTGTGAAACTTACTTTCTTTAATTTTGAGATAATCTTTTTTTCAAAATTTTTGCTAGTAAAAGATTTTAACTCCTTATTATCCAGTTCGATTACATTATTTTGGAGTAACGAATTAATTTTATCGGTAATATTCTGATTTTCCTTTGCATTCAAAGCAGCAACGCAGAATATAAAACTAAATAAAAAAATCAAAACCTTTTTCTTCATATTTTCCTCCTAAATGGCAGACATTTTCTGCAAGATGGCTTTAACATCATAAAAGTAGAATGTTTCTCCTCCATAGGTCCACACTGTAGACATCAGGATATGGAATGATTGTACCGCACCGGCCTTGCCTGAACGACCTGTTCTCTCATCGGTTTAATTATACTTTAATAAAACATCATAATCAATAAGGTATTGGGAAAGATTAAAATCTAAGAGATTCAATCACGCGGATTTGAAATCACTACATGATTTCCTTGTTTTAGCATAAAAATTCATTTTAATTTTACAGTTTCTTCCTTCAAGACATAATTTACTTCTTGTGTATTAAGCCAGACTGTTCCATCTTTCGTGCAAATTTCAATTTCATAATATAATTTTACATTTTTCACTTTATTAAAATTTACTTGAGGAAGTGAAATAGCTAATTCCTTAATAACATAATCTTTTTGTAGACTATCACCCTGCTTTTGTGTAAAAGAAAACTTTTTTGTATCTAAAAATTCTTTGAGTTGACTTCTTTTAATAGAACTAAATTCACTACTCATTTCATTAAATTCTTTGTAAATAGAAATATCGTAATTTATTTTTTCATGATTATCTGAATAAACCATATTATCCAGCAAATCTATCTTTTTATCATTAAAAAACAGAGAAACATTTTGTAAAATAATGTAATCAATATCAGAAGATTTATTACCAATAGATAATGAAACTCCATATGGATCGCCTTTTATTTCATGCATTTTATTAGGAAATTCATATTTAAACTTTTCTCCAATACAAAATATCGATGAAGAAATAGAATATAAATCATTTTCAAAATCTATCTCATTTTCATCAAACTTTTTTTCTGCAGTATTTCCATATTTGTCAACTTTAAAATACTCAGCATTGTGATCAATTGTTTTAACCCAAGAAAAAAGCATCGCAACTGATTGACTGCCACAAGAAGAGAAAAGGACAATAATAAAAATGATAAAAGCGACTGTCAGTTTATTTTTTCGCATTTTTCCTCCTAAAAGACAGACCAGTGCAGGTGTTCGCCTAAAAATAGGTTGTACTGCAAAGGGCATGCTTGAAAATTTATTTTGGCATAATTACAACATTGCAACTTTAAGTTGTTTACCAAATACAGATGCCACCTTTTGAAGGGTAGACAATCGGATGTCTTCGGAATGATTTTCCATTCTTGAAATAACGCTTTTCTTTGTCTCAAGTTTTTCTGCCAACTGTTCCTGAGTCATTCCACTTTCAAGTCGCATTTCTTTTATCATCATACCGATTTTAAATTCTTCATAGCCTGTATCAAAATCTTTTGCAAACTCAGAATCATTTTCTTTACGTTGAGAAATATAATCATCCAAATCAAATGTTTTTTTTACCATTTTCTTTACTCCTTTTCAAAAAGTCTTTCATTCTTGCCTCACAAATTTCTATTTCAGATTTAAATGCAGGCCAGTGATCTGTCGCCATAATAACAGGTTGTACAACGGCGGGCTTATTTAACCTTTGAATAATGTGTCCACATACGGATTATTTTTACCGTTCCTTCGTACTTTACATCACCAATGGTAACTTCTTCATTAAAGATTTCATACACTAATCTATGCTGAATATTAATTCATCTTCGGAAAGACAATCTTCTAAAGGAGTTTTCTTTCCTTTTTCCAAAGATTCCGCCATTCCAGGAACAGAATTCAAATACATTGTTTCTTGAATGGCGTTCCAGTCATCCTCGCCAATAAGAACTGCATTTTTTCCTTTTGAATTTGTAAGTGTTAAAGGCTGAGAATTGTCATTAACAAATGCCATAAGTTTAAAGAGATTTGCCCTTGCTTTTGTCGCTGTCATTGCATTCATACGAGCCTCCTTTTTATGTACATTATAACGTACATTATTAAAAAAACAAGTAACTTTACCACTTGTTTTATAATCAGACAGCCTGCAGTGGGATGTCCATAGCACAACCGATTGAACCACAGAGGGCATGCTTGAAACTTCGTTGCACATAGTCCTGCTATCGGCTTTGAAACTTTGCTATGTGATTATTTTGCAATGTTTCCCTTATTTTTTTTGTTCAGCAAGTTGGATTATTTTTAGAAAAACCTTTTCCAGTTCAGTTAAATCTTCTTGATAAGATGATTTGGTATACCAGGAACAGTTTTCAAAAATAGTTTTTAAATCATTAGATTTGAATTCATAATGATGGATTGCATATAATGTATTACGCAACAATCTTAATTCTGCATCATTTAAGTAATCTACAATATCACAGAATAAATCAAGTTTTAATGAATCACGGTTCTCATCTAGAATAAACTCGTTTCGAAATACATCTACAAGTTTTAAATAAATTCTATTTGCTTCGGTATCATTGATTGTTTCTGTTCTTACATCATATATTTCAGATTCCGGACCACCTTCAACACCATATGCACTACCAGAAAACAATCCTTCATCAGCATAAAAAGGAGGGAACCAACGACCGAATCTTTCATACAAATTTTTATTGTTATTTCTATTAGTTAAAATGAAAACATCATCTTCATTATAAGCATCGACTATTGCAATATTGTCCATAAAGATTACTGTCTCATAAAAAACATTCCCATCCCGATTTATCTGCCTGTAAGTAACAGTTTTTTTAGTATAATTTTTTGCAAAAATAGGACTAACCATCAATAAAAAAAATAATAATTCTAAACATCTTTTTTTCATATTTTTCTCCTTCTTTGCCCCACCGCGAGCACTCACACATCAACTGGCTATACCGCAGCCGGCATGCTTAAACTTTGCTATATAATTTTACTTCAGCGCATCAACTTTCTTCTGATGTTCTTTCATAATCGGATCCCAGTAGTTTCTGTAATCTTCATTATACGGTGTGTCAACGGCACTCAGCCCCATTTCGATGCACTTTTTGGCAAAGTCCTTTGTCAACGCATCTTTTTCAATCAGCCATTGCATTGCGTTTTTACCGTTTATGATTGCATACATTCTTTTGTTGTACAACATTTCTTCTGAATCAAAAATTACACCACTACCCAGTCTACCAAGAAAAATTCTGTTCGGGTTAAACTCCCAGACGAAATCGTCTTCACATGCCGAACCATATCTGTTTGTAAAACAATAATCATCAATAGTTGTGATTTCAAATGTTCCTTTTTTAAATAAAAACTGTTGAACCGCATAGTTATCATATACAGACGGCTTCATCCAGAAAGAATATTCATCTGAATAATATTTCTCGCCCGAAACAGCGCTAAATGTCACCAGATATTTCATTTCATTCAAGTAATAATGTGATTTTTGCCAATAATCTTGTTCCACGGCATAAATTTTCCCGTTCTCAAAATATCCATAGCGAGGATCTCCAGTTCCACCATATTCCCAATACAAATACCAGAATGAACTTTCAAGATATTGCCTAAGCTGGTCTTTGTTTTGTGGGATCTGGAATTCGGGCTGCTTTGCACTTAGATATCCGCCGAAGACCCAGCCATATTCTGCTGTTTTTTTGCTTTTCCACTCGTGGCTTGGAATCAATATTTCCACCCAGGGAGCCGTGATTCCGTCAACTGTTTCTTCTTTACCGATAGCAACTACTTTGACAGGAAACCTGTGAGTAAGTCCACAAACTCTATTTGATTTGAGCGAAGGTTTATCCCTAACGCGTAATCCATCTTCAGAATCAACATACATCGTGTCAATCACCTTGCCATTTTCATAAAACCTGCTTTTATCCGCGAAAACTGAAGTGACTAAAACTGTTAAACTGAAAAGAATACAAATAATTTTTTTCATACTTTTTAATCCTCACGCCCCACCACGGGCATCCACAAAGCAATCCTTCCCCATATCCAGCATAACCCCTTATTCCGCAACAAACAAAAACTGGAAATCCAACATTTAAATAATAACACAATTTTTTTATGGAATTCAAGTGTCTTATGCTCTACACGATTCCATTCTTTGTATTTGTTAATCCTAAATCTATGATAAAAAAAGCGTGTGGAAGGCAAGTGCCATAAATGAAAAAAACAGAAAGGTACGAATTAATGGAGGGAGCATGATTATTTGGACTGAATCAATGATATTACATAGATAAAAGGCGCGGAATCGGAGGCTGACACGCAACAACATCTGCACGAACGCAGAGAGGAAGCCGTTGTTGTGGGGCAGACTCCGATGGGAGCACCTTTTATTTGTTGTTTCGGCATTGTTCCCGCCGAGAATGGAGATGCTCCCTCCATAACTTGTTGCATACTATGTTTATTTGAATTTGCACTTGTCTTACACACATTTTATGAGGGTAATTGCCTAAAGAGGAAAATTATCCTATAATGGCGGCATGAGCAACGAAAGAAACGAAAAGGATTTGTGCCACTGGGCAGATCAGATGGCAAAGAAGATTATAGAGCAGAGGGGGGACCTGCCGCTTTACACATGCGCATCAGGAATAACTCCGTCTGGAACCGTTCACATCGGAAACTTCCGTGAAATCATTACGGTAGACCTTATCGTACGTGCCCTTCGTGCAAGGGGAAAAGAAGTCCGCTTCATCTATTCATGGGATGACTATGACGTTTTCCGCAAGGTTCCAGGCAACATGCCAAAACCGGAGGAACTGGAAAAATACCTGCGCTACCCCATCACAATGGTGCCCGATACTTTTGGACGCGATGAAAACTACGCCCGCCACCATGAGGTAGACATAGAGTCCCAGCTTCCACGCGTGGGCATTCATCCTGAATTCCTTTATCAGGCAAGCCGTTACCGCGACCACCGTTATGCAGAGGGAATGAAAAAGGCCCTGCAGAACCGTGACCTTATCAAATGGTGCCTTAACAATTACCGCGACGATGAGCACAAGATGAAGGACTCTGACGTTTACTGGCCCATATCCGCATTCTGCTGCAAGTGCAACAAGGACACGACAGAGATTCTGGATTACGATGGAGAATATGGCGTAAGCTACAAATGCACAAGCTGCGGCCACGAGGAAAAAGGCGACCTCCGCACAAGCTCAGAATTCAAGCTGGGATGGCGTGTTGACTGGCCAATGAGGTGGAACGAGGAGAAGGTTGTATTTGAGCCGGGTGGAAAAGACCACATCTCTCCTGGTGGAAGCTATGACACTGCAAAGCTCGTAAGCAAGAAAGTCTACGGATGGGATGCGCCTGTCACAATGAAATATGACTTTGTAAGGCTCAAGGGCATTCCAGGAAAGATGTCTTCTTCCAAGGGAAAGGTCATTTCTCTGGTTGATGCTCTTGAAGTTTACCAGCCGGAAGTTTTGCGCTACATATTTGCCGTAAACAAGGTTGACCATGAATTCTCAATCAGCTTTGACCTTGACGTAATCACGATGTACGAGGCATACGACCGCACTGAACGCATTGCATGGGGTGTGGACAAGGCAAAGAACGAAAATCTTGAAAGGATTGAAAAACGCGTTTATGAGTTGAGCCAGATTGACGGCATTCCTTCTGTAATGCCATATCAGGTTCCGTTCAGGCAGCTTACCACTTTACTCCAGACATATTCAGGCGACATAGACAAGGTTATTTCCACATTAAAGGACATAAAGCCGGAGCAGGTTGAAACCCTCAGGCGCCGTTGTGTATGCGCATGGTACTGGGTAAAAGAATGTGCACCGGAAGACTTCCAGTTTGCACTTTGCAAGGACGGCTCAAAGGTGGAAGATTTTACCGATGTTGACGTTCAGATGATAATGGCAATCGTCAAGGATGTACTTCCAAAACTAGACGAGCTTGATGAACGCGGAGTCCAGCAGGCAATCTACGATGTTGCAACAAATGCGGGACAGGAAAGCAAGGCTTTGTTCAAGACCGTTTACCGTGCGCTTATCGGAAAGGAACAGGGACCACGTCTGGGTAGCTTCTTCAAGATAATCGGACGTGAGGATCTGGAAAAGATTCTGGGCGTTTATTGATGTAACATAATGGGTCTAGAAGACAATTTCATGGGCAAGATGCCGGATCAAGTCCGGCATGACCCTTTACCGCCCGTCATTCCGGGCCCTTGCCCGGAATCTTTACATTGAGTGCCTGTTTCATATTTCTTTTCTACTTGATAAACATTTCCTGTCTGCCGTTAATATCTAGAGAGGTTTTAATTTGAAAAAGAACAAAAAGCCTAAATCCAGGTTTAGGAGATTCATTTCAAAAGTGTTTTTTCTGTGCGTTGCTTTTTTCATTTTCTGTGTCATAGTGAACATTTACGAGGTTCAATCAACAAAAGATTTCATCTATTCAAATGCCTCTGACGTTCCCTCAAAATATACGGTGCTGATTCCGGGTGCAAAGGTTTACACTTCATCCGTCTCGCATGTTGTGAACGACCGCATCAGTGCAGCCGTAAATCTTGTGAATGACGGAAAGTGCCAGGTCTATCTGGTTAGCGGTGATCACGGTACAAAGAATTATGATGAAGTAAACGTAATCAAGAATTTCATGCAGAAAAACTATGATGCGGATGAATCGAAAATCTTCCTTGACCATGCAGGCTTTTCCACCTACGAGACAATGTACCGTGCAAGGGATGTCTTTTGCGTAAGCGATGTCGTGATTGTAACACAAAAGAAATTTGCCCCGCGTGCGGCCTATATCGCAAGAAAGCTCGGTTTGGACGCTGTGGTTTACGAGGCACCTGAGATTTACCCCTATGCCAGAAAGACAAAGTTTTCCTGGGCAATCAGGGAATTCCTTGCAAGGGTTAAGGCTTTCTTTGACGTCACCTTCCATGCAAAGCCAAAATACCTCGGAAACCAGATTCCGATTACAGGAGATCCTTCGTTAAGCTGGGACTGATGTTAATTCGTAATTCGTAATGCGTAATTCGTATTTATTTTTTCCCTCTTGATGAAAAATTACTTGGACTGTATACTTTTTATTGGAGGAATCAAATGGGAAAATCTTCTTGGGACCATTATGTTGAAATGAACAAGGGCTATAACCTGATTTTTGAAAACTGGCAGGAGATTCTGGAGATGCTTCCTTCCAAAACAAATAAGGAAATCAACATGGCTTTGAGCCTTTTGGACAGCTGTCTTGATTCAGTCAAGGCAAACGTAAAGATGGGTGACGGCGACAGTTTTGACAAGAAAGACGGTGATACTCCCGGCTTTGAGGTCTTTGGAGGAAAATGATGGGATTCCGCTCCAAGAGCCTTGTCTGTCTGCTGGCTTTCCTTTTGCTTTCTTCTTTTTCTTTTTCTCAGGGAACAAATAAATCCACTTTTCTTCTTGATGGATTTGAAGACGGAAACTTTTGGACGACTGCCGCAGATTCAAGCTTGAATTGGACAGCATCCAACATGGCGCTTGAGTGTTCAATTAATTCAGACTGGTGCACCCAGGGAAAAAAATGTGCGGAATTTTCTTTCGGTCCCATGAATAAAGTCCACCAGGCTTCTTTTGCATGCACTGAGCTTTTTGAGCCAGACTGGGGAAAATACCGTGAAATAGTGATTGACTTCAACAACACAGGCGCACAGGCAATTTCTGTAAACGTCGCTTTTCTTGACAGGGAAAACTGGAACTGGACTGTGTGCAAATCCGCTTTGCTTGAACCGGGAGAAAACAGGGACGTAAGATTTTCTCTTGTTGAAAACATCCGCAACAGAAAGAATGAAAAAGCCGAAGCAATCCAGAGTGGCAACGAACTTTACTGTGCCCTGATTCAAATCATCGGAAACAATAAAGGCGGAACGCTGCTTGTAGACAACATCCGCCTTGTAAAATAATTATAGCCAAATAGCTGTCAGATATTCATTTCGTTTAAAATATCACGCAGTTTTTTTAACTCTTCGGCTGTCATCGTAATGCCCTTGCCCATTTTTGCACCATCCGGAGCCCATGAGCGAATGTCGTACTTTGCCGGCCTATCACTCCACGAAACAAGCTTCAGTTCTGTTTTCCATCCGCTTTTTGTCTCAGAAAGAGTGCCAAATGTCTGTTTTACTTCAAACTTTATTTCTTCCATAATCTTCTCCCGAATATATTAGAACTGCCAGCCGACGCTGACAGAAGGAATCACGGTTCCAAGGAACATGTCAACCTTTCCCTTATCGGGAGAATCTAGAGGTACATACGCCACAAGGAAATCCGCACCTGTTTCTACATAAAGCCTCTTGGTTATGTAGACTTGCAGTGCAACACCGGCATCCGCGGAAAAGTTGATTGAGTTGAGCGGATCTGAGTCAATGTTGTGTTCAAAATGCAGTGTCATTCCGTTGAACATTGTAAGTCCCGCACCGGCATGAACGTCAAGAGTCAGGCGGTGGGAAGACCTTCCTGTAGTCTTATTCTTAAAGTAGAATGGCTTTTGATATACAAAGTTTAACTGGGTTGCAAGGAAGTTTCCGTCAACATCGTAGGTTGCATCCCCAGAACCCCTTCCAAAGAATCTTGTTCCATAGATGGAAAGATTTAGTCCGAGGTAGCCCCAGATCTGCTTGTATGCGATGAATGTTGCCTTACCGACAATACTTACCGGCCAAAGAGTCGTATCCATATAGGTCTTTATCGTATCATCAAACAAAACGATTGGACACATGTATCCGCCAGACAGGTCAAAGTCAAAGAGCTTTTTGAATTTAATCGTAATCTGAGAGTTTTTATCCGGAACAGAATGCAGTCCCGAAGCATCCACCGCAGAAAAATCATAGACACCAACGGCCATGGTTTTTGGATCAAACTGAAGCTCAACTTCGCTTTTGTCGGGCTTTAGGTTTATTATGCTTTGCGCATGAATCTTGCGCCTGTCATTGCTGAGTATGTAGTCCATGTAAGAAATGTCTTCGTCTGATTCTTTCATCGGATGAAGGTTTTTTCCTGTTGCACGGATGATTCCGTCATTGTCTCCGTCGTCAAGGTAAATCGTATCACCTGAGTTGAGCGGATAGCTTACCTTCTTTACTTCAGGAAGGTGGGCAGGCAGAATCGTAAAGTCTTCTACAGAGGTATAATCTTCTTCCAGCATGCCCAAAACGTTGTATACCTGGATTATGAGCCTGTAGTATCCCGCCGGCAAAGTCGGATCAAGGAATATCGTACAGTCCTCGGTTTCCTGTTCGTCGGTCACATGACGGAATATTTCTGTATATGTGTACTTACCGTTTGCACCTGCAGTTTCAGAACGCTTTTGAATGATAACGTCGTATTTCAGGACTTCACCCGCACTTTCCCAGCTGAGGGGCTGCACGATGACGTTTTTTTCGGCAATTTCCTGCTCCATCTGCCTTCGTAAAAGTTCAGCAGAATCAATGAGTTCTTCATCAGTGGTTTCAAGCTCAGATTCAGTTGAATCAACTTCCTGAGATGTCAGAAAGGAAAATGAGGCAGAGAATAACAACATCAATATGATCAGTTTTTTAATGGCCATAGAGCGTACCCGTATCCTTTTTCTTTCCGCCGTTTTCTTTGAGCGAGAAGTCAATTGTAAATGTGGAAGTTGCAGGAATACCGTCGATGAGCACCTGCTTGTTTTCCGCATCCATTCGAACTGCGCGAACCGTCCATTCAAATTCACCCTTGGAAAGAACGGTAAGGTCTTCCATTGCGAATTTTGTATTATCGTTTCCGTTAAGTATTTTTGTAAGGACCTTTGCACCCTTGGGATTTGTAACCTCAAGAATGTAGTCGTTTGCACGCTTGACGGAATTCCAGCTGAAGTTGATTACCGGAGTCTTACGAAGATATGCGGCATCAAAATAACTTGTCCTTCCGGTTGAAAGTCCCTTAGGAGGACTGAACGGTTCAATCGGCAGAATTGTAAACCTTCTTGTCTTTAATCCAGTGATGTCAAGGTCATCAGTACTCATGGCTTCGATGTTCCATACATAATCACCTGGAGAAAGCTGCCTTATCTGAACCTTGCGCTCACTTCTGTCTACAGGATCCTTATATGCAAGAGTTACTCCACCAGATGGATTTACCTTGTACAAAAGCATGCTTTGAGTCGCTATTGCTTCCTTTGACGTCCATTTAAACACAGGAGGATTGTCCAGAGCTTCCAGACCTTCAAACTCTGCTGAATCATTTGGATATGCAAGTTCAACCGGATGCAAGTGCTTGAGTTCGAACACACTTTCCGTGAGGTAACCGTTGCGGCGGCTTCCCTTTTCGCTTTCGTTAGCATATGCCTGAATGCTCCACTGGTAATAGCCGTCTGGATATTCCGCCATGTTGAGTTCAAGTGAACTGCCGGAAATGAAGTTTTCGTCTATAAGGGATTCAGACTGGCCGTTGCGGTAAAGCTTGAGGCGGTAGTAGTCTGCTCCGGCCACAGGAGTCCACTGGAATTTATATGGCGTATACGGCCTGATGACTGCCCTGTTTGCCGCATTTGGATTCGGGTTGGTTGGTGCAGGAAGAGGCGGTACTACATGGAACTGCTTTGGCTCTGTGGTATATTCGGTTGTACCGTCAGAAGCATACAGCCTCCAGTAATATGAACCAAGATTCAGCTTGACTCCAGAAAGTGAAGTGCTTTCCTGGGTTGTATCGTAAACGATATTTGAAAATGAGCGGTCGGTGGCAATCTGAACATGCTTTACGAGAGGAAGGTTAGATTTCCATGTAAAGCGGCTGTCCACCAAAAGGCTCTGGAGTATTGAGTAATCCTGACTTGGGAATATAGTGTGCTGTTCAATTTTACCGTCAACCGCATAGAAGGTACGTACTGTAGAAAGTTCCGAACGGTTACCCTCGTTGTCAATCTGACGAACGGCCCAATACCACTGCTTGTTCGTAATTCCGGAAGATTTTGGTGATATTGCAATGAAGTTGTTTTCCAGTGTAGTGTCTACAACAGGATTTACGAGCCTTGCATTGTCTGCTATGAGAATCTCATACTTGTCGGCTTCATTTTCCATTTTCCAAGAGAAGTTGACTTTTGTGTCACCAATCATCTGGGTGTTGACGAAACTTCCTTCGGCTGGAACTTTTAGCGTCGGGCGGTTCAAGTTGCCCCTCTGTGAAATGTTGAACGAGCTTATTTCAGAAGGATTTGCAAGCCCGATATTGTTTATGTTGTAGAACGGAGTAATCCTCCAGTACCATTTGCCTTCACCAAGCGTTGATACGATGAAGGACGCCTGTGATGACCTCTGCTTTACAGTAGGATTATTCATCTGAGGGTTGTTTGCGATTTCAACCTGATATGATGCGGCATATTCTGAATCAGTCCAGATAAGGCGGACCGGTGGCTTTTGCGTACGGTACAGGTATTCGTAGTCTGCAACAGGAACCTTTGTCTCGGGAGGAAGTGACTGCATGACGCGTAGTTTGCTTCCTGCCTCAAGATTTGTGCTTCCGTCTGCGTTAAGGGTTTTAAGGCGCCAGTAATAGTCACCGCTTTCCAAATCAACTGAAAGCTGTGTGATTCCGGTAACTGATACAGTTCTAATCACGTTGTTGAATTTCTTGTCACGTGCAAATTCAAGTTCCATTGGAGTATCGCTTGAAATGTTGCTAAGCTTCCATGAGAAAGGTACTTGAGCCGCACCGGGCGTATAATACAGATGCTTGTATTCCGGCATTGGACTTGTCACGACAAAAGACGGAGTTGAATACTGGCCGTCCTGTCCCCTCTCAAGGGCATCCCCCTGCATAAGGGAACGGTTGTCCAAATCTGCCTGTCCCTGAATCATCTGGAAAGTCGTCTTGCCGTCAGACGATACCGCACTTAAAATGCCACCGCTCTGTACGGATACACTAACACCTGCGGAAATGAGCTGCATTCCGTTTTCACCGGCGCTTACTGTTGCAGATCCCTCACTGACATCGGCAACGTTCTGTCCGTCAACGGCAAAAACCTGAATCATGGTATTTTCCGAAACTTCAACAGTACTGTTGTCGGAATTGTATTTTATCGTAGCGGAAGAAAGCGGCATGGTGTGTATTACGTCACCGTTGTACAAATCAGAATGCTGCTTCAGGCGGTCCCAGACTACACGGTCAATAAAACGGCGCTGTGCGGTCTTGTTTTTAAACGTAATGGTCGCGATGGGCTCTTCGTTTTTGGACAGCACCATGTTCAGACTTTGAGAAAATAAAACTGCACTTATCGAAGCTCCCGCCGCACAAAAGAAGATGGCCAGCCAGAATGCAAGGGAAGCTTTACTGCTTAATGACTGTTTTGTTTTCTTCTTCATTAAGGTTTACCTTTGCAAAATCTGGGATCGGAATACCTAACAGGGTTCTTACTTCATTCAGGGTCTTTGGTCCTGTGGGGCCTACCGCCTTGAGACAGTCCGGATCAGCCTTAAAATCAGGATTATTTCCCCTGAAGAATTTTTCAATATCAAAATTCGGCATGTTGACCACACCGTAGAAATGCTGTTCGCCTTTGCCCTTTACTTCTATGCCTACAGGGATACGCTCAACAAGAATCTCACTTTCCATGTTCTCTGCAGGAATCGTAAAGTGGTTTTCCTGGCAGCGGATAAAGTCCATCTTGAGGAGGTTGTATGTGTCCTCTGTAATCAGGATGTCAGTACCACAAGGCTTGTTTGTGCTTTCGGTACGGGAAGCGAAGTTTACGGCGTCACCAATTGCGGTATACTCCATCTTTTCTCCACCACCCATAACACCGGCGGTTACACGTCCTGTATTTATACCGCATCCAATCTGAATGTGGGGCTTGTACTTTGCCTTGGGTTCACCTGCATGGAGCTTAGTGAATTCCTCTGCGGCCTTGTTGTATTCCATAAGGGCATAACGCATGCTGATGATGCCTCGGATACAGTCTACTGCATCACCCTTGACGTGGGCCTCATGTTCTGCCTGAAGCTTTGCCTTGTTCAAGTCGGTGTCAGGAAGCTTTTCGTAATCAAGATTGTCCTCGCGCAAAAGTCCCCATACGCCCATGATTGCGTCGCCTTCGAATTTATCTATGTTACCGTGGCTCAGGGATACACAGTTAACCATGCGTCCCATGTAGTCGTTCAGGAAGCCGATGATTTCCGCAGCAGATTCGTTTCCAAAGCGATCCTTGAAACCGTCGGAAATTTTTGTAAATCCACGGATGTCGCTGAAGAATATGGTGCAGTCCTTGAGGTGAGGCTCAAAATCGATTGACTTGGTGGCAATTGCCTTTGCAACGCCCTGGTTCGTGAATTTTGCAAACGTATTCAGGAAGTCCCTTTCGTCTGCCGTACCCTGGTTCAAGACACCGATTTCGTCCTTTCGTTTTTTGTTGAGTGAGTCAATTATTTCGGTATTGAAGTTACCGCGGGAAATGTCTTCTGCCGCAGCCGTAAGTATTTTGAGCGGTTTTGAAATCGCCAGATGTGCAAAGAAAAGCATGAACGGAATGGAGATGAAGAAAATCAAAAGGGTCATCCTGATGTTGGTAGTCTTTGTCCTTTCGACCATTTCCAAAACGACTTTTTCCGGAACTGTGGTCAAAACCACGATGTCACCGATGGAAAGCCTTTCGTATGCTCCATAGTATCTTTCCTTCTTGCCGTCCTCTTCCATTTCAAAAAGGGTCTGGAAGCTAGAAGTATTGTTGTCATTGTTCTGCCTGAGCTGCTGTACCAGAGGGTGATTGCTGAATCCCGCGCCCGCAAGTACCAATTCCCCGTCAGGATGCAGGAGGATGTCGTTGTAGTTGTTGATAACAAACGATGTATTGCTTGTTGTTGAGCCGGAACCTGAACCTATGGCTTCTGAAAGGGATTCAACGGAAAAGATGATTACACAGGTCTGCTGGGTTCCATTGTCAGTATACGGGAACAAAAGTGAGATTACAGGAATGTTGAAATATGGGGATGCATTCAATGCAATGGTTTCTCCAAGGCATGAACGCTCAAGGTCTTCCGTGTTTGCGCTTAAAAAGTCATCCACAACGGTGTTTTCAAGCTCATTTATTGAGAAAAAGTGGTTGTTGAAAAAGCGGAGGTCGGTTGAAGAAGTTTTGGCGATGTCCCCGCTCTTGATGTTTTCCAGTGACTGAACGGCAATAAAGGCCACATCTGAGTTGCGCTCAAAGAAAAATGACTGTGCCTGTCTTGCAATGGCGGCGTTTGAACCGCTTCCTGCCGCGTTTATAAGGTCCAGGAGCTGAAATACGTTGGAACGTATGTTGGTGAGTTTAACGTCTGCTGATGCGGCTGAACGGGAATTAAGGGTACGGTTATTGTCTTCTGCCGTTATCTTTACATCATCACCCATAAAATTACTGGTCATGAAAGTTACGATAAGCAGTGATGAAATAACCGTTATTCCAATAATCAATGACAGCTTGGCCCCAATGTTACGGCTAAGGATGCCACCCCGTTTCTTCTTTTTATCCGTCGTTTTTATCTCTTCTTTACTCATTTCTCTCAACTACTGGTAAAAAATTGAAATATGTAGAAATTCTAAAAACTCCCACACTATCATATCGGTAAAATATAGTGCAAATTTCACTAAAATTCAACCAAACAGGGCCTTGATTTTATGAAAAATCTCTAAAACCTTCACTTTTCAACTTTCAACTTTCCAGTATTGTTAAAAAGTTCAGTTTGTTATATGATGGAAACAATCATTAAACAAGTATGTTACGCAGGAGGAACTGTATGAAAGTTTTGGTTATTGGTGGAGCAGGTTATATTGGAAGCCATGTGGTCAAGGAACTTATGGCCCGTGGACACAAAGTTACTGTATTTGACAACCTTTCCAGCGGACTGATTCAAAACCTTTTCCCGGAAAATGACTTTATTGCAGGTTCAATCCTCCATCCCGAAGACTTGGATTCCGCTTTTGAACGTGGATTTGACGCCTTTGTGGACCTTGCAGCATTCAAGGCGGCCGGAGAGTCCATGATAAAGCCCGAAAAATACTCAGTCAACAACATAAACGGAACCGTGAACATCCTTAATGCGGCGGTGGCACACAACTGCCTGAACATGGTCTTTTCTTCAAGTGCGGCGGTTTTTGGTGAGCCACAGTATCTGCCCATAGACGAAAACCACCCGAAAAATCCTGAAAACTACTACGGCTTTACAAAACTCAAGATAGAAGAATTCATGAAGTGGTACGAACAGCTCAAGGGACTTCACTTTGCGGCCCTGCGGTATTTTAATGCGGCGGGATATGACCCCGAGGGAGTGCTCTATGGACTTGAACGCAATCCTGCCAACCTGCTTCCGGTAATCATGGAGGCGGCCTGCGGAAAAAGGGAAAAGCTAAGCATCTTTGGAAACGACTACCCCACCCGCGACGGAACATGCATACGCGACTACATCCATGTCACGGACCTTGCTGCGGCACATGTTCTTGCACTTGAATACATCACGTCAAAAAAAGAAAGCCTGACTCTGAATCTTGGAACAGGAACAGGAATCACAGTCACCGAAATGCTTGAGGCGGCAAAAAAGATTACCGGAGTAGACATCAAGGCAGAATATGTCGCACGTCGTCCCGGAGACCCCGCACAGCTTACGGCCAGTTCAGCTCTAGCAAAGGAAAAGCTCGGCTGGGAGCCAAAATACAGTGACATCAACACCCTTTTGGACACCACATGGAAGGCATACAAAAGGTATTACGGAAAATAAAATATGCATAAGAAAGTTGTTTTTGCAGTTTTTGTACTGGCAATCGGAGCAATAGCCCTGATTTACATACAGCACAGGTATTTTACAGCCCCGGAAGAAAAGGTAACGGCATCCCGCGTTGTTGTTCCCAAAATCAATGGTGACCAGGATGCGGAAGATGAAGATCTTGACGGTTCAACCTCTCCATACATGGATCCGGAAATGGTATCCCTTGTTCCGCTCAATCCGGACGAGACTTTGATTTCCACAGTGGACATGGATTTTGACGGTGACTTGAATGCCGATCAGGTAAACGCCATACGCACGGAATCCAGCCCATACATTACGCTTATAGTCGGACTCTTTAACCCGCAGAAAGGTGAATATGAACGTCTTGCATCCATTGCGACCCCTATCCGCCAGGCAAAGACTTTTTCCTATACGGGAATCGATTTGACAGGAGACCACAGGATAGCCCTCGTATATCAGGGATTTGTAGATACGGGAAACGAAGTCCTTCAGGCATTTTTCATCACCAGGACGGAAACGGCAGTATCTGTGACCCAGATAGCAAACCTCGAATGTGACGGTTCAATTTACATACAGCAGACGGACAGATCCGACGCATACAACCTGACAGGAGCCGATGGAGACAGTTTTTCCATCATCATGAACACGGCAGATCCGGCCCACCCCAATTCCACCGACCAGATTCAGTCACGCTACGACTGGAACGAAGAACTGGGACGCTACGAGCTGGCAGAACAAATCAGGCAGGTTGGAGCAAACATTTCCGCAGCAGACATGGCAAGAATACAGGACGGTTCAAAAGACACGTTTGCAAAGTTTTTGAACGGCCTTTGGTACAAGACCGACGAACATACAAAGGACCTGCATTACATATTCTTTGACTGGGATAACAAGCAGATCATCTTCCTCTTGAAAAACCAGGAGGAAGTGTTTGACTGGCAGAACAACCTGGTACGAAGGAACGGAATATACATCACCGCCACAAACCTGGAGATTCAAAACCTTCAGCGTAGGGTTGACGTTTCGCTAAGGAGCACGGATGAAGTAAGGGTCATCATGCATGACGACCTTCGCATTCTTGTTGCCGAGGGAGCGGAATGGAACGGAGACTACAAAAAGATGAACGACGCAACGGCCTACATCAAGTCTCAGGGCAACCGTGAATCCATTGCAAAACCCTATGTGCAGAACCTTGAGTCAGGACCGGACTGGAGGATGCCCGACGGAACAATAGTCACCTTTACCGACGGAAATTACATCGCCGTGGGGGACACTGTAAATGACGCAGGAAGTTATGTTGCCCTTGATTATGGGGATGGAGCTTACATTCAATTCAGGTCAGCGACAGAAACACCCGTCTTCTCAAAGACCTACAGCATAAGCTACGGACAAACCCAGGATGGAGAGGCCAACACTTCAGAAATGGTCCTTGTGCCCTATGTATTGAGCCCGTCCAAAAGCTATGCTTCCGAAGACCATGTCCTGCTGTTGACCCGCCATTTCCAGGAATTGGGAGAACCCTTGGAGTAAGCTTATTTTGCCAATACCTGATGAAGTATTTCAAGACCGGCTTTAAGTTCCTTTTTGCTGATGTTTAGCGGAGGAACAAGCCTCAAGACATCGCTTCCGGCAGTGGCAAGCAAAAGTCCCGCATCAAGACATGCAACCTCGTATGCAACAGGATCACCTTCAATCTGAACACCAGTCATCAGGCCCAATCCCCTTACATCCTTTATGACAGGAAGGTTCCAGCTTTTTATCGTAGACCGCATGAACTCGCCTTTTTCGGTTACCTTGGCAAGGAAATCCGGTCCCTTGAGGGTTTTGAGCACTACCCTTGCGGCCGCACATGCCAGAGGATTTCCACCGAAAGTTGACTGATGGTCTCCAGCCTGGAAAACTCCGGTTGCCTTTCCCCTGAACAGGATTGCACCCATAGGAACTCCTCCCGCTATACCCTTTGCAAGAGTTACCACTTCCGGATTGAACATAAGCTGTTCGCTTGCAAGAAGGCTTCCGGTTCTTCCCATTCCGGTTTGAACTTCGTCGGCAATGACTATTGCACCTGCCCTTCTGGCTTCGTCACATGCCAGCTGCAGCCACTTTTTGTCCACAAGGTTCACTCCACCCTCACCCTGTACGCATTCCACCATAAATGCTGCGGTTGTATCGTCAAATGCGGTTTTAATCGCGTCCCAGTCGTTTGGCTTAATCGTCTTGAATCCCTCAGGATATGGAGCAAAGCAGTCCGGATGAAATCTTTCCTGTCCGGTTGCCTTGATTGTCGCGAGGGTTCTTCCGTGGAAAGAGTGCTCAAGCGTAACAATTGTTTTTCTCTTCATGCCGCCGTTCAACTGACCGTATTTTCTTGCAAGCTTGATTGCGGCTTCATTTGCCTCGGCACCGCTGTTTCCAAAATACACTCCGTCGAATCCGGTGGCGTTTAAAAGTTCCTTTGCATAGGCAGTTCCAGTGTCGCTCAGATAATAATTACACACGTGAATCTGCTTTGATGCCTGACTGGAGATTGCCTTGACCAGGGGCTTGTAACCATGTCCCAAAGCATTTACAGCAATACCCGCCAGAAAGTCTATGTATTTTTTTCCGTTTACGTCGGTCAGGGTCGAACCTTTTCCGCTTTTAAAGGTCACGTCAAATGACCCGTAATTATTTACAACTATCTTGCTTCCCATAATAATTCTCCTCTAAAAATCTCTGCATTAGAACGGCATCAATAAATCATCGTGCCGATTCCACGGTCACTGAACATCTCTATCAACAGTGAGTGTGGTACACGTCCGTCAATGATGTGCGTACGCGGAACACCACCCTTACGTGCAAGCATGCAGCATTCGATTTTTGGAATCATGCCGCCCGCTATCGTTCCGTTTTCTATCATCTCTGGAATCTGGGACATGCGTATACGCTGAAGCAGGGAGTGGGGATCATTTACATCCTTTAGCACACCCGGCACGTTCGTAAGCTGAACGAATTTTTCAGCCCCAAGTGCGATTGCGATTTTTGCCGCTGCAGTATCAGCATTGATGTTGTATTTGCTGTAATCGCCCGATTCACCCAAGGCCACGGTACTGACAACAGGAATGAAGCCCTGCTTCAAAAGGGATTGGATGATTTCCGGGTTTACTTCCGTTACGTCACCGACAAAACCCAGGTCCTGACCGTCCTTGTCGATTTTTCTGGCACGCAAGAGTCCTGCGTCAACACCGCTCAAGCCGACAGCCTTTCCGCCCTTCTGCAAAAGGAGTCCTACGATTTCCTTGTTCAGTTTGCCCGTAAGCACCATCTGGACGATTTCCATCACTTCCGCATCAGTATACCTTAGCCCGTTTACAAAATGGCTTTCCTTTCCGACGCGTTCAAGCATGTTGTTGATTTCCGGACCACCGCCGTGAACAAGAACAACATTGATTCCGATTGTACTCAGGAGAACGATGTCTTCCATCACGTCCGCCTTTAGCTCCTCGTTGAGCATTGCATTGCCGCCGTATTTTACAACGACAATCTTGCCCACCCAGTGCCTGAAGTACGGAAGCGCCTGCACAAGAACGTCAGACCACTTTGAATTGTCAAGCCGCGGATCTTCCGCATTTATGTTTTCTTCACTCATGTCAAACCTCAAGTCCTGTAATCACCGTTAATCTTTACGTATTCGTAGGTAAGGTCACATCCCCAGGCAGTTCCAGAGGCAGTACCGTCACCACATACAACATCGACAATTATTTCATCTTCATTCAGAACATCAAGGGCCTTTTCCTCATCAAAGACAAGCGGAACACCTTTTTCAAAGACCATCACGCTTTTTTCCTTGCCGTCATTTGCACCGATTATGTCAGTGGCTCCATGCCTTTGGGCTCCCTCATGGCTCCTGTAAGAAATCGTCACCTTGTCCGGATCAAAGTCCGCACCTGAATATCCCATTGCACAAAGGAAACGTCCGAAGTTTGCATCCTTTCCAAAGATGGCGGCCTTTACCAGGCTTGATGAAATAAGGCTCTTTGCAAGCACGCGGGCTGTCTCCTCATCCTTTGCACCGCTGACCCTGCATTCAATCAAACGTGTGGCACCCTCACCGTCTCCGGCAATCTTCATCGCCATCTGGGTGTTCAGGGCATTGAACGCCTCCATGAACGCATCAAAATCCGCACCCTCCGCGACAATCTCCGCATTTCCCGCCATACCGTTGGCAAGAACCGTAAGCGTGTCGTTTGTGGATGTGTCTCCGTCAACAGAAACACAGTTGTATGTTTTCTGAACGGACATGTTCAGTGCCTTCTGGAGCATTTGGGCGCTTATGGCACAGTCTGTCGTAATGAACGCGAGCATCGTGCCCATGTTGATGTGGATCATTCCGCTACCCTTGCACATTGCACCGATATGTACTGTTTTTCCGCCTATCTGGGTTTCCACCGCACATTCCTTGTAGTGGGTGTCGGTAGTCATTATGGCAACACGCGCTTCCTTGTGGCCTTCCTTGCTGAGAGAATTCTTGAGTTCCTGAATGTGGTCCTCGATTTTTTCAACAGGGAGCTGAACACCGATTACACCGGTTGAACATACCACCACATCTTCTGCCTTGATACCGAGTGCATCAGCGGCGGCCTTTGCCATGCGCATTGCATTTTCCGCACCCTGCTGGCCCGTACATGCATTGGCGTTACCGCTGTTGGCAATTGCAGCCTGCATCACACCGTTTGCGATGTTACGGCGGGTAAGCTTGACACATTCTGCCTTAACCCGGTTTTGAGTGAAAACCCCGGCAGCAGCACAGGGTTTCTCGCTGAAAATAAGGGCCGTATCATTCTTGGTCCGGCCTTTTTTGATTCCGCACAGTATTCCACTTGCGGTAAATCCCTGAGGAGCTGTAACTCCGCCATCAATAAACTGCATTTTTATGCACTCCTTAAAAGTATTTTTGTATAATTATAGTAATTTTATACAGTTTTATCAATATGAATGTGAAAAAATTTTCAATTTCTTTAGGTTTTTTTAAGAAAAGTGTTTGACAATAATTCTGTAATATTCTACTATGTAATTGAATAATTCTACAATAATAACAATGGAGAACAAAAATGCCACAATTAGTTTTGTACATTGTTCTTCCCATTGCCGGAATTGTTCTTGGATGGACTATTCGCTGGGTTTATGCCAGATTTCAACTTTCCGCCTCGGAGCAAAAGGCCGAGCGTGTTAAACAGGATGCCATAAAAGAAGCCGAAGCCCTTAAAAAAGAGGCTCAGCTCCAAGCAAAAGAACAACTCATTCAGGACCGAAACCAGCAGGAACGGGAGAACCGCGAACGCCGCAAGGAATTGCAAGTTTATGAAAACCGTGTAAGCAAAAAAGAGGAACTTCTTGAACAGCGCAGCCAGGAGATGGACAAAAAGGACAAGGAATTCCAGACCCGGCTTACACAAATGGAACATCGGGAAAACGAACTGAACGAAAAGGAAGAAACACTCCGCCACGAGCTTGAACGCATTTCAGGACTCACACAGGCAGAGGCAAAGGCCCTTATCATTCAAAACCTCGAAAACGATGCACGCCACGACGCACAGGCCCTCTTGAACAAGATTGACCAGGAAGCCCAACTCACTGCCGAGAAAAAGGCACAGGAAATTCTGGTTACAACGATTCAGAGGCTTGCCACCGAAACCACAAGTGAAATCTCTGTTGCAACGGTATCACTGCCAAGCGATGAGATGAAGGGTCGCATCATCGGACGTGAAGGACGCAACATCCGCGCTCTTGAAACGCTCACCGGAGTTGACATCATCATCGACGACACACCAGAAGCCGTAGTCATCAGCTGCTTTGACCCCGTACGCAAGGAAATTGCACGCGAGGCTTTGGAGCGCCTGATTACCGACGGACGCATTCATCCCGCAAGAATTGAGGAAGTCGTACAGAAGGTTACCCGTGAGATTCAGCAGAAGATTTATGAAGAAGGTGAAAAAGTCCTCTTTGATCTTGGAATCCACAACATGGGTCAGGATGCCGTACGCGCACTTGGACGACTTCATTTCCGCACAAGTTACGGTCAGAACGTTCTCGTACACTCAAAGGAAGTTGCAGAACTTGCAAGCATGATTGCCTCAGAAGTGGGAGCAAACCGCGACCTTGCCAAAAGAGCCGCCCTGCTGCATGACATCGGTAAGGGTGCAGAGACAGACAGTGACCAGAACCACGCAGAAGTTGGTGCCGAAATGGTACGCAAGATGGGAGAAGATCCACGCGTAGTCAATGCCGTAGCCGCCCACCACAACGATACCGAACCGGAGACTGTAGAAGCCATCATCGTTCAGATAGCGGATGCAATTAGTGCCGCACGTCCCGGAGCAAGACGCGAAACCGTGGACAATTACGCAAAACGCCTTGAAAACCTTGAGGAAATCGCAAAGAAATTCAATGGTGTTGAACAGGCATATGCAATTCAGGCTGGACGTGAACTCCGCATTCTTGTCAACAACGAAAAGATTCCGGATGATCAGGTTAAGGAACTTGCAAAGGATATTGCAAAACAAATCGAAAACGACCTGCGTTATCCTGGACGCATAAAGATTACAATGATCCGCGAAACACGAATCATCGAATACGCACGGTAAACTGATACCGCAAGACAAGGGGCTGGATTCCGGCCCCTTTTTTTTGCCTTAATATGAAATTCCCGGTGACTGCTCCTTGGTTTTGGACACTTCGTACCACATGCTGGCCTTTGCAGGATGACTGTCCGCTTTCAGTGACTTTACCTTTCTGTTGAGAGAATGAGCATCCTTGTCTATTGTGGAACCGTCCACGGCAGATTCAAGGGTGCATGAAGGATTTCCTGCGCTATCAAGCCATAAGCCGCTTTGTTCTATCAGAGCCGCTGACTCCAAAAGAGCATCAGGAATTCTTTCCGGATTTTTCTTTTTGTCGATTACGAGCAGTGCATCATAAACTTGATGTGTATTTGCGTTCTGCAGGTAGATTACGTCGCTTCCGATTCCCAAGAAACGCTTGTCTTTGTCGCCCCTCTTTGCAAACAAATCCCTGGCGCTTCTTGTACAATCTGGGGCAGTTGCAAGAGCAAGATTTGTTCCGGTTTCATCAACACTACCCTCACAGTCGTTTCTCAAATGCACGACAATACATTCACCGGCCTTAACTTCCATGGCGGGAAACTCATAGCAGTTTTCAGTTCCATTTGCACCACTTACAAGAATCAGACCTGAAGTGTTTCCCGAACTGAGCGCATAAAACTCAACAAATTCCGGACCCGACTTATTGGACTTCTTCTTCATCCTAAGCTCAGACATGACAAGCGAAGGAATCCTGTCGTTAAAGCCCTTGAATTCAACTTGAACCGTAAGCGTATTGCCCGATTCATCTTCCAGCTCAGCATCCAGAACATACTTCTGCCCTATCCTTGTTTTTTCCTCCATCTTAAAATTTACCGTATAACCATCTTCATCCAAAGCAGAAGAAACAGGAACCTGATTTTTTCCTGTCACAGTACTTTCCTCCTCCTCATCCTTTTCCGATACACATGCGGCATTGACCTGCACAGGCTTGGTAAAGGAAAGGCTCAGAGAATAAGGATCACATACCAGAATGTTATCCAGCTCGGGAACAGAAAAATCTCCCTGCAGGAATTCCACCCCATCCACCGAAGACCTGCATCCTACGGGAAGCATTGAAACCACAACGACTGCTACCAGAAGCAGTGCCGGCATCAAAGTTTTTGTCACATAATGCAATACATTTTTTTTCTCTAACATTTCAACCTCCTGGGGGTTTCCCCTATAATATAATTAGTATCAGGGGGTGGTGTTTTTTAACAAAAATTTTCAAGAAATTTGAAAAAATCGGATAATTTTTTCATGACAATCAAAACAGGACAAAAAAAAGCCCCCCGCAACACACAAACGGGGAGCCATAGGAGGAATGTATGTAAAGTTTTTTTAAAGTCTTACAGTTTCTACCATGTACCTGATTGAAGTACCGGTATCATCTATCTGGGTCTTTTCAACAATAAAGACAATGCTTTTTCCACTGTCATCTGTGAAAATCCTGTCTATCCTGTAGCCGGAAATTCCCTTGCGCATAAGGTCAGGGGTTCCAACTTTTTTTGTAAGCAAAAGGTTTCCGTCAGAGTCCTTTTTTTCCATGTTGATGTAGAACTTTGACTTTACATCCTTGCCGCTTCCAACAACTGTAGGAACAAGCTGAATGTGATAGAAAATCGACTTGTCCTCCGTAGAAGCGGTAAAATCCTTAAAGACAATTTCATCGGTTGATTTCTTAAACTCTGCATCACGAACATAAAGCAGGTTCTTTGATTCAACGGTCTTGCACTCATATTTCTTGAGCATCCAGGAAGCCTTTGCATTCAATTCCGTAAAAGCCTGTTTGCCGGACTTGTTGTTCGTTGCTGGACTGGGTTTCGTCCTGAAAACACCACCATCCACGTAATCGTTTGCAGCTACGTCCACTGTATATATTTCCGCCCAAGCTTCATAACGGCGGTCTGTCCTGCCATACTGTGCAAAAACATAGGTTTTTCCGTCTTTAGAGAATCCGATATCATGAAACACAGCCGCATCACCAGCAAAAACACGCAATGAGGTTAAAAACAAAAAAGAGCATATGACAATCTTTGCATGATTTTTTTTCATAGTTCCTCCCAAAACAAAGATTCGGCTAAATCCTCATTTGATTATCGGAAATGCAAAACCGGCACTTTACAAAAATTTAGGCATGGGGTATCCTTAGAGACATGACGCTTAAGACACGAAACATTTACTTTATAATATTATTTGTCATTTCCATAGTTTTCGGACTCCTTTGCACGGCATTCTTCATAGTTTCCGCCGTCACCGGACATATCGACATGAATCTGGACGTACAGAGGCAGTTCACCCTGTTTTCTTCAATCTTCCCCTACCGCTTTTGGGGCACTGTAGCCGCCATTTTTTCCTTTACGGTCTATCTTCCGGTTACAATGGGTTTCATCTATTTTGGATTTGAAAAAACCCGCTCTCAGGAAATCATATTCTTTTTTGCGTTCCTAATAG
Organism: Treponema sp. UBA1233; assembly: GCA_002309305.1. Classification (GTDB taxonomy): domain Bacteria; phylum Spirochaetota; class Spirochaetia; order Treponematales; family Treponemataceae; genus Treponema_D. The sequence goes on along the minus strand of DBWR01000021.1, from coordinate 28,437 downwards.
CCTGTCTTTTTGAGCAGCTCCGTCTGTTTTTCCCTCTGCATGGAATGTGGAAGACTTCATCCGCTTCCCTCATCTATTTTGGCAGGGTAATTTTGATGGGAAGGACAATGGCATTTTTGAGCCCGCTGTTCCTTGCTCTTTTTTCCGGTCCACAGCACCGCATGGATATGGAAAGGAACTTTTTGATTCTTGTGGTCGTCTCGGCAATCGTGGGCTATCTTTTCCCGCTTGATACGATGATTACAACCAGCAATTTCATGATCAAGCTTGGTTACGGGAAAATGTTCGGGGTCTGCCGTTCGATAATCGTCATATTTGCAATAATCACACTTTTTGTAAACAACTATTCCGCCGACGAAAAAGGCCTCAAAGAAAGCGTTGGATTTTTGCTGCTGTTCATAGGATATCTGATTTTAATTGAATGTGACTCATACATTCCCGCAGGCATAGGAAGCGCAATCCTCATAACGGGGACAATACTTTACCTTAAGCCGCTGCACTCAAGGATGTGGAGCTGAATTACAATAAGAAGGCTGTTCCGCTTATTGCAACAGGTATTATCAGGTTGTCAAAATCCTTTAACGGAAGAAGCTCAATGAACATTCCGACCATGGCGAGTATCAGGGCAGTTGAAGTTGAACGGCTTGAAAACCATGCGGAAATGAATATCGCGGTAAAGCAGGTCAGACTTCCCGCCACAGTCTTTCCATCTGCAAAGGGAATTAAAATTCTGCCAAAGAGTTTTCCACCCACCGATGCAAGGCCATCGCCAAAAGACAGTGCATAGATTCCCAAGGCCGCACATTCAGGCGGGAACAGTAGGGCCGCAAGTAGAATGCCTACCACAAGAGTTACAGGTCCCATGACAAAACGGTCCTCATCCCTTTTGCGGGCGGCAGCGGCGGTTATTGTTGAAATCAGGGGGATTGTCACGCCTCTTCTTCGCTGAACTTCAGAAAAGACATATACTGCAAGTGCCAGAACAAGCAGAATGATTACAGGCCAGAATGCAAGCCTTAAAAAAAAAGGAATGAAAGCCGAACAGATGTGAATGCTCTTACGGAAAAGTTCCTTTGCAATAAAAAGTGTCTTTTGCTTTCGTATTACGCCGGACTTTCCGTAGGATTCATTATCTGTCAAGTTCCTCTTCTCCGTAAAGTGTAAGTGGTATTTCGGTATAAATGGCCGGAGAATAACCGTAGACAGGATTTACGATATACTTCAGGTTTTGTTCCGCAAGATTTGAACCGTTCAACCTTAACATGGTTTCCTGGTTTCTTGTAAGCGCATCCCAAGAACGAATGCTTTCCTGCAGGTTTACAATTGCCTGACCGTTTGTATCGCTGTCACCGTTTGCTTCTGATATTCGTGAAAGAGTTACACCGACATTGTTTGATGCCTTCATGTAAGTGTCCACCAAATCAGCATGATCAGTCCTTACCTGAGGAATTATTATGTCACGTGCGGCAAACATTGACTTCAATATGGTCAAAAGCCTTTCGTAATAGCCAAGTGCGGCATAATTGTCGTTCCTAAGGCTCAGGGTATTGGCAAGAGCAAGAAGCAGGTGAATGTCTTCTGCATTGGAATCAGCTCCATGAACAAAGGATCCCCATGCCTCGGTGTAATTCTTGTTTGTATACTGAATGTAGCCTATCTTATACCTTACGGCGGCCGTATCGTTCTGGTTGTTTACGGCTTTTACGTAATTGTCCAGAGATGCGTCCATATCTCCGTTGATGAAGTAGTTGATATTGCCCAAGTCAGCATAAAGAATTCCGATTTCCGGCTTGCTTTCAAAATTGCCTGAGCGGTTTTCGGTTTCAAATACGTCAATGCCATTGTTGTATGCCTGCTGAGCAAGTATGTATTCCCTCTGGTGGGCATATCCTTCACCGAGCTGCCTGTATGCATCTATGAAAGTGTATGTTTCCTTTCTGGTGCGTCTTGTCTTTGCCTTGAATGCATCAATTGCACCATTGAACATCCTTACTGCAGAATCATTTACATGTGTGACAACATAGTAGCGTCCCATATTGTACAGGGCGGTAGGATTCTCGTTGTCCTTTTGTACTGCACGTTCAAGAAGATTCTTTACGTCTACAATCTGGCTCCTCAAGCTTTCTTCTGATGGCCTGAGCGTACCGTACCTCTTGTCAAGAAGATAGCCGCTCAATTCCGTAAGGTCCTGTCCGTCCAGTTTCTTTACCTTTGACGGATAGAAGTATTCCTTGTATGTCAGAACCTGCTGCAGGTCATCAACACGGATGTAGTAGCGCATTTCACGGGCATTGTACAAATCTGCCAGCTTTTTATTCTTGTTGTACATTTCGAACAGCGTATCATACTGGAGTTTTGCAAGCGGGAATTTGCTTGCGTCACTTTCAGTTGCCCATTCAAGATACAAATCACCAAGCTTGAGCAGTGCGTCCGGATCATTGTTATGATAGTCAAGAACTTCACGGCGAAGGACCCGTTCGGCTTCCTTAAAGTCGTAAAGATCGCTCATTTCCATATCAGCCCAGTCAATACCAGCCCACTTGTCACGGTTAAACTGAATGAGGGCTTCCTTGTAAACATTCCTTGCCCTTTCAAACTGCTTGTGGTCGCGATAGGCTTCTGCAAACTTAAAGAACCATTTCTTTACAGGCTTATATCCTAATGCAGCCTTGAAACTGTCTTCTGACTGGGTATAGAGGTTTTCCTGAATCTGAGAATACCCCTGCTTGTAGAATTTGTTGGCCATGAAAGGATCCCATACAAATGCTTTAGTAAGGACAAAGAGACAGAAAGCAACGACTGCGGCAAAGGTCCCCAAAATTGCAAACGGAATGATCTTATTCTTGACCTTGTATTCAAGTGTAGTCTTGTAGTTTTCGTATTCTTCGGCAGTACGCCTTTCGTAATCACGAGGAACGTCCAGGGAGATGTCCAGCATTTTTTCCAGCTGTGTTGCAAGCTGACGTGCGGGAACTTTCCTGTAGACCTTTTCAAGTATCTCAAATACCGCATCATCCGTAAATTCATTCTTTACGACAAGGTCTTCGATGGCAAGACGAACATTAAGCGGATATTCGGAAAGGTTTTTGCGGAACCTCTTGTATTCGGCGTCGGTAAAGCTGTTCTTGGGCTTGTTCTTTTCATCACCCTCAAGCGCATCTCCAAAGTTGGGAGTTGATACCTGAGCCTTTTTGGCAAATGTACTTATAGGATCCTTTTCTACAGTGGTAAAGTTTGGAATCTCAAAGTCATCATCGCTTGTTTCCATTCCGTCCACATCACCAAAGGCAAAGTCGGAATTATCCTTTACGGCACCCGGAGCAGAGAAATCCATTCCTTCCATTGCTGAAATATCAAAGGTTTCAAGAGGCTCTTCGTCTGCCTGGGTTTCTTCCGGTGTGGACTCTCCTTCATCCTGCATCTGCTTGATGTCAGGGAATTCGTTTTCATCATCGCCTGTATCAAAAGCGGGAGTTTCTGCACCAGAATCGGTATCCTGGCCTAAATCTGCCTGAGAACCTGAGTCATCTGCTTCTGAAAAATCAGGAAGGTCCAAATCGTCCATTGAGAACGATGAATCTGCGCCATCAGAGGCTCCTGCATCGGTTTCTGCACTTGCTTCCGGAGCATTGTCGAATTCGTTTTCAACATCAAAGTCCGGGAGGTCCATTTCCGGTGCGGTTTCCTGTTTTTTATCAACATCCATGTCCACAAATTCTGGGGCCGGATGCTCCTGGAATTCTTCGGGAATGGTTTCGTTCAAGTCAAGGCTTGCGTCTGTTTCAAATGAAGCGTTTACATCATCAATGTCAAAATCCAAATCCTGCTTGGGTTCCTGTACCGTTGGCTTTGGTGCAACTGGCTTTGGAGCTACAGGTTTCGGAGCAGGTTTTTCGGTTTCGGTTGCATTTTGAATCAGGTTTTCATATGTTATGTCAGACAGGGACGGTTCTTTTTTGTTTGCCAGATTATGCGGATTAAGTCGTCCTGTTCTGTATGGTTGTGCGGGAGCTTCCTCGTATGAATAATCTTCTTCTTCTGTGACAGTGGGTTGAGCGTCTGGATTTGAAGGTGCCAGCAATGCATCCAGATCCAAATCTTCAATAGGAGTTTCTTCGGGTTCTTCCGGAACTTCCTCTTCCTTATCTTCAGAGCTTTCAAATTCGCTTAAATCCAAATCATCAACATTTGCGGCGGCAACAGGGCTAAACAAATCGGAAACATCTGGAACAATCTGAGTGTCGCTTTCCTTCTGGTAATCACTTTTGGATTCAGTTGACTCACCGGTAATGTCAGAGAAGTCATTTGCCTGACGATCTCTTTCTGCGGCAAGAGCTTCCGCCTGCTGCTGTTCTTCTTCTGAAAGCACAGGCATTCCTGCGCGGAAATCCTCTGAGTCATCTTCTACATCAATACCCTTGGGGATTCCGATTGTAACCGGTTTTTCCCCTCTGGCTGAGCGTATCTTTACTTCATCTCCGACATTCAACATGTCGGCGTTAAATTGCTTTAGCTGGCTTAATCCTGGCATAATTACTTGATTATACTCCGCAAATATCTATAATTCAAGGTATCTAGACCCCTTCCATTAATTTATCGGTAATAATTTCTTGAGTGTTTAGAGATTCTATTTATCCATTTTCCCTGCACTCAAAAATCACATTTTTTCTATTAAGTGAAAAAAAATTGAAGCCGATAAAAATAATATGAGAAAGATTTGTTTTTTGGCTGTCATTTTAAGTCTTTTTATTTCATGTTCACAGACACAGAAGGAAACCGTCGTTCCAGAACCGGACTCGATGGCCAGTTATGAATATGCCGATCTTGCGGCTAGAATTACTTCGGTTGGAGAACCGTACCTTAAGGGCGATTATGTCATCTTTACCCAGGAAAACAATGCCCGTTATATAGGAATTGCCTTTGACTTTGAAAAATACCGCACGATTCACAAATTCCAGATCAAGGAATTCAGAAATGAAAAATATGAGGTGGATGATTCCCTGTATTTTTACATATTAAAACTGCCAAAAAACGTACAGGAGCTGAATTACCGCCTTGTTGTGGACGGACTGTGGACTACTGACCCGGAAAACCCCATTACCGAATACAATCCCGAAGCAGACCTTGTACTTTCCCAGCTTGACGTAAGCCGCAACATTCCTCTTGTAACAGAAAAAAAGGAAGACGGACTCGTTCATTTTGTTTACCTCGGTGAATCAGGACAGCAGATCCGTCTGGGTGGAAACTTTACAAACTGGGACAGCTGGATTTATGAACTTCAGGAAGTTGCCAGCGGAGTTTATCAGATTGAACTGTCACTCCCACCGGGAACCTATGACTACGCATATTACACAGGTGTAACTTCATTCCCGGACAAGACGAACCCACACAGAAGCTACAATCCCGATGGAAAAGTAGCATCCCGTCTGGTAATTGAATAAAATCTCTATCAGTTAATTGATTGAAAACTAGAACTTGAATCCCTTTGGCATTCTGGAAGCAAGCTGACTCATGTCCATTCCTCCCATGCCACCCATGCCGCCGGAAGATCCCATCATCTGCTGCATCATCTTTGCCTGGGCTCCACGGTTACGGCTGAGTTTCTTCATCGTAAGCTTTGTCTTTTCAAACTGCTTTATGAGCTTGTTCACTTCCTGAACGCTTGTACCGCTTCCCTTTGCAATCCTTTTCCTGCGTGAAGGCCCGATTATAAGGTGGTTCATCCTTTCCTTGTATGTCATGCTCTGGATGATTGCTTCCTGCCTCTTTAGGCCTGAAGTATCCATCTGGCTTGCATCCATTCCTGACATTCCCGGCATCATGTCGAGTATCTGCTGCATTGAACCCATTTTCTTTACGGACTGGAGCTGCTCAAGCATGTCCTGGAGCGTAAATTCGTTCCTGGCCATCTTTTTCTGCATCTTAAGGGCTTCTTCCTGGTCTACGGTTTCCTGCGCCTTTTCAACAAGAGAAACAACGTCGCCCATACCGAGGATTCGGCTTGCAATTCTGTCCGGATA
>DBWR01000021.1:17414-22361 GCA_002309305.1 Treponema sp. UBA1233 | reverse complement strand
AGAGCCGCACCACCACGGGCATCAGAATCGAACTTGGTAAGGATTACACCAGTCAACCCAAGCTGCTCGTCAAAGCTCTTTGCAATGTCAACGGCATTCTGACCTGTCATGGAATCGGCAACAAGAATAGTTTCCACAGGGTTAACGGCTTTCTTTACGTCAACAAGCTCTGCCATCATTTCCTGGTCAATCTGGAGGCGTCCGGCTGTATCCACAATGACAGCATCAAGACCGTTTTTCTTTGCGTAATCAAGACCTGCCTTGGCAACCTTTACGGCATTCTTTGAGTCAGGCTCCTTGTACACGGGAACATCAATTTTCTGTCCCAATACGGAAAGCTGCTCAATGGCGGCGGGTCTTACAAGGTCACAGGCAACAAGCAATGGCCTGCGTCCTTCTTTCTTAAGTCTTGCGGCAAGTTTGTGGGCGGCGGTGGTTTTACCTGCACCCTGAAGTCCCAAAAGCAGGATTACCGACTGGGTATCTGGGCCCTTTAGCGCAAGGTCAGTCTTTTTGTCTCCCAGCATGGAAACAAGCTTGTCGTGGATTATCTTTACGAACTGCTGTCCCGGATCTACGGCCTTAAGTACCTTTTCTCCCTTGGATTCTTCTATAGTACTATTTACGAAACGGCGAACTACACGGAGGTTTACGTCGGCTTCCAAAAGGGCCATCTTGATCTGTTCAACAGTTTCCTCTATGTTTTTTTCCGTAATCTTGGATTTACCGCTAAGCGTCTTTACAATCGAACTGAAGGTTCCTGTTATTTTTTCAAGCATTTCATTTTCTCCTTTTGGATTTTTCAATCATTTTAATTTCAATTTGCATTCAAATAAAGCCGACTATTGCCTCTGCACCAGGGACAACAAGCATTCCTGAGGGGTGAGCTCCTTGTTCAACAGGCGGTAGAGCGCGTTGCATATCGGAAGCTTAAGGTTCTTTTGTTCTGCAATCTGGTGAACATATTTGCATGCAATGGCACCTTCGGGGAGGTAGCCTATCTTGTTTACGTTGGCAATCAGGTCATCCAAGTCTTTAAAGCGGCTGAGCATGTCCGTCTTGATTATGTCCTGACCAAAACGGCGGTTGCGTCCATATTTTGACTTGCATGTAACGTCCAGATCCCCTACCCCGCTTATTGAGGTGAATGTCTGGGGATGAGTTGCCCCCATGGCAAAACCTATGGTCTGTATCTCGTTTAATCCCGCCGCCATCAAAAGGCTTTCAGTGTTGTCCCCGAAAGTATCGCTTGTTTCAGCCAGGGCATCAAGGCTACCGTAGACTACGGCTATGACATTCTTTACGGCCGCGCAAACCTGAACACCGATCGTGTCAAATGAAGCGTAGACCATAAGACCCGGAACCCTCATCATGTCGCGCATGCGGATGGCGTTTCTGTGATGCTCTGAGGCGGTGATGAGTCCGGTAATCTTTCCCATGGCAACTTCCTCGGCGTGGGAAGGACCCGCTATGTAGACGGTTGAATTCCTGTAGCATTCGGGGAGGGCTTCCTCCATTGTCTCAAGAACAAAATGTGGAAGACCGTCAGAAGGAACAAAGCCCTTGGTTAGGGAACCTATGATTGAAGTGCCGTTCTGGACATTAGGAACATCTGCAAATTTAGTGATTGTTGAGGCAAGATAAAGGGACGGACTTGCAAGAATGATAAAATCCTTGTCCAAAGCAACTTTCTTTATATCACAGCTTGCCGTCATTGTAGGATAAAGAGAAAAACCGGGCAAATACCTTTTGTTTTCGTGTTCGGAGTTGATTGATTCAGTTACATCCTCTTCCAGGGCCCAAAGCTCGACATTGTGACCTCCGCGGGCCAAAGCGCAGCCCAAAGCCGTTCCCCAGGCACCCGCACCGATTATTCCAACTGACTTGACATCCATGAATGCACCTTCCTCGAGTATTTTTTCCATTATATACCATTTGGGCACATTTGGCAAGGAAGCGGAAATCAAAGGTGTGAGGGAAATAGCCGCCTACCCTTCCAAATCCCGCATCATGAGAAAATCTGCAAGCCGGATGTGGCGAACGGTACTTGTGGAAAAATCATTCTCGTCGTTCGTAATCAGGATTTTCTGCCGTGAGTTGTCAAGTCGATTAAGCGGGGCAAATTCACGCTCGTATGTGCTTTCATCAACCACGGAATAGGCGACCTGTACAAGATACTCTTTGCCGTCTTTTACTGCAAGAAAATCAATCTCCCTTCCATCAACATTGTACACGCTAAGTTCGTAGCCCATAAAGACAAGCTCGTTGTAGACCACGTTCTCAAGGTTGTGCGTAAGGTCAAAGCGGTTGTTCATCTGCCGGATTGAATTGAAGGCAACATCCTCGTCATAGAGCTTGGCATAAAAATCCAGACGCTTTTTTGCTTTGGTTGAATACTGCGGAATCTTCCTGATTGCATAGGCTTCCTCAAGGTGATCAAGATATTTCATAACCGTGTTGATTGAACACTCTATTTTCTGGGATTTCAGATAATTGAAGATTGAATTGGAGCTGAAGATTCTTGCGTTTGAGACAAGCACATAATCCACAAGCTTTCGGAACACTTCGTCCTTACGAATCTTGTACCGGCTGATTATGTCATTTATAACGATGGTCTCGTCCAAATCATTCAGATAACGGATCATCTCTTCCTTTCCCGAAAATTCAAAACGCTTGGGGAAACCTCCGTACACAAGATAGTCGTTTATGGAAACATTTCTTCCCAACTCTGCGGCATATTCAAGAATCTCCTTGTAAACAAAAGGCCTTATCGTGAAAGAAACATATCGTCCACTCAACTCCTTTGTAAATTCCCTCGAAAGCAGCTTTGAGTTGGAGCCAGTGATAAATAGCGAAAGTTTTTTTAACCTAAGTGAACGGCAGGCAAGATTCCAGTTTTTTACTGATTGTATTTCGTCCAAAAAAACATACCACTTTTTTTCAGGAGCGGCTGCCATTTCCCTTTCCACAAATTCAATAAGCTCCAGGTCATTTTTGATTTTAAGGGAAACAGCCCTGTCCTCAAAATTCAAGCTGACGATTTTTTCACCACGAGAACTGATTTCATCCCGAATCTGCTTAAGGACAACAGATTTCCCGCACCGCCTGATGCCGGTTATGACTTTAATCAGGTCGCTTTCATAAAAGGGGCGTATTTTGTCTATGTAAGTCGTTCGCTTTAACATAAGCATATTATACTGAAAAGTTTTACGAAAATCAAGAAAGTTTTCACTATACTGAAAACTTTTACAAATCTTTAAAAAGTTTTCACTATTTCATTTTCCATGACGCGATTTTTGAAGATTTTGCACCCACGATCCTGAGATTGTTCAATTTTTTCATAGGCTCCAAAAAATGCAAGTCTGCTATAACCGAGTTATTTGCAATTAGAAGCTCTTCCAATTCTGTAAGTGCAGAAAGAGGAGACCAATCCTTTATGTTTTTCCCCGCACCAGTTTCAAACCAAAGGCTCTTCAGTGTGTCCCCCAAGACCTCAATTCCATGCAGGTCAGACAGTTTTTTCAAATAACACATCCTGAGTTCCCTCAATTTAGGAAGCCTGCAAAAATCATGGCAGTCCGGCATAGTCCCAAAATACAAATTGATTTTTTCCACATCAGGAAGCTCGCTCATTTGCTTCCAAAACAATGCGTAATCCTTGCATCCATGAACATTCACAATCTTTTGATTTTCATATTCTTCCATAAATCTTTTTCCATTCTAAAGATTATATCACATAAAAACAATTAATTTAAGTGCACTCAGTTAACACGCTACTGAAAACTGTGCTATAATTGTCCGGTAAAAGGCTATCATCGTATTTGTTCATCACAAAGGTAAATAAACAGAGTCAAAAGCTATTGCTATGCCTTACCACCTGCAGGAAAGTTTATTTACACAGAGTTTTTCATGATTTTTTTACAGGAGAAGCACAATGAAACGAATGGCAATGATTCTCTCAATAATCCTCTTAATCGCTCTGACATCTTGCAATAAAGCAGAAAAGAAATTGGGATTCAATCCTTTATACCAGCCCAGTCCAGGAGACCAGAGATTCTTTGACGATGACGGAAACATTATTCACGTAATAAGCAGAGACGGCTATGAGACTTGGTATGAATATCACCCAAACGGAATGCCATCCTATACAAAAGACAGCGACGGTTATGAAATGTGGTTTACTCCAAAGGGAAACATATCGCACTATAAAAATTCATCCGGATATGAGGAATGGTATGAATATGATGCGATTGGATTCTTGACCTTTCAAAAGGACAGTGATGGAAATGAAGAATGGTACGAATACGATGCGGATGGAAACAAAACTCACTATAAAAACAACTCAGGTTCTGAAGAATGGTATGAATATGACTCAAAGGGCAATATGATCCATCAAAAGTTTAATGATGGATATGAAAGATGGTATGAATATGACTCAAACGGGAACGAAATCCACTATAAGAACAGTGACGGATATGAAAAATGGCAGGAATATGATCAAAATGGTCACTTGACCTACGAAAGGGACTCTGACGGATACGAGCGGCATTATGACGATGGACGCATAATATACGGCAGGGAAACTAATGGAGATGAGGTGTGGTACGACTCGGAAGGGAATCTGCTCCACTCAAAGGAAAACAACGGAGATGAAAAATGGTATGACTCGGAAGGAAATCTGCTGCACTCAAAGGATAACAACGGATATGAGGAATGGTGTGAATATGACTCAAACGGTAACTTAATCCACGAGAAAGACAGCGACGGATGGGAGAGCAGGTGGGAATACGACTCAAACGGCAACTTAATCTACGAGAAAAACAGTGATGGATATGAGGAATGGCATGAATATGACTCGAACGGCAACTTAATCTACGAGAAAAACAGTGATGGATATGAGGAATGGCATGAATATGACTCGAACGGGAACGAAATCAACTATAAGAA
>DBWR01000021.1:15486-17343 GCA_002309305.1 Treponema sp. UBA1233 | reverse complement strand
TCTTTTGATTTTCATATTCTTCCATAGATTCCTTCCACACTTTTCATATTTCACCCCGTCGCTTTGGACAAGGTGCGATTTAACTCAGATTATTTGCTATAAAACAGGACCTGAATCGGGGAGTAACCCCACCTTACTTTTCTTCTTCTCCCNNGACTCAAACGGGAACGAAATCCACTATAAGGACAGCAAAGGATATGAGAGACGGTTTGAATACGACTCAAACGGGAACGAAATCCGGTAAGATTACAGCAAGAATCGGAGAATATCCCCACCTTACTTTTCTTCTTCTCCCTTGAGGCTTTCAATTACACGGCTGATGGAGTTAATGAAGTCTGACAGTTTTTCCAAATCTTTGTGGATTGAAATTTTATAGAAAATCTGGGTGCCTGTTTTTCGCGGGGTAATCAATCCCATATCCTTGAGTACTTTCAGATGATGCGAGATGGCGGGACGGGATAGCTGTGATTTTTCAGCCAAATCTGTGACGTTGATTCCGGCCTCCCCTGCTGCGGCAATATCCACAATCAGCTGCTGGCGGAATTCATCTCCCAATGCAATGAATATTGGCAGACACGAGTGCAGGATTTCTCTTGTTCGGTGAAGTTCTTCTTTTGTTATCATTTTATCTTTCCCTATTATAAAAGGAGTTTTTACCTTTGTCAAACATGGCAAAATGTTTTTTGAGGAACGCCTGATTTTTTTTCAAAATTCTATTGACTATTCCATGCGGAATGATTATATTTGTTAACAAGTTTAACCGTTTAAGCGTTTGAACGTTTCAACTGTTAAACTTTTAAGTAAAAGAAATCAATTAAAAGGAGCAGCACTTATGAGTTTTGCAAAAAGATTTTTCAAACACCCGCCAGTAATTATCGTGCTTTGTGTGGTAATAACCGGTGTTCTTGGATTTTTCATCAAGGATTTGACAATTGACAACTCGATCCGTCAGTTCCTACCGCAAAAGGACGCATCCTATACCCGCCTTTCAGAAACGGAAGAACAGTTCGGAAGCATGATGGTCATTGGTGTAAGCCTAGAGGCAAAGGACGGTACAATCCTTACCCCAGAGTATATCGACGTTATCCGTGAGATTACAGACAAGTCCCTGGAGCTTAGCGAAGTTTCCGACGTGGACTCCCTCACCCATATAGATTTTGTATGCGAGTCCGACGGTTCCATTTCCGCAAGCCAGCTTATCCCCGACACCTACACAGGTTCTACGGAAGACATAGAGCAGATTCAAAACCGGCTCAACGAATGGGATGCAATGTATAACCGAGTTATCATGAACGACAATATGACCGGAACCCAGCTGCAGGTTACACTTGCCTCTTATGACAAGGAGCACGAAAAGGAACTGGCAGAAAAACTCGGCAAAAAGAAAATCCGCAGTGAAGCTGAAATGCAGGAAGGTGTTCTTGATGATGTTACTGCAATCGTAAACGAAGCGACAAAAGGACACAATCTTGACGTAAAGATTTACGGAAACCCTGTCGTAATGCAGAACTCACGCAAATTTATGCTCGCAGACCTTACCCGTCTTATTCCACTTGTAATCGTGGTGGTTTTGCTTTCACTCTATTTCAGCTTCAAGACTATGGACGGAACCCTTCTTCCGCTAATCACAGTGGTTATGTCTACAAGCTGGACAATGGGGCTCATGTCTATTTTCCATGTGACATTTACTCTGGTTTCATCTGTAATTCCTGTTGCATTGATTGCAGTCGGATCTGCATATGGCATCCACGTGCTTACACATTATTATGTCGCTCTTGACATGACAGAAGGTGAACTCGACAAAGAAAAATATCGCAACGCAGTTTTCAGCGGTTTGAAAGAAGTCATGAGGGCTGT
>DBWR01000021.1:14748-15416 GCA_002309305.1 Treponema sp. UBA1233 | reverse complement strand
TTTACGGCAATCGGAGTTACAATTTCCCTTATTCTCGCTATAACATTGATTCCTGCCATTCTCTTGCTCAAGGACTACAAAAAGGTACAGGAAAGACACAATAAAAAGCATAACCTGAGTGAAAGGCTTGCAAAAAAATTGGAGAACGTACGTCGCCTTCGCGGTGGAAAAACTGCGGATGAGGCACAGGGAGACACGCTTTATCAGATCTACCATTTCTTCTGCGGATCCAAGCCACGCCTTTATCTTTCTTTGATTGTAATGGTGGGTATCTCCATCATAGGACTCAAGATGCTTCACATCGACACAGCTCTGGTAAACTATTTCCCCAAGGATTGCGACATGAGGCAGGACATGGATTACATAGACAGGCAGTTTGCAGGAACCAACAGCCTCTACCTCAACGTAAAGGGTCCAGACAAAGGCTCTCTCACAAATCCGGAAATCCTTAAAGCCGTTGACGATCTGCAGGGCTACATGGAAAGTGAATTCAGCGATGTTGGAAAGATTGTCTCATTCACGGACTTTATCAAAAGGATTAACCAGGTATGGCATGTCCCGACAACAGACAGCATAGAACCAGCAGAAGGCACAGAATTGACTGATGATTTTTCCGCCATGGACGATTTTGATGATCTTTCTGATTTTGACAGCTTTGACGATTTTTC
>DBWR01000021.1:0-14723 GCA_002309305.1 Treponema sp. UBA1233 | reverse complement strand
AACAGCAACAACAGAAGATAATACGGACTTCGATTATTCAACATGGACCGATCCAAACACAGCCTATGCACAGGCATTGGAACAGAACATCACAGTAGAAGATGCCATCACCATGCTGAACAAGGCATACATTGCCGCAGGAGGAAAGACTGCAAAAGTTGAAGACATTGTGGATGAACTTCAAAAGCAGGTGAACTATAACGGAAGTGCCTATTACGAGATTCCGTATGATACAGAAAAATATCCTGTTGCAAGCAGGGAAGAACTTGCCGGTGTCGTTCAGGGTTACCTTACATTGCTTTCCGGTTCCCTTGACCGCTTTGTGGACGATGACATGAATCCTCAGATAATGCGCATAACTGTTCAGCTCAGGAATCATTCAACCCAGACAACAGGCGACATAATCGCAGCCGCACAGAAATTCGCGGAGGAACATTTCCCGGCAGGTTACACATTGGAAGCAACAGGAACAGCAGAGATGGAATACACTATGACAAAGATGATTGTATCAAGCCAGCTTACAAGCCTCTTGATCTCTTTGCTGTGTGTGTTCGTCATTATCGCATTCTCATTCAAGAGCGGATGGGCAGGCCTTTTGGGAGCCGTACCTCTTGCACTTGCAATCATACTGAATTACATGGTCATGGGATTTGCNNATCAACCTTGATCTTGTTACAAGCATCATTGCATCAGTTGCAGTTGGTGTCGGAATTGACTATACGATACATTTCCTCAGCACATACAAGGAGGAAAGGACAAAAAGCGATGACCTTGAGGAAGTGACACGCATGACTTTCAGAAAAAGCGGTCACGGAATTGTTACCAATGCAGTCGCTGTAGGATTTGGCTTCCTTGTACTCTGCTTCTCAAAGTTTGTAGTACTTCGTTACATCGGAATTCTGGTTGCAATCGTAATGTTCACATCAAGCTTCCTTGCAATGACAGTAATACCGGGCTTTTTGAACATGTATGCACCGAAATTCATCAGCAAAAAATGAATCTATTTTTAAGGAGATATATATATGAGAACAACAACTAAAACATTGGTCGCAGCAACATTTGCTGTTATTGGTGGACTCGCCTTTGCAGATGCCAGGGGAGATGAGATTATGAACAAAGTCGCCGACTTCAAGAAACCAAGCTTCTCTCAGAGTCAGGTAGTAATGACCCTTGAGGATAAAAACGGCACAAAAGAAGCCAGACAGATTGTTGAGTACGGAAAAGAGGAAGGTGGAAGAACCTATGTCGTAATGGATTTTAAGGGGCCAGCCTCTGTCAAGGATACACGCTTCCTGCAGATTACAAACAAAAATGGACCCGATGACAAGTTCATCTATCTTCCTGCCCTGAAATCTGTACGTCGTGTTAACTCAAGTGAAGGTTCAAAATCCTTCATGGGTTCAGATGCAACTTACGATGACCTTACAACACGCGATGTCTCACAGGACGAACACCAGTTCCTGCGCGAGGAGTCAATCAAAGTCGAAAGCGGAGTAAGCTACAACTGCTATGTCATCAAGGAGATTCCAATTGACAAAAAGGACACACAGTACAACTACCGCCTTACATGGATTGACAAAAATACAATGTATCCGATTCACACAGAGATGTACGACAAGAACAACAAGCTTGTTAAAGTACTTGAAGTCTTGACCATCCAGAAGATTGACGGATATGACATGCCTATGGAAAACAAACTCAAGAACGTACAGACAGGCCACAGCACAACACTCAAGATTATGAAGGTCGTTGTTGACAAGCCTCTTCCTGAGCGTGTATTTACCCAGACATTCCTAAGCACAGGTAAATAAACCGGCATCATAGAAAACACAGGGAGGGGCATATCCAAATCCGGTTCAATACCCTTCCCCATTTTTTAGAAAATCAGTTTTAAGGAGAATGACATTATGAAAAAAACAAATGCAATAATTTTCTTAGGTCTTGCGCTGGCTCTTTCGGCAAACTCATTCGCACAGGATTTTGATGATTTCGGTAGTTTCGGTGATTTTGAAGATGAGTCCGCTTCTTCTTCAAAACTGGAATTAAACGGCAGTGCATCCGTGGAAGTCCGAGCATACGTTGATGCTGACAAAGCCGAAGATATGGAGGTCAAGGCAACCCCATCAGGAAAACTTAGCCTAAAATATGACGGCAACAAATCTGACATGAACATTACACTTTCAATTGATGCGGAAAAAGTAAAGTCACATCCAGAGGACATTGTAGACGAACTGGTCCTGCGCGGGTATTTTGGAAACCTCATGCTTGAGACAGGCAAACTCAAAGTTGTCTGGGGCAAAGGTGACAAACTGCACGTGTTTGACAATTTCAACGCCGACGACTATTCTGATTTTATAATCACCGACTACATAGACCGCCGCATTTCAACTCCAATGATCCGTGGCACATACAGTTTCCCTGCCGCAAACATCAACTTGGAAGCAATTTACACTCCACTTCTTCCCACCGACCATTTTGCAACAGAGGGCAGATGGGAACCCGCCCAACTTTCTTCTCTTACAGACGGTGCGACAAAAATAGTTTCCATGAATCTTTTGGGACTTGAAGCCAAAGCTGCAGCCGCAAATGCAGAAGCCGCCGCAGAAACAAATGCATCAGCAAAAGCCGCAAAACAACAGGCCGCCATCGCAGCAGACAAAGCCTATCTTGAATACCTCACTTATGCAAATGAACTTTCTTCTAATCCCGATTCAATTTTTCCGGACCTCATGAACCTAAAGTACAGTCAGTACGGAGCAAGAATCCTTGGAACAGTTGGTATTTTTGATTTTGGTGCAAGCTACTATTACGGTTGGTACAAGCAGCCGTCCGTAAACTATTCAAGCTATATAGAAAGCATTGATGGAATGAAGGCAACAATTGCATCAAATCCAACAACCTTAGGAGCCGCTTATGCAGGATTGATTTCACAGGGCAAATCACAGTCAGAGGCACTTCAATCTCTAGCGGTGGCAAATGCATGGCAGTTTTCTCTTCCAACCCTTGACTATGACAGAAAGCAAACTTTCGCTGTGGAGGGAGCAACTGTAGTATGGCATTTTAATTTGCGCGGAGAATTTGCATATAACCTTACCGATGATTTTGACGGAACAGATCCATGGGTACACAATAACTCAATCGCATGGCTTGGAGGATTCGACATTGACCTTCCATTCTGGAATGCAAACCTTAACGTACAGGAAACTGGAACTTTAATCCTTCACGGAGATGAATGCGACACAAATCAAAATCAATATGCGGAATATAATGCAAACGATGTGGACTATTCAAAGAATGGATATACCAATAACAAGATTGTCTGCAACTTTACCACATCTTTCCTGAACGACAGGCTTACACCGGAGATAACTGCATTATATGGAATTGAAAACGGAGACCTCGTGATTCTTCCGTCACTTACATACAAACCAGACCAGAACCTTACGCTCACGGCAAAGGGAATGTACATCTGGTGCAGGGATGAATACAGCGAATTCTCCGCATGGGAAAAGAACAGCTTTGTAAGTCTTTCGGCACAATATCAATTCTAAAAAAAACAGTTTGCAAAGAAGGATCAGCGTTAACAAATCCTATTGCAAACTGTTAATCATTATTTTTTTAAGATATTATTTTTCCGGACGCAGGGTTGCGCTTACATAGTTGTCTGTCGGAAGATACTTGCGGGCGGCATCCCTGATTGCTTCTGCTGTAATCCATGACGGAACAGAAGTGGTATCACCAGCCACGCTCAAAGGTTCTTCCTGCAGATATGCACCGTACAGTATGCGGTTTGCCCACCAGGAGTTTGAACGGAGGTTTGTCTCCTTGTTTCGCCTGTATGTTTCCTTGAGTGTCTTGAGGTATGAATCGTCAACAAGATTTGCCTGCAGGTCCTTGATGCATTCTACCGCAGCCTGAATGAGCTCCTTGCTTCTGGTCGGGTCACATGAGAATACAACAGGAACCATATAGTAGCGGTTGTTTTTGCCATCTATATTACCGCCTACATTTACATTATAGGCCCCGCTCTTGTCTTCACGGATTACTTCCCTAAGGCGAATGTCAAGCAGGCAACTGAGCTGTTCAAACAAAGCCTCCTGCTTCCATCTTTCGGTCATGTCTTCCGGATAAGTCTGGCTTCCTACAAATCCGATGAATGCGGCTCCCTGAGCTTCCTTACCCTTTACGACATCCGCATTTTTGATTCCGCTTCCAATCTTGAACATGGGTTCCTTTGCGGTTTCTTTCTTAGAGCTGTCACCCTTTAAGTTTCCGATGTAAGATGAACAGTAGTCTAGAATTGCCTTTTCGTCAAAATCACCCACGATGATAAATGCCCAGTCGGCGGCATTGCTGAACCTCTCGGTAAAGAGTTTTTCACCCTTCTTGCGGTCAACCAGCTTTACATAGGCATCGTTTATATCCTGGAAACGGTACGGATCATTGTACAGGAGTTCATTTACTTTGTTAGAGAATGCACTCATAGGCTCAAGGTTATATGACTTGGCAGAGTTTCTGATGTCGTCCATAGTAAGGCTCCATCCCGCATCTGTAAACTTTGGATTTTCAAAAATCTGATACAGGAGCTGGAACATTATCTCTGCGTCTTCCTTTCCGGAATAAGCGTACATGCTTTCAAAAGTGTTGCTTACATTCAAGTTGAATGAAACGTTCTTTCCACTGATGAATTTCCTGAACTGGCTGAAATCCATGTCACCAATGCCGGACAGAATTCTTACCTGCAATGCCGTCTTTAACGAAGGATAATCCTTTGAGTCATACAGATAGCTTCCACCCTTGCTGTAGGCACTCATGTAAATTGAATTCTTCTCGTAGTTGGTTTTCTTTGTGTAAACTGTAGCACCATTGTCAAAGACATATTCTGTGGCACCCAATTCCTTGATTGATTTCTTTGAAACCACAGTTGCCTTTTTGGAAGGAGCCTTCATTATTTCGTCAAAGGTTTCCTTGTCCTCGTATGCGGCAAGTTCTGATGAGCGGTAATTCGTCCACAAATCCTTTATTACTGCATCAGACGGCAAGGTTTTGTCGCCTGTAGGTGCAAGGTTAAGGCAGATTGTTCCGCGATCCGGGAACATTTCCCTGATGACGGAGTTTACTTCTTCAACTGTGATTTTTGGAAGGAAGGTTTTGGAAAGCCTGTATGCATCTGCATCTGAAACATTTGTCTGACCGGCTACAATTTCCGACACAATTTTCTGAGCCCTGACAGAAGAAGTGGTATTTGCAGCTTCCTTGTAAGTGGCTTCCAAATTGGAGCTCATTGCGAGTTTTGTATTGTCAAGCTCAGCCTGAGTAATTCCATGCAGCAGCAGGCGGTCGTATTCATCAAGCATCAGCTTCATTGCATTCTGATACTGGCCGTCCTTTGGAACGAATGCAAGCCCCATCATCAGCGAGTGGTTTGTAATGGAACTTGCAAGATAGTTTGCACCAATCCATGGACAATCCGGTTTTACGCTCAATTCCATGATGCGCTGGTTTGCGATTGTAAAGGCAACATTTTCTACAATGCTCCTTCTATACTGCTTTTCTGTCTGCGGTGCCTGATAGTCCTCGTTGACTGCCATAATCTGTGTCAAAGGATATGCCTGCTCAGGATCCCTGAGGGTTGAAACTGTCTTTGTATTGCTTTCTGGAACTGTGTAGACTGGTTTTGTGACAGGCTTTTCTGATGCCGGGATTGTTTCCATGTTTTTCTTTATGACATTAACAAGTGTAGCAGTATCAGCATCACCTACAACAACAACGGACATAAGCTCGGGGCGATACCACTTTTCGTAAAAGTCAACAAGCCTCTGCCTCTTTTGATTCATGATTATGTTCATGTCACCGATTGGAAGACGGTCTGCATAGCGAGAGCCTTTCAACGTAAGCTGAATAAGAAGGTCAGTAATCCTTGCGCTAAGACCCAAAGACCTCATGCGCCATTCCTCACGGACAACTCCGCGTTCCTTTTCCAGCTCATCAGCGGGGAATGTTATGCCAGCTGCCCAATCCCTTAAAATAAGGAGTGCCTGATCCAAAACCTCTGGATTATCTGCAGGTATTTCCAGCATGTACACAGTTTCATCAAATGAAGTGTATGCGTTAAGATCTGCTCCGAAATTCATTCCATTCTCTTCAAAGAATTTGATGATGCCGTTTTTTTCAAAGTGCTCGGTTCCGTTAAATGCCATGTGTTCGATCAAGTGGGCAAAACCCTTTTGGTCGTCATCTTCCATGTTTGAACCTGCTTTTACGACAAGACGAAGCGAGATGCGGTTTTTGGGCTCGGAATTTTTCTGTACATAATATGACATTCCGTTTGCCATGGTACCCGTCACAACTGATTTATCCGACTTTAACTTTACGTCACCGCCGGAAGAAGTAGAAGCACATCCTGCAAGAAGACTCAAGGCCATGATTGCAGAAAGAAGTAAGGACGTCCATCTTGCATAACGGACGAATTTAGACTGTTTCATTTTTTTCTCCTAATTTATGAAATAGACTTAGAAAATTAGCTTGTATGCTAGCATATTTATAAAGTTATATCAATACAAGCATTTTTACGGTTGAAAAAAAAATAGTCCCCGGATGTTTTTCCAAGGACTACTTATGTAGAGTGCTGTTCCTCTAGTTCAGTGGATCCACCCTTATTGAGCCGGATGTTGCCTTTATATTGATTGGAACTGAACCCATGCGGTTGGAATCAAGGTTGTTCTTTACGGAACCAGATGACACCTTTGTCTCAAAGAAGTATTCAGGGCTTGGAACCAGATAAAGCTTGATTGAGCCGCTGTGTGCCTCAAAGCTGGACTCGCCCGTCAAGGCTATGCTGTCAGACAACTTGATTGATCCTGAAGTGACAGTTGCATTGACTTTGCCGATTTTTCCTTCGGCCTTTAATGAACCGCTGTTTGAATGTGTTTCAAGAGAATCAAAAGTTACGTCTGTAAGCTTTATTGAACCACTTGATGCTGTAATATCAGCTTTAGAAGCCTTTGTTCCCTCCATCTTTACACTTCCGCTTGAGACCTTTACGGTCATGTCATCATAGCTTGAGCCATAAATAGTTGCAGATCCGCTTGTTGAAATGGCCTGTATTGTTTTTGCATTCACATCATCCAGCTTGATGCTTCCGCTTGAGGACTTGACGTATACATCATTCACATCGAATCCCGTGGCAGAGAATGAACCGCTTGTCTTTTGTACGTTTATGCTGTTCAGCTGCCTTGAAGGAACCTGAATGACAACTTTTGGTGCAGAGAAAGCAAAGGCACGAAAAGTCTTTGTTTCCTTTAGGGTCAAAACCCCGTCCGACAAATCATACTGAAGGTATTTTTCCGCCCCATTATAGCATGAAATCTTTACACCAGAGACTCCTGTGCTCTCAAGCTCCACTCCCATTGATGAAACTTCTGCCCTTAAATCTGTCATAGTCGATGACAAAGTCTGTTCATTTGTAAGTTTTTTCATATTGCCATTGCCTCCAAAACCATCATTGCTTTCTATAGAAATTTTAAAGAAACGGAAGAAATTTGATGCTCCAGAATCCTTCCATTTGAAAAGAAACATTAACAGCAGTGCAATCAAGGCAACAGCTATAACAGCCCATATTATTCCCAATATTTTCCTAAGCATAAAGTTCT
The DNA here is from genome assembly GCA_002309305.1 of Treponema sp. UBA1233. GTDB lineage: Bacteria > Spirochaetota > Spirochaetia > Treponematales > Treponemataceae > Treponema_D. The sequence continues at coordinate 7,071 of DBWR01000021.1, read as the reverse complement.
GCCTCCAAAATTAGTCTTCGACCGGTGAATTTGTGAACATCCTTATGGCCTGACCAACTGCACTTGCAATGAGCCAGATGAGCCATGTTATGTACCATGCGCCGGTAGTAAAGCTTACAGCCAGATAGATTATCGTAACGACAAGCCAGTACAGCTTCCAGAATGACTTCCAGAACTTGTCCTTGTCCGTATATTCTCCGTTGGGACCGCTGCCTGCCATTGTCTTTTTGTGACTTGTAACAAGATACTGCTCCACATCCTGAGGAACGCTCTTTTTTGTGTAAATCAAAAGTCCTGTTGCAAAGGCACAGAATACCAGAAGAACGCCAAAACCAATTATGCCAAACAGATCCTCATTTCCAGCATCTATCATGGATGCAATTCCCGGGAAACAGATGAGCGCCATGGCACCGAAAAAGTACAGCATGACGGCTATGGCAGTATTTCTTGCGGACACCTTCCTGTAATCGTCAATCTTTGACTTGAGTTCCTTCTCAGGAGCCAGTTTTGCAAGAAGTTCATCCACATCACCCAAATCAGAAAGTGCCTCGGTATAAGCCTGGTTTTCTGCCTTTCCTTCTGCAATGTGAGCCTCAAAATGATCGTTCAGGGTTGAAAGTATCTCTTCCTTCAATTCCACTGTCTTACGTGTATTTGGCAAATCCCTGAACAAAACGTCCACATAATTCTTAATCTTGCTGTTCATATAAAATCTCCTTTAATCCTTATTAAGCATAAATCAGTTTTTTGACCATGGACTCTATCCTGTCCCAGTCCTTTTGATTTTCATCATAGAGTTGACTACCACGCTCCGTAATGGAGTAGTACCTTCGTCTGGCACCCGAATCCTCATCGCCCCAGTAGGACGTTATCAGCTGGTTTTCCTCCAACCTCCTGAATGCAGAGTAGAGCGTCGCCTCTTTTAGAACAAAAGCGTTCTGGCTCACTTCACTGATCGTCTTGTTGATCTGATAACCGTAGCTGTCTCCTTCTGAAAGCCGAGCAAGGATTATGGTATCCGTCAAGCCTCGCAATATTTCCGAAAAGTTCAGCATTGAATACCTCCTGCTTATGAGTTAATTTATATCACACTATACCTCATCTGTCAAGGTATATCACTAAAATATTTATATTTTTTTGCAAAAAGCAAAAAAAATGCCGCAAGGCTGTCTAAAAAGCAATGTATTAGCGTTGAGATTCCGGATCAAGTCCGGAATGACACTGCTTTACAAACTTAATAGACAATCTCGTGACATTCAATCAGAAAACTGAAATGTCTTTATAATTCAAGCAATTTTAGAAGGCTGCAATAGTGCGGTCAAGGCGTGCAAGGCTCTTTTCCACTCCCAGAATCAGGATGGAACCGATGAGAGGTGGAGAAACACGGCTGCCTGTTACTGCCATGCGGATTGGCATCATAAAGTCACCAAGCTTAATGCCAAGCTCTTCCGCATACTTTTTTGCCAGTTCCTCACTTGCCTCGTGGTCCAGTTCAGGAAGCTTCTGGACAAAATCCTTTGCCTTTACCAAAACCTCGCGTGTCTTTGCCTCATCAAGCTTTTTGGGAATGATGTTTTCCTTTGCGGGAACTGCGGGTTCCGTAAACAGGAAGTGAACCATCTCTGCGGCATCCGTCAGGAAATGTAGCCTTTCCTTAATCAAAGGCATAAGCTTCATCAGTGCGGCCTTTACCTCGGCTGAACTCATGTTCATGGACTGGTCTACACATTCAGGCTCACCGTCTGCACCGAGTTTTACACCGGAATATTCGGGTCCGACATTTGGCTTTGGCTGCGGGTTTTCGGGATTTATCTCCAGTGCGGCATCCCCTGTTCCGGTAATGAACGGCAGGGTCCACTTGTAAAGTTCTTCGTCTGTCAATGCACGTATGTACTGTCCGTTGTACCATTCAAGCTTCTTGTAGTCGAATACTGCAGGTGCCTTGTTAAGGTGTTCAAGCTTGAACTGTGCGGCAAGTTCCTCCAGGGTGTACATGTCACGTCCGTCCTCGTAGCTGCAGCCCAAAAGTGCCACATAGTTTACGATTGCCTGCGGAAGGTATCCCCTTGCCCTGAATTCATTAAGGCTAGTTGAACCATGCCTCTTGGAAAGCTTTTTGCCGTCTGCTCCGTTTACCATAGGAAGGTGGCAGAACTCAGGATGCTCCCAGCCAAAACTGCGGTACATCTGAACATGAAGCGGAGTCGAAGGAATCCATTCCTGTGCGCGCATTACGTGGCTTATCTTCATCAGATGGTCGTCAACAATGTTTGCAAGGTGGTATGTCGGGAAACCGTCACTCTTGAGCAAAACCGGATCCGGAGAAATGTCCTCGTTCTTCCAGATGATGTCACCAAGAAGATGGTCATAGAATTTGGTCTCACCTTCCAGCGGAACCTTAAGGCGTATTACATAGGGTTTTCCGGCGGCAAGGTTTTCCTTTACTTCTTCCGGAGTAAGATGGCGGCAGTTGCGGTCATATCCTGGCGGCATCTTGTTTTCTGTCTGAATCTTCCTGATTCTTTCCAGGCGTTCTGAATCACAGAAACAGTAATATGCCTCTCCCTTTTCCACAAGTTCCTGGGCATATTTCTTATAAAGCTCAAAGCGCTCGCTCTGAACATAGGGGCCGTATTCTCCGCCCTTGTCTCCACCTTCATCCCAGTCAATTCCGAGCCATGCCATGGTGTCATAAAGGTTGTCCACGTATTTTTCATCATATCTGGTGCGGTCCGTATCTTCCAGACGCAAAATGAATTTTCCACCCTTTGAACGGGCATAAAGATAATTAAAGAGGGCCGTCCTTACACCGCCAATATGCTGCAATCCCGTAGGACTCGGTGCATAGCGTACCCTGACTTCTTCTGACATGATTTTCCCCCACATCGATTTTGTAAAATGTTTGATACATTATAATGAGATAAGCGAAAAAAAACAAGCGGAGGCAATTCATAATTCATAATTCATAATTCATAATGCGTAATTCATAATGCGTAATGCGTAATGCGTAATGCGTAATTCTTAATTCTTAATTCTTAATTAAATTTAACCCACGCGGCCTGTACTGTAAAGCTCCTTTGTCTTGTTTCAATATCGGTATCTGGCGGGAGTGCCATTGTTTCCCTGCGGTGAGAACCGAATTTGGAATCACAGCATGTACATTCATTGTATACGCAGATGCTCTGTTCGTCCAAACCCATTTCCCTGAGTATGCTCAAATTTGCTTTTGCAAGGGAAAGCTTGAACCGGAATGGATTTTCGGGGTTAAATCCAGGAGTCGAAGGCAGCATCTCCTTTACACAGTCGGGAGTAAAATTCACACGAAAGTATTGGGCGCGTTCCTCGTCAACATTGTAGCAGCAGTCGTGGATGTGTGGTCCCATAACGATGCAGAAGTCTTCCGGTTTGGAGCCGTATTTTTTTTGTGCAAGCTCTATCGCATTCCTTACGATTCCAGTTCCCTTCCATCCAGAATGAAGCATTCCAAAAACACCTGTGTTTGGTTCATAAATGTAAATCGGCATGCAGTCAGCAACAGTTATTACCGGAATTATGTTCCTGTTGGTCGTGATTATTCCGTCCCCCTGACATTCAAACAGTTCATCCGCATTTTCTACGGCAAACACAGTCTGGGAATGAATAAGTTCAACTGCGGCAATCTGTTTTTCGCTGCCAGCCAGAGTTGAAAGAAAGGCCTGTCTGTTGGGATTTTGTTCGTTCCACCTGAACCGCATTGATCCTGCTTTTTTCAAGGTCATGCCGATTGTTGGACCGGAAGTGCATGGATTACCGTGGCTGTAAAATGAACCAGTAAAAAAAGAGTCGCCGTTCATCATTCCCTCCCCAGCCCTCCAGCCGAATGATTGCCGGATTTGCCTCATCTATTCACCGATGGACAGATCCAAGGGTTCTATCTCCTGCAAAATCTCGTATGAATGATCTATGCTGAATTTTGCCTTGCCCAGTTTTTCCCTGAACTCCTTGTTTTCACGTCCGCCAAGACGCATCAAGTTCACAAGAGGACCGTAATAGGCAGTTATTTTTTCCGACAGGATGCCGCTCATCAAATTGCGCATTGAACGGCATGCTTTTCCAAACTGGTTTATTATGTCACTTGCAGCCGCATCAATTTCTTCCATCGTGCCGTCCAGAATTACAGTATCAGTATTAGTCCTGGTCTTGGTATTCTCCCACTTTGTAAACTGCTGGCCATATTCACCGCCCGGAGAAAGCTGACTTGCAAGAAGCTCCAGACTGTCGTTGATTTTTATAAGAAGGTTGAGAGTCTCTGAGAATTCAACCCTGTTTTCCTTGAGTGCGAAATCACCTTCCACAGATGTTTGGGCAAGAGCCTGATTGAATGTGGGGAATTCGTTTTTAAAGAATGAATGTATGAATCCCAGAGTCAGTTCGTAATGGAACAAAGGACCACCATCGATTTTTTCCCAAGGCCTGTATGGGAACAGAGGGAATTTTGACATCCTGAAATAACTCATCAGCTTGATTTTGAGCTTTTCCTTTTTGCAGTCGCTTTCCCAATTGTTCCACCTGCGTTCAAACATCAGTTTCCACTGAGCCCTGTATTTCTGGAACCAGTCTTCTCCTCCACCATAGGCTTCCGGAATATATTGAGAGTTTTCGTAAACAACCTTTGCAAGCTTGTATATCGGCACTGTCTGCACGAACATCTTGATGACCGAGTTTTGTGTGGCGGCGGCATTGGCAAATTCCTTTCCACCTTCTCCACCTTCTTCCACTCCATCTGCAAATCCAGAAATCTTTGACTTGCGCTGGAAGAACAGGTATAGTGCCTGAACGGTATCGTCCGTAAGCGGAACATAATTGCTCATTACTCGTGTAAGTTCAGAAAAATCTGGCTTTACCAAACCGAACAAACTGCTGCACATCCCTTCCTGATTTGTAGAAAACTTTGAGATAATCCTGGAGAAAGGTATTTTTACAAACTGACGCAGCCATTCAATTCCACGGACAGCCGCATACATCTCCGACTTTTTTGCCGTAGAAATGCCGTCAAGAATCTTGTCCATCTTCTGCACGAGGATTGACTTCATTTCTGCTGTAACAACTTTGTCCAAGGCATACTGGTACGGATCACTTTCCCTCTCAATGTCAGAACTTACGGATGGAACTATTATCATACCCAGCATTGTGTACATGGCACCGGGGTTTTCTTCATAAAGCGAAAGATAGGGGGCAAAAAAATCAGCTGCCTTTTTAAGCTGGCAGAATTTATCATAAAAGCCAAGTGTCAGGCTCTTTTTGCGGAAATCAATGATTCCAGGTGATGTATGTTCAATTTCCCTTGCAATCGCACTGACCAATGATTTGTTAAACACATCCTCGACTGAAGTATTGGAGAATGTCGCCTTGATCCAATACCAAATCTGCAGGAAAAGCGACTGTTTTTTCAACTGTTCTTTTAGGGATGATTCTGCGGTTTGATTTTTTTCTTGCTCATAGTCATTGTTAACGGCAGAGGTTTCGACAGTTTGCCCCTGTTTCATGCCCTTGAGAATTCTTGTGCGTTCCTCATTGCTGATTTCCGTTACGAGTTCATTAAATGTTGAATCATTTCCGTTTTTGGCCATATCCCTAACCTATTTTATACTCAAACCTCAGTATTGTAAAGTGAGCAATCAATAAAAACACTACACCTTATCCTTTTGATTATCGGCATAAATTCGCTTAAAGATAATGGACATACCTAAAATTTCGTTTTTAATGCCGTTTGAATCACCATACCCCGCCGCACGAATAACAGACAAAAAATATGGAAATAATTCAATTTTATGTTATAATATCCGCTGTAAATTGTTATATTAATATAAACTGTACTTAACAAGGAGTATACACATGATTAAACTTACAAAAAAACATGCACTTGCAGCCGTTCTTTTGGCTTTTACCGCCATTTTCCTCAACGCAGAGGAAAAGACCTTCAGTATTCCAGGAAAAGGAGACCTTACCAGGGATGTTCAGCTTGTAAGGGTTGAAGACTATGATAAAAAGGGAAGGATCATGAGTGATGAACCTTCCGTAGCGCCGGCAACAACCTTTTATTACAACAAAAAGAACCAGCTCGTCAAATCAGAAATGGGATACAACTATTATGTAACGGAATATGAATACGACAAAAAAGGCAACCTGATTCATACATCAGACACTGACGGCCATGAAATATGGTATACCTATGACAAAAAGGGCAAGCTGATTGAAGACAAAACCAGCACGGGCCTTGTTGGTCATTATACCTATGATGAAAACGGTAACCTGTCCAAATACCAGGTTGAAGATCCTGAGGGAGATGCCATCATCAGCAGCGAATGGTATTATTACGACGAACAGAACCGCCTGATCCATATGGAACCGTCTATCGGAGAAGCTGTAGACTACACTTATGACAAGAACGGAAACCTCATAAAAGAAAGCTACAGCAATGGAACAACAGTGGAATATGCTTATTCCCAATCCGGCGACATGTTGTACAAGTGTCTTAGAACATACGATGTAGAGCATGAGGAATTCTATGAATATGAATGGTGGAGCAAGGGAAAGATAAGGAAAAGAAGAACCTACCTCTGGGAAGTTTACGGTTGATTGTTGCAGACTTTGCCCGCATTTTCGTGGGCAAAAAAAAGACCCCTTTATAGGAGTCTTACTTGACGGTCCCTACGGGAGTTGAAGGTTCCTTTCGCTCACTCCTGTTCGCTCTCTCCACCACGCCTACGCTTCCTGCCGGCGCATCCGTGCGCCTCTTCCTCCCACCTGGTCGGCGGAAGCTTCGGGGTTCAACTAGCAGTCTTCGCCTGCTTACAAGTTTCACCTTGCTCGCGAAGGCTCGCATTTTTTGCATGCAAAAAACCGGTAAAACTTGCAATACCACCAAAAAAAAAGACCCCTTTATAGGAGTCTTACTAACGGTCCCTACGGGAGTTGAACCCATCTTTAAAGATTGAGAATCTTTCGTCCTAGCCGATAGACGAAGGGACCATAAAAAAAATTGGGCTGACTTATTGGGCCAGCCTTATTTCCCCAAGGAGGATTCGAACC
>DBWR01000065.1:30048-38462 GCA_002309305.1 Treponema sp. UBA1233 | reverse complement strand
GCAGGGAGGTTTATGTAAAGATGCTTTGTGCTGCGGATTTCTGGTTCAGCTCCACAGGTAGAACAGCGTGGGGAAATCAGGTCAACAGGATCCAAAAGAGAACCGCATTTGTCACACTGGTCGCCACGTGCATCATCACTGCCGCATTTGGGGCATATTCCCCTTACAAAACGGTCGGCAAGATAGCGCTGGCATTTTGGGCAGAATGGCTGCTTGTTTTCGTGTTCGGTAATGTATCCGTTTTTCTCCAGATCCTTGTAGATTTCCTGGGTTATTTCCGTACATTCGTCGTTTGAAGTGCGTCCGAATTTATCAAAGGCAATGTCAAACCATTTGTAGATTTCATCGTGCTGCTTGAAATAATAGTCGCAGAGTTCCCTGGATGTTTTTCCTTCTTCCAGGGCCTTGGTTTCTGTTGCAGTTCCGTATTCATCGGTACCACATACATAAAGGGTTTCATAGCCGCGACTCCGGCAAAAGCGTGCAAAGACATCTGCACTGAGCACTTGAATAAGGTTGCCCAAGTGGGGGATATTGTTTACATAAGGTAATGCGGATGTAATTAATCGTCTGTTCATGTCCATATTATAGAATTTTAATAGACTATCGTCAACAGAGATGAAACTTGAGATTATTCCGATTGTATCTAAGAGATTATGGATTGCCGGAGTTTTCCCGGACCTTTTTTACAAGATTCCTCATTAGATTGCTGGATGATTTTTTCATCACAAGGGCTTTTCCGTTCTTTATGACGACAATAAGATCATCAACTCCACAAAGGGCAACAGGAATGTCCGAATAGACAAAATTGTTGTTTGAGTTTTCCGATGCAACTTCACCTTCATTCCTGCAGAAATGCTTTTCAAAAGCGTCCCAACTTCCGACATCATCCCAATCAAAAGAAGCCTTTACTGAGGCCGAATGTTTTGTTTTTTCCGCAACTGCATTGTCTACGGCAATTGCTGGAACGGTTTGGTATGCCTTTAACATCGGTTCCCAATCATCAATATATTGTATTCCTTCAAGTGTTTTGCTTTGAGGGTATGCGGCATCATCAAAAACTTCAAATGCCCTGGTTACTTCCGGTTCCAGGACTGACAGTTCCCTTTCAAAAAATGAGCATGTAAATCCGAACATTCCGCTGTTCCAAAAATACTGTCCGCTTTCAAGATATTCACGGGCTGTCTTTGCTTCAGGTTTTTCCTTGAATTGGGCAATCTTAAAGCATGAGCTGTCTCCATCCAATATTTCACCCTGTTTGATGTATCCGTATCCTGTAGACGCCTCTGTTGGGGGAATGGAAAAACACACAAAAGAACCCTTTTCTGCAAGTTCCGCCGCCTTCTGGCAGTCAGACACAAAGCTTTCAATTGGAGATATGACATGGTCGCTTGCAAGGACAAGAACAGTTCCGTCATTCCTTCCTGTGGCCCTTATATATCGGCAGGCAAGTAGAATGGGTGCGGTTGTATGGCGTGCAACAGGTTCTGCCACTATGCACAGGTCCTGTTCCAGTTTTTTCCATTCATCTTCAGACAGTATGGACTTGAGTTCAGCACACTGGTCGCATGTCTGCTTTAGAATGTCTGCCCTTGTGATTATAAGGATTTTACCAAGTGGATTAAGAGAAAGCCCCCTTATTATGGAGGCCTGCAAAAAAGAAGTTCCATCATTGAGCTTCATGAACTGCTTGGGGTTGTCCGGTCGGGAAGCAGGCCAAAGCCTTTCACCTATGCCTCCCGCCAGAATTACTATGTCAGAAAATGAATTGCCTTTCAATTTAATTTTCCCTTGTTTTTATTGAAAAAGAATGTGCAGAATGTTTTGATACGGTTCATGAATGAAGTTTCAACCCTTTCCTTAAGGAAGAAGATGCTTGGTGCGTCAACGGCTCCAACTCCATAAAGTACCCATGAATCTCCGACTCTGACTATGACGACGAGGGATTTCATATTCTTTTCCTTGACGCATGTATATTTGTCATAGTATTTGAGCTTGTTCAAGTTTGTGGACTCATAGTAAAAATAGTCTGATCCGCGTTCCGTATGGATTGAAGTGTTGATGATTCCAAAAGGTTCCATTTCGAGGTCCGCAACCAGATCGTATCCGTTGGAAGTCTTTGTCTTGGAGATTACCTTGGCGCTGGAATAAAGGTCATACCATTCTTCGGCACGTTCTGAATAATATGGAATTCCCACATAAGAAGAAACATCCAGAATTGAACTCTCAAAGCTTTCCAGCAGGTTTTCGTTTCCTTCATATGGACAAACCTTGATGACTTCTGCAAGATATGCCGGCTTCAGCTTTTTGACAGTATCAATTACCTTTTGTACGGAAGGAGCACTGTTACTTATGCTCATGTTTTTTACGGATTTAAGGTTTTTGATGACCATTTCACCTTTTTCAAGTTTCGCCTTATCAGCGGCAGAAAGATTGTCGTTGAAAGAAGCGGGAAGGGCCACAAGTGAATTTAATGCCAATACTGCAATACCAATGATTGAAAGAGTAAATTTGTTCAAACGCATCATAATGCCTCCATAATACCATTTTTTCAAGAAAATGGCTAGAGTAGTCAATAAATTGACCTTCAATCTATTGACATTTCATTTGTACAAACCACCAAACTGTGATATAATTACAAAAAAAATAAATATCAGGAGTTATTTTTTATGCCTATTTCACCATATATTAAGGAAACAATGACCAGCAAGGGTGCAGGTGTAATCAGAAAAATGTTTGAGGAAGGGATAAAACTAAAGGCGATTCATGGAGATGAAAACGTCTTTGACTTTAGCCTGGGGAATCCCGACTTGGATCCGCCTGTAAAAGTAGCGGAAGCAATAGAAAAACTGGCCAAAATACGTGAAAAAAACTTTCATGGATACATGCCCAACGCCGGTTATCCGTTTGCACGGGAAGCTATGGCACAAAAGACGGCAAAAGAGCAGGGAGTTCCTGTTCAGGGGGACTGTGTAGTAATGTCCGTGGGTGCCGCAGGTGCAATAAACGCCCTTCTAAAGGCCATTTTGTCTCCAGGGGACAATGTTGTGGTTCCATCTCCATTCTTTACCGAATACCGCCATTATGTACGCAATTATGGTGGTACACTGATAGAAGTTCCTTCAAAAAGTGACTTTTCACCTGACGTAGAAGCCATAAAAAAGGCACTTACACCGGAAACCGCAGCCCTGCTTATAAACAGCCCTAATAATCCAACAGGACGCGTTTATTCAGAAGAAGAATTAAAGCAGCTGGCAGACGTGCTTACCGAGCATGGAAAAAAATGCGGAAGAATGCCATATCTTATCTGTGACGAGCCATATCGCGCCATTGTATACGACGGAATAAAGGTTGCCCCGGCATTCCCTGTTTATCCCAGTTCTGTGGTTGTGACATCTTTTGCAAAGAATTTCAGCCTGCCTGGTGAAAGAATCGGTTATATCTGTGTAAATCCAGCCTGTCCAGATAAGGATGATCTTGTTGCCGCATGCATATTTACGACTCGTACCTTGGGTTATGTCAATGCACCAGGATTCATGCAGAGGGTGGTTGCAGAAACTTGGGATGCTGATGCAGATTTCAGCTTGTACAAAAAGCGCCGTGATGAACTAGTGTCGATTCTGGATGACGTTGGAATTGAACATGCAAATCCGGAAGGTGCCTTTTACATGTGGTGTAAGGTCCCGGAAAAATACGGCGACGATGACATGGCATTCTGCGATTATATGAAGAAATACCTGATACTGGCATCCCCAGGTAGCGCGTTCGGTGGAAAGGGATATTTCCGTCTGGCTTATTGTGTCAGTGAACAGAGCATAATCAATTCAAGAAAGGCATTTACAGCCGCTATGAAAGATTTATAGAAATATCATACGAAAGTAACAGGAGGTTTTACATGAAAATTCTGATGGTGAGCGCGGAAGTTGTTCCTTTTGCAAAAACAGGTGGTCTGGCAGATATGGTCAGTGCACTTGCAATTCAGCTTACAAAAATGGGACATGATGTAAAAATCGTCATGCCGCGTTATTATAAGATAGACCGCAAAAAACTCCAGTTGCTTTCAGGACCAATGGCTGTTGCGGCAGGTCAGGTTGAGACATGGACTGCGGTATATTATACCTCCATGCCAGGCTGTGATTCACTTCCTGTATATTTCATCGACCATGAACAGTGCTTTGGACGTGACGGCGTTTATGGTACAAAAATTGAAACGGATTTTCATGATAACCCCTATCGATTTGCAGTATTATGCCACGGTGCATTCCAGCTTTGCAGGAAAATAGGCTGGTATCCCGACATAATTCATGCGCACGATTGGTCAACATGTCTAGCTCCGGTTCTTCTTAAGCATGTATGCCGTTACTGCGGTTTTGAATCTACTGCATCTGTACTTACAATCCACAATCAGGGCTACCAGGGACAGTACGGCAAGGAACAGTTCCCCGCTTTGGGAATAGACTGGGGGCTTTATTACGGTGCTGGTTTTGAACACCTTGGCGGAATCAATTTCCTACAGGCTGGTGTTTCTTCTGCAGACATGATAACCACGGTTTCTCCGACTTATGCAAAGGAAATCCAGACCATCGAAGGTGGATTCGGCATGGATGGCCTTCTGCGCATACGGAGCGATGTAATAAGGGGAATCTTGAACGGTGCAGATGTGGAGCAGTGGAACCCCGCAATAGACAAGAGGATTCCATTCAATTATTCCGCAAAAGACATGTCAGGAAAGGCAAAGTGCAAGGCAGCACTTCAGGAAAAGATGGGACTTCCAGTAGATCCCAACGTTCCGCTCTTTGGAATAGTTACACGTCTCGTAGACCAGAAGGGTATTGCGGAAGTCTTTGCCCCGACTTACGGTTCGATATACCAGATGTGTACCGACATGAAGATTCAGTTTGTAGTCCTTGGCAGCGGAGAAAAATGGTGTGAGAGCGAAATCAACACCCTGCAGTCAAAGCTTCCAAACATGAAGGCATATATCGGATATGATGAAAATTTGAGCCATCTGATAGAGGCGGGTAGTGACTTCTTCCTTATGCCGTCAAGATATGAGCCTTGCGGATTGAACCAGATTTATTCCATGCTTTATGGAACCTTGCCGATTGTAAGGCGCACTGGAGGACTTGCTGATACTGTAGAGAATTACAATGAAGCAACAGGAGATGGAACAGGATTCCTCTTTGACCAGTTAACCCCACGTGCAGTATATGATACCGTAGGATGGGCCGTATGGGCATACTACAACCGAAAGGATCACATCAAGAAAATGCAGCTGGCTGGAATGAAAAAGACATTCGGATGGGACAAGGCGGCACAAGGGTATCTTGATGTCTACAAGGAAGCCCTGGCACGAGGTTGCGGAATAAACTGATAAATGTACTGATTATTCAATTATTTTGCAAAAAGGTAAACGCTTGTGATTACAAGACCAACCAAAACAATGATGCTTGTAATCATGAGCCAGACCGGAGTATCTCCTGAAATGGATGCTGTATTTCCGCTGTAGGAAGGAAAATGCCTGAATGTCCTTTTCTTTTTCTGCAAAGATATAGTCTGAGACAAAGTGTTTTTTTTGGGAATGCTTTCTCCCCTGAGTTCTTCTTCACTGATTGCATAATGACATGCCGGACAGCCTTTCTTAAAGCTATCGACTGAGCCGGTATGTCCGCAATTTGGGCATCGAACGGAGGAGAAGAATTTTCCGCAATGAGGGCAAAAACGAGCCTTTGCGTTTACTTCTTCTCCACAGTTCTCACAAAAATATTTCGGTTTTTTTTCTGAACTTCCCATAATCTTTTAGTTCTGTGTTCCAAGATTATCAACAGTATAGTTATAAATCTGCCAGATTCCGTCACGCTGACGTACATAGTAGGTATAACGCTTCTTTTCAGTGAATGTCGTGTTCCTGAACCATTCAAGAACTTTTACAGTTCCCTGTGTCTGTGAATATGTTGTTGTCTCAATCTCGAATTTTGAAGGAATAGAAACGATGTCAGTGTCAATCCTGCTCTGCATCAAATCGGCCTTGAACTGCTGGAGCATCTGAATCCTTTCGTCTGCACTGGCTGCATTATAACGGCGGTTTCTGCTTGTATTGTTCTTGAGTATTGCCTCGATATCCATATAGAGGAAGAATTTGTCCCAAGCTCCCTGCTGGCGGGCAATGATTGTCTGTTCAACAACCTTGTCAGGACTGATGGCTTCTGCCTCAAGAATTGAAGCTGTTCCAGTCTCTACAGGAATGTAAGATGATGATGCGACTGTCGGAGAAGGGCGAACCTCGAGGGAAAGCCTCTTTGATTCAATTGCCGTGCTCTTGTTGCGGAAAAGGTCTGGGTAGAATGTAGCTGTAAGGTAATAAATTGAAGGATTTGTGATGTCCAGATAATCCTTGACGTTTTCTACAAAAGAATATTCTTCGGCAGGTTCAAGTGCTATTTCACGGAAATAAACTGTCTGACTGGTAGTCCTTTTTTCTGTTATGGCAGCGCTTTCCGGCAACCTGATGTTCTTTGCATCAACAGCCTTAAAGTCTACACTGAATGCCCTATCATCAGCCAGCTTGAATCTGAGTGTATCTGCTCCTGTGTTGCGGATTGTTATGTGAACGTAAATCGGGTTTTCTTCTCCGCTTCCGGGATAGTACAAGGTTCGGTTATAGAATTTTACAGAGATTTCTGCATTTTCCAACGGCTTCGTAGACTGAACGTAGGTTTGCGCGCTAAGGCTCTGTGCAAAAATACAAAAAACAGTTATAATGCTTAACAGTATTCGTTTCACGATACAACTCCCGTCTGAATATCAGACAATGTAGATTGAGATGACAACATCTCGGTATTTCTTTATATATCGGTAGATTATGAAAAATTCATTATCAACAAATTCAATTATTCCCTTAATCTCCTCATGGAAAGAGCTTAAACAGACGGTTCTTGCGGGAAATGACCCGAAAAGCAAATTCCCAATAAGCATTCAGGGATTGTACGGAAGCCTCCCGGCCTTTTTCATAAGCGAATGGCTCAAGTATCAGAACTCCCTCATAATACATAACCTCCAATACAACGGAAAGATACAGGCAAAACAGCAGGACATCATTATTTTTGTTGCAACCCAAAAGGAAGCCGAGGAATGTGAATCTGACATTCTGACTGTGTTTGGCGAAGATGCGGAAGTTCATGTCTTTCCGTGGTGGGGTATGCTGCCGTATCGTGCCGCGGGAAAGGGATCTGCAGTGTTTGGGGCAAGGGCCAGCGTACTTGCAAGGATGACTCAAAAGAATCAGGGCTCTTTAAAACCCAGGATTTTCATTACATCACAAAGGGCTCTTCTTTCTCCTTTGCCACCCCCACAATACCTCAAAAAATGGCTTTTCAGGATAAGGAAATCCCAGAACCTTAACATAATGGAGTTGTCCGAGCGTCTTTCCTCTATGGGCTACCTGCGTGTTCCAAAGGTAGGGGTAAGGGGTGAATATGCCATCCGTGGTGAAGTAGTGGACATCTTCATGCCGGGAGAAGAAAGGCCTGACCGAATTGTCTTTGATTTTGATACGGTTGAGCAGATCAAGTCATTTGACGTGGAAACGCAATCCTCAAAAGAAAACAAGGATTCCCTTTTGGTTTACCCGATGAAGGAAGTCTTATGGACTGATGAACTTGTGTCAAAACTGGAGGAAGTTCTTGAAAATCAGGAAAAAGGCGGAATAGTAAATAATTTTGCAGAATACGATGAGCAAAAGAAAAAGGGCGGCACGGACCATTCATTTTCTTCTGGTAAAATAAAAGAAAAAAAAGATGATGATAAAAGCAGCGTATTTTATGACAAGACGGATCAAGTACACCTTGCTTTTACTCCAAAAGCAAAGGAAGAAAAGGAGCGCATCCTGACGGAACTTGCCGTAAACCGTGAGAGCGAGGGAGAGGAACTTTTCTATCCGGTTTTATGGGACAGGCTTTATTCGTTTATAGATTATATTGATGATGACGACACCATTTTCTGCTACGACTGGGAACGGCTTTCAAATACTCAGGATGTCTACCGGAATGAATTTGAAGTCTCATACCGCACCGCAAGACAAAACCTTCCTGTCCTTCCGCCATCCTACATGCTACTGGACTTTGGCACCCTAATGGGCCAGCACGAGAGGCATCTGCGTTTTTGCTCACTTCCATCTTCTGAAAAGGCTGAAACAGAGGGTACAGATGAAACGGGAACAGATTCCACAAGTCCCGCAACATTCCGCATGCACAGCCAGCCTGCCGAAAACTATCTGGGAAACATCAATTACTTTAAGGAACAGCTAGAACAAAAGCAAAAGGACCATTGGCATGTTTACGTCTTTGCGGACAACCCGAACCAGGCGCTTCGTCTGCAGGAAGTGGTAAGGCAGTACATTACCCCGGAGGATACAA
>DBWR01000065.1:12423-30000 GCA_002309305.1 Treponema sp. UBA1233 | reverse complement strand
CTTCTTGTAATCCAGGAAAACGAAATCTTTGGACGCAAGAAACACACGCCAAAGAGCCTTAGGAAAGTAAGGTCAGAGGCAATTAACACCTTTGTCGACTTGCACACGGGAGATTATGTCGTCCATGCAAATTACGGAATCGGCCTCTTTAAGGGAATCGAGCGCATCAAGGCAGCGGGCACGGAACGCGATTACATCAAGCTTGAATATGCGGATGAGGAGTCAATCTTTGTACCCATTGAACAGGTCAACATGGTTCAGCGCTATATCGGAAATGAAAATTCAACTCCGAAGCTGGACAAAATCGGTTCCAAGAGCTGGAATGCAAGAAAGGCAAGGGCACAGCAAAAGGCACAGGAAATTGCGGAAAAACTCATAGATCTGTACTCCAAAAGACAGTCTTCAAGGGGATTTTCATTCCCAAAGGATACAGAATGGCAGGCGGCATTTGAAGCGGCGTTCCCATACGAGGACACGGCAGACCAGTATTCTGCAACGGAAGAGATTAAGGCAGACATGGAACGCCCCGTACCGATGGACAGGCTTGTGTGTGGAGACGTAGGATACGGCAAAACCGAGATTGCAATGCGTGCGGCATTCAAGGCGGTTATGGGTGGAAAACAGGTTGCATTCCTTGCCCCGACAACGATTTTGAGCGAACAGCATTACGAAAATGCAGTTGAACGCTTTAAGAATTTCCCTGTAAAAATCGCGCAGCTTTCACGCTTTATAAGTCCCGCAGACCAGAAAAAAACTCTGAGTCTTCTTGCGGAAGGTCAAATCGACATTTTGATTGGAACGCACAGGATCCTTCAAAAGGACGTTATCTACAAGGATTTGGGACTTTTGATAATCGACGAGGAACAGCGCTTTGGGGTAAAGGACAAGGAAAAGCTCAAGGTGATGAAGAACAACGTGGACTGTCTTGCCATGAGCGCAACCCCGATTCCAAGGACCCTGCACATGAGCCTCTTGAAAATCCGAGACATATCTCTCCTTGCAACTCCACCGCAGAACAGGCAGGCCATAGAAACTTCGGTTGAGGCATATTCGGAAGAAAAAATCGCGGCGGCAATAAGAAATGAAGTAAGCAGG
This sequence comes from Treponema sp. UBA1233, assembly GCA_002309305.1. Lineage (GTDB taxonomy): Bacteria > Spirochaetota > Spirochaetia > Treponematales > Treponemataceae > Treponema_D. Next base: position 28,905 of record DBWR01000065.1, on the reverse strand, counting down.
GGCGGCCAGGTATTCTTCCTCCACAACAGGGTGGAATCCCTTGAGGAAACACGCATAAAGCTCCAGCACATAGTTCCTGAGATGCTTATAGAAACGGCACACGGACAGATGGACGTAGAGGAACTTGACGACATATTCCGAAGGTTCAAGATGGGAGGTTTCCACGTCCTTGTTGCGACCACGATTATCGAAAACGGAATAGACATTCCAAACGTAAACACAATCATAATAGACCGTGCGGACATGTACGGAGTAAGCCAGCTGTATCAGCTCAGGGGACGTGTCGGACGAAGCGACAGAAAGGCATACGCATACCTCTTTTACCCAGAACACAAGGCACTGTCGGAAGATGCGATGAAGAGGCTTCAGGTAATAGGCGACTTTACGGAACTAGGCTCAGGATTCAAGATTGCGATGAAGGACATGGAAATCCGTGGTGCGGGAGACCTGCTTGGAAGGGACCAGAGCGGAGATTCTATTCATGCAGTTGGATTTGAGATGTACCTGTATCTTGTTAACTCTGCAATCCAGAAACTTAGCGATTCAGACTGGATGGCACCCGAGGAAGTCATGCTTGAGCTTGAATATTCTGGATACATTCCGGACACCTACATCAGCGATGACCAGACAAAGATGGAAATGTACAAGAAGATTTCGGCAGTCAAGAAGGATGAGGAACTTGAGGCAATTAGCGAGGAACTGAACGACAGGTTTGGACCGGTACCCGCGGAAGTAAGCAGCCTCCTTAATCTTGCTGGAATCAGGATCATCTGCACAAAACTGAGCATAAGCTCTCTAATCGAAAGAAAGCAGATTGCAACGGTGGAATTCAGCAAGGTGGCAAAGGTGAACGTGGACAAGCTCCTTGGCATGATAAAGTCAGATCCGTCGTCAATATCCCTGGATCCCCAGCATCCAAACCGCCTGATGCTAAAGACCAAATCCATAGACCTGAACACCAAGTGCGAGTTCATCAGCAGCAAGCTAGGCCAGCTGGTGTAGGGGGGCTTGAACTCATACAGTGTTTAGCTAAGTTTTCCATCTCATTGTTCTTGTACACCACCATCTGACATATGTTGGGCTGTTCCCTTTCAATCATACTGTGCAGTTCTTCTTTGCTCATACTGTTGTTCTCCTCTTTTTGGGGAGTATGATGATTGATTTTTAATTAGTCAATATTGATTTTAAGATTTTTCCCTTTATTCCGAGTTGAAAAAAAAATTACCAAAATGGCATTTTTTGGGCTAGAAAAAAAAATATTTTTTTTGTATATTAAAATTATTATTGCTTGTAAGTTGTATATAAAAAGTTGGAGCTTATATGAGAAAATGTTTTGTGTTTATACTGGCACTGTTGTGTCTGTCGTCCTGTGCCCATCAGATTTCGGGAACTAGAGTACTTGATCCGAGTCAAAGCATATCATCTCAATTGAATGATTCCGGTGCAGTCTATGTTGTAAGGGATACTATAGACCTGCAAGGATCGGAGATTGACATTCCTTCTGACTCTGTGCTTGAATTTGCCGGCGGAGGCATCAAGAACGGAGCCATACATTTCAACAACACGCTTATTTCAGGTTATGCCAGATTCACAGACTGCAGCTACAGCGGTCGGATCATAAACGATGAGGTAGAGCTTGAATGGTTTGATTTTAGGGTCAGGGGCACAGATGGAAATGTTGAAACTTATTCTTTCATGCAGGAAGTCAACAGGGAATATGTAACAATAACGATAGATACATACAAGCCTGAGATCCTGCAACAGATTATTGACTGCTGTAAGTCCGGTGCACAGCTTAATGTGGATAAAGTCTATGGCATCAAGGCTCCTGTTACGATCAGGAAAAAGATATATCTGAAAGGCTATGACAGAAGTGAAGGAATCTATGCAAACATGATTGCACAGAACATGGAGTATGGCTTTCACAATTGCGGTTTGTTCGGCTCACTTTTTGTCGTGGAGGATGGGGGAGAGATTTCCATGCAGGGGCTTTCACTCATAGGATATACAAGCCTTTACATGGGCGGTCAGCTGTGGGAAAAATGCTATGGAAACGGCAATCCTCTTCCTAAACCCGTCTGTATATGCGGTATAGATGTCAAGCGAGGGGGAAGAATAAACGAAGTCCATGATTCAAGCTTTGTGGCGTTCACTTATGGAATACGCAGTGACGGCGGCTCAATCGGTTTGATAAGGAATTCATATTTCAGTCTGTGCCGCTTTGGTTTCTGGGCAAATAATACGTCCAATTTTGAATGCCGCGGATGCAGGTTCAATTCAAATGAGCTGAATTTTCATTTTCACGAGAAAAACCTGAATTACATAGGCCCTTCGACCAATTGGGAACCGCTTCATGAGATTGACGGAGATCAGATAGCAAGAATGGGTGGCGGTGTTTATCTGGGAAACTGCGAGAATGTCAAGATAACGAACAGCCGCTTCGAATTCAATTTTATCCAGGCAATCATAGACAACACGGCAAAGAACGTTACGATCCACAACTGCATAATGGATACAGCCACACTTTGCCATGTAGCGGTAAACAATCAGGGTAAAAGAACTGCCTCAAGCTACAGTCCTGCAATAGACAACTTTACGCTAAGTTCATGTACTTTGGCACGTGGAGCCAGATGTGACATAAGGGATGAACCCAGTATCCCAGGATTCGGTATTTTCTATTTCGCTGACATAGGAGACAGGGGAGGCGTGATTACTTTCAAGAACATAATAGTTTCTGATGATATGGAGGTTGACAAAAACATCGATGCCCATTACGAGGACATAGTTTTTGATATCTTCAATACATCTTCCGTAAATCCTTGTGTCCTAAACCTTGAGGGAAACTCTTTCTACAGTGCGGAGGCAACAAAAATCTTCAATGCAGTACAAGGAAGCTCAGGTTCCTTCAGGATAAATGATTTTGGTAATGAATATGGTGATAAAACCATGATATCAGGAGTTTCTTCGGTAATTACAATAGTGGAGAAATAATATGAAAAAATGTTTGTTAAAATTGTTTTTTTTACCCGTGGTTTTGATTGCTTCAATCAGCTGTAAAGTTGATCTGGATTATGAGGCGGACAAAATCTATTCAGACAAGGCTCCGGCGGATTCTGCCATGGGATACAGAAAAATACGGACTGATGCATCATTCGGCTCTCAGGTTTCTTCTGCAAACTATGTATACGTTGTGGACTCAAGTTTTGACTTGGACGGAGCTTCTGTAACAGTTGGAGAAAAGTCAATAATAAAATTCACGGAAAACGGAAGCATAAGGAACGGAAAAATAACGTTCAACAAGACTTATCTTGATGGAAAAATCAAATTCAAGAATGTAGAATTTGACGGTACGCTTGCAAACAGAAATGTAATCTTATCCTGGTTCGGACCTAATAAAACGGCCGAGGAAGATAGGGATGCCGCAAGAAAAAACACACAGATCATCTCTGAGGTTCTTGCATGCATGGGAGACACTTTGATTGTTGACGGTTTTTATCCTGTAAGCTCTGTAATTGAGATAAAAAGATCAATTAACGTAAGAAGCGTGGATTGGAATGAAAAGCTGTGTACCGAGACTTACCAGAACAGCTATGAGCCGTCAAACGGATTTTATGCAGCAAACGGAAACGGTTCAATTTTCAGGTTCCATCAATATCAGGACGAGAATGACAAGTACCATGTAGTCGGAAGCATGAACATGTTCGGTATCTACCTAAAAGGAGATCCAGAGAAATATCTGAATGCAACAAATTATGAGACAGACGAGACAAAGCTTACCTATGGTGTTTTCCTTCCATGGGGTGGTTCGCTGGCTGCTGTATATAACTGTAAGTTTGAGGGATTTACGCAGGGCATAAGGTCTTTGGGCGGATTCATAGAAAAGCTGCAGAATACAACATTCAATGCATGTGAGCTTGGTTTTTATGCGATTTATGCTTCTGATTTTGAGGTATTCAGCTGCAAATTCACAAACTGCATGCCAAATTACAAGCTTACCAGAATTCCAGATGAATCAAGCCTTAGGCAGATTGGATGCGGTTTCATGATAGAAGGCTGCGGAATGGTTAACTGTGCTAACTGTCTTTTTGAGAATAATTTCATAAACCTCATCATAAACGAGGTGGCAATAATCATAAATATTTCAAACTGTAAATTTATCAATCCTGTTTACAATGATATTTATGTTTACAATAATTATACCTATGTTAGAGGTCCGTTTTACTTTACAACCGGATATGAGGATAACCACAGGATATGTATAGATAATGTGGTGATTTCAGAAAATGAATTCATAAGGAACAAAAAGGCACTTGGAAAAAGCTTCATCATGTTCACAAACGGATATCATGCTCTGTATAACCATGGTTTTATCGAAAGTGACAGGATAACGAATCTTATAATATCCGACAATGAATTCATAGATTCAAGACCTGTTGTCCCGGAGGATGAATCTTTGTTTGTCGTCTCAAATAAAAAAGAGACGAGAAGCAAGATAACATGCAGCAGGAATGATTTTGGCTCAACAAAGATAAATTATTACGCACGACTCATTGACGGAAGTTATGGAAAATTTACTTTTGTAAACAGCTCCAATATTTTCCCGACAGGAGTCTCAGAGCTAAAACTTAGCAACAATAACGCTAATGTTATTGTTTGTGAGTAAAGTTTGTCCTGAGGATTATGGTTTTCTCAAGGAAATATTATAGTTTTTAAATAATTGAAATAATTAAATAAAGAGGTAAAAGATGAAAAAGACAACAAAAGTTTTATTCTTGACAGCTGCATTCTGTCTAAGTGTATTGAATGCTTATGCTCTTAATTCCGCCGCTTACGAAAGTTCAGCTCACACGATTGAAGATGACGCATATGCAATTATGAATGTCCTGGATTGGAAAAATCTTGAATTCAAGAATGCATGTGCCTTCTCTAATTTGAATTCGACAAGCTCAGGAAACATTGCTTCTGTTTTTCACATTAACGGAGAGAATGTTCTTGGGCTTTCATGGGAAGGTAACCTATGGTCAGAGACTTCATATAACTCTTTGACAGGTTTCTATGGCTGGGATAAATTCGCAGTCACATTGAATCTTACTGAATACATGAGTCCATCCTGGTATATGGATTCTACTATTTGTGAGGATTATAAGAATATTGGTGGAAAATCAGAGTTCGGATATCTGATAAACAACATGTTTGACTTAAAACTTGCACTGGGAGTGGCCAATACTTCAGGAACAATTAACACCGCGGACATAAACTACACGGATTTTTTAATTGGAAGCACCTTGTATTATAAGATGAAGGATGATTCAGCATTTAAGGTCAAGTTTTTTCTTGATTATGAGGGAGCTTTTGCATCAAGAGAAGCTACTGTAGGTAACAATCAGACTAAGACCAGTTACAGTCAGAACGTCATAAAATGCGGTACAAAACTTCTTTACAAGACAGATATGTTCTCCTATGGATTATATGGTGCGATCCCGATAACCATTATTTCAGGAGATGACATTTCAACTGATGTAAATCTTGATTTCATTCTGTCCAATGGTTTTAGTGTAATTCTTAACCCAGACAAGCTGCTGTTCAATGCCGGTGCGGAAATATCTTTCCCCTCGATTACATTTCATGAGAACGAAGATACTGAGAAAGGAATCTTTTTCACGACATTCTACGCAGGATTTTCTTTTATCCTGAACAAGATGATTAAGCTTGACATCAGTACAGGATTAAACCCGAACAACGGAATCTCGTTTGATGATATATGGAATCAGAATTTCAACATAAGCCTATCTGCAAAGTTTTAATGAATAAACTCATCTGTGATATTACCGTAGTCATCCAGCATTTTGTTCAGACTGCTAATATCACAGGCCTGGCTTTTGATTGATTTTCGAAGATATAAGGGCTTTAAGGTCCTTGTCCAAACTGACACGTTTAATAAATCCATCCTCAAAAAAATATTTTTCTGTTATTATAAGATATTTTTTTTTGAATCTATATCAATAATATATTTATGTGGTTCATAATTTTTGGGTATACTTGCTGATAGTAAATGCAGTTTTCTTTTTTTTTTAATTTTTGTCTCCTGTTTTAATAGTTGTTGATTCCGAAGTAGAGTTGTTTTGTTGAATATTTAAAAAATTCCAGGAACTTTTGCCATAATTTGGAGCACCTCCTGTTTTTTTAACCAGAAAATTCTGTATTTTATACATAAAAGGTTCCATGGCATAGTCACAACGTGAGACAACCTTATATTTCCCGTTGATATTTACTTCACAAATATATTCATTAGCGTCTAAGGCATTTATATTGTTGCTTATTTTCTGATTGTAAAAATCACATTCAGCAAGCAAATCAATCAGTTCATCCAACTCCGATTTACTGATTTCAATTTTTTCATGTCTGGCCGGACTGTCTTCCACTATCACTTCCATGCTTCTTGAAAACCTTGTCCAGTTGACTTTAATGACATACGAATATGAATCTTTCATCATACCCGAATCAATGCAATAAAACCTGATTTCGTTCTGTCCTTTTTTCATGGACACAATACTGACCGGGTCGAAATAATCAAGAAAACTAGATAGAAATTCATTCTGAAATTGACTTAATACTCCCTTTGGGAAATAATTCTGAGCATTCGAATTATTCTTTTGTTTATCATATTCTGTAATTTCTGTTATAGGTGTTATGGAATACTTTTCGCAAAAATAAAGATATTTATCATATTCATCCCATTCGATACAATACTTTCTGAATAAATCTATGTAATCGATTTCTTTATACTCCAGGATTCTCCCTTTTTCTTTAAGGTTCGAAAGAGTCTCAGGATGTTGCTCCAAAAACGAATTATAATCCGTATCTTCTCTGATTGTTTGGTTTTTTATCAAAAGATGATAAACCTTATTGTTGAGTTCCCCGAACAGACAATCCCTCTGAATTTTAATGTAAAAATAAAATGGAAAGTCTTCTTTGTAGCGTTCTATATATGAATCAATGTTTTTCAATTCTTTTTCAGCGGTTTTAATAAAATCAATGTCATTTTCCTTATACATCAATTTATAAAATTCGGACTTATGTACCAGCGAAAGCTCTTTGTTCTGTTGAATTGTTCTGTTGAATTTATAAAAGCAAAAGATGGCTATGAGTATTATTATTGCTATACAAAATGTAAGGATTTTGTTTTTGTTAAGATTATTAAAAAAGCTATTCATAATCTGCAATCAATCTCCTTTTAAAATCTAATATCGCATCCTGTATAATTTTTTTAAGTCTTTTAAAAAACATCATAATCTGATTTAGAAGAAATTACAAGATTAGGGAACTTTTTGACATGGTTGACGAAAAATATCTTGAAAAATTGAACCGGATGATTGAAACTCCCGATTAAAAACTGTATGATTTAAAACAAATGAAAATGTTTGGCAAACGACCGTTTCCTCAAGTAATTGGTGGGGGTGGTTTCCGGGAGATTAAATAGTTTATGAAAGATATGAAAAAGGAAAAATGTCTAATTATATTAAGTTTATTCAGTTTAATGATGTTTGCTCAAAATTCTATAGATTATGCAAAATCAGATCCAATTAAATATGTCACAATAAAAGAAAAAGATAGTGGATTTCTATATCCAAAAGATATTAAAGAAAAAAATTATGAAAATTGTTATGTATATTTTTTTGATGAAAAAACTTCAAACGGTGTGAAAACTGTGAAATTTTACGCTGATTATTGGTTTATTGGAGATAAAAAGCTTAAACAATCTTGTTTTGAGATTAACAATGAGAAATATTTTTGGAAATCTAATAGTTTAAATAATATAAGTATTGATTTTATAAATTTTATTATTTTTGAAATCAATGGAAAAAACTTTTTTTTAATAAAAGCCGAAACCCACTTTTCAACATATCATCTGTTTTTATTTGATGTAACTGATTTGACGAACATTCAGTTTTATTCATTGTATGATTATACATATGATGAGGATTTAGGGTTTAGTATAAATAATGTGTTAGATAAAATTTTTAATCAGAATTAAAATTATAGTATATTTTTTTAATAAAATATGCTACAATGTAAAAGGAGGTAATGATGATTCCCTTTTATATTGACGGACTTACTCCTTGCCTTAAGAATGTTTTGACAGGGGATATTGTAGAAACTGAAGTCATCCGGGTTAGGCGTAAAAGTTTTTTGTCCAAGTTCAACGAGAAAACCGGATGGTATGTTGATTGGAGTAAGTTTGATAAAGAAACGGAGATTTACGCGCTTGTTTTGAAAGGAACAGTGGATATTCAGGGATTGATAGCATTGACTGATGACGAGCAGAGCAATGCAATATATATGAATTGGGGATGCACGTCACCAGAAAACAATATATGGAGAAATGGTTCAAAACTATACGAGGGCGTTGGCGGACACCTTTTTGCAATAGCAATAAATATTTCTGAGCAGCGAGGACATGGGGGATGCGTTCATGCAATTGCAATGGACAAAGAAATCCTACAGCATTATGTAGATGTTTTTGGGGCAATTGTAATTGGAATTCTTCACCCATATCATTTTGTGATTGAGGAAGAAGCCGCAAAAAAGATAAAGGAGATCTATAAATATGAATGGTCTGATGAAGAACTTTAATTTGGCGGAATCATCTGCTAAAGATAAACTGGCACAGGATTTTATCAAAACGGTAAATCCTTACCGGTCTAAACCCTCTTTACACATAGACTTGCGCTTACTTGCAAAATATGTTAAGGAGACTAATCAATCTATTGGTAAACTTTCAGAATCTGAATTACAAAAGTTTAAGATTGATTAATAAACAATAGACTTATTAACTGAAACAAATGGAATTAATTGAAAAAAGAATTAAAAAAGTTATAAATCCTCATTCACTGGTATTTTTAATCCAACGAGACTGTCACCAAGAAACGGATTTTTCTATTGATATTCTTCTTTTCCTCCTCCGTTATTCATTCCTCTTAACCGACACACCCCAAGATAATTATTTTTTAAAACGAGATTTTCCCCTACCCGGGGAACTCTTTTCCCAAAATTCCAATGGTGCCAGATACCTGGACCCCAAATACAGCCGCTGGATCAGCACGGAGCTTGCTCTTGGGGAGTATGTGCCTGCTGCAGGAAAGGGTAAAGCGAGCGATGCAAGTAATCTTCCGGGTATGGGTGGCATCTACAATTCGGTTAACGGGAATTTGTATCACTATGCGGGAAATAATCCGATTAGGTATGTGAATCCGGATGGTAGGGAGGATGAAATTGTTTCAAAAAAAGAAATGTGGATAGCAAAGGAATATTTTCTTTCCTTTGGAGTTGATGAAAGAATAGGAGATAAAGGTTTAACAGAAACATATGATATAGATCCAGAAGGTTGGAAGGGGATATCTCGTGGATTATCTGTTTCTATAGGTGGACCTATTTCTTATGGCATACAATTTTCTGTTTATAGAGATCCATCGAAGCTACAAAATGATTTTTCAGATCATCCTGAATGGTTTCCCTGGAAAAATCAAAACCAGCTTTGGTTAACTAGAGGTCAAGGAAATGTCAAAAAATAAATATTTTATCATTTTTTTCCTCATAATAATATTGTTCATTATATATAAAGCATATAAAAAGCAGAATGAACTAAAGATTAAAAAAAAATATGATGAAATAGTCAAAGAATATAGAGAGAATCTTAGTCCGGAAAAATTGAAAAAAATGCCGTATGAGTTTTCAAAGGAAACAAGTATTCAGGACTTTCGTTTTGGACAATTCTGCGATGCTTTGAAAGTTTCCCAAAAAGGAGGGTTCAATCATCCGTTGGCATTAAACAAACTGTTTTTATATGACATGAAAGAAGGAACCGGTTTTGTTTTCGAAATTTTATTTGCTCTAGATAACGGTAAAACAAATGGAGTAAATGTCGTTCTCTTATATTATGAAGATAATGAATACAAGGGCGGATACAGATACAGGTGTCCTGATCTTGATGCCTGGGGAGAAACCATAGGTATGTTCCAAAATAAATGAGATGAGATGCCGATGAAGGAAAAATGAGATTTTTTCTCTAAAAATACTCGTATATTATCAATGGTTTATCAAAAAGAAAATTATTCTTGCCTTTTTCTAGCAACAAAAAAATGCGGAATTCGGAATTATCTATTGACGCTCGTTGTCAAAGGTGTCATACTTTAATAAAAGTTTGAGATGAGTATTATGAAAAAAAGTGTTATCTTGCTGGCCATTGTTTTTTTTCTGTAATTTTTTTTCTAAGCTCAAAACAATCTTAAGGAGCGGAGATAAAGGCGGATGAGATGTTGGAACGAGAAAATGGATTATGCATTTTATAATTCAAATGAGCAGTTTGTATATTTTAATCCGCCGGCATTCCTGAACCATCTGGACAGGGCTTTGAGGGTTGATGATTTTAATCCTTATCTTGGAAAAACTTATGATGAATTACTTCTTCCTCCTTTAGACCCTATAGAAGAGGAAGATATCAAGACAGAAAGAGTCCGTTCAAATCCAGGAATGACAACTTATTATAATCCTGCAATGGACTCTGATCTAGGTTCAATAGAATATATAGACGGCAAGAAATATTCTAAAGTAAACGGATTCTTCAATGCGCAGTATAAAAAATATCATACAGATTATACTGAATACTGGCATGAAGGTATAGATTTTAGAGGAAAAACAGGCTCTACAGTAGTTTCACTTGTAAGAGGAAAAGTTTTAAGGTGTGGAAAAAGGGCAAATGTAAATCAAGGTTTCATAATAATACAATCTGATGCGGATGAAAACTTGTTTTATCTGGCACTGCATGTAGACCATAATACATTAAAGGTAAATGATGGAGAACCAGTCTATCCTGGAAAGGAACTTGCAAAGACAATCTATCTTCCGGACAGCGATGGTGTGGATCAGTCGCATCTACATGTGAGTGTGATTAGACTGCCTGAGGGTGTTAACCCTATAAGTAATGAAGGTGTTATTAATCAACAAGGTGCTCTTATAACATGGGGAAAAGAACATTCTCCAAATCAAAGTATATGGAAAAAAATGATTAATCCATTTAACTACAATGATTCAAATACATGGAAAGGAAGATATTAATGAAAAGAAACATATGTTTATTACTTTTAGTCTTTGGTTTTATCAATCTAAATTCTCAGACATGGGATAGTTTTTACGAGCCTTCAAAGTATTTTAAATTCTCAGAAAAAAAATATAAAACAATTAATAAAACAAATGTTTATGATAAAGATGGCAAGGTATTAGAAGTAATAGAAAAGAATCAAGTTTTTGGTTCATCTAAATTTGCTTATGTTGAACAGATTATAAATTGGGAACGCAATTTGTTTGAGTATGTTATAGGTTATGGTGAAGACGGATGGATATCTACAGATGACCTTGTTCTTGCAAATTCTGAGGTATTTCCTAATTCAATAGTTACTATGAATAAAATAATGACTGAAAAAAAATGGATTCCTATATGGTATAATAATATATTATCAAAAGAAATAAAATTTGAAAAAATTTCAAATTATTATTTAGAGTATAAAGATTCTGTAATGGCATATGTTTTTGGTCAACTTCATGAAATTGAATTTAAAAATACTAATCTTGTTTTTAACCATACTAGTGATTCTTGTTATTTTTCAATTAAAAAAATTCAGAAAAAAGGTGCTGTTTATTATATAGACAGTGAAATAGAAAAAAGTGGACAGTCTTATTTTAATGATTTATATAAAAATGAATCCTTTGAAAATCTTCCAGACCTTACAGAAAAGCGGGACACGACATTTATAATTGAACAGAACGGAAACCGCTTAAGAGTTTACAACGGAGAGAATTATAAGCTAATAATTGAATTAATGCCGATAAATAAGGAATGGGCAGACAAGATGATTGAATATATAGAATCGGATTATAATTATATACCTTCTGGATTAAATCCTATAGAAGAAAAACTTGATCATCCGTGGTCTGATCCTAAAACCGGACTGTACGAAGGAAACTCTGGAAATATATCAAATAAAACTGTAACTACTACCACCATCACGCCATCTCAAACCATGTCCGTCTCCGAGAACCTCAAACTCCGCTCAGCAGAAGCAACAACGTCTAAAGTCCTTACTGTAATGGCTGCTGGTACAAAGGTGAAAATCCTTGAACTTGGTCATTCAGAAACAATTGACGGAATAACATCAAACTGGGTGAAGGTAGAGGTACAGGCAGACGCAAAAGACCGCGACGGTAAACCGATAAAAGCTGGAACTGTAGGCTGGTGTTATGGCGGCTACCTTGAAGAAACAAAGCAGAATGATGAAAAACAGGCCGTAAAAAAAGACGTAAAAAAAAGAAGAAAAAATGACAGATGAGTCCATGCAGGTAGAAGAAGCTGGGCCTGTGGTAAAGAATGTATCTTCCCTTCCTCTTGTAATAATTGTGGCCTCAGCAGTGATATTTCTGCTGTGTATTGTAATCATCTTTATGGTATGGAAGAAGAAAAAACTGTGAACATAGAACAATCTGATTACGGACAAGGGATTGGAGCGGCTGCAGGGCAGTTGGGAGGCAATGAAGCGGACAGCGATGGTGTGGATCAGTCGCATCTACATGTGAGTGTGATTAGACTGCCTGAGGAAACGGATCCTGAAGATGATAATTATGGTATTAATGATACGCAAAATTATTTTTTACCAAACGTATAAGATGGGCACCAGAAAACATTTAAGTCTTTTATTGTTTGCGTATATAAAAAAATACCCAAAAACAGGAAAAATGTGATAAAAACAGAAAAATATATGGAAAAATGTGATTTTTGCCCTAAAAATATATGGAATTTTGTGATAAAGCATGATATTATCAAATTATGGAATACAAACTTCGCAGAAAGATAGATGCTTTTCTCATAAATTGGAAGCAGAATCCGGACAGAAAGCCTCTTAGTATTAAGGGGGCACGCCAGATTGGTAAAACATCTTCCATCGAGCACTTTGCCAAAAACTATAAAAACTTTGTAGAAATCAATTTCATAGATGAACCTCAGTATTCAAAGATTTTTTCTTCAGGATATTCTCCGGATAATGTCATTAAAGAAATTTCCCTGATAAACCCATCTTTCAAATTTGTTCCGAACGAAACCCTGATTCTTTTTGATGAAATGCAGGCCTGCCCGGACTGTGCAACCTGCCTTAAGTTCTTCAAGATAGACGGACGTTATGATGTCATCTGTTCAGGTTCACTCCTTGGTGTTAATTACAAGGAAATTACTTCTGTAAGTGTTGGCTACAAAGAAGATTATGATATGCATTCTCTTGATTTTGAGGAATTTCTCTGGGCCAAAGGTTATTCCCAAGACCAGATAGAAAGTATCTATGATCACATAAAAAGTCTTGATCCATTTTCTGAAAATGAATTTGATGTCTGGATGAACTGCTTTAAGGAATACATGATTACAGGCGGAATGCCGCGTGTTGTAAATAAATTCATTGAACAGAATAATTATTCAGGTATCTTGCAGGAACAGATTCAGATCCAAAAAGCTTATGAAGAAGATATCCTGAAATATGCAAAAGGACTTGACAAATCAAAAATCAAGAATGTGTATGCACATATTCCAGTCTTTCTTGCAAAGGAAAACAAGCGATACCAGATTACAAAGGTCGCGACAGGGGCCAGAAACAGGGAATACATTGGAACAGTAGACTGGCTAAAAGATGCCGGTATTATAAATGTCTGTTACAATCTTGCTCAACCGGAACTTCCTCTTAAGGGGAATTACAATCCAACGGAATATAAAATCTACTATAGCGACACAGGTCTTTTGATAGCTTCTCTGGATGAAGAGGCACAGGTCGATTTGCGGCAGAACAAAAACTTTAATGCCTATAAGGGTGCAATTTACGAAAACATGATTGGAGACATGCTGGTAAAGCAGGGGTATGAACTGTTCTACTATAAAAATGAAAAATCAACAGTTGAAATGGATTTCTTCATTCGTGATGCAGATTCACTTGTTCCTGTAGAAGTAAAAGCAACTGATAATGCAACTGCTTCTCTAAAGAATTTGATAGAAAAGGATAAATACACTGATATTCACTATGGCATAAAACTGTGTGCTAAAAACATAGGATTTAATGGAGAGTTTTATACATTCCCATATTTCTGCACATTCCTTCTAAAACGATACATGCTGGAAAAAATTGTAACTCAGTAACCCCTTTTCTGTAAATTCTACTGTAAATGTTAAGCTAAAACATTATTTCATACTCTATTTCAAATGTGGCATATTTATTACATTTTCTTTTCCTCTCTTGCATTAAAATGTGGTGTGAAAGGCAAGTGCAAAGACTGAGGAAAAGAAAGTTACGTAATTATAGAGGGAGCATCGCAATTTGGTCTGAATCCATGATATTGCATAGATAAAAGGTGCGGAATCGGAGGCTGACACACAACAACATCTGCACAAACGAAGTGCGGAAGCCGTTGTTGTGGGGCAGACTTCGATGGGAGCACCTTTTATTTATGTTTTTAATACTGTTTAAGTCAAGAATGGAGATGCTCACTCTATCGATTGTTAAATACTTAGTTTTTCTAGATTTGCACTTGCCTGTCACACCTTCATTTGCCTTAGTTCCCATTTTATTTTTTTTATGTTATACTCTTGTAGCGATTTGCCATAAGTTGTATAATGACAACTACCTACTTTTTTGGTAGTTTATAGTGATTATTCACTTGGCACATGCCTTTTACAAAAAACAATGGGTTCGGCAGGAAAACAGCACATGCCGTCCCCTCAGGAGTATAATATGGCAGAAAACCTGCTTGAGATTCAAAATGTAAGTGCTTCGGTTCAGGATAAGGCCCTGCTGCACAATATTTCATTCAATATAAAACCCGGCGAGATTCATGTTCTGATGGGACCAAACGGCGCCGGAAAATCAACTTTGGGTAACGTCCTTATGGGAAACCCCGAGTACGAGCTGACCGGTGGAAAAATCCTTTTTGAAGGAAAGGACATAACAGAAGAGGATACCGACAAGAGGGCAAAGAGCGGCATGTTCCTGACATTCCAGGACCCGCTTGAAGTTCCCGGCATAAGCCTTGAATCCTTTATCCGTACTAGCCTCCAGCAGATTACGGGGGAAAGGCCAAAGCTCATCAAGTTCAAGAAAGAGCTGGAAGAGGCCATGGATGTGCTTAACTTCAACCATTCCTATGCTGAACGAGACTTGAACGTGGGCTTTTCCGGTGGAGAAAAGAAAAAGGCGGAAATTCTCCAGCTTCTGATGCTTAAGCCCAAATTCGCAATTCTTGATGAAACAGATTCCGGCCTTGACATAGACGCTTCCCGCACGGTAAGCAAGGGAGTTGAGGAATTCCAGAAAAAAGTTGGAGGGGCGCTCCTGATAATCACTCACTCCACACGAATCCTGGACAGCCTGCATGTAGACAAGACCCACATTCTTGTAAGGGGAAGGATTGTAAAGGAAGGGGATGCTTCCCTGGTACAGGAGATAAACGAAAAGGGATTTGATCCTTTCATCCCGGATGACATAAAGGAACAGGAAAGAAAGGAACGCCTTGCCGCCGCCGCAAAGGCTGCCATGGATGCAGTTAAGTCTGCCGATGTGGGGGACTTTAAGTAATGTCAGAAGAAAAAACTCAAGTTGCAGACATAAATACTTCACGCTATGACTTTAAGTACGAGGAAAGCGACAAGGACTTTTACAAGGTGGACAAGGGCCTTGATGAAGAACTCGTGCTCAGGATAAGTGAAGAAAAAAAGGACCCTGAATGGGTAAAGGAACTGCGCCTTAAATCCCTCAAGATTTTTAACGGACTAAAGGATCCTGACTGGGGACCGGACATCAGTGACCTGGACGTCCAGCAGATAGTTCACTATGTAAAGCCCAAGACAGAGATGGCCGCCAAATGGGAGGATGTTCCGGACGACATTAAGGAAACATTCGAAAAGCTCGGCATTCCGGAGGCAGAAAGACAGAGCCTTGCGGGTGTGGGTGCCCAGTATGACAGTGAGGTCGTCTACCACAACGTAAAGGAAGAAGTAGAAAAACAGGGCGTAATCTATACCGACATGGAATCTGCCATAAAGGGTGAATGGGGCGACATGGTAAAGGAATACTTCATGAAGGTGATTCCTCCCACAGACCACCGTTATGCGGCACTTCATGGTGCAGTGTGGAGCGGCGGAAGTTTCGTCTATGTTCCCAAGGGTGTAAAGGTTTCAGTTCCGCTTCAGTCATATTTCCGCTTGAATGCGGCGGGGGCGGGGCAGTTTGAGCATACCCTTATTATTGTAGATGAAGGCGCTGACGTTCATTTTATCGAAGGATGTTCGGCTCCAAAATACAATGTCGCAAACCTTCATGCGGGCTGTGTTGAGCTTGTGGTAAAGAAAAACGCACACCTCCGCTACAGCACGATAGAAAACTGGTCAAAGAACATGTACAA
>DBWR01000065.1:0-12358 GCA_002309305.1 Treponema sp. UBA1233 | reverse complement strand
ACAATACTCAAGGGTGATCATTCTCTTTGCGAGTATACCGGCATCACTTTCAGCGGCAAGGGACAGGCTCTGGATACCGGTGCAAAAATGATTCACATCGGAAAATACACTTCAAGCGTAATAAACTCAAAGTCAATATCAAAATCCGGCGGACGAAACACTCTGAGAAGTTCCATTGTCGTAAACAAAGAGGCAAAGCATTCAAAGGTATCCGTAAACTGTGATTCACTCATGCTGGACGACCAGAGCAATTCCGACACGATTCCCGCAATGAACATCATGACCGACGACTGCGATGTTGGACACGAGGCAAAAATCGGACGCATCTCCAACAAGGCGATTTTTTATCTGATGAGCCGAGGAATAAGCGAGGATGAGGCAAGGGCTTTGATTGTATCCGGCTTTGCAAATCCAGTCAGGAAAGAGCTTCCGCTTGAATATGCTGTGGAAATGAACAATCTTATTAATCTTGAAATGAAGGGGACTCTATGATGGCAGCTAAAACAAATTTGTCCGGCAACGTAAATCAGTTTCCCTCTATCACATGGCATCACCTGCACATAAACCACGGTTATTTTGAAGGCGGTTTTGAGTGCGGAATTCAGCCTGAAGTTTCTGCACTTCCAAATGGCATCACGCTTGAGTCAAAGAATCTTTCTGAAACATATTCTTTTGATAATCCGGCACAGACCCAGCTTGGAAAACAGTTCGACTCTGACATAGACGGCATGCTTAAGTCCCTGGACATCAAGGTTCAGGAAATCAAGGTGGCTCCAGGTATGGCATCCAGTGAGCCTGTAAAGTTGAGCTACAAGGTAAAGGACAATACATTCTCTGCCTCGGATACAGTCATTGTCGCAGGTGAGGGAAGTTCTTCCACTTTCATATTCGATTACGAAAGCACATCTGATGCAAAGGGTGTTTTTGGAAACAGGATACGCCTCTATTGTGCGGAAAATGCAAGCGTAACTCTTGTAACAGTCAATTTGCTCGGTACGAATCTAGTACATTTCAACGGCATAGGCTCTTCATTAAAGGAAAGTGCCCGTCTTGATTTGGTTCAGATTGAGCTTGGCGGAAAGGAAACTTATTCAGGATCATACAACAATCTTTTGGGATATAAGGCGTCATGCAGCGTGCAGGGCGGCTATGTATGCGACGGGGACAAGGTTCTGGACATCAACTATGTGTCAAACCAGGCCGGTTCCCAGACAGAAAGCTTCTCCAAGTTCAACGGGGTCCTTCTTGACAATGCAAAGAAAACATGGCGCGGCACAATTGACTTTAAGCGTGGTGCAAAAGAGGCCAAGGGAGATGAGCAGGAAAACGTACTTCTTCTGAGTCCTGATGTCGTGAACAAATCCATGCCGGTCATCCTGTGCGATGAGGAAAATGTTGAGGGTCGTCACGGCGGTTCAATAGGCAAGCTTAGCGAGGAAGAGCTCCTTTATCTTGAGACTCGTGGAATAGATGAACGCACGGCAAAAATCATGATGATAAAAAGCCGCATTAATTCCATAGCCCGCTTTATCCCCGATGCTGATGTGCTGGACAAGATTCATGTCTATCTGGAGGAACATTTATAATGTTAAAAACTGATGTCAGATCTGATTTTCCAATCTTTGACAGTAAGGAAAATTCAGGCCTAATATATTTTGACAATGCCGCAACCACCCAGAGGCCGATTCAGGTCATAAAGGCAATAGAGGATTTTTATGTCCATGCAAATGCAAACCCGCTCAGGGGCCTTTATTCCCTTTCTGTAAGGGCAACGGACATGTATGAGAACGCACGCCAGAATGTCGCCTCCTTTATAAATGCAAAAGCGGTACAGGAAATCATCTTTACCAGGAACGCAAGCGAAAGCCTGAATCTTGTTGCCTATACCTGGGCAATGGAAAACATTCAGCAGGGTGATGAGATTGTCGTTAGCGCAATGGAGCATCATTCAAATTTCCTTCCATGGCAGATGGTGTGCAAGGCAAAGGGTGCAAAACTTGTATTCCTTGAATGTGACGATCAGGGGACGATTTCAAAAGAAGAATGGCAGGGAAAGATAAATGACAAAACAAAACTTGTGGCATTGACACACGTAAGCAATGTTTTTGGAATCACTAATCCTGTAAAGGAAATAGCCTCTTACGCACATAAGACTGGAAATGCCGGAAAGGGTGCAATGGTTGTAATTGACGGAGCACAAAGCACTCCACACGTAAAGATTGACGTGCAGGATCTTGACGCTGACTTTTTTGCATTCAGCTCGCACAAGCTCTGCGGTCCTATGGGAATAGGAGTTCTGTACGGCAAGCTGGACCTTCTTGAAAACATGCCTCCATTTTTGCGTGGTGGCGAAATGATAGAATATGTCACAAGGGAAGAAGTGACTTATGCGGAACTGCCTCATAAATTTGAAGCGGGAACCGTTAATGCCGCTGATGCCGTGGGACTTTCCGCCGCAATCGATTACCTTAAGGACATAGGCCTTGACGAAATACACAAAAATGATGACAGGCTTTCTTCAATGCTGATTTCCGGAATGAAGTCCATCCCGCACGTAAAAATAATTGGTTCACCTGACTCATCAAAACATTCGGGCATCGTGACCTTTACCATTGACGGTGTTCATCCTCATGACATAGCATCGATTCTTGACAGCGAGAAAATCGCAATCAGGGCGGGACATCATTGCGCACAGCCTTTGATGCAAAAGCTCGGAGTCGGAAGCACTGCACGCGCAAGCCTGTATTTCTACAATACGGAAAAAGAAGTTGAACGCTTCCTTGAATCACTTTCAAAAGTCCGCTCATGGATGGGCATGTAATTTTTTTTTCTACGATAATTTTCCTCTCTTGTTGAATCCTCGATAATCGGATATACTCAGATTCATGAACAATTATTCACATGTAATTTTAAAGGCCGGAGAGGAAGGTGAAATCATTCAGGGCTTCCCCTGGGCGTATGATAACGAGATTCAGAGCATAAAATGGAATTCTCCTGATGGAAGCGGAGTAAAGACAACTTCACTTGATGATGCCGAAGTAAAGGATGGGGATGTTGTTGAACTTTACTCAAACAAGGGTGCTTTTTTGGGAACTGCCGTCCTTAACAGGAAATCACGCATTGCCATAAGGCTCATTGGGTCAGAGCATGCGGACAAAATCATGGAAGACAAGGCCTCATACTGGGAAATGGTTGTTGCAAGGGCTGTAAATGTCCGTGCATTGAATTTTTCTCCCTATGACAGCTGCCGCCTTATTTACGGTGAGTCCGATTTTATTCCGGGACTTATCGTGGAAAAATATGTTGCATCCGGTTCCGTATATCTTGTAGTGCAGTTCCTTTCCCTTGCTTGCGAGATTTTCCGTGATGAAATAATCAATGCCCTTAAAGACATTGTAAAACCAGACGGCATTTATGAGCGAAGTGATGCCGCCATACGTGAAAAAGAGGGGCTTGAACAAAGGTCAGGATGGATTTACGGCCGTGGAGATGATGTCGTTGAAATAACAGAAAATGAAATCAAGCTCCAGGTTGACATTGCAAGGGGACAAAAGACAGGCTATTTCCTGGATCAGAAATTCAACAGGAAGGAGATACAGAAATACTGCCACGGAAAGCGTGTCCTTGATACATTCACACATACAGGCGCGTTCGGACTTAACGCGGTAAAGGGCGGTGCAAGGGAAGTTGTCAGCGTTGACATCTCTGAGGATGCCGTAAAACTTGTTGAGCATAACATTCAGCTTAACAATGCCCAAAACGTGATGAGGGCTGAATGTGCGGACGTGTTCGACCTGCTTAAAAAATATGAGTCTGAGGGACAGAAATTTGACGTGATAATTTTGGATCCCCCTGCCTTTACAAAGAGCGCGAAGATGATTCAAAAGGCATACGGCGGCTACAAGGAAATAAACCTCCGTGCAATGAGGTTATTGAACCCCAGCGGAATCCTTGTGACATGCTCCTGCTCTGCTTACTTTGACGAGAACACTTTTTATTCAATGCTTTCACATGCCGCGTCCGACAGCCACAGAAAAGTTCAGATTCTGGAAAAAAGGGGAGCGGGACCTGATCATCCCATTCTCCTTGGTTATCCCAAAAGCGCTTACCTTAAATGCGCTGTATGCCGTGTGATGTGATTATGAGCGATAAAAAGCCGTTTAACTGTGTGATGCTGGTAGGCCCGACTGCCGTGGGAAAAACTGCCCTGGGAGTGAGGATTGCCCGAGCATTCAACTGGGAGATAATTTCCGCAGACAGCCGCCAGGTCTACAAGGGCCTTGACATTGGAAGCGGAAAGGATATTTCCGAATACACGATTAACGAAACGGATAAAGACGATAAGAGCGTTCAGATTAAGATTCCCTACCACATGATTGACATAGCCACACTGGACGGAGAGTTCAATGTCTTTGACTTTCAGCAGGAATTCTACAGGCTGTTTCGCATGCTCTCTGAAAAAAACTCAGTTCCCTTTGTTGTGGGTGGAACAGGAATGTATGTTGATTCGGTCTTGCGTTCATACGATTTTGTTCCAGTTCCAGAAAACAAGGAATTGCGGGAAGAGCTGGATAAAAAATCACTTGAGGAACTTGATTCAATTTTAATCGGATTAAAGCCTGACCTTCACAATAAGAGCGACCTTTTGCTACGTGATCGTGTGGTGCGTGCAATAGAAATCGCCATGTTCATGAAGAGTCCTGAATGTGAAAAAATGCGTGCCAAACTTGAACCCCGTCCTGACATCAATGCCCTTGTCATCGGAACCACACTTGAGCGTGACCAAATGCACAAGAACATAGAAATACGCCTTAAGGAACGCCTGAAAGAGGGGATGATAGAGGAAGTCAAAAACCTTCATGAAAGCGGTTGTTCCTGGGAGCGTCTTGAAAAACTGGGGCTTGAGTATCGTTTTGTAAGCGAATATCTGGAAGGAAAGATGGATTATGATACTATGCAGGAAAGTCTTTATCATGCCATCTGTCAGTTTGCAAAGCGTCAGGAAACATGGTTCCGTGGCATGGAGAAAAAAGGCGTAAAAATCAACTGGCTCCCCTGCGAAAATGACAGGGAAGCAAAATATGAGGCTTGTCTTTCTTTGTTGAAAAACTCTGGTTTTTAGATTTATGCGTTTGCGGCCAGACGTGCTTCAGGCTCATCAACCTTGGTGATGTAACCGGTACGTACGCAGCTGTCAAACAATGTCTTTGACATGTAGTCTGTTTTTACATCGGTGTAACCGTCCTGGTCCCGTACGATGCGAACAACATATCCGTCATCCATCTCACGGACAATTGTCATGTAATCTGTCTTCAGTCCTATGCTTTTAAGTGTGTAAGTTCCCATAAGTAGCTCCTTTTAATCTTAACCCCTCTAAGGTTTTGCTATATGGACCTCCGCGTCTGTGGAGGCAATCTGCTGTTTTAGCAGTGCTTCTTTTTAGATAATCGGAATTTTTGAATGATTGATTAGTTTTAATTTATCTGCTTTAATTGAGGCATGGATTTGACATATTGTGATGCACACCTTCATCTGGTACAGTGCACTGAACTGGCTTCAAAACCCATATCAGAGGCTTTTCC
Source organism: Treponema sp. UBA1233 (assembly GCA_002309305.1). Taxonomy (GTDB): domain Bacteria; phylum Spirochaetota; class Spirochaetia; order Treponematales; family Treponemataceae; genus Treponema_D. Next base: position 6,776 of record DBWR01000065.1, on the reverse strand, counting down.
TCCAAAATACCGCTGCTGTACATGTTCTCACGATGAAAAAGAATTCAATTTTCAATTTGAGCTTACAAAAGATTATCCGCAAAATGTCGTGCAGTCTTTCGGCCTGCATCCCCAAAATCCAGACCTTTCGCTTCTTCCTTTCCTTGAGAGCCTTCTTTCTGAGGATAAAATCTCCGCAATAGGGGAAACCGGAATGGACCTTTTTACCCAGGAATACAGGGAAAACCGGCAGAATCAGATTGAAGCATGGCATTCCTGTCTTGAGCTGGCTGTTGAATATAAAAAGACTGTTGTTATTCACAACCGCAAGGCTCTGGACCAGATGTTTTCCGACATTAAACTGCTGAAAAGGGCAAAATGTATCGTATTTCATTCTTTTGCATTTGGACCAAGGGAAGCACATTCACTTTTGGACAAGGGACTTAACGCTTATTTCAGCTTTGGAAAGCCCATCTTGAACGGCAACAAGAAAAGCATTGCCTGTATTAGGGAATTGCCTGTAGACAGAATTCTTCTGGAAACAGACGCCCCATTTCAAACTTTGAAGGGAGAAGAATTTACCTCTGTATCGGACATAAAAAAGGTATATGAGGAGGCCTCCGCATTAAGGGGAACTGCCATGCCTGCGCTTTGCGTTCAAATTGAAAAAAACTTTATGGATGCCTATTGCGTAAAAGAATCCAGATAGCGGCGCATTTCATCTGTAGAACGCTTGTATTCGTCGGTAAAGGCTTTGATGAGTTCTGCAAGGTCTCCCTGTTTTTTACCGCGAAGGACGTCTTCAAGAGCCTGACCTGCTTCTCCCAGGATTTCCGCACCCAGCTGTTTTGCCGCACCCTTGAAATAATGCACGTATTTTGCGGCCTCCGTACAGTTTCCGTTTTCGTCCTTTACATTTGTGAGGCCTTCCAGTTTGCTTGAGTCAAAAATCCTGTCATTAAGATAGCCTTCAAGAAGTTCCTTGAGCAAATCCCTGTCATCGCCGACCATTTCCAGAGCAGATTCAACATTCAATAATTCAGCCATAGTTTCTCCCTTTTTTTTATAATCTACGTTAATTTATACTATTGATTATAGACCCAAATTTTAAAACTGTCGAGCATTTAATTACAAGAATTTGATGAAAACAGCCTGAAATGGCTTTAAGTATTGACTTAATTGTTTGTTTTATATATAATTCTTGAATCAATTCTCTTGTGGTATTAATTTGATTGTTAACGGGGACGGAATGATACGGGCTTTCCCTATGAGCCTTTGTAGTGGTGACCGGGCTTTCTTTAATATCGGGCAAGAATAGGAGTATAACATGAAAAAGGATATCCATCCGGATTACAAACTCACAAAGATTACTTGCGTTTGCGGCAACGTAATCGAGACACGTTCAACAGTGGAAGACATCCACGTTGAAATTTGTTCCGCCTGCCACCCGTTCTTTACCGGTAAGCAGAAACTTGTCGACACAGCAGGACGTATCGACCGCTTTAACAAAAGGTACGGTATGGCTGCAAAGAAAGAGGACGCTCAGTAAGCGTCGGCGTTCAGCTCAAGCTGAACCGTTCAGTCATAAGCTGAACAGGCATAAGTCCCTGACCGCGGCAAGTTAAGGCTAAATGCCAGTCTAAGATTAATAAGGAGCAAATAATATGGCAACTAGAAGAGGTCCCCGTTTTAAGGAATGTAGAAGGTTGGGTGTTAATGTTTGTGGACACCCAAAGGCAATGGACAGGGCAAATGACCCAGCATTCAAGCGCACAAAGAAAACTTCTGAATATGGCCTTCAGTTGATTGAAAAGCAGAAGGTAAAGGCATACTACGGTATTCTTGAACGCCAGCTGGTCCGTTACTTTGGTCTTGCTTCAAAGGCTGAGGGAAAGACAGGTGCTGCACTCATCAGCATTCTTGAATGTCGTCTGGACAACCTTGTTTACCGCCTGGGCTTTGCTAGCTCAATCCGCATGGCTCGCCAGATGGTTTCTCACAAGCACATCCTCGTTGACGGAAAGAAGATCAACATTCCTTCATTCAACGTAAAGGTTGGCTCAACAATCTCTCTGGACGAAAAGGCACGCAAGAGCGAACAGTTCAAGAAGACTTGGTTCGACAGCAATGTTGCACCACTTGATTATCTTGAACGCGATGCAGACAACTTCAGCGGAAAGCTGGTAAGCTATCCTCAGCGCGAAAAGATTCCTGTAATCATCAACGAACAGATGATCGTTGAATTGTTCTCAAAATAATAAGAACAGATACAGAAAAAAAAAGACCGTGGTTACAGAGCTTGAAAAAGTTCCATTCACCACGGTTTTTTTGTTTTTAAAGGAAATCATTCCTGTTCATTCATTACATCGGTACGGAAAAGGAAGAGGTCCTGTATCTTGAGGCTGTAGGTTGAGTTGATTTTGTGCGGGTCTTCGGTTTCGCTTACAAGGGGAAGGGTAAAGCTGTAGTTTGTTCCTGTGTATCCCTTGCATGAAATGGAAATGGTAAAGGTAAATTCGCGGCTTACCTTTTCCTGAAGGCTTGCTTCTGGCGCAACCCAAAATGAATAGCTTCCGTCGGTCTTTGAGAAAGTCCTGCACGGATTTGACCAGCTTGCATCCATCATGGTGGCAATGTTTCCCTTTTCGTCTTTCAGGGTTACGACAGCACCGTCCAGCGGTTCAAAAGAGGAGCCGTCATAAACAGTGCCAAGGAAGGTTGGGAAAGTAAACACTGGTATTTTTGTTTCCCACGCACCGCTTGCGTTCAGTTTTGCAGATTTATGGTAAGGCCTTTTTGCGGAGTTTACAAGCCTCATGCCTTCAAGTCCAAGACGGTCTATGTCAGCCATAAGCTGGTTGTCGTTCAGAACCTCGTTGGAATTATGTGTGATGCCCCTTCCACTTACAACATAGCGAGGTGGAATGCGGTTCAGTACGTAAGAAACTGTATCAAGCCTGCAGTTCTCGCAGTCGCAATCAAGCCAGGTGTTTTCCCGATTCTTTACCTGTTCGTAAAGCTCATTGACGCGTGATAAAACCTGTTCTTCCATGATATTGTGGATGTTGACCATGATGTTTCTTTTGCCCCTTAGCTGTTAATAGTTCCCTTTATTATATACCACCATATTCTAAAAATCAATGAAAGATTTTAAAAATTGTACAAGCAAGCTTGAGCATGTTCTTGTCACGGTTTTTGCAGAAAAATCAATAATCCGATATGGAAATTTTAGCAAACATCTGATATAATATTTTAATTGTAATAGTTGTACACTATATCTCTATTTTCAAGGTGAGGATGTCAATATGGACGAAAAAGAAATAATTTCCCGCGCAAAACAGTATGTTGCAGAAGAAAAGGACGAATCATTCCGCAAGGAAGTTGAAGAGCTTCTTGCAAAAAATGATCTGGCAGAACTTGAAGACCGCTTTTACCAGAGTCTTGAGTTTGGAACAGGAGGCCTCCGTGGTGTGATGGGTGGCGGAACAAACCGCATGAACACTCTGAACGTCTCTAAGGCAACCCAGGGACTCTGCAATTACATCATCAAGGCTTTCCCAAAAGAAGCTGCCGAGGGAAAACTGAGCGCATGTATCGCTTATGACAGCCGCCGCAATCACGATAAATTCTCCGACATTACTGCCCGTGTTTTTGCAGGAAACGGAATAAAGGCATATCTCTTTACCGGAATGAGGCCAACTCCGGAACTCAGTTTTGCAATCCGCTACTTTGGAGCAAAGACAGGTGTCGTAGTTACCGCAAGCCATAACCCGCCAAAATACAACGGCTACAAGGCATACTGGGATGACGGAGCACAGGTTGTTGAACCGCATGACAAGGGCATCATCGATGAGGTAAATGCCGTAACCGAGGTAAAGACCGTAACAAGGGAAGAAGGCATCAAATCAGGAAAGATTGTGCTTGTTGACAAGGAAGTTGATGAAAAATTCCAGGAAATGATAAAGAACAACCTCTATCGTCCTGAGCTTATAAAGGAAAAGGCATCCTCCGTAAAGGTAGTCTATACTCCTCTTCACGGAACAGGTGCAATGCATGTGGAAAAGGTTCTTGGTGACCTTGGCCTGAACGTGATTACAGTTCCGGAACAGAGGGAAGGTGACGGAGATTTCCCGACAGTAGAAAAGCCAAATCCAGAGGAAGCTCCAGCACTCAAGATGGCAGTTGAACTTGCCAAGAAGGAAAAGGCTGATGTAGTAATGGCAACAGACCCGGATGCAGACCGCTTTGGAACAGCATTCCCCGATAAGGACGGAAACTATGTCCTTGTTTCAGGAAACCAGATGGGAGCCCTTTTGGCAGACTATGTCCTCCTTTCCAAAAAGGAATTCAACAAGATGCCAAAGAACCCGATGCTCATCCGCTCAATCGTAACCAGCCCGTTTGTTGACGCAATTGCCGCAAACTATGGCGTTTCCCTTGAGGAAGTTCTTACAGGATTCAAGTGGATTGCATATCTTGAACGCGAATGTGAAAAGACTGGCGAAAAGAACTATGCCTTCGGTTTGGAAGAAAGTTACGGATATCTTGTTGAAACGGAAGTACGCGACAAGGACGGTGTATCTGCCGCCGCAATGTGTGCAGAAATGACGCTTTACTGGGCAAGCCAGGGTAAGAGCCTTCTTGAACACTTGAACGACCTCTACAAGAAATACGGATATTTTGAAGACCGCTCAATCAGCAAGTATTTTGAAGGTGTCACAGGTCCAAAGATTATGGGCGGAATCATGACAAAGCTTCGTGAGGAAGGCCTTAAGACTCTTGGTGGAAAGAAAGTACTCAAGATCCGCGACATCCAGCAGAGTGTTGAATTTGATCCTGCAAATCCAGGTGCAAAAACTTCACTCCCGTGGCCAAAGAGCAATGTACTCCAGTTCTTCCTTGAGGGTGGAACAATCGTAAGCGCACGTCCATCTGGAACAGAGCCAAAGATCAAGTTCTACATCAACTCAAGGGTTCCGGTTTCTGCAGCTACTGATGATGCATTGGCTGCCGCAAGAAAAGAAGCCGCCACACTGTGTGACAATATTTCAACGGAAATCAAAGCTATTCTTGATGCTGCTAAATAATTCTGTTGGAAAACCACCACAGCCAAAAATGTATCTGTACAGGGACTACAAGCATCTTGCCAGGCTTTTTTACAGCGGGGCGGTGTTTGTAGCCTTTGATACTGAAACAACTGGCCTTCACTCAGAGACTGATTACCTTATGGAAGTGGGGGCCATAAAGTTTACCTGCAACGGAGAAATCAGCCGTTTTGACCAGCTGATAAAGCCTCCTATTCCCATTCTTCCTTTTTTAACAAATCTGACTCACATCACAAATGAAATGGTAAAGGATTGTCCTTCTGCCAGCAAAGTGCTTCCTGATTTCCTCAGGTTCATAGGAGACAAGAATGCAGTTCTTCTTGCACATAACGCACCCTTTGACCTGGGCTTTTTAAATGCGGAACTGGTAAGGATGTCAGTGCCAACCATTCACAATCAGTGCATCGATACGCTGCCGCTTGCAAGATGGGCATACCCTAAGTTTATAAATGAGACCGAGAAGGGACCGTATAAGCTGCAGTCACTTGCCAAACGCTTTGATATACAGGTTCTTGCTGCCCACCGCGCTGATGACGACGCAAGGGTTCTTATGGAACTTTTCAAGAGGATAATAAAGGATACTATTCCAAGACAAAAGGACTTTGACATGCATTCACAAAGCGGAAACCTCATGCCGCAGAACATTCAGCTGGAACTGTTTTAAAAACCGACAAGCCCTTTAGTTTGCCTTTTTCTGGAAGTGGCTGAACGTCATGCTGAAACTTGCACGTCCCTGTGTTACGGAACGCAATGTTGTACTGAATCCGAACATCTTTGCCATAGGTGCCTGAGCGTGAACAATGTTTCCGCCTGATTTTTCGTCCATGCTGCTTATCATTCCGCCACGCTGTGTTATCTGGCTCATTGCATCTCCGACAAATTCTGTTGGGGATTCGATGTCTACCGCCATGACAGGTTCAAGAAGTTCAGGACTTGCGTTGTTGCATGCCTGGTCAAAAGCCTCTGCCGCCGCTGCCGAGAATGCCGGTGGAGTTGAAGTCAACGGATTGTAGTCGATGGAAGTGACTGTCACACCAATGTCCGTGCATGGATATCCAAGCTTTATTCCGCTTCCGAAACAGTTGTTTATGCTGGATTCAATCGCCTCAAATATTTCATCCGGAATTGCTGAATCATGTTTGGCCGTGCATGTATAAAGGTTTCCTTTTCCTGTCTCACGTGGTTCAACCTTGAGCGTAATTCCTGCCGTGTTTTCCTTTCCTGCAAGCATCCTGCTGTAGTTTTCCGTGTATTCTGCAGTACTTGTAACGGATTCGCGGTATGTAACCTGTGGAGCACCAACGCGGCACTGAACTTTAAAATCGTCCCTTATGCGTGTGACTAGAACATCAAGATGAAGTTCTCCCATTCCGCTGATGATGAGCTGGCCCGTTTCCTCATCGTCCCTGTGTGTGAAAGTCGGATCCTCACGACTCAGGATCTCAAGTGTCTCGTTGAGCTTGTCCCTGTCGCTCATTGTCTCAGGCTCTATTGCGATGGAGATTACAGGCTCCGGGAATTTCACGTTTTCCAGAAGGATGGGCATGCCTTCGCTTCCAAGAGTGTCTCCAGTCTGAGAAATCTTAAGGCCTACAAAAACCGCTATGTCACCGGCACTGACGCTGTCCATCTGTTCCATATGGTTTGCATTAACGCGGAGGATTCTGTTTATCCTTTCCCTCTTTTTCTTTC
>DBWR01000019.1:6076-18743 GCA_002309305.1 Treponema sp. UBA1233 | reverse complement strand
GGTCAGATTGTCATACCGGCAAAAGCAAGAAAGATTTTCGACATTTCCACCGGGGACCAGCTTGTTGTCCTTGGTGATGAGGAACAGGGACTTGCCCTGATAAAATCAGAAAAATTTCTGACACTTGCAAATATGGTCAGCAAACTAAAGAAGTGATTTACAAATTAGGATCCACGCAAAAAACACCCTGCCATCGTTAAGTAAAAAACTTAAAAGGGGCTATTTTGGCAAAAAAATGAGCAATATTGGTATAATCTGGATATTTTCCCCATGAATTTGGCAAAAACATACGGAGAATTCTGGAAAAACGTACGGAAAATTTTTTAAAACACGGCGTGTTTTTGGAAATTCTCGGCGTGTTTTCAGGCAAAACTCGGCGTGAATTTTTGTGGGGAGGGGGAGCGCTAGTATATTCTTTATGGTAAGGGGAAACTTTTGCGAAATAGCGATGTTTCTGCAACAAAAAAGGCGGATTTGTGGTATAATGTTCTATTATTATGGGATGGAGAGGATGGCAAAAAAAAGGTCAAAAGAAATTTCAATCCGAAGTTCAGCCGCAGAATATCTTACCTATATAGCGGCAACAGGTGATAATCCAGAGTCCTTTGAAATTCGCTATGAAGATGAGAATATTTGGCTATCCCAAAAAATGATTGCTGTTCTGTATGATGTGGATGTTCGTACAATTAATGACCACATTCAAAAAATCTTTTCCGATGGGGAATTAACACAAGATTCAACTATCCGAAATTTTCGGATAGTTCAAAAGGAAGGAAATAGAAATGTTCAGAGGGAAATATTACATTACAATCTTCAGATGATTATTTCGGTCGGTTTTAAAGTGAACAATGATCGTGCCGTTCGATTCCGTAAATGGGCTGGGCAGATTGTAAAGGATTATACAATTCAAGGCTGGGTAATGGATAAAGAACGTCTTAAAAAAGGTCACATGTTTACAGATGAATATTTTGAACGCCAACTCCAGCAGATTCGCGAAATCAGGCTTTCGGAAAGAAAATTTTATCAGAAAGTGACGGATTTATATGCAACTGCGTTTGATTATGACAAAGATGCAGTTACTACAAAGAAGTTCTTCAAAATGGTTCAGAATAAAATGCACTATGCGGTTCACAGACACACAGCAGCTGAATTGATTGTAGAGCGGGCAAATGCAGAAAAAGAACACATGGGGCTTACGACCTGGGAGAATGCACCTTCTGGAAAAATTTTAAAAGTAGATGTAACTATTGCAAAAAACTATTTGTCAGAAAAAGAAATGAGTTTTATGGAAAGACTTGTTTCTTTATATCTTGATTATGCAGAATTGCAGGCAGAACGCCATATTCCAATGAGTATGGAGGATTGGGCAAAACGACTGGATGGTTTTTTGGAATTTAACGGAAATGAGATTTTAACTGGTCCTGGAAAAATCAGTGCCGAACAGGCAAAACTTCATGCTGAAAGTGAGTTTGAAAAATACCGAATTGTACAAGATAAGTTGTTTAAGAGCGATTATGATTTATTTTTAGAGGAGCTGGGAGAATGATAGATATTTATATTCCTGACATGGATAACATATATTTTCAAAAAACAAGCGAGTGTTTCCAAGAAGTTATAAGTTCTTACGCAAATGGAAACTATCGTTCCGCAATTGTAATGATGTCGCAGGAAGGAAACCGGCAGGTAAAGTGTGAAATAAACCATTACAACCTCAATCTTTTTTAAGATTTGCAAGTCTTAAGAGTGATTTTGATTTGTTCTTGGAAAATGTTAAAAAGATTGGGGATGTAGAAGCTCAACGATAACCATGCAAGAAGAAATCCAAAACGATGAAAGCCGCACACTAGAATAAAAAGCATAACTTCCTCCAAAATCCCAAGTCTGAGACAAAACCCTTGTAGCTTTTTCAAATGGTACCGGTGGTAAGGTTGTGCTAGAAGATATGCTCAGGGTGAATTTTTATCGCCCTTCGTGTAAGGAAATCGGCGATAAAAATGGCGATAAATCAAGAAATCAGCGATAAATTACAAAGATAAAATTCTGGAATATCTTTCAAAGTATTGTTTTTGAAAATATAACGCTAAAAATCTGCAATATTTTCAAGAAACCTTGAATTTTTGAAAATACTGGTCTAAAATAGAGGTGGATTTTTCAAAAATCAGCAAAAATAGGAGGTTTTGGTGGAAAATTCGGCTGCAAAAAATACAAACTCAAATCGTGCTGGGGCACTTGTTCAGAATCTTTCTGGAGAATTGGAGTATTTTTCTTTTAAGCCGTCCCCACTGCCTCCAGAACCAACAGTACAGATTGATTCTCAGATGCTATCTCTATTGATAGAAGCAAATAGAAAAGTAGCTTATCTGGATGCTATTTCTGAAAAGATTCCGAATCAGAATCTTTTTCTTTCAATGTATATCAGAAAAGAGGCATTGGTTTCTTCTCAGATTGAAGGTACTCAGTGTACGCTTGATGATGTGCTAGATCCGAATGTTTCAGAAAACGCAAACATTGATGTTGGAGAAGTAATCAACTATATAAAGGCGAGTGATTATGCAATAACGCGACTGAACGACTTACCTTTGTGCATGCGGCTTTTAAAAGAGACTCACGCGGAACTTATAAAAGGAGTTCGTGGAAGTGATAAGACTCCCGGCGTTTTCCGTACAAGTCAGAACTGGATTGGCGGTCAAGGAAGTACATTAAAGAATGCCCGTTATATTCCTCCTAGTGTCGATGATATGAAAGATGCATTGTACGACCTGGAACAATATATGAATTCAAATGACTCGCTGGATCCTTTAATTCAGGCAGCTTTGATTCATTATCAATTTGAAACAATTCATCCGTTTTTGGATGGCAACGGTAGAATAGGAAGGCTGCTCATTACCTTGTTTTTAATCCAGAAAAGAATTATTTCAAAACCGGTACTTTACATTTCCTGTTTTCTCAAGATGAACAGAGTCGAATATTATGACCGTTTGAGTGAAGTCCGTAAAAAAGGGAATTATGAGCAGTGGATATTATTTTTCTTACAAATGATTTTGGAAACTGCAAATGATGCTATAGATTCGATAAATGTTTTGGAAAGTTTGCACAAGAAAAACATTGCATTGCTTGAAGCTGTTCCCGCACGAACAAGAGACAATGCCCTGAAACTTTTTGAATATGTTGAAAGAAAGGCGATAATCGACACTTCAAAAACCGCGCAAGAACTTAATCTTTCTTATAATACAACTGCAAAAAATATTGAACTTTTATGTAGCATGAAAATACTCAGTCCTTCCGCAAAGAATGGGAAGGCAAGTCTCTTTTCATATACCGATTATTTGGATGTTTTGCGTAAAGGAACAGAAATAGAGGTTGAAGGAAAAACTTGAAGAGTATGAAAATAATCCCGAAGTAATAGAATCTACCTGCCTCCCCCCCAAAAAAAATCTCTTTTTAGAACTTGACACCGTCAACTTTATGTGTTATATTGACAGTGTCAAGTTAAAGAGGAGGCGACATGCAGAAAGAAGAAAGCACTTATCATCATGAAGACTTGAAATCGGAGCTTCTTGAGGCGGGAATCAGGCTTGTGTCGGAGGAGGGGTTTCAGGCTTTTTCATTGCGGAAACTGGCCCTTGAATGTAATGTGTCACATCAGGCGCCATACAGCCATTTTGAAAACAAAGAAAAGTTTCTGGAAGAGATGCAGAAATATATAACCGAAAAATTTTCGGCTGAACTTCAGAAGACGATTGCGGCATCTTCAAAAAAAGCAAATCCCCTGGAAGAGCTTGGGAAAACTTATTTTTCTTTCTTTGTAGACAATCCGAATTACTATCACTTTTTGTTCGGGCAAGCTAACATCAGTCTTGATTTAACGAAAAACGCGGATTCAGAAAAAAATTACAGGCCTTATGAAATCTTCAAGGAACTTGTAAATCAGATTTTAATCGCAAACAAAATCAAGGCGGCAAGGCGTAATGATGTTGTCATCTCACTTTGGGCTTATATTCACGGACTCACGTCGCTTGCCACAATGGAAAACGTAAAATACGACTGCAACTGGAAATCAAAGCTGCACGATTTTATAACTATTTTTAACTGCAAAGAATTAGATGGAGGAAAATCAGAATGAACATCATTTATTTTAGCGGAAACGGAAACACAAGGCACTGTATGGAAGTCTTGTCATCAGCATTGGGTGGCGGAAAAATCGAATCAATTGAAAGCGAGAATGCAGTCCAGCTGATAAAAGATTCAAAAGAATTTATCTTGGCATACCCAGTACACTTCAGCAATATCCCGTTTATCGTAAAGGAGTTTATTCAGAAAAACAGTCGGCTTTTTGAAGGCAAAAATATTTTTCTGATTGCGACCATGGGCGGCTTTAGCGGAGACGGAAGCGGCTGCGGGGCAAGGCTCTTGAAAAAGTGCGGTGCAAAGATTCTGGGCGGCCTGCACCTGAGGATGCCCGATACTGTTGCTGATGTAAAACTGCTTAAAAGAGCTCCCGAGCAAAACAGGGCGATAATCAAAAATACCGAGGAAAGAATATCCACAATCTCCAAACTCATTCAAAGCAAAAAATATCCGCATGAAGGACTTCATTTTTATAATCAGCTTGCGGGACTTTTTGGTCAGCGCCTGTGGTTTAAGCAGGCCGCAAAAAAACACCGTCACGATTTTAAAGTAGATTCGGAAAAATGTTCTGGCTGCGGCTTATGCCAAAAACAGTGTCCCACCCATTCAATTCAACTTGAAAATGGAAAGGCAAGGCTTACAGGCTCAAACTGCTCAATCTGTTACAGGTGCGTCAATTCCTGCCCACGACAGGCGGTGACAATTATTGGAAAAACAGTATTGGAACAGTGTCGTTTTGGAAATTACTAAAGCAAAGGGTTACCCGAGTGGGGCTTGAGTCTAGGTTTTAACGGCAAGTCAGTTCCAGGCAATTTTGAAAAACACAAAGTCACAATAAATAAAGATAGCGAGATTGTGATTACATTGTTTATGATGTGATGGAGATCACCTTGCCCCCTACCCCTTCAAAATCCTCCGGGCGGCCTTTGCGACTTCTTTCTTAAGTTCCGGGGGATTCAGGATTTTCGCTTCTCCTGCAAAACTCAGCACCCATGACACGGTATGTCCCAGCTGATTGGTCTTGAACGAGAGGTATACGCTGCCGTCGGCATTTTCCCGCATTATCTGATCCTTGTGCCAGATCCTCTCGCTCACAAAAGTCTTTAACCGGCTTTCAAATTCAATTTCAACTGTAAAGCTTTCGGCGCTGCTGGTCCAGACTCCCATCTCGGGGTCAATGTGGTTTTCAAGCTTAAAATCCTTGGGGAGGGAAAAGCTCTTTTCAGTAATCTTACAATTTCGGATTCGGGGCATTGCATAGGTTCGGATTTTATTTGACGAGTGGGAATAGCCCAAAAGATACCAGCTTCCCTTCTGGCAGATGATGTGGTAGGGGTCGAATTCCCGTCTTTCGTAATCGGATGATGTGGCGCTCTTGTATTCCAGCGTAAGCGTGCGGTGAAGTTTCGTTGCGCGCAGGACGTTTTCAAAGACGCCCTCTTCAAGCCGCGTGATAGGATCCGAGATGAAGTGAACCTCGTTGTTGATGAGCGAGGAATCCACAGAGATTGAGTCGGGCAGCATTTCCAAGAGTTTCTGCATGAGACCCCGGTAGGCCCCTTCCAGCGGAGTGTTCTTGTACTGGTCCAGCAGGGGCAGAATCGTGGAGAGGGTAAGAAGCTCGCCTTCAGCCAACATCACTTGCGGCATAAAATAAGTCTTGTCCGTGTAAAAATATCCGTTCCTCTTAAAGTCAAATTCCACCGGCGCCTTGTAAGTGTCCTTCAGAATGTCCATGTAGCGCAAAAAAGTGCTCCGGCTAATCGTCCATCCCATCTTTTTGTTCATGGAAGACGCGTTGGGAAATTCCCCATTCCGTATCGCCTTGTCAATTTCCATTATGTAGGCCAAAATGTGGGGTGACTCGTGCTTTTTATTTGCCATAATCCGCTCCTTTTTTCATATTATAGCACATTAGTGAAAAATAAGAACGAAGATTATGTTAGCCTTACAGATATGGCAAAATTTAAAAATGCAGAAAACACAGGCCTTGTTATCTCTCATTGGCTTAGCACCAGATTTGCTATTGATTTTCTGGGTATTTGGGAACAAATAAATAATCCAGATTTTAATCTTACGGAATTCAGTAACATTAGATTTAATGCGGGAAGCAACGGTTATGTCCTTTCCGCAAAGCAATGGATAGAGAGGACAAATGCAATAGGTATAATTTCTAGTGCCGGTCGTTATGGCGGAACTTATGCACATAAAGATATAGCCTTTGAATTTGGTTCCTGGTTAAGCCCTGAATTCAAGTATTATCTTATTCGTGAATACCAGCGTCTTAAAGAAGAAGAACAAAAACAGCTTGGGTGGAGCGCAAAACGTGAACTTGCAAAAATCAATTACCGTATTCACACTGATGCAATTAAGCAGAATCTCATTCCTCCGGAACTTACAGATGCTCAAAAATCTTTTGTTTATGCTGACGAAGCGGATATGCTAAACGTTGCTATGTTCGGTATTACGGCTAAACAATGGCGTGAGGCAAATCCAGACTTAAAAGGAAATATCCGCGACTATGCGACAATCAATCAGCTTATTTGTCTTAGCAATATGGAAAACCTTAATGCAGTATTTATAAATGACGGACTTCCTCAAAGTGAACGCCTGGAAAAACTGAATAAAATTGCCATCCAGCAGATGAAAGTTCTTGAAAATGTAGAAGATCGAAAACTTTTGACGGAGAAATAAAAAGTGGAATTCGAGAAATAGATACATTTTCTCCCAAAAAAGACAATTAAAGACTGATTATCTTGTTGAAATCCCCATAAAATTTCTTAAAAAAACTACCCTGCTTCATTTCCTGCTACACCCCTTGATTTATAATGGTGATAGAAGTAAAGGGAAAAAACCTAAGAAGGAGGAAGATTATGGAAAGGCAGATTTTGATTAAGACGGCGGCGGCCTGGTTTGAATTCAGCAAGAGCAGAACCGGTCAGATTGATTTCGTTGGAAAAGTGACGGAGGCGCTAAGGGAAGATGAACTTTTGGAAGGGGGCTATCAGAAAATCGCTTCCAGTTCATATTTTACTCCAAGCTATTACATCTATTTGCAGGAAGGGGAAAACGCAAATCCTTTTGTCTATGTCGCAGGCGATGTTGACGTTTCCGATTTCGACACCTTTGATTTTCTTGTTCACATCGGGCCGCTCCTTGCCGCAGTGGACTCAAAGGATTCTCTTTTGGCGGGGGAGCTCTATCTTCGCCGCAGATCAGTGTTTGAGAAATTCCCCCAGCTGTCTTCATTCATTATGGAAGATCTTTGTGCGGAAATTCTTTTTTCACTCTGCTACGGAGAAATGCAGAATATTCTGCCGGATACCATTCCCCTTTTGTTCAACTCGGCAAAAAAGAAGCTGAACTTTGACTCAAGCCGCGAGACTTTGGACCAAGCCTTTATGCGCTACCTTAAGGACAATACGGTGACTCTAACACTTCCGTTGGTTGGAACTAGCTTCTACAATTGGGAGGACGAAATGTGTCCGGACGCTCTGGGAAAACTCTGCGACAACTTGAGCTGTGACAATCTCCTTGGGGCCGCCGAAAAAATCCGCAGGGCAAAGCATGACTTTTACAAAAGCCTAGAATGCGCTGTACAGGCTGAACCCTACAATCTCCAGGATCGTAACGCAATCATCGTGAACATCGAAAACCCTTCCGCCAAAATCAGCGGAAACCCGGGACTTGAAAAAGCCGGCCACATTCGGGCCCTTGCCGCAAAAATCATCCGTGAGGCAAAGCCAAAGAAGATGAACTACGACGGAAAGCTGTGCAGCCTGAGCGACAAAGGCATTGTTGTTGAACTTAAACTCTAGAGGTGGAGCAAGATCTGCTCAAAGAATGGGGTGCCATTTTAGAAAATTCTATTGTATAATGATAATTACATTTGGAGGTTGAATATGAACGTTTACATCTTACGCTGGAATCCGGCAATTTCATCTTACAAAATGGAAAGGCATCTCGACATTGTTTCTCATGTCAAAAGAGGAGAATACCCTGATCAATTCGACTGGTCGGTGCGTGAATGGGAAGAGCTTAAGCCGAATGACATGTTTGTTCTTCTGCAGGTTGGAACAGACAACGACGGTATCGCCATAGTTGGCAAGTTTATTTCAGAAGCCTACGAAGATGAAAGTTGGAAAAAAGACGGCAAAATAATTCATTATGCAGACATGGAAATCTTCGACGCCTTTGACCTTTCAAAAGAGACAAAAATGCGTGCCGAAAACTTTGAAAAAGACATTCATATTAAATGGCACGGAGGACATTCAGGAGAGTTACTAAGCAAGGAGATTGCAGAAACCTTAACAGAGAAACTCAAGCAAGCTAACAAAGATAACGAACGCTGGAAAGGAAATGCATTCGAAGATTTTATCAACAGGCCAATAACATATCTCGATGAGGATTGAGTTAGGCGAATGTCGCATTGAGGGACTGGAGGGGGAGTTTTTATAAATGATAAAAGTGTGGTATAATATGAGGAGGAGCGGTAGGCGATGAGTGAAGAAAACTGGTGGCCGACAAAAGAGGAATATGATCCGAAGATAACAAAAGAAAAGTATTCCGATTTTATGGAGCACATGAAATCTATTGAAAACAATATAAGGAGCCCCCTATGCCCCGCGACCTGACCCGATTCAAAAAAGCACAAGAACACGACTACGAAACTGCCCTTGCCGAAATCCGTAGCGGACAAAAGCAGAGCCACTGGATGTGGTACATCTTCCCACAACTGGAGGGCCTTGGATTCAGTGAGATTTCACAGTACTATGGAATCAAAGGAATTGAAGAAGCGCGGGAATATCTTGCGGACGATCTGCTTCGCTCGCATCTTGTGGAAATTTCTGAAAGCCTTCTTGTCCTTGAATCAAACAACGCAACTCAGGTGATGGGCTACCCTGACGACTTAAAGCTAAAATCTTCCATGACGCTCTTTTTGTTTGCATCAGGACATGATTCAAAATATGAAAAGGAAGCTCGGGTGTTCAAGGCTGTGCTGGAAAAATATTTTGGCGGCGAGATGGACGGGCAGACGGTAGAGATGGCGCAGAAGGAAATTCAATGCTGAGAAGGTAGATCCCGATAATCAGTGAACCAAAAATAACCCAGCTACTAGAGCATAATACACATTTCTGCTATAATTACCCATCTCTTAAATAGGAAAACAAAATGAATCCAGATACTGCTTTTGAATTGTTGCGGAAATATGTGCACGGCGAGACTTTGCTGCGGCATTGTAAAACTGTGGGCCTTGCGATGCGTTATTTTGCGGAAAAATATGGAGAGTCCCCCGATTATTGGGAAAGCGTGGGCATCCTTCATGACATTGATTTTGAAGTTGCACCGGACAGTCACTGCACGAAATGCCTTGAGATCTTTAGTGCAGAAAAATCAAATTACCCGGAGATTGACGAGCAGCTTGTTCATGCGGTTCAGAGCCACGGTTGGAATATCACGGTGGATGTAAAGCCGGAGCATATAATGGAAAAAGTCTTGTACACGGTTGATGAGCTTACAGGTTTGATTTTTGCCTGTGCCATGGCGCGCCCCAGTAAATCCGTAACCGACATGGAAGTAAAGTCCGTCACAAAGAAATTCAAGGCCCTCAATTTTGCGGCAGGCTGTAACCGTGAGGTAATCAAGGCGGGAGTTCAGCTAATGGGAGTTGAGTTGAATGATGTAATTCAGGACTGCATCCTTGCAATGCGAACAAGGCACGAGGAAATCGGATGTTAAATCAGTTTTCACGAACGGAATTGATTATAGGCAAGGAGGCGATGCAGATTCTGAACGCTGCCCACGTTGCCGTATTCGGGATTGGCGGAGTTGGGGGATATACGGTTGAGGCCCTTGTCCGCTCGGGGATTCAGCATATTGATCTTGTTGATGATGATAAAGTCTGCCTCACAAATCTGAACAGGCAGATTATTGCCACCCATTCGACTGTTGGAAAATACAAGGTCGACGTGATGAAGGAGCGCATCCTTGACATCAATCCTAAGGCCGAAGTGAACGTCCACAAATGCTTTTATCTTCCTGAGACCCGCGACCAATTTGACTTTACGAAATATGATTATGTCGTCGATGCCGTAGATACAGTCACCGCCAAAATCAACCTGATTATGCAGGCAAAGGAAGCCGGAACTAAAATCATCTGCAGCATGGGAGCCGGAAACAAAATGGATCCGACCCAGTTCAAGGTGGCGGATATTTCAGAGACTTCAGTTTGTCCGCTTGCCCGCGTAATGAGGCAGGAATGTAAGAAACGCAAAATCAAGGACGTAAAAGTCGTCTATTCAACAGAAAAAGCTCTCCGCCCGATTGAGGACATGGCAATCAGCTGCCGAGCGCACTGCATCTGCCCGCCTGGAGCCCAGCACAAATGCACGGAACGCCGCGACACCCCCGGAAGCAACGCATTCGTCCCTTCCGTAGCAGGCCTAATCATCGCAAGTGAAATCATAAAGGATTTGACGCAAGAGGCAACCGCAAGGGCTAGGGCAGCAATCAAATAAAGATGAGTTTATGCTGATTGTCTGGAATTAATTTACAGTATTAAGGAGTAAAACACCATGATCAAAGTCTATTGTTACGACCGATGTTCCACATGCAAAAAGGCTCTTGCCTGGCTTGAGGCAAAGGGTGTGGACTACAAGAAAATCGACATTAAGGGCGAACATCCGGACGAAAAGACCCTGCGTGTATTACACAAGAAATCCGGGCTTCCGCTTAAAAAGTTTTTCAACACCAGCGGAATCCTTTACCGTGAGATGGAACTTTCCGCAAAACTCCCGAACATGAGCGAGGACGAGCAGTTTAAGCTCTTGGCAAGCGACGGCATGCTGGTAAAAAGACCCCTGCTTGTGACCGACGATGCAGTTTGCACGGGCTTTAAAGAAGTGGAATGGAAAGCGGCTTTGAAAGTCTAAGGTATAGCCTTTAATCCAATACACCTTTTTCTGCAATTATGCTATACTTTCCGCATGATTCAGATTTTCGGGACAAACAAAAACTTTGACGTGAAGACTGCACAGCGGTTTTTCAAGGAACGGCGCATTCAATTTCAGTTCGTCGACTTAAAGGAAAATGAGATGAGCCGCGGTGAGTTTGACAGCGTGGTGGATGCAATTGCCAAAGAGACAGGAAGCAGGGCAGATGCAATCGAAGTGATGACCGACAAAAAGTCGAAGGATTATGCCAGCATTGCATATCTTGACGACAGCGAAAAGGCCGACAAGCTTTTTGAAAACCAGCTAAAACTCCTAAAGCAGCCCGTATGCCGCAACGGAAAGAATCTGGCGACGGTAGGACTTGCCCAAAAAACATGGGAAACCTGGAAATAAAGGGTAGGTTTGGGAAAAGGGTTTTACCTGCGATTTATTTATCCATGGCTGCGTGACATCCAGTTTACCGCATTCCATGTCGACTTTTCCCTGTTTTCATGGTAAAATGAAGTATATTTGATTTGGAGGAGGTACATGATATGTCAGATGCTGCATTGGCCTATGAAAATTTGGACAAGCAAAGCCAAATGGAAGTTGATCAATTAATTTTCAGGCTTGTTGAAAAGAAAAAAAATTCTTGTTCTGAAAAAGAAAGGACGCATTCAGAAAATGTAGCCCTTGTGAAATCATTTATGGGAAAGTCTCATGCATGGGATGGAACCAACATTCTTGATTATCAGAAACAGTTGCGAGGAGAGTATAGGGAGAATGTATAAACGGATTTTTCTTGATACAAATCCCATAATCTATTTGGTGGAAAATCAACAGCCTTATGCGGATAAAGTTCTTGATTTCATCGTACAAGGTTTGGATGATAAATCAGAATTTTATACATCCACGATAACAGATGCAGAATTTCTCGTAAAACCCTATAGCAAGAATGATTTGCAAAGTATTGAGCTATATAGAGAATTCCTTTCAAAAATAGGTGTTTTAAAATGCTTTGTAACTGAACAAATTGCCGAAAAAGCCGCCAAAATTCGGACCAAATATCCTAGCATAAAACTAGGTGACTCAATTCAACTGGCTGCTAGCATGGACTGCGAATGTGATTGTTTTTATACAAATGATTCACAGTTAAATCAGGTCACAGAAGCTAATGTTGTGTATTTAGATCAGATTTGATGTTGTTAAAGTTGCAGGCGAATCCATAAGACAATTTTTCCTCCAATAATCCCATAAATTTTTGACATATCTGGTATTTTGTGAGATAATGTATAGGTTGAACTTTTTTCTTCAGGAGTATTAAAAATGAGTAAATTGAAAATCCATGATCCAATTAAGTTCCTTGATGACTATAGGGGAAAAGTCTTTAACGGAGAATGGCCCACAATTCCGGAAATGTTTGACATTACCACGGAACGCTATCCAGACCGAGCCTGTTTTACCGATTTTGAAGGCCCGAATGGAGCAAAAAACACTCTGACATACCGACAGGCTCATGAGAAAATCGTTCAGCTTTCAAAATGGCTTGCGGCAAACGGTGTAAAGCACGGAGACAGGGTTGCTGTTACCGGAAAAAACTCCCCGGA
>DBWR01000019.1:0-5976 GCA_002309305.1 Treponema sp. UBA1233 | reverse complement strand
GAGAAATACCAGCGTTATATAGAAAAATCCACCTCATATCAGGTCTATGCCCTTTCCCCAAAGTATCAGGACAAATACGTTTACAACCTCAAGACTGATGCGGATCCCGAAATCCAGCGTCCTGAGGAAAATGAAACCGCCGCCATCCTCTTTACAAGCGGAACTACAGGCAAACCCAAGGGTGTAATGCTGAGCCACAAAAACCTTGTCAGCGACTGCTACATAGCCCAGACCCACATGACCATCTACAACACGGACGTCTTCTATGCCCTTCTTCCAATCCACCATGCCTACACGATGCTTGCGGTCTTTATCGAGACAATCAGCGTCGGTGCGGAGGTCGTATTCGGAAAGAGCATGGCAGTCAACAGGCTTATGCACGAGCTCAAGGAAGGAAAAATCACAATGCTCCTTGGCGTCCCGATGCTCTTCAACAAGCTCATCCAGGGAATAATGAAGGGCGTAAAGGAAAAGGGCGCCTTTGTCTATGGCCTGATCCGCTTCCTGATGGGAATTTCCTACTTTGTCAAGAAAGTGTTCAAGGTGAATCCGGGCAAAAAGATGTTCAAGTCTGTGCTGG
The DNA here is from genome assembly GCA_002309305.1 of Treponema sp. UBA1233. GTDB lineage: Bacteria > Spirochaetota > Spirochaetia > Treponematales > Treponemataceae > Treponema_D. The sequence continues at coordinate 5,396 of DBWR01000019.1, read as the reverse complement.
AAAAGGCAAACCTTGCCACAATCCGTATCGCCATTTGTGGTGGAGGTCCTCTGGCAAAGTCCGTGTTCAAGCTGTACAACGAAATGGGAATCGATTTTGTTCAGGGCTATGGCCTTACCGAAACTTCCCCGATTATCGCCTTGAATCCTGTCCAGCACTTTAAGATTGAAAGCGTCGGAAAATATTTTGTTGACTACATGCAGATGAAGATTCTGGATCCCAACGAGGACGGTGTCGGTGAGATTGCGGTAAAGGGTCCCATGGTCATGCAGGGCTACTACAACATGCCGGCGGAAACTTCCCTCATGTTTACCGAGGACGGCTGGTTCAAGACCGGTGACTTGGGATGGCTGGACAGTGAAAACTACCTCATGCTTTCAGGACGCGTAAAGAACATGATTGTAACTGAAGGCGGTAAGAATGTTTATCCTGAGGAAATCGAAGACAAGTTCCAGCTTCAGTCTGATGTGCAGCAGATAACCGTTCAGGGATACATTGCGGATGAGGTTAAGAAGAGTGAGGAACTTGAGGCCCTCATTTACCCGGCAGACGACCTGTTCAAGAGGCTGGGTGTTGAACGTGATGGTGCCGATGCAACTGTGGTCTACAACGAAATCAAGAAGGATGTAGAGGAAGTGAACAAAACCCTGCTTCCATATCAGCGCATAACCAAAATCACAATCCTTGAAAAGCCGCTTGAGATGACCACAACCCTAAAGGTAAAGCGCAATTACAAGAAATAATTTGATGATAGGACTTGAATAAACATGAAACACAACATGCAGGTATTACAGGAGCTGGCTGCCAAAAACGGTCCCCTGTGCGTGGGTCTGGACACGGATCCTTCCTATATCCCGGAAGAAGTGTCGGCCCTTTATTCCTCACCGGCGCAGGCAGTTCTTGCGTACAATAAGGAAATCATTCAGCGCGTAAAAAGCGACCAGTCGGCATGTTGCTTTAAGGTTCAGGCGGCATACTACGAGGCCATGGGTCTAGAAGGAATGCAGGTCTATTCCCAGACCCTCAAGCTTGTAAAAGATTCAGGGCTTATATGCATAAGTGATGTAAAGCGGGGAGACATTGCCGCATCCGCAAAGGCCTATGCACGTGCGCATTTTTCCGGAGATTTTGAAACCGACATCATGACGGTAAATCCCTACATGGGTTTTGAAACTCTTGAACCGTTCACGGAATATTGCAAGTCAAATGGAAAGGGTGTTTTTGTCCTCCTAAGAACCAGCAATCCCGGAATGAAGGATCTGGAAAACCTTGAACTTAAAGATGGCGGTCGTGTTCTGGACAGAGTGGGCGCCGAGTTGAACCGCCTTTCTCAGAAGATGAATGAATCATATCCGGGACAGTCCTGTTCTCCCATTGGTGCGGTGGTTGGCTGTACGGAAGAAGAAAAGGCCAGAGTCCTCCGTGAAACCTATCCCGACATCTTTTTCCTTATCCCAGGTTACGGGGCTCAGGGTGGGGATGCCAGAATTGCCGCAACACTTTTGCTAAAGGCAGGTGGAACGGTCAATTCATCCAGGGGAATCCTCTGTGCGTGGAAGAAGTCGGAAGATTGCATTAAAAAACAGAATGAGTCAAAACTAACGGTGAAAGATATAGCCGATGCAGCCGCGATTGCTTCAATCAATGCGAAAAACGACCTTTTGGCCGCAAAGGCACAGCTGTAGGAGTAAAGCATGCTTGATGAGCCTCTGATAGACGAAAATGGAAAGGGCATTCAGTTTAACGGAATTGTACCTGTCAGTGTGGTAAAGCAAATTGAAGGGCAGAAGGACGTTTACCTTTTGGAGACGGTCGTGGAGCTTGAACGCAAGAGCCAGCTGATTCCAAAGCCAGGTCAGTTCTACATGATAAGGAGCGCCGCAAGTTCCGTTTACTTCAAGAGGCCAATTTCAGTTTATCGTTCCATGGAATACCGTGGAAGTGGAAGGCGACGGCTTGTCCTTCAGTTTTTGATTCTTGAAAAAGGCGAGGGAACACGCGAATTATGCCACATGCTCCCTGGTGCGGGCCTGATGATTACAGGTCCCTGCGGAATGCCGTTCAAAGAGCCGGAACCAGTTAAGGGAAAGACAAAGGCATGCATCATCGGTGGTGGAATCGGAATCGCACCGGTTGCCAACTTCGCCTCATCGCTCCCTGAAAAAAGCTATGATTTTTATGCCTGCTTTAAGACTGGTTCCTATGGGCTTGAGCACCTTTCAGCGGATAAACTTACGGTTACGACAGATGACGGAAGTGTGGGAATAAAGGGAATGCTTCCCGCCGCAATTGATGCGGACACCATCAGGAAAAACGGATACACAACTCTGTATGCCTGCGGTCCTACCCCAATGCTGGCTTATGTGCAGAAGATAGCTAAAGAGGCCGGGGTAAAATGCTACCTTAGTCTTGAACACAGGATGCTCTGCGGTTTAGGTGCATGTCTTGGCTGTACGATTCAGACGACAAAGGGAACCGTTCGTGTGTGCAAGGAAGGTCCTGTTTTTGATTCAACAGAGATTCAGTTCCCGTCACCATGTGCAAGAAACAAGCCTCTGGAAGACAATGTTGAACCGGATTTGAGCGTGGACATCGCAGGCGTTCATTTTAAGAATCCCGTGATTGCCGCATCAGGAACTTTCGGTTACGGCCAGATTTACCGTGGCGTGTCGGACATCAGCTGGTGGGGTGGAATCTCTTCCAAGGGAACTACATTCGAGCCGAGGGACGGAAACTCCGGTGAGCGTGTAATCGAGGAAAGCCGTGGAGACATCAATTCAATCGGCCTGCAGAATCCAGGCATGGAAGAAGTGAGCAGGATTCAGCTTCCAAACATGATGACTCTGGGGGTCACATGCATAATCAACATTGCGGGGCATGACATTGAGTCCTACATCAAAGCAATTGAACTTGCGGACAAAAGCGACATTCCGATGATAGAACTGAACATCAGCTGTCCCAACGTAAAGGCGGGCGGTCAGGCATGGTCAATGGATCCAAAGGTTGCCTCAGAATGTGTCTCAGCCGTTCGCAAGGTAACCAAAAAGCCCCTTATGGTAAAGCTTTCTCCCAATGCACCCGACATCCGTGCTGTTGCCCTTGCCTGCATAGAAGCCGGAGCCGATGCCCTGAGCCTTGTGAATACGTTCCAGTCAACAGCGATAGACATAGAAACAGGAAAGCCCTTCTTTGACAACATCCGCGCAGGTTACTGTGGTCCCGCAATAAAACCAATTGCATTGCGCATAGTTTATGATGTGGTGGAAGCAATCAACAAGCTCCCGGAATCAAAACGTGTGCCCGTTGTCGGAATCGGCGGCATAGAAAAATGGCAGGACGCAGTTGAATACATCATGGCCGGAGCCAGCGCCGTTCAGGTTGGAACAGCAGTTTGTGTGGACCCCGACGTTGCCAAAAAAATCGTAAAGGGCCTGACCTCATTCATGAAAAGAAAAGGCTACAAAACACTGGATGACTTCAGGGGAATCGCACAGGGAAAGTAGGACTCGGCTTCCAGTCGCAAACGTCCGTGTTTGCTCCTTCCAGCCCGGCTCCGTTCGCTGACGGCGACCTCCTGTCGCCTTTTCCTCCCCCCCTGGTCGGCGCTCACTACACTGCCTTGAAGCTTCGCTGGCAATACGAGTCCTACCCAATGATATTTAAACAAAAAAAATCCACTCGAAATGAGTGGATTCTCTTTTAGCTGGGGTAGGACTCGGCTTNNCTTTTATGCGCCCGCTGCAGGTTTTGCCTTCCAGTCGCAAACCTCGTGTTTGCTCCCTCCAGCCCGGCTACACTCGCTGACGCCGCCGTCCATGGCGGCTTTTCCTCCCGTTGGTCGGCGCTCGTTTCGCTTCGAGTCCTACCAATTTTAAAATAAAAAAAGACTTATCTCTATCGATAAGCCTTTCAATTAGCTGGGGTAGGACTCGAACCTACGNNGCGGGGGCAGGACTCGAACCTGCGGCCTCCGGGTTATGAGCCCGACGAGCTGCCAACTGCTCTACCCAGCGTCGTGTATGTGCAAGAGTATAGTATATACGGGGAATATAGTCAAGTGTGAAGGGGGCGGATTGTGCGAGAATTGTGTAAAAATTTGGGTTTTCTTTGCAAAAACTGGCTGAATTCGATTATTTCAGGGCTTGTTTTACTTGCTCCAGCTCTCCTCCTGTGGTTTTGCCGTCTGCACTGCGGGTAAAGCAGCTCAAAAAGCGCCAGGCGTATTCGCATGTGTGGGGGCGACATTCGTGGCCCTGGTTGTCTATGCTGCCGAAAACATTGTAGCATTTGCCGTCGTTTCGGGTAAAGAATTGCAGGGTCAGTTTGCCCTTGCGTTTGGGATCAACAACTGCATGAGTGTAGTCGCCGTCGATTCCCCAGATTTTGTTCTGCCAGTTATCCTTTTCTCCCAGTTTCACATTATATGAATCAGCTTTTGTCGCTTCATTCAAGTCCAGAATGTATTTCATGCGGTCAATGCATTTTTGGGCCTGGAACGGAAGTTCGGGTAGTGGTGTAATTTCTCCGCCTATGTAATACGTCGGGACAGATTCCGTTTTGTTGATTCCGCCTGCCACCGGTTGACCGTAAAGATTGCATCCGACTTCAAAGGTCGCATCCATCGGGGCTGCTGCCGCAATCAGTGTGGGGTATTCCTGAATGATGTCCCATGTCTTGCATCCGCCCATCGAAAATCCTGAGGCATAGATTCTTGAGGGGTCAATGTTGTATTGTTTTTTCAGGTGAGCCACAAGTTCTACCATTTCCGTTGCCGTACTGTTCAAGTGGTTTTCAACTGCAACAAGAAGAAAGTCATGACGATGTGCAATGCCGGCCCAATCCGAAATATATGAAATGTAAAAGCTGCTGTCTCCGCCACCGTGGAATGCAAGCACCAGAGGAACTGGTTCCTTACCTGAATCAAAAATCGACTTGTTGTAAAACGCAAAGTAACCGAGTTTGTGTTCGCTTGTACCCTTGTCGTTTCCGCAATTGTCAAGTGAAGTCTTAACCGTAATCACGCAGGGATCAATCTTGAGGCCGTCTTTTTCAAGGTCGGGATCAACTTCCATTTCGCCAAGCATGCGTCTGAACTGCTTTGCAAATCCTTCCATGTCTGCCACAAAATCCGGCTCAGGCTTTTCCAAAAACCACCTGCACTTGGACTTGAACAGTTCATTCACCTTGCTGCTGTTGCCGTATGATATCACCGGAATGTCATCGGCTTCAATCTTGATTTTCGTTCCATCGCTCAAACCGGAGAGGGTACAAACAACTGGAGCACAGTCCGCACGTCCCCAAAGGCCGTCACCTTCAAAATGATTCAGGCAATGAGCCGCAATGTAATCCGCAGACTTCCCGAAACCATAAAGGCATGTACGGAAAATTGCACCGCG
>DBWR01000018.1 GCA_002309305.1 Treponema sp. UBA1233 | reverse complement strand
AGACCGTTGCCAACAAGAAGAAGGCTTAAGCGGAGGTAAGGTAATGGCAGCCGAAAGAAAAAGAAAAGAGAAAAAGAGTGTTTTTGAAGGAAACATTTACATTCAGGCTACTTTCAACAACACTATTGTAACAATCACCGACCTTAGGGGAAACGCAATTGCTTGGGCTTCTTCAGGTGGTCTGGGATTCCGCGGAGCAAAAAAGTCAACTCCGTTTGCAGCTCAGTCTGTTGCAGAAACAGCAGTTCAGAGAGCGGCTAGTTATGGTTTGCGTGAAGTTCACGTATTCGTTAAGGGACCTGGAATCGGACGTGAAAACGCCATTCGTGTTCTGGGAACTTTGGGACTCAAGGTAAAGTCAATTTCCGACATTACCCCAATTCCTCACAACGGATGTCGTCCACGCAAGACACGCCGTATGTAATTTCACGGGAGATACAAGGTGGTTACAATTCACCTTGCCTTCCTTATATGTGGTGTTTGACCATAGCGGTTACATTTCAAATATGGAATGTAATTTAAGAACGAAAGAGATTGCCGCAAGGTTTTCTCGGAAAAATAAGGAGTTCAGATGGCTCGCAAAAATCTGCTGAAAGGTTTTAAGAAGCCGAAAGGCATTACATTTGAGCATCTAGATACTAATCCAAATTACGGAAAGTTTACTGCTTATCCTTTTGAACATGGATTTGGTACAACGGTGGGAAATACGCTTCGTCGTGTGCTGCTTTCTTCAATTCAAGGATATGCAATTTCTTCTGTAAGGATTACTTCATACGATGCAGACGGAGTTCCACATGTTATTTCCAGCGAATTTGAGACTATTCCAAACATCTCAGAAGACACACTGGAAATCTTGAATAGCTTAAAACAGATTCGATTGCGTTTGCCGCGGGACGTTGAACAGGATACTATCCTCTACGAATTCAAGGGACCGGGAACAGTTAAGAGTGATGATCTTGAAAAGACCGGACAGCTTGAGATTATGACCAAGGGAATGGACATCTTCACTATGATGGATGGCGCTCACCTTGATATAGAGATTCAGGTTGATCTTGGACGCGGATATGTGTCTGCAGAAGAAAATGAACATTACATCGAGATTGTTGGTACGATTCCGATGGACTGTATCTTTACTCCTGTACCCAAGGTTAAGTATTCAATTGAACCTTGTCGTGTTGGTCAGCGTAACGATTACGACAAACTTACTCTTGAAGTTTGGACAGACGGATCAATCAAGCCGGAGGATGCTCTTGCAGAAGCCGCAAAGATTGCCAAAGACTTCTTTGCAATTTTTGTGAACTTTAACGAAAATGAGTATTCAGCTGGTGAAGAACTGGATGAAGCAAACTCTTATATCACTCAAATTTTGAATCAGAGTGTTGAGGAACTTGAATTATCCGTACGCTCATCTAACTGTCTGAAGAATGCAAATATTCACACTATTGGTGAATTAACAAAGAAATCGGAAGAAGATATTACAAAGACACGTAACTTTGGTAAGAAGAGTCTTGAAGAAATCAAGGCAAAGCTTGAAGAACGTGGATTGTCTTTGGGTATGACAGATTTTAGTCACCTGAAGAATGCTAACTTCCGCAATAATAAGGACGAGAACGAATGAACCACAAAAATGGATTTAATCCGCTTTCACGTACAACTGCCCACCGCCGTGCAATGTCACGCAACATGGTAACTTCTCTGTTCAGGTATGAACGCATTACCACAACAAAATCTAAGGCTCTTGAAGTACGTAAGGCCGCAGAAAAACTGATAACTCGTGCAAAAGTTGATACCGTGCACAACAGACGTATTGCCGGCAAGTTTATCGCAGACGAAAAAATCCTGAACAAACTGTTCACGGAAATTGGACCCCGCATGAAAGACCGCAACGGTGGTTATACACGCGTGTTGAAGATGGGCTTCCGTCAGGGAGACGCCGCTGATGTCGTTATCTTGGAATTGGTAGACTACAAGTTGCCAGAAAATGATGACACAGAAGCAAAGGACTCAAAAAAGTCCACAAAAAAAGCTAAAGCCGACAAGGCAGACGCTTAATCAAGGAGTAGTCTATGTCTAAAGCACATCGTGGAACTGGAGTACGCAAGGAACCAAATCATGGCCGTGGAAAATGTGCCATTTGCGGTGCAGAACAGATTAAAGTTCTTTATGAACAGGAAGTCGACGGCAATAAGGTAAAGATTTGCAAATACTGCAAGGCAAACCTTAAGAACAAGGCTCGTGTAGCAGAAAAAGAAGCTAAGAAGAATGCTCCTGCTCCAGCAGCAGAGGCAGCAGCACCAGAGGTGGAAGCACCTGCAACAGAAGAAGCACAGGCATAATCATTGCCCCAGTGTTTCAAGCCGCTCTTATTTGACAAGGGCGGCGTTTTTTTTGTTTAAAAATTTGTGTTTGCTGAAAGATGTTGTTTTTGAGAGGGGTTCCGCAATTACATGGAAAAGTCTTTTCCCAGGTAGATTTCGCGGGCTTTTGGGGATTCAAGAATTTCGTCCTTTGAGCCCTGGATGATGATTTCTCCGGTGGAAATTATGATGGCCCTGTCGGTGATTTCAAGAGTGTCACGGACATTGTGGTCTGTAATCAATACTCCGATTCCACGCTTGCTCAAGAGGCTTATGATTCCCTTGATGTCGGCAACGGCAATGGGGTCAATTCCTGCAAAGGGTTCGTCCAGCAAAAGGAACTTTGGTTCTATGGCAAGTGAGCGGGCAATTTCGGTACGGCGCCTTTCTCCGCCAGACAGAGTAAATGCCGGCTGCTTCCTGATTCTCTGAATGGAAAATTCGTCAATCAATTCTTCAAGCCTTTCCTTTTTTTGGGCATTGTTCAAATCATGTCTAGTTTCCAGAATGGACCAGATGTTTTCTTCTACGGTGAGTTTTTTGAAAACCGAGGGTTCTTGAGGCAGATAAGAGATGCCTGCCTGTGCCCTCTTGTACATGGGAAGCTGGGTAATCCTCTTTTCGTCAAGGAAAACTTCACCATCGGTTGGTTTGTAAAAGCCTACAATCATGTAGAATGTTGTGGTTTTGCCGGAGCCGTTTGGACCAAGCAATCCAAGGACTTCGCCGGTGGTCATGGAAAATTCAATTCCCTTTACGACTTCCTTTTTGCCGAATGATTTATGTAATGAAGATATTCTGAGTGAGTGAGACTGTGGCTGGCTTGATTCCAGCTTGTTGAAGATGTCACCGTCCATTTGTTCCCTCCGAAGCATTTGTTGGGGTTCCTGACTGTGCCGGCTGTTCCGTTTTCTGGCTGTTTTCTTCTGTGGTAACGCTTCCACGGACACGACCGTCCAGAGTGATTTCCTGGGTGTCAAGGTTCAGGATGATTTCCTGGGCACGGAATGTATTTTCGCCCTGTTTTACCTGGGGGTTGCCGGTTAATGTGAGTGTCTGGTTTTTCTTCTGGTAAAGGGCATAGGATGCGGTACAGTGATTGTCCTTTTGTGTAAGTGAAACTCCTATCTGCAGGATGGCCACATCGGTATTCTGGTTATAGTCTACAAGATCTGCGTCTGCCTCTACATCGTTCTGATGGTCAACAAGATGAACGCCGTTTTGAAGTCTTGCAATCTTTGAAGTTCGGTCATAGCTCATGTCTTCGCAGGAAAAATCCATCTGGCTGCTGATAATTTTGCCCGTTATGTTTCCCTGTGCGCGTATGTTTCTGAAATCTTTGCCGGACAATTCAATCAGGTCTGCCGTGAGTTCCATGTCTTCGGTTTTGATTATGGCATTACCCTGAAGTGTGGTTATGTCTCCGCTTTTCTTTGTGCTTCCTGTCATGCGGTCTGCACGGAAAGTAATGGTTTCGGCAAATGTACTTATGGAGAATAACAATAATGCGGCAACAATTGAACTGATCCTTTTCATTCAGGTTCCACCTCATCTTCTGTTATAAGCGTACCGTCCACACCGGAACTAAAGGAAAAACTGTTGCTCACTCCGCTTGCACTGAATCCCGTACCAATCATGCTGAGTCCCTGCCGCCTTATTTCAACCTGTTCGTCCTTGCCTGCGCTTAGCTGCTTTGTGTTGCCGTTGAACTTTAGGTTTTGTGCGTGGATTTCAACGTCATTGGAAAAATTGTTTATCTGGATTTCGGAAAAGAGGGTGTAGATGTCTTCCTTTGAGTTTACCGAAAGAAGGTTGCATCGGCCGGTTGTGTCGAGCTTTTTGTCTGTAGTCCATGTTGAAAATACCGGATTTCTTGCATAGGCGCTTCCGTTGTCCTTGTACTGTTCAAGCTGTTCCGCCTTTAGCTGCATGGAGCGGTTTCCGTCGTTGTAGCGGTTCAATTCTGCATTTGTGAAGATCAGTTCAGGCATTTTGTCCTCAATGTTTTTGCCTTCCTCATATTTGAGTGAGCATGAACATATGCAGAGGATTAAAGGTATTATGATTTTGCGGGAAGAAAAAATCTTTTTCATTTCTTGTCCTCGCAAAAAGTGTCTGGAAGAATCTGACTGTTTACGATTGAGCTAATCTGAGGTCGTTCCGGTGGAAGGAATGTCCTTGAGCTTATATATACAATCAGTGAGGCTAGAAGAAGGAATGCAAGCACTCCAATTGCCCTGAATCCGTCTCCGCTTTCTTTTCCAAAAAGGTGTGCGATTTTTGGCATGAGGAAATATCCTGCTACGGCACTTGCCACTGGAAAAACAAGGGAAAAAATTCCCTGCAGGGCTTGTGTTTTCCTTGAGTTTTCAATCATGACTATGTCACCAGTTTTTACCGGAAGATTGAATGGGTTGGCTGTGACAAAAGAATTTGACTTGTGGCCGCATTCTGCAGTACATGAGGCGCATCCCGCTTTTTTTAATGGAGTAACGGAGATTGTGTTGTTCTGGGTGGAAACCACGACCGCTGTAATCTTCATGCCTACCTGCCGGACAAATGTTTTAGTTTTGCATCACATTCCTGCGCGCCAAGGGGGTTCCCAAGTTCTATGTAAGTGTCCCTCAGGTTAAAGATGGCATCGTAATAGTAAGGGTTGATTGTAAGTGCCTGTTCAAAAGCTTCGGAGGCAGATCCGTAGTCCTTCTGGTTAAAGTATACGACACCCACCATGTTCCAGAAGTGGCTGTTGAAAGGATTCACATCAAGTCCCCATAGGGCGTACTTCATCGCATCGTTCAGGTTGCCAAGTGAAAAAGAAAGGGTAGCGGAGGATTCGATTATTTCCTCATCTTCCGGGTTGATGTCCAGAGCCTTTTCCATGGCGGCCTTTGCGGCTTCCAGGTCTCCTGAGTCTCGGTATGTGAGTGCCAGATTGTACCAAAGGAGATGGTTTTCGTTTTCAAGAGAAATTGCACGTATGAAACATGCTATTGCTTCCTTATATTCACCTTTGGCGGCAAGTTCTATTGCCTGGTTGTTCAGTTTTTCAGAGCTTTCTATCATTTTTCGCCCTCCCTGTTCAAATCCGGAGGAATCATTGCGTTGAAAAGTTGCCTGATCATTTCTGTGGCTTCGCTTTTTCCGTAAAGTGATTCAAATTCTAAACAACCGTCCCTGATGAAGGATACTCCCATGGCGGCTGCCTGCATGATTGAACCGGATTTCTGTAAAAGTGCTATTGCCTTTTCTACGCTGGGACTGTCAATTCCGTAGACTGAGGCCTGTTCAAAACAGTCGAATAAAGTCTGTCCCTGATCCCTGTTTTTTTCAAGAAACAGAAGTACCGGAAGAGACTTTTTGCCTTCAACTATGTCATCGCCACGCTTTTTGCCCGGATTTCCTGTGGTAAGGTTGCAGCAGTCATCTATGATTTGGAATCCGGCTCCGATTTTTGCGGCGGTTTTTCCTGCCCTTGTAACTTTATCGTCATCTGCTCCGGAGATGAGGGTTCCGGTTTTTGCGGCAAGCGAAGAAAGGGTTCCCGTCTTGTATTTTACCATCGCAAGATATTCGTCGGTGGAAGGACATAATTCTGCTGTCCTGTGCCACTTGATGTCCAGTGCCTGCCCAAGATGAAGTCGTCTTACTTCCTCAGCAAAAAGTGAATATAGCCTTAGCTTTGTGGCATCGTCGGAATCAAGGGTGTTTATGCATGTGGAAGAAAGGAAATAGAGCCATGAGCCTGCGTTCAAAGCGGTGTCCAGTCCGTAGGTGATGTAGGCTGCCGGCTGACCCCTCCGTTCCTCCGAAGAATCCTCTATGTCGTCGTGAATCAAACTGGCCGTGTGTATGCATTCAACCAATGGACAAAGGTGGTATGCGTTTTCTATTATCTTTTCTTTAAGCGGATTGTCTTTTGAGGATGCCATTGCACAGAATACAAGAAGCAGGGGCCTCCATCTTTTCCCTCCCAGTTCAACAAGGGAACGGGTGGGTCCGGTAAGTGTATCCGTCTGGTCAATGGAAAACGGCTCTTCAACTGATCCAAAAGCGGAAGAAGCCCACTTTAAGTCAGGAGCCTTGGGGAGAATCGAGTTTATTTCCTTTTCGCATCTGGCCAGATATTCGCTAAAATCCATATACTTATATTATACTCCCTTTTTGGCGTTTATGGAAGTTCCTGCGGGATTAAATAACTGTTATGGGTTTTTAAAATAACGCACATCTTGCAGAAAATTCGTGATATCAGTATAATAAGGTAAAATTTTCATATATTTTCGAGGTGTTATTATGGTATTGTTTGGAGGAATCCTTTCAATTAAAGCCGTAACTTTTCTGACATTCTGCGTATTTCTTATCGCGGGATTAGGTTATCTGCTTGGAAGAATTACAATCAAAGGTGTTTCACTGGGAACAGCAGGTGTTTTTATCGTAGCCCTTCTTTTTGGCGCTTTCTTTTATGGAATGGACAAGGATGGAAATGTCATAGGCGGACTTGCAAAACAGCTTATGGCCGGCAATACGTCGTATATCTCAAATGCCCTTAAGATTGTAGAAAATCTTGGCTTGATATTGTTCGTAACAGCTGTAGGTTTTATCGCAGGACCGAGCTTCTTTGGCGATTTGAAGAAGAACTTCAAGTCATACATCGTGCTGGGACTTTTGATCATCGTAATTGGTGGTCTTGCATGTGCAGGATGCATCTGGTTTGACTTTAAGATCTTTGGCCGTCCGATTGAAGAAGTCAGCGCAATGCTCGTTGGTCTTTTGTCAGGCTCCCTTACTTCAACTCCTGCATTCTCTGCTGCAAAGGCAACCGTAGCTGATTCTGCACTCTTTACTGCAGGCCAGCTGGAAGACATTGTAGCCGTAGGTCACGGAATCGCATATCTCTTTGGTGTTATCGGTGTCGTTCTTTTTGTTCAGCTTGTGCCCAAATTCGGAAAGGCAGACATGGAAAAGGAAAGGGCAAAGCTTAGCGCCGCAAACCCAACTGTTCCTTCAAAGCTTACAGGAAAGGAACTGGAACTTGATCCTCTTGGATTCTGTGCATTCTCTGTGGTTGCAGTCCTGGGAATCTTCTTTGGTTCATTCAAGTTTGGAAACTTCTCCCTTACGACAACAGGTGGATGCCTTATCCTTGCCCTTATTGCAGGACATTTCTCAAAGATTGGAAAGGTTTCCATCATGCCGCATGAGTCTACACTCAAGGTATTCCGCGAACTGGGCCTCATGCTCTTCTTGATTGGTGCGGGTGTTGCCGGTGGTGCAAGCTTCGTCAAGTATTTTGAATGGGTATACTTCATCTACGG
>DBWR01000047.1:10192-10407 GCA_002309305.1 Treponema sp. UBA1233 | reverse complement strand
ACTGTTTCGCGGATTCCCTGATCGGCGCGTTTTGTAGCAACAAAGTCCGGGACCAGCGCTTTAAGCTTGCTGCAGTCAAATACAACAGAGTTTGCTTTGTCGCCAATAAGGCTTCCGGTAAAATCATAATCTGAGTGAGCCGCAAGATATGTCGAAGAAACATAAACCGGTTTGAGCGGAACACCAAGCGTGTCTGCAATGCACTGGTAAATCTG
>DBWR01000047.1:0-10037 GCA_002309305.1 Treponema sp. UBA1233 | reverse complement strand
CCAAGAGGAACAGAGCGTTCATCATAAGTGTGGCTTGGACGGATTATTGTTACAGGAAACTGCTCTTCGCGGTAAAGCTTCATGAGGTAGTCTTCGCAGGCAATCTTGTCACGCGAATACTGCCAGTAAGGATTTGCAAGAGGAGTTTTTTCGCTGATGATATAATTGCCGCATGGCTTCTGGTATGCCGATGCAGAACTTATATACATAAACTGACGGACTTTTCCTTTGAGCAGGCGGTAGTCGCGTTCCAGCTGGGAAGGCACAAATCCTATAAAGTCGCAGGCAACGTCAAAGTTCATGCCTTGGAGTTTTGCAGCTGTGGCAGCCTCGTCGTTTATATCTACAGTAATAAAATGTGCGCCTTTAAGACGCTGGTCGTTGTTGCGGTTTCCACGGTTTATAAGATAAAGCTCCCAGCCTTTTTCCAAAAGCAGTTTGGAAATTGCCATGCTTATAGTGCCGGTACCGCCTATGAATAAGGCTTTCATAATGGTTCTCCTAAATAATACATATATTCAGGCGCTTTTTTATATTGATGCGTCTACGGCCAATTTATAAATCTGCGAAATATCTTCAGCAGTCAACTTTACAAATCCGCCTGTGGTTCCACCTTCCGGTAATCCAAACTTCTTTACGAGGGTAGGGATATCTTCTTCTTTAGCACCAAGCTCTGCAAAGTTGATTGGCATGCCAATACTGCGCAGGAACTGGCGGAAGCGTTTGATACCTTCCAAAGCTGTTGCTTCTGGATCCGCAAAATCCATCTTTACACCCCAAACTCGGGTTGCCCACTGGCAGAAACGCATTACATCATGCTTGTAAACAAAGGTCATCCAGGCTGGCATAATTACTGCAAGTCCGGCACCGTGAGCACAGTCATACAAACCGCTGAGCTCGTGTTCTATTCCGTGGCTGTTCCAGTCCTGGTCGCGGCCAACACCAACAATGTTATTGTGTGCAACCATTCCGGCCCACATGATATTTGCACGTGCTTCGTAATCGTTAGGGTCTGCAATTACCTTTGGAGTTTCGTGAATCATGGCCTGGAGCACACCTTCGCAAAGGCGGTCAGTTGTTTCTACATTTTTTGTATTTGTAAAATAGCGCTCGCAGACATGAGCCATAATATCAGTTGCACCACAGGCAGTCTGGTATGCAGGAAGAGTCTGTGTTAATGCAGGATTCAAAATAGAAAACTTTGGACGAAGCATATCGTTTCCAAAGCCGCGCTTAATCATTCCTTCTTTTTTTGTAATTACAGTATCAGGAGAACCTTCGCTTCCTGCAGCGGCAATTGTAAGGATTGTTGCAACTGGAAGAGCCTTTTTTGGTTGTGCAGTATAGCTGTAAAAATCCCAGAAGTCGCCGTCGTAGCAAACGCCCATAGCAATTGCCTTTGAGCTGTCTATTACAGAACCACCGCCTACAGCAAGAATAAAATCAACGCCTTCGCGTTTACAAAGATCAATTCCTTCATAAACTTTATCAGAAAGCGGGTTAGGGTGAACGCCACCAAGCTCTACAAAAGCTACGCCTGCAGCCTTGAGAGACTCGCGAACACGATCAAGCAAGCCAGATTTTTCAGCTGACAGTCCGCCAAAATGAAGCAGAACCTTGCTTCCGCCAAATTCCTTTACCAAAGTACCAGCCTGAGCTTCCGTATCCTTTCCAAAAACAAATTTAGTTGGACTATAAAAAGTAAAATTATTCATAAGAAATTCTCCTGTATTTTTGATTTCACTATACATTAGATTCCCAAAAAAACACGATTTAATCTCTTAAATTATTGAACGAATCTATTTTATTACTTGAGTTCATATAAAGCTTTGTCTAAAATCTCTGGATAAAGATCTTTGCCACCAAATGTTTGAAAAGGAGTTTTTAATGCAGAGTCTAAAAGGTTATCATCTCGAACACCGTCGATACCACCAGTTTTTGAAATTAACGTACTATGGAGTTTAATTACCTGCTCATATTTTATTATATGATGACTTAAACTCTTCTTGTCATCGCTCTTTCTGAATCCTTAACAAAACCGAAGTGTTCGTATAATCCATGTGCATCTCTTGTTACAAGAATGCCTAGCAGACTTGAAAAACGATTATCAGAAACAATTGTAGAAATCAGTTTTTTTCCAATTCCCTTGCCACGATATTTTTCGTCTATAATTACATCAGCTAAATAAAATGTTGTAGCAAAATCTGTTATAACTCTTGCCATTCCAACAAATCTATCGTTTTCATATGCACCAAAAACAATAGAGTTTTCTATAGATTTTTTTATTGTTTCGGGAGGCCTTTCTGCTGCCCAATATGATTTATGTAGGAGTTCTATTGCTTTATCAATTGGAAATTTGGATTTGTCATCGCAAATATTAATTTCATTCATTATTTACCTCAAAAAGCGCCCCAGTGCGGGCGTCTACATAACAATTCTTCTCCATATCCAGCATAATATTCTTATTTTGTATTTTTTATCCACAATAAGAAATCCGCTGAAAAACCTATATCTCTATATTACCATAATTTGCAAATAATTCAAGGGTCTTAGGCGTATCCGTATAAGATCCCGATCAACATAATACGTAAACTCTGACCTGCCATTTTTTCCATGTTTTCCATTCCACTACAATCTGTCAAGCGGACTTACTACTCCGTTGGGGCCCTTGTTCAGGACGTGGGTGTAGATTTGAGTGGTTTTTATGTCGCTGTGGTCAAGAAGTTCCTGAATTGTACGTATGTCATGGTCGTTTTTCGGAAGGAATTGGCCAGATTTTCGGCTGTCGGGTATGAGCCATGCCACAGGCAAGTAAATGCCTCAATTTCTGTCCCACCCACGGAAATGCACCAACATTCATTCTTGCTATTTATAAATCATTTCCTTATGTATAAAAACTGTGTGGAAGACAAGTGCCATAAATAAAAAAAGAACGAAAAGCGTATGACAAAGGGAGTGCTGCAATGCAGGCTGGGTTCGTGACAAGAATACATTTGCAAGGGGGTGGGGTGTTGCCAAAAAACTTAGCCGAGGCAAAGATGGTTACGAGAGTGTCCCGGCTCATGTAGGCTTGGCACGGTTCCAGCCGGAAATGAAAGTACTCCATTTATTATGCAATATCTGGTAATTTTTCTTTGGTTTTGCACTTGTCTTCCACACTTTTCTTCAACTTCTTGTATAAAACGCCGTTTTGGACTAGAATATTTGCCTATGAGTTCAAAGAAAGAAAAGGCCGTTTTCCCGGTTGATGCCGATGAAAAGATTGTCATACAGGGTGCCAGGGAGCACAACCTCAAGAACATTAACGTGGAGCTGCCTCGAAACAAGCTTGTCGTCATAAGCGGCATTTCTGGCTCCGGAAAATCCTCCCTCGCATTCGACACTCTTTTTGCGGAAGGTCAGAGGCGCTATATGGAAAGCCTTTCTTCCTATGCAAGACAGTTCCTGGGACGCATGGATAAGCCCGACGTTGACATGATCTCAGGCCTTTCACCCGCCATTTCAATTGAACAGAAGACGACTCACAAAAACCCCCGCTCAACAGTGGGAACGGTCACAGAGATTTACGACTACTACCGCCTTTTATTCGCAAGGATAGGCCACGCCCATTGCCCCAACTGCGGAAGGGAAATCAAGGAACAGTCAATAGATCAGATAATCGACACCATACTCAGCTGGACTCCAGGAACCAAGCTCACCGTTATTTCTCCTGTCATCCGTGGAAAAAAGGGCGAGCACCAGAAGATAATCGAAGACGCAAAAAAAGCGGGCTTTGTACGCGCACGCATAGACGGCCTCATGGTGGAACTGGAAGATTCTATCAAGCTTGACAAGCAGAAGAAGCATACTATAGAGATAGTTGTTGACCGCATCGTGATAAAGGACGACATCCGGAAAAGGCTCGCTGACTCTGTGGAAACCGCACTCAAGGCATCCAACGGTATCATTACGGTTTTGCGACGTATAAACAAAGAGGACGAATCCTATGCGGCTGTGACTGCTGAACTTGACTCAAAGGGAAGAAGCTACGACCGTGACGCCCCATACATCGAGGAGGAGGTTTTCTTCAGCCAGAAGAATGCCTGCCCTGACTGTGGCATTTCCATTCCTGAACTTCAGCCCCGTCTTTTCAGCTTCAACAATCCCTTTGGCGCATGCCCTGACTGTACGGGTCTTGGCGAAAAGATGGACTTTGACATGGACCTCATCATGCCGGATTCAAGCCTGTCCTTTAACGAGGGTGCCCTTGTCCCATACAATCCTGAAAGCGCCTGGAACCACGCCCAGTTTTCTGCAATAGCGGATGCCTTAGGTTTTACCCTTGACACTCCCATGGATGAACTGAACAAAAAGCAGCGTGACTTTATATGGAAGGGTGACGATTCAAAAATCCTTCATTGGGTTTACCGCAAGCAGAGCGGGGAAGGCCAAAGCACGTACAACCGTCCCTGGATTGGCGTAATGGCGGATTTAAGGAGGCGCTACAACGAGGCATGGGGGGATTCCGGCAGGGAGTCACTTGAAAAATACATGTCCCACAGCGAGTGTTCTTCATGCCATGGAAAGAGGCTCAGGCCCGAGGCTTTGTGTGTCACCGTCGGAGGAAAAAACATCTGGGACCTTACAGGCTTTTCCGTCCTTGAGACAATTGAATTTTTTGAAAAGCTTGAACTCACCGAAACCGAATCAAAAATCGCATCCCAAATCCTAAAGGAAATAAAGGCCCGACTAAGCTTCCTCAAGAACGTGGGGCTTGAATACCTTACGCTTGAACGTTCTGCCGCAACCCTAAGCGGTGGAGAGGCCCAGAGGATCAGGCTTTCAACTCAAATCGGAAGCGGCCTTACCGGAGTCATGTATGTTCTTGACGAACCTTCAATCGGACTTCATCAGCGTGACAACCAGAGGCTCATAAACAGCCTCACATACCTCCGTGACCTAGGCAATACTGTAATCGTAGTCGAGCATGACGAGCAGACTTTGCGTACGGCGGACTACCTCATAGACATTGGTCCTGGGGCTGGCGTTCATGGCGGACAGGTTATGGCATGCGGAACCCCCGAACAGGTCATGACCGTAAAGCAGAGCGTTACCGGCCAGTATCTTGCGGGAAAAATCACCATGCCTGTGCCACAAAAGCGTAGAAAGGGAAACGGTGATGTCATTCAGATTCTTGGAGCAAGTGAGCACAACTTAAAGGACATTGACGTAACGATTCCCCTGGGAACCTTTACATGCATCACGGGCGTTTCAGGCAGCGGAAAGTCAACCTTGCTCAACGACGTGTTCTTCCCGGCGGCAAGCAATGCGGTCATGCGCACGGAATATCCTTCTGGCGGCTACAAGAAGATTACGGGACTTGAAAACATAGACAAGGTAATCAACATAGACCAGAGCCCAATCGGACGAACACCGCGCTCAAATCCGGTCACATACATCGGAGTGTTCGACAAGATCCGAGAGCTTTATGCATCCCTTCCTGAATCAAAGGCAAGGGGATACAAGAACGGACGGTTCAGCTTTAACGTAAAGGGAGGCCGCTGCGAAAACTGTCAGGGTGCCGGTACAATCACAATCGAAATGAACTTCCTTCCCGACGTTTTCATTCAGTGCGACGTATGCCATGGAAAAAGGTTCAATCAGGAAACCCTCGACGTACTCTACAAGGGAAAGACAATCAGCGATGTGCTTGACATGACCATAGAGGATGCGGCTGACTTTTTCGTCTCAATCCCCCACATTGCCCGAAAACTCCGGACCTTAAAGGATGTGGGCCTAGGCTACATTCAACTGGGACAGAATGCCCTAACATTAAGTGGAGGAGAGGCCCAGCGTGTAAAGCTTGCGTCTGAACTGTCAAGGCCTTCAACAGGCAAAACCCTCTACATCCTTGACGAACCTACCACCGGACTGCATTTCGTGGACATCAAGCAGCTGATGGGCGTGATTCAAAAGCTGGTGGACAAGGGAAACACTGTAGTGATGATTGAACACAACCTTGACGTCATCTGCCAGGCCGACTACATAATCGATTTGGGCCCGGAAGGCGGATACAACGGCGGAACTGTCGTTGCGACGGGTACCCCGGAGCAGGTGGCCAAAAACAAGAAAAGCTATACGGGAACTTTTGTAAGGGAAATGCTGGAACGAAATGAATAGAATAATGAAGGCAATGAGATTGAACAGCTTAGGATTCCTCAAAAGCTTCTTTGCCGTCATGCTAATGCTTTTTGCATTCATTCCATGTTCTTTCGCACAGTCAACAAAATCCGTAATCAACATCATAAACGCCGACAAAACCGAGTACGTAAAAAACTCGGAGACCGGAGAAGAGGAAATTGTGCTGACAGGTTCTGTTTCCCTTAAAGTTACACAGGACAAGACGGAAACTACAATCACCGCTTCCAAAATCACATACAACCGTAAAAGCTCAATGATTTATGCCTCAGGTTCCGTGTCACTTAAACAGACAGGTGGTGCGGACGGTACCCAGAACATTAGTGCGGAAACCCTCCTTCTCAATACCGAAACTCTTGAGGGAATCTTTGACGGCGGAAAAATAGTTCAGCTTTCAAGCGATGCCATAAACCTTCCGTCAGGGTCTTCTCTAATCGTAAGCTCCGAGCTCTTTGGCAAGACTTCCGAAAATGCAATAACGTTCAAGAATGCCACCTTAAGTTTCTGTGATGATGAGGATGAGCCCCACTGGAAAATAAAGTCATCAAGGCTGTGGCTTTTGCCCGGAGGAGAATTCGCTTTCTTGAATTCAGTCCTTTATGTCGGCAATGTTCCGGTAATGTACCTTCCTGCGTTTTATTATCCAAAGGATGAATTGATTTTTAACCCAACGTTCGGATATGATGTACGTAAAGGTTATTTCATAAATTCAACCACTTATCTTTTGGGAAGAAAACCTCTTGATTCAGAAAAAAAGTCAGGCGATGATTCCGATGTCTCTGCCGCATTGTTCAACTTCATAAAACCAAGCAAGCTAAAGGAACAGAAAAGGGAAGGGCTTGTCCTTCACAATCTGGATGAAGACTACACAGGAAACACTTCTGCCTACTTAAAAATCATGGCGGACTATTATACGAATCTTGGCGGAATGATTGGACTCCAGGGGTCGATGGCTCCAAACTCGGTTGTCTCCACTTTGGAGGGTGCGCTTCAAATCGGCTTCAGCAACACAGTGTTCTATGATTCTCTTTCAGAAACATACATGCCCTATGCAATGTCAGGAACAATCTATTCGGACCATTCCAATTTCATGGGCTTTGAGCTTCCGTTCAGATATGGCGGTGATTTTAACCTTTCGATATCAAAACCTTTTTCACTGCGCCTGAGCATGCCTTTTTATTCAGATCCGTTTTTCCAGGATGACTTCAGGAACAGAAGCGAATCAATGGATTGGATAAGTTTCCTGATGAGTTCGGAACAAGACAGCAAGAACAAGGTCACAGCATCCACAGTATCATCGTTTACATGGAATGCCGAAGCGTCATATTCAATTCCCCTGCCTGAATCAATCAAACCCTACGTCTGCAATTTGAGCATATCTTCCCTTTCTTCATCGCTGACATTCAATTCAAAGCAGGCTTCAATTTCCAACACCGACCTGCTTTCAATCTACAGCCCGGAGAGGATGTTTTATTATCCGTCCCAGCTTTCTCCATTCAAGATAAGCACACAGATTTCTGGAACAATATTCAAGTATTCATCATCAAAAACTGTGGAAGCATCAAAACAAAAGACTGACTTTCCCATCGCACTTGAACTGCCCAATGACCTGAGGGAAAATGAAGCGGAAAACAAGTCTGCACAGGAAAAGGAAGAGGACAAAAAGACTAAGGCTCCTGTTCTTCCTGAGACTGCACTTCCACTTCTTGATTCAAAGAATTCACTTTCAGTAACCACAATGCCTGGAATCGAATATGCCCTGACATATTCAATTTCACCTCAGTTTACTTCACAGATAAACTATCTTGCTTCTTCAATTGCAGAACCGTCTGATTTCTCCTGGGATAAAGTCCAGTCTTCGTTCTATCAGATAAAGTCTCCCGCTACCATATCAAGCAAGTTTTCTTACCGGGGTTCTTTTTTCACAATGAACAATGACCTCTCGTTCAACCCTTCATATCAGACGCACCCAAGGCTCGACGGCTATACGGACTCATCAGCGGCATCCATAAAAAAATCGGATTACTCTGCATTCAGCATGGACCTGACGGGAACAAACAGCCTCGTCTTAAAACCGCTTTTATATACCGACATGTTCAAGAACACAAGCCTTACATGGAATACGACGGCAAAAATCATCAGGACGGAATTCACGGGAACGGAAGATGATCCGGAGTGGAAGTATCACCTTCTGGATTTGACGGACGAAAAATCAATTACACAGCATAGTTTTTCTCTAAGCTTTTCGTCACAGCAGTCATCATCACTGTCACAGACCCTGACCCTTACCACAAAGCTTCCTCCACAGCTGAGTTCCTATGATGCTTCTCTTGCTCTCAATTTTCCATACGTAAACACCTCTTTTTCAACCGGAGTATACAAGACCAAAAACTCAGACGGCTCCGTAAAGTGGAACTGGAATTTCTTCAGGCAGAATGCAAGCCTAAATCTTTTTTCTTCCACTGAAAATAAGCTGTCGTTAACCGAATCATTTTCATTCGACTGGGAAAAGTGGGAGGCTTCGGCTTTAAAGCTGGCCCTCAACTACAGGAACCTTTCCGTCTCCTATTCAATGTCCACGACCTACGGCTATGATTTCAATTCCACCAACGGATGGGTTGCAAGGACAGAAAAGGAATTTCTTCCTGAATCTCTTTCTCTCTCCTATGACTTTCCCGCCAAGACCTTCAAGTGGTGGAAGAACAGGATTTCATTCACCCCGGATTTTTCAACTTCACTTGTGTTTGATTTGATACGCCCGACAAACAGTTATTTCCGCTTTGTTCCGTCAATAAGCTTCAAGATAAACAAGTTCATAGATTTGACGTTCAGCTCCGAAACCCGCAATTCATCCATCTACCGTTATTTCCAGGGAATCGGGAATTCTGACATAGAGCTGCCTGGAGAAACCAATGTCTTTGTCGACCTGTTCAATTCGTTTGCATTCTGGTCGGACGACGCCTTTTATGATCCTGACCAGACACTGAGAAAGTCTTCAGGCTTCAAGCTCAAGAACCTCAAGGTTACCGTAAAGCATGATTTGCATGACTGGGATTTTTCTGCAAGTTTTGCCGTTACCCCAAGGCTCATCACCACCGGCGGAAGAAGGGAATATAATTTTGATCCGTACATGACTGTGTCGATTGTGTGGAGGCCTATGGGTGGAATCAAGACGGAAATTGTGGATGAATACGGAGACGTCAAGTTGAATCCTTAAAATCAATATGAGGGGAAAAGCCTTTCCCCTGGGTTCAGTCACGTGCCGTGCCTTCACCGCACCCCATTCTCCTGGGGCAAAGCCCCAAGCCCCGGTTACCACAAGAAAAAAAATTTGCCGATAGCCGGGAATTGTGTTATATTGTAGAAAGCGAGGTGCTTATGGCGGAAAATAAAGAAAACGACGGTACTTTGGGAAAAACTGTTCTGGGGTATATAGACCGTGGTGTCGAAGCCAGCAAAAGAGGCTTAAAGTCAGCCAGTTCTGCAATTTCTGAATTTGGAGACAAGTCTGTAAGGCGCATAGAACTCAGCCAGCTAAAGTCAAGGCTCACAAAAACTTACGCAAAGTTGGGCTCCCATGCCTACGAAAAATTTGTAGCGGAAAAGATGGAAAGCCTTTCACCGTCAAGTGATGAAGAGCTTGCTTCCATGATTGACGAGATAAAGAAAATCCAAAAGGACATTCAGAAGCACGAAAAGGCCCTTAAAAATCCTGAAAAAGGTCTGGCTGAAGACAAAAAGAAAACGTCCGTCAAGGAAAAATAGTTGAATTTTTGCTTTTTTAACGCCAAAACATGACGTTTTGAAAAAAAAATTCAAAAAAAGATGAAAATTCTGTTGACACAAAATAATGTATGTAG
>DBWR01000007.1:7569-11610 GCA_002309305.1 Treponema sp. UBA1233 | reverse complement strand
TCAGTTGATGAAAACCTCATCAAAGCCGCAGTTACAGACGCCGGCTACGAATACGCTGGAGTAATTGCATAAATGTGGTGGCATGGAGATCGACTATCAGCAGAACATAGACGGTAAAAAGAAATTGCCCAGCTCAATGCATAATACCGGGCAAATATGATGATTGGACATTAGCCCTCTCATTGATGATTCCGGCAAATTTTGATATTCTGTCTATTATGTTTTCATACATATGGCCAATTTTACTAATCGTTACAGCAAATACCGTTTATCAAATCTGTGCAAAAGACATTCCTCAGGCAATGAACACTTATGCCTCAATGGCCGTTACTTATGCCGTAGCCTCAGTTTTTTCTTTCGTGATGTTCCTCGTCACATCAAAAGGACATCCAAGCTTTAAGGACTTTACACTGACAAACTGGGCAACAATAATTCTTGGAATTGTAATTACAGGGCTTGAAGTTGGATTCATCTGCGCCTATAAAGCCGGATGGAAAGTAAATACTCTTGCACTCGTATCAAGTACATTGCTTGCGGCAGTCCTGATTTTTGTTGGATTCTTTTTATACAAAGAACAGCTGAGTATTTCGAAAATTGCAGGAATTGTAATCTGCCTTGTCGGGCTTTATTTTATCAACCGATGATTTCCAATCATCTGCCACATGGATACTCATTGAGCGTCGTCTGGATTTCTGGATTATATAGGACAGTTCCATTATTTAAAAACAATTTTCATCTCAAAAACGCTTCTGTCGCTTTCTTTGATTATGATTTGAGTTGAAGAATCTTTTGTTCTGGAGTAAACGCGCAGAGTCTGGCCTTCCTTGCTTTCGCCAGTGTAATGAACTTCGAGAGAATCCGGTTCATGAGCAAGAAGGAAATCGTCTGTGAAAACGTTGAGGGCAAGCTTTATGTACTCGATATTGTTCATGTGATGAGACATATCGATGTGCTGACTTCTGATTACCTGCTCGTACTTGAAATCTTCTTCCGTAAAATCTGAATCAAATCTTTCAAAAGGTTCGTCAAAAACCGCCTCAGGAAAACCCTCTTTAGGGTAATTCAGGTTAGTAATCCTTACCGGCCGGTGTTTTTCCAGATCAAGCACGCAGGCTTCCTGATTTGCAGTAATCAAAACAGAGCCGTCTTTATCGCGCAAAACTGTATTCACGTGAGTCTTAAAACCCGCATTATCAATCGGAAAAGTCGAAGCGTCAATTTTCTGCCTCCAACTCGGGCGTTTTTCAAAATGAATCTTAGATTTAGTAAAAACCCAGAAGGCATTGTATCTTTCACGATAGATTATACCGTCACAGTCAAGCATATTAAAACACTCAGTAAGATTGTCCTGAATCATCAGAACAGTCTGAGCGATTCCCATTTTAAGTGAACTGTCGATAAAAGCCGAAGAAATATTTCGTTCCTGCGAAAAGATTAACTTGTTTTCCATGCTTTGATTATATCACAGAAAATACAGCCGTAACATCACCTTTGCCAAGAATCTGTTTAA
This sequence comes from Treponema sp. UBA1233, assembly GCA_002309305.1. Lineage (GTDB taxonomy): Bacteria > Spirochaetota > Spirochaetia > Treponematales > Treponemataceae > Treponema_D. The sequence goes on along the minus strand of DBWR01000007.1, from coordinate 10,100 downwards.
GCTCGTCTTGTGTTACGTCTTCAACCTTGCCAAGCTTTGTAAAGTTCCAGCTGTTTACATCACCCTGATTAAAACCATATAAATTATTGTACCACCAAAAATACTTACGAGAGTGTTTTTCTTCCAAAGGTAAGTTGCAATTGTAAAAGTGATAGCAGAAATCTGAGGCACCCATTGAGCAAGAGTTGTAAAGCGGACATCACGCAGGCTGTAAATCAAAAGAGCAATCATTACAACGGGCGGAATGAAACGTTCAAAAATATGAATGAGCTTGCCTGGCTGGCGTTTAGAAAAAATTGCAAACGGAAAAAGACGTTCGCAAAAAACTATGAGACCAATTAATAAGGATACGACAACAGCTTTAGTTACCGGCATGTTCAACCTCCGCAAGATCATGCTCCTTTCTTCCCTTCACAAACTTTTGAATCTGATCAATAGTTAAAACTGCAAATAGCGCTGTAAGTGCAAAATCAACTCCCGTCATATCAAACGGAATCATGGTACCAACAAGGCCGCCAATCAAACTTCCTCCAACCCAATATGACTGATCCAAAATCGAAACCGCAAAATAATAATCTTCAACAGGAATATCAGGTGGTACAGTTGTCGTTGTCAAAAGAGAAAACGTTTCATCAGAGAGTGCGTAAATAAGATAAGGCTTAAACTTTCTGCATTCTTTAAACTGGTTAATCAGAGGAAGTCCGTAAACAATNNAGCAGCTCAGTCGCAAGAATCGCAAGTACAGGAGTTCTGGCAGCAAAAAGCGAAACAGCAAGAAATTGTCCCGCCCCGGCAAACATAAAAACTCCCATAGTAGGAGCAAGCCACCATGGATATCCCGCATTAGTCGTAACGAGCCCAAAAGCAATCCCGCAGGAAATATAACCCAGAAAAACAGGAACTGTTGTCCTGAGCGCAACTTTTAGACAATGTGTAGTCATGCGCGAATTGTAGTTGATTTTTTGCAATTAAACAAGATTCTTCCTTGTTGTAATGAAGTTTAATATAAAATGCCAGTGATTTTCTTTTTAATTAAACTTGTAATAAAATAGTTGACAAGAAAAAAGATGGATGATAAATTATACTTGTAAATCAAAATATTACAAGTAGAGAGAGCGAACGGTGCAGATAACAAGTAAATTTACGATAACAGTCCATATCATTACGGCAATAGATTATTTCAAGGATGACATGAAGGTTACAAGTAATTTCCTTGCTGGAAGTGTTGGCGCGAATCCTGTCATAGTGAGGACTGTGATGGGAAGTCTGAAGGATGCGGGCATCATCAGCATCAGCCAGGGGCAGAGTGGAATCAGTCTGGCAAAAGGACTGGATGAGATCACTTTCTATGATATTTATAAGGCAATCGATCCTGTAGGCGAAGAGGGACTGTTCCATTTTCATGAGAATCCGAACATAGAGTGCCCCGTGGGAAGAAACATACACGCCGCGCTGGATGAACGGCTGCACCAGATACAGGACAAGATGGAATTGGAAATGAAATCCATCACCGTGGCGGATGTCGCGGCAGATATCCAAAAGAAAATTGAAGCTGAAGGTTAAAGGCTGCCGGGCTGCTGCATAGATGCAGCGGCCTGTTTTGAAAGGAGCCGTATATGAAGAAGAACATAACACAGGAAGAGCGCCTTAATTATCTGGTTGAGGAATTCAAAGCGGATTCTGATGAATATAAGGATTTACAGATACCAGGGGATGTTGAAGGAAAGCAGAGAATCCTCAGGTCACTTATGAATATCCGTATGCCGAAGTCTATGCCTGATGATATACTTGAAGTCCAGAATGATTACCTGAAGGCAAGATCTGAAGAAAAAGGAGTTGTGGGCCTTCCGGATATTCCTGTTATAAGGGATGGCTTGTCCATCTGGCAGGGAGATATCACAAGGCTTGCGGTGGATGCGATCGTGAATGCCGCTAATTCACAAATGCTGGGGTGCTTTGTTCCAATGCATACCTGCATTGATAACTGTATACACACCTATGCCGGAATCCAGCTCAGGGCTGAATGTAATGAAAAGATGAATCAACTCAGAATGAAATACGGAAGGGATTATGAACAACCGACTGCGGTACCTATACTGACGGATGCTTACAATCTGCCGGCAAAGAAGGTGGTACATATCGTTGGCCCGATTGTGAACTACAATCTGACACCTGATCTGGAAAATGATCTGGCTGATTGCTATCGGAATACATTGGATATGTGCGTTGAAAACAATCTGAAGAGTGTGGCGTTCTGCTGCATTTCGACGGGTGTTTTCCATTTTCCGAACAAGAGGGCAGCTGAGGTCGCAGTTCAGACTGTAACAGAATGGATGGGAGAGCATCCGGGTATGATGGAAAGGGTGATCTTCAATGTTTTTAAGGATGAAGACAAAGAATACTATGAAGAACAATTACTTTGATCTTCCGAATGGTTATCAGGAATCGATACAGAAAGGACTGAGTGCTGTGAGATACTTCAGAAGGAATATGTCTTTCGGAGAAGGCACAAAAGAAGAACGGATCGCAAA
>DBWR01000007.1:6956-7522 GCA_002309305.1 Treponema sp. UBA1233 | reverse complement strand
CTTTCGACTTCTGCCGGTTTTACCTATAGCGGCGAGCGCTTCAACAGATATTTTTATGATTTTACGGAGCGATTCGGTATCCGGGACATTTATTCGGGAGGATTCTTTCCGTTTCCAGATGAAGAGACACGCTGGGCATGGTGGGCGCGGCATATCTATTTCAACAGATACATTGATGCTCCGAAGCCTGTTTATAAGGAACTGCTTGAATTGGTAAAGGATAAGGATTATTTCGTGATCACAACGAATGTAGATCATCAGTTCCAGAAGGCCAGCTTTGACAAAAAGCGATTGTTCTATACGCAGGGAGACTATGGCTTGTTCCAGACAGTGGACGGAAGAAATGGCAAGACCTATGATAATGAAGAGTGGGTCACGAAGGCAATGGAAGCTCAGGGATTCGTAAAGAATCCTGACGACGTATTTCAAGTACCGGAGGATGGAAAGCTATCCATGCGTATTCCGACGGAATTAATCCCGAAATGCCCGGATGATGGTTCGGATGTGACGATGAATCTTAGAGCGGATGATACCTTTGTTGAGGATGAAAGCTGGCACAGGGCTTC
>DBWR01000007.1:774-6855 GCA_002309305.1 Treponema sp. UBA1233 | reverse complement strand
TATGCCTGTATCAATTATGGTGAAGCGTTCTGTCCGGACGAGATTGAGTGCAGGAGTATCTGCATTGATGGAGATATCGGTGAAGTGTTGGCTTTGTTGAATTGAAACAAAAGATGTTTACACACATCTATGATTAATCTATAAACTGTTTGTTATAAAAGAAACGGAGGATAGCAGATGATAAGAGTAGCTTTTTTCGATACAAAGGAATATGACAAAAATTCTTTCATACAGTATGAAAAGCCCGGAGATATGGAATTTAAATTTCTGGATACCAAACTGACGAAAGATACAGCGGAACTTGCGAAAGGATTTGATGTAGTTTGTGTATTTGTAAATGATACAGTAAACAATGAGGTGATAGACAAACTGTATGAAGATGGCGTAAAAATGATTGCACTCCGTTGTGCAGGCTACAACAATGTGGATGTTAAGCACGCTTTCGGAAAGCTTCATGTAGTACATGTTCCTGCGTATTCACCATATGCGGTTGCGGAACATGCGGCAGCTCTGTTGCTTACTTCAATTCGTCGTATCCATAAGGCATACAACAGGACGAGAGATTTCAATTTTTCACTCAGCGGACTTACTGGATTTGATCTGCACGGCAAGACTGTTGGAGTAATCGGTACGGGAAAAATCGGACGGATTTTTATAGATATCTGTCGCGGCTTCGGGATGAATGTGATAGCTTATGATGTGTTTCCTTCCAAGAATAGTGGGATAGAATATGTGGAGCTGGATGAATTATTTTCAAGAAGCGATGTTATTTCCCTGCACTGTCCGCTTAATGATGATACCAAACACATGATTAATGTGGACGCCATTGAAAAGATGAAGAAGGGAGTAGTAATCCTAAATACATCCAGAGGTGCGTTAATTGATGCGGAAGCGCTTTTGGACGGGATTAAGGCAAGGAAGGTCGGCGCTGCATGTCTTGATGTATATGAAGAAGAAGCGGATATCTTTTTCGAGGACAGGTCGGGACATATACTGAACGATGAACTTCTTTCAAGGCTGATTTCCATGCCGAATGTAATCGTCACATCGCATCAGGCATTTCTGACGGAAGAAGCATTAAGTAATATTGCAGAAACTACAGTTTCAAATATCAAGTCATTTTTTGAAAATGATGGTTTTTGTGATAATGAACTGTGCTACAGATGTGGAAATATAGAGCATTGTAAAAAAGAACGGAAACAGAAATGTTTTTAAACCGGAATTTTCTGAATCGTTTATATTTTCCAATTTTTTCACTTCCCTAATTTTTCTTTTTTTGGAGCAGCTTTTTCAAATAGTGAATGCCTGTAGCAAAGAGAATTATTATGGAAATATAATCCAAGAAAAACAGCACATAACCGCGCTCTAAATCAAGGAAGAAGAAGTGCTGCTGCAAAATCAGATAGCGCCAGATACCGCGGGTTAGAAATGCGTAAATGCCGTAGAGGGAAAGAAGGAGAAAAACTACGCGGAGGATAGTATCAGAAACACCTTTGCGCGGGATTCGGAATTTTTCTGCAAGCATCTCTACTTGCAGACCGATATGCAGCGACATATACATATAATACCAGTGACTTGCCAAAAGGTGTGCAATTCGGGCAAAGCCAAGACCGCTTTCAATTCTTAAGAAAGTGAAAATGTGATTTGAAAGAAAGATTCCGCTTATCATCAGAAAGATAACACAAACAAGAATACTGCAGTTGATGATGGTTTGCAAAATCCGGCGGGCATTGTAGCGACCACGGAAAACTGCTCCGTACCAGCAATGATTTAATACAATATGCACTGCCCACAGCTCGAACATCATTACACCAATTATTTCATGTACAATCTCAGCAGGAAACAGGTATGCACTACCCATAAGTACAATAGAGAAAACTGTCATCGTGAGTCAAGCGGAAGTCGCAACCGGTTCATAATCTAAATTTTATTTTAAAAGTCCTTCAACATACTTCTTTATGTCGGCAGCCTTTCCACGGGTAAAGTCTTTTCCACCTTTGAAATCACAGCCTTTTGCATATTTTGACAAATCTGTTCCACTGCGGCCAAGTCCACTTCCACCGCTGGTGCAGAGTGTAATCAGTTTTTTGTCTTCCCACTTCTGGCTTTCAACAAAGGTGTACATAATTTTTGGAGCATAAGCCCACCAGATTGGATAACACAAAATCACAGTGTCGTAGCCTGATATGTCGATTTTGTTTGCGATTGCTGGGCGGCATTTCGGGTCATTGAACTCAATAGAAGTGAGTGATTTTTTGTCGTTCCAGTTCAAATCAGCTGAAGTATATTTGTGCACCGGCTGAATCTCAAAAATGTCTATTTTCATCTCTGTAGCCAGAGATTTTGCCATTTTTTCTGTAGTTCCAGTTGCACTGAAATATACAACCGCCGTCTTAGCAAATGCTCCTGCCATCATCAATCCTCCAAGTAAAAGTGAAAGAATCATTTTTTTCATAAGAATGTCTCCTTGATTAGTAACACTTCATCACTAAACAGAGCTAAGGGATAAATGGTTACTTGTAAAGAAAACTACTGTAGGGTTTTTGAAGATGCGGCTGGAATGGAGTGTTGTCTGGATTTATACAAAAAGCTAAAGAATGCGGAGTAAAAACCGTACTAACATTCGGAAACTGTTTAATTACCTCTCCCTTTGGACGAGAACTAGTGAAGCTAAAATCAGGAGAATGCCGAGTACAATGATTGCGGATACAGGCTCGGAAAATACAAGAAAGCCGGTCAGTGTACCGACAACAGGTTCTACCGTTACAAGCACGGCGGCTTTGCCTGTCTCGAGCCCGCTCAATCCGTATGTGTAAAAGAAATACGGAAGAACCGTACACAAAAGCCCGATTCCTACGAACAGGCAGATGCTTTTTCCTGTCACGAGAGGCAAGAGTGTTGAAAAGTTTGAAAACGGAATGATACTTATGAGCGAAAACAGGAAAGTGTAAAAAATAACCGTAATTGTGTTGTATTTTTTTAGTGCATAGCGTGTAAAAACCGAATACAACGCATAGCCGAAGCCTGCTCCGAGGCCGGTTAAAAAGCCTTTGGGTGTTATTCCTGCCGCGTTCCCGCCGCTAAAGATGCCCGAAACAAGACAGCAGCCTGCAAACGTAAAAATAATGGCAAGCACTTTGTACAAATTAAGCTTTTCCTTGAACAAAAGTATCGAAAAGAACATTACAAAAATCGGAGATGTGTACAAAAGAATGACGGCAGTAGATGCGCCGACTTCTACTATGGTCTTGAAATAACAGAGTGAAAAAAACGTTAGGCTGAGCACGCCGGAACCCAAAAACATCCACAAATCTTTTGCGCTGATATGCAGCAGTTTTTTGTCATAAATCAGAATGAATACAAACATCAGAATGACGGAAATCAAAACTCTGAAAAAGAGTATCTGTGCGGATGAAAATCCCATTGCCGAAAGCGGCTTAATAAAAAGGCTTATCAAGCCCCACAAAAGACCTGCAAGGATGGTTGAAAGAACGTACCTCATACCTCGACACTCTACAGACAATCGCGGTTTGCGTCAATTGCACCGGTAAAGAGTCAAACTTGGCAAAATATTCTATTTACATATTCATTCTATTGTGTAATAGTATATATTATATCTTTTTATACAGCAGGGAGTTTGCATGAAAAACAAGAAAAACTCTTTTCCGTTTTCAACTGTAATTGCTGCAGTTTTATTCATCTTGGTACATTTTCTTTTTAAGATTACGGTTTTTAAGTCCATTCTTCTTGCTCTTGCCGGTTTTATTACTTCAAAAATAATTATAAAATCAATCGCCAAAAACAAGGATACCATTCTCATAGGCGGCGTTTCGCAAAAAGAACTCGATGCGGCTCTTTCGGCTGGATACGAAAAGCTTCACCAAATCCGCAAATATGACGGACTTTTGTATTCAACACCAATAAAACCGGATCTTGATTCGATCGAAGTTTCAACCACAAAGATTCTTGAAGAAATAAAACGCGACCCGCCTGATTTGCGTAAATCAAACCAGTTTTTAACATATTATCTGGATGCAACAGTCCGCATTCTCGCAAAATATGTGGAACTTCGCAAACACAACAACGGCGACCCCGAAATAGCGGAATCCGTAAAAAAAGTTGAAGAAACTTTTTCTACCATAAGAAAAGCTTTTGACAACCAGTTTACGCGCCTTTTGGGCAACGAAGTTTCGGATCTTGAAGTTGAACTGTCGTTGCTGAAAAACACACTTAAAATGGAAGGTCTATGCGATTAAACGCATTTTAATTCAAATATAAAGGAAGAAAACATTATGTCAGATGCAATGAATCAAAACGCTCTTCTGCCTGCAGAAGAAGCAAAGCAGGAAATCTCTTTGAAAGAAGAGGATATGGCAAAAGCTAAGGAAATAGCAAAAACCATAGAGATTGACAATTCACAGGCACTAATCCAGTACGGTATCGGCGCACAGTCAAAAATTTCAAATTTTGCCGACAGCATATTGAATCAGGTTCGTGCAAATGACAGCGGTTACATTGGCGAAGATTTGACGAATCTTCTTATGAAGATTAAGGACGTAAACGTTAATTCGCTTACAAACCAGAAAAAAGGTGTACTTTCCAACCTGTTTTTCAGTGTTGACAAATTCTTTACAAAATATGAAAAGCTTTCAGTTCAAATCGAAAAGATTATTTCACAGTTGAACGAAGCCCGGATGCAGCTTTTGCGCGACATCACAATGCTCGACCAGATGTACGGCAAAAACCTGGATTATTTGAACGAGCTTGATGTTTACATTGTTGCCGGAAAGATGAAAATTGACGAGGTAAGAAGCACCGTTCTTCCGGAACTCCAGAAGAAGGTAGAAGCTGAATCCAATCCTGCTACAACACAGGAATTGAACGACTTGATGCAGTTCATCGACCGTTTTGAAAAGAAACTCCACGACCTTAAGCTTTCACGCATGATTTCAATTCAGACAGCACCGCAGCTCAGATTGATTCAGAACAATGACCAGCTGCTTGTTGAAAAAATCCAAAGCTCCATAATGAACACAATTCCGCTCTGGAAAAACCAGATTGTAATTGCTGTAAGCCTTTTCCGCCAGAAAAAAGCTCTTGAAGTTCAGCGTGAAGTTACAGATGCAACAAATAATCTTCTTGAAAAGAATTCCGAAATGCTCAAAGAGAACTCAATCGGTACAGCTAAAGAGATGGAACGCGGTATTGTAGAAATTGAAACGCTCAAGAAGGTAAATGCAGACTTGATTTCTACAATCGAAGAAACGCTCAAGATTCAGGAAGAAGGCCGCAACAAGCGTGCTGCCGCAGAAAGCGAACTTGCCAAGATGGAAAGTGAGCTCAAAGACAAGCTTACAGGAATCAAAGGCTAGGTATAGTAAACGGACAGATTGCCTTTTCAAATACTTGCAAAGGCAATCCGCCCTGCATAGTCTTTGTTAAGTGAATCATACAATTCTTTTTCCGCTGTAAAATACACGTACTCGGGATGTTTTTTTTGCAGAGCGGTAATTATCGTAACTGCCGCTTCTTTTGTAATTCCTGCCGGAAAGTACAAGCCCGCAACCGAAGTGCAGTCTTTAATTCGTCTTGCTATATGATAAAATACGTCGGATTGTTCCGCGCCGGCAACTGAACCAGTAGCGGAAAATATTACGGTTTTGCCGTTTTGCTCAAGTTGTTTTAGCGCGGAACGCAAATCCGCAAGAAAAGCTTCGTCAAAGTTTTCAGCATCAACACATGCAAATGATACGGGGAATTCAATCATAACCAGTTCTTTTGCGGAAAAATCCGCAAACAAAGACTCCTGCAGTTTTTTATCCGTAAGAGTGAGTTTTTTTATTACGAAAAAAGCAAAACCGTCTTTGTTATTCAACACACCGTCTTTGGCATAATAATCCGCTTCTGTTAATTTCATACAAGTCCCCATAAAAAACAATAGACCGCCATAATAGCGGTCTGTCATTCAATCAACAATAAAATCAGAAAAAAGTATTTGGCTTATTCAGTCAAAATTCTAATTACTTCTGCTTTATCAGTTGTCTTTAAGATTTCCTGGCGTTTTTCAGCACTCTTGAAAAG
>DBWR01000007.1:0-729 GCA_002309305.1 Treponema sp. UBA1233 | reverse complement strand
GTCATTATAAAAATTCTGCATGGTTCCTGATCAAGAGAATCAAAGTTTACAGGATTGTCTGAAATACCAATACAAGCAACCAAGTCTTCTACAGTGTCAGTTTTTCCATGAGGAATTGCAATACCATGCTTCATGCCTGTGGACATTTTGCGTTCACGGTCAAGAACACATGCGCGTGCAGTTTCTTTATCTTTCACCTTTCCTGCGCTTACCAGAATATCCAGCATTTCGTCGATAATCTGCTCTTTTGTTGTGCCTTTAAGGTGCAAATTTACAGTGTCAGTTGTTAATACAGTTCTTAAGTTCATGCTAATAGTTTACGGTCTGTTACATTTAAAGTCAAGAAAAAACTTATCATTACTTTAATTTTTTACATGCATTGCGAAACAATTCGGGTTTTGACGGTTGCAGACTCTGCATATTTTCAGTAAAATAGACTGTTATGCAGAATCCGTCAAACCCTTTGATAGTACAAAGTGACAAAACCATTTTACTTGATGTTCACGCTCCTCTTGCTGAAGAATGCCGCAATGCGCTCATTCCATTCGCGGAGCTGGAACGTTCACCGGAACATCTGCATACTTACCGCTTAACGCCGCTATCTTTGTGGAATGCGGCGAGTGCCGGTTTTTCTTCTGACCACATTATAGAAGTTTTGGAAAAATATTCGCGTTACCCTGTGCCGCAGCCGGTTTCTTTCTGGATTGAAGAAATTTCAGGCAGGTTCGG
>DBWR01000066.1 GCA_002309305.1 Treponema sp. UBA1233 | reverse complement strand
CGCCAGTACATTGCCGAGGTTTTGGGTGGCTCAAGCAAGAAGAATGCCCCGCTTCCTCCAATTGCACATCGACTTGAAACCATGCCCCAGGTAAAGCTTTGCGGTGTGGAACATATTCTGGACAGGGGACTTCGCTACATGTCCACAGGTGAAATCCGCCGTACGCTTTTGTGCCGCTCTCTTTTGTCCGGATCAAAACTACTGGTGTTAAGTGATCCCTTTGCAGGACTTGATGCCGAATCACGCCATATCCTCCTTGAATTCTTTGAGACTATGGTTAGCCGCCAGCTTAATTCCAGGGATGACGATTATGCCTTTCCAAGAATCATTCTGAGCATGGAACGGTTTTCGGAAATACCCGATTCAATAAACCGTGTGCTTGAGTTTACAGACAGGAAAGTTTCGTTCTGCGGTGACAGAAAGGAATACGAGACCCTGCTTGCCGAAAGACTTAACCGTGACAGGGAAAAGCGCGTTCAGGAAAGAAATGAATTCCTTGAGTCGCTCAGGAACATTCAGGAAAAGTATTCGGCTGGATCAGAAAATGCAGCAACTTCTCAAAACGATTCAGATGATTCTGCCCTGATTAAATTTGAGGATGTGAACGTAGGGTGGGGCGATCATCATGTTCTTGTAAACCTGAACTGGGAAGTAAGACAGAATGAACATTACCTTATCCGCGGGCCAAACGGTTCGGGAAAGACGACGATACTTGAGCTCATTACCGGCGACAACATGCAGGTCTTCCGCGAAAAGATATACCTATTTGGAAAACGCCGTGGAAGCGGTGAGACAATATGGAACATAAAGAAAAATCTTGGCATTGTAAGTTACCGTCTTCATGTTGAATACCGCATGGTGGGTGACACCACTTTGCTTGAGGCTATAATCAGCGGATTCTACGACAGCATAGGCCTTTATGAAACTCCCGGTGATTTTGAAAAAGCCACTGCACGCCAATGGTTAAAGCTTGCCGGTTTTGAAGGAAGGGAAATGCAGTCATTCAAGAGCCTGAGCTACGGTGAGCAGAGGGCCATACTGATTCTAAGGGCCGCCGTAAAAAGTCCCCGCGTTTTGATTCTGGATGAGCCATGCCACGGTCTGGACGAAAACTACCGCTCAAAGATTCTGGATCTTCTGGAAGTGATTGCTGAAACCGGAACTACCACCTTGCTTCACGTAACTCATGACCCAAGCGAGGTCCTGCCATGCGAAAAACATGTGCTGGAGCTTTACCCGAATCAAAGTCCCATGTATAAGATTATTTAAGGCATCAGCTTCATTTGCTCCAAGTTTAAAGTTAAATTTTCCCAGTTCACAAAGATAAGGAAAAATGCTAGAATCAAGGCTCCTTGATGGATGGTACTTTATGAAAATTCTATTTGTTATGAACAATGCTTTTACTAGAGGAAATGGGCTTGCCGGTTCATGCAGGAATACGGTCAAGTATCTTCGTGAGTCTGGAGAGGATGTGCGCATTTTGTCTGCTGCTGGAGAGGACGGAGAAAAGCCTGACTATCTTTTGCCCGACGCACAGATTCCTGTTTTTGACGGTCTTGTGCGCAAGCAGGGCTATTCGTTTGCAAAAAGGGACAGGGACATGATTACCGAGGCAGTAAGGTGGGCTGATGTCGTTCATCTTGAAGAGCCTTTTGACCTTGAGATGCTGGTATGTAAGATTGCGGAAGAAGAGAATAAACCGATGACCGGCACCTATCATCTTCATCCAGAGAATTTGTTTGCCTCAGTACATTTGAGGAAAAGCCGTTCACTTAACTGTTCCACCATGATTTTATGGAGGAACACAGTTTTCAATCACTGCAAGATCATCCAGTGTCCGACAGAGAATGTAAAGGAGCGCCTGATCCGCTATCATTATAAACCGGAGCTTCGTGTAATCTCAAACGGCATGCTTAATGAGGATACTGCTCCACTTGAGCATAAGGAGATGGAGGATGGTTTTTATACGGTAGTTGCGACCGGACGTTATTCAGTTGAAAAAAAACAGAAGGTTCTGCTTAAGGCAATGCGCTATTCAAAATATGCCGACAAAATCAAGCTAGTCTTTGCAGGTCGGGGACCAACGGAAGCCATGCTGAAAAAGGAAGCCGATAAACTTGTAAAAAAAGGCATACTCAAGACTCCTCCTGTATTCTGCTTTTGCAATGCGGATGGACTCAAGCAGATTTATGCCAAAGCTTCCCTGTACATTCACTGCGCAATCATAGAGGTTGAAGGAATGTCATGCATGGAAGCCATACAAACCGGTTTGGTTCCTGTCATTGCAAAGGGAAGGTATACTGCCACATCACAGTTTGCCCTGAGCCCGGAGAGCATCTACAAGCGCTGCAACGCAAGGGACCTTGCCAAAAAAATTGATTACTGGCTGTCTGATGATGAGAGGCGAAAAAAGGAAGCGGCCAGATATCTTGGAATGGGCAAGAAATATGACATACATAAATCAATAGACGAACTCCGAAAGATGTTCAGGGATGCGGTTGAAAACTGACAGAAACAGTCGGAGCTCTTGCAGCAGTAGGCAAGGAATCTGCAATCTTCTCCGCCATATCCAATGCCTCTGGGAATCCGGCGGCAGCCAGTTCCTTGGCAGAATCCTGGAGGGCTGAGGCCAGATTTTCGTACAGCTCATCATAAATATTGACGGCGGCTTTTTTACCGAGTCCGCAGATTTCGGCTTCTTTTTCAAAATCTTCCCGAGTGATTTGATTTATATTACGGTGGCCGTTTATGCTGACGGACATTTCATCGGTGCTGCTTTCATAAAGTTTTGTACAGACCACATCATAGAATGGAGCCAGGTGAACAGAAGATAAATCTTTGCTGTAGACAAGCGAACTGTTCTTTATGTGGTTGTCCGTATTCCCAATCAAAAAGTTGAAGACTGTCCTTTTCCATAACTTGAGCGAATCATCGAGAGGATTTGAAGAATGCTTTTGAATAAGATAAAACATTTTCCTCAAGTAGGCCTCATCATTTTTTTCATATTTATCTGCCGATTTTATGCCCAAGGCCTGAGCAAAATCTTCCTGATGAAGACGGTATGGCATTCTAAGGCCGTCCACCGTTTTGGATTCAAAATCAAATGCCCTGTCAAATCTTCGGGTTGCAAAAAGAATGTTTTCATCACTTGATTTATCACTTTGCGTGCGTAGAATAAAGCTCTCTGGAATTTCCATGCCGAGTTTCTGAGCCGTAAGAAGACAGAGCTGTTCATTTAATACAATGCTTTTGTAACGGACATGACTCTGCTTTACGATGTGCGTGCTGGCAGCCAGTCCCTGCGGTTTGAACCATTTTCCTGTTGCATCGTCAAAATATAGACCGACCTTTCCTGATGCTCCAGTCAGTGAAAGATGACTTTTTATGACAAGCTCTGCTGATTTTCCTGCCCCTTCCCTTGCTAGCTCCTCCACCTCTTGGACGCTTAGCGGGGTGTATCCTGTTTCAGGAAGACCCTTCTCCTCATCAATAATTTGAATCGCACCAAGACATTCACTTCCCAGTTCCCTCAAAATGGAAATGTAATCGTCGGAAGAAGCATGGATGCTGTCTGCGACACATTGTCGGGTAAAACCTTCCGGTAAAAGTCCGTCGAAAAATGCTTTGGTTTCATCCGGTGCATACTCTTTTTTTGTAAGTGGCAGGTTGAGTGAGATTGCATGCGCATTTGATGAGCAAACATACGAGTCATCGTAGGAGAAGACAGCATCGCTTGAGTTAGTCTCCTGAATCTGCCCGACATGAACAAAGTTTCCGTCGATTTCCATCTGGACTTTTAGGTTTAATTTCCCCACACTCACCCCCTGGCCTCGATGTTCAAATCCAAGCCCAGAAGGTTTATGAGCCTGATTGTCTTTCCTAGCTCGCATGTTGGTTTGCCGTTTTCAAGGTCGGAAAGGAAACTCACGCTGAGCCCGGTGACGTCGGAAATATATTTCTGCGTGTATGACAGTTCCTTGCGGCGGTTTCGAATGGCTTTTCCCAATTCCTGTGTATCGCTGATTTTCATTCAATCTCCAAATTTAGGCGAACGGCTTAGTTTGTGGTAAAAGAGATGTTTCTTAGCCGAACGGCATTATTTTCAGTTTGTTAATTATAAATTAGCCGAACGGCGTTGTCAAGCCTTACTCGGAACTCTTGCAGCAGTTGGTGCAGCCGGTTACTGCGACGTGTTTTTTGCCGTCAGCGTAGTTGAAGAGGCGTGCTACAAGGTGGCCATCCTGAGGGACGGGTTTGTGGCATACGGGGCATTCCCTTTTGAGCCCAGGTTCCATCTTGGGATAGCAGTGGGGGCAGCCCATTACGATGCACAGCTGATGTGGTACGTTCATGGGGCGGTATACGCGGCTGTACAGGTCCTCGCCTTTGGGGAGCGGTGTCCTGCATAAGGGGCAGCTTATCAACAGGCCCTGTGCGGCGGCATTTTCCATTGTGCGCTTTACAAGTTTTTGTCCTGCGGCGGGTTTTATCCTTGAGTTCTGCCATTTGATTATCCACAGCATGAGCCATATGAAAAACAGTACTACTGCGAATATCACAAAATATACGAACCACCTTGGCATGGGTTTCTCCTAATTTGCTATGCGGATATAAAAGCCCTTTACCGATGAGCCGTCAAATTCCTTTGCTTTTGTGACTTCAAGCATGTAGCCGTTTGCCTTTTTGTTTATGGAAATCTTGTCCCATTTTTTGTCCGGAGAGGTCGGTATTGTTCCCCAGTCGCTGGGATTGTTGCTCTTGTTCAGTTCGTAAACCGGAGTCCTGCCGCAGATCTTGCTCAGCCGGTTGCAGAATACGACAGCCTGATAATAGCTGATGTTGTAGACCGGTGCATAGTCGTCGGCATTCAAAAGAGGATAGTCCTTCATCACGTAATACCACAGCCACTGGCTTACAGGATACTGAGACCTTCCTACCTTGAACAGGGGTGGCACGGATTTTGCGGATGCCTCACGTTCTGCCTTTTTCTGTTCGGCCTTGATTTCGTCATCATTCATGCTCCGGATGATCCTGAAGCCTGTGTTCGGATTCTTTGTTGTCGGAATCAGTTCTGAGACGCAGTTTGTAAGTGTCGTTCCGTTTTTGCTTGTGTCATATCCGCCGCCCATGATGAATTTGTTCGGCCTTAATTTGGATGCTCCGTCCCAGCACCATTCCCATACGTTTCCGTTCATGTCGTAGACGCCGATTTCGTTTGGTTCTTTCTGGGCTGACTCATGTGTTGTACGGTCACTGTTGACGCTGTACCATGCCAGTTCATCAACATCATCTCCGCCGATATATTTGTTTTCGGTTTTCTCTATGCCGCCACGTGCCGCAAAAAGCCATTCTTCCTTTGTCGGAAGCCTGAATCCGGTTGCGACATGAGACATCTTTAGGCCGTACCAGTCACCACTTTCAAGGCTGTCCCATTGTGCGGGGTCTGTTATTCCGTCCACGCTGTACACCGGCTCAACATCCATCTCCATGCTCAAGAGGTTGCAGAAGACGAGTGCGTCGTAGTAAGAGACATTTTCTACAGGAAGGTTCTTGCCCTTGAAATTGGAAGGATTCTTTTCCATTATCAATTCATAAAGTTCCTGGGTCACTTCGGTCTTGGAAATTGCAAATCCGCTTCTTGAATGAACCAAAAGCACAAAATTTTCATCGTCCATAATGGAATAGAGTTTGCCTAAACGGTCCTCCTCCTGTTCCTGTGCGGTTAAAGCTGCAAGTGAAATAAAGATAGAAAATAAAGCAATAAGGGTCTTTTTCATCAGTCCACCATCCTAAACATAAAAAGTATAACATATATGAATGGTTACAACAACACCATTTGATTTTACAAGGGAGTGCCCCTGTACGACCCCAGGTTTTAAAGGGGAAGAGAGAAGCCCATGAGAAACTTACGAAAAGTTGACACAGGAAAAGAAAAATATGTTATAATAAACCGAAGGAGGCATTGCTATGATTTCTGTGAACGGTTATTTTGATGGTACTGCTTGCATCGCACTAGATACATCACAATTTCGGCCAAATCAAAGGCTTGTCATTACAGCCCTAGACGAAGATTATAATGTTTCTGAAGATATGGATGAACGGAAGAAAAAGCTTAATGAGATGAAAAAATTTTTTGGTTGCCTTTCACATGATGAGGCAGAGGAGATACGTAATCATAGGGTAGATTTAAAGGAGCGTTCCTAATGCTCTATATGCTGGATACGAATATCATCAGTTATTTAGCTGAAGGACATAAAAAAGTCATTGATAATCTGGAAAAACTCATCCTCTCTGGAAACACCATAGGAATTTCTGTCGTGGCGTTTTATGAGGTTGAACGTGGTTTAAAATATAAAAATGCATCCAACAAACTGACTAGTTTTTATGATTTTTCATCACAATGCAAAATATTTGATTTATCCTCAAAAGAAGTAAAGGTTGCTTCGGATATCTATGCAGAGTTACGGAAATCTGGACAAACGATTGAGGACGCGGATATTTTCATTGGAGCGACAGCGCTGACAAATAATGCTGTTCTTGTTACAAACAACGAAGAGCATTTAAGGCGAATAAAAGGATTGAAAATAGAAAACTGGATCAAATAGAATTTTTTTTACTTTAAAAGACTCCTGCAACTGAATTCTTGAAAAAATCCCGGAAACCAGCTGTTAATTTGATTCCCGGGAAATATGGTGTTTAGTTTAATGTTTATGCAAAGATTGGACGCACGTTGATTACGCCTTCGATTTCACGCAGGGCTTCCAGGGTGGCGTCGTCAACCTTGTGGTCTACGTCGATCAGGTTGTAGGCAAGGTCGTTGCGGCTCTGGTTTACGATACTGGCAATATTCATCTTGGCCTCTCCCAAAACGGAAGTGAACTTTGACACCACACCGCTGACGTTCTTGTTGCTGATGCAGAGTCTTGTTCCTCCGGCAGGAATCGGTGAATCAAGGTAGGTCTTTGGGAAGTTGACGCTGTTGTTGATTTTTCCCTTTTCCAAAAAGTCCCTGAGTTCCTTTACTGCCATGACCGCGCAGTTTTCCTCTGCCTCTGGGGTTGATGCTCCAAGGTGTGGCATGCAGATTACCTTTTCGTTTCCCAAAAGCTCGTCTGCGGCAAAGTCTGTTACCATGCATGAAACTTTTCCGCTGTTGATTGCGGCAAGCACGTCCTCGTTGTTTACAAGGCCTCCGCGGGCGATGTTGATGATTTTAACTCCGTCCTTCATGCTCTTGAGTGTGGATGCATTGATGAGTCCCTTTGTATCCGGTGTTTCAGGAACGTGAACTGTGATGTAGTCGGACTTTGAATAGAGGCTGTCCAGGGTTTCGGCATGCTTTACCTCTGACTTGAGGCTCCATGCGGCGTCAACAGAAAGGAACGGGTCATAGCCGATTACCTTCATTCCAAGCTCTACCGCTGTGTTTGCAACCTGGGCACCGATGGCACCAAGACCGATTACACCCAGAGTCTTTCCCTTGAGCTCTGAACCGATGAAGTCCTTCTTTCCCTTTTCTGCCAGACCTGCAATCTCGGCTCCCTTGCCCTTGAGCGTGTCCACCCATTTGTTGGCGGCGATTACCGGGCGGCTTGCAAGATGCAGTGACATGATTACGAGTTCCTTTACGGCATTTGCGTTTGCACCTGGAGTGTTGAATACGACGACACCCTTCTGTGCCAGCTCCTGGAACGGAATGTTGTTTACGCCTGCACCTGCACGAGCGATTGCCTTTACTGACGGGTCAAGCTCCATGGAAAGCATGTCGTGGCTGCGTACCAGAATTGCATCCGGCTTTACGATTTCACTTGCAATTTCATAGTCGTCGCGGGGAAAGTTGTCCAGTCCCTTTGAGCTGATTCTATCCAAAGTCTGAATTTTGTACATCTTGATTCTCCTATGCGTTCTCTTTTGCGAATTTTTCCATGAAGGCGACCAGGGCCTTTACTCCGTCAAGTGTCATGGCGTTGTAGATGCTTGCCCTCATTCCTCCAACCAGGCGGTGTCCCTTAAGGTTCACGAGTCCGGCGGCTGTTGCTTCCTTTACGAACTTGTCGTTGATTTCCTTTTCCTTTGCAAGGCTTGCCTCATCGGTGGCTCCTGTGGAATACTTTGTCAGGAACGGAACGTTCATCAGTGAGCGGCTTCCCTTTTCTGCGGTGGCATGATAGAAGTCTGACTTGTCCAGATAGTCGTAGAGGTAGTTTGCCTTTTCCACGTTGAGCTTGTGGATTCCAGCGGCTCCCCCGTTCTTTTCTATCCAGTGCAGTACCTTGCCCAGGACGTAAATCGTGTAGCATGGCGGCGTGTTGTACATTGAACCGTTGTCTGCGTGGGTCTTGTACATCATCATGGTCGGTGTTCCCTGGCGTGGTGTTTCGGTAATCAAGTCGTCGCGGATGATTACGAGGGTTACTCCAGCGGGTGCCAGGTTTTTCTGTGCTCCTGCAAAGAGGAGGCCGAATTTTGAAACGTCCAGTTCTTCGCTCAGGACACAAGAAGAGATGTCTGCAACCAGCGGAATCTTTCCTGTGTCGGGAATGTATTCGTAGTGGGTTCCCATGATTGTGTTGTTGAAGCAGATGTATGCGTAGTCGTAGTCACCTTCGATTTTTTCCACTTTTGGAATGTATGAGTATCCCTTGTCCTTTGAAGATGCGATTACGTCAACGTCGATTCCAAGGTGCTTTGCCTCTGCGGCGGCCTTCTTTGCCCAGACACCGGTTTCGATATAGGCTGCCTTTCCTGTGTGGATTCCGAGGTTCTGTGCCACCATTGCAAACTGTGTGGAACCTCCTCCCTGCACAAAGAGAACCTTGTAGTTTTCTGGAACCTTCATCAGCTTGCGGACCATTGCCTCTGCGTCTTCGATAATGGCCTCGTATACCTTGGAGCGGTGGCTCATTTCCATTACTGACTGGCCGCTTCCATTGTAGTCAAGCATTTCTGCCGCACATTCCTTCAACACTTCCTCCGGCAAACAGCTCGGACCTGCAGAAAAATTATACACTCTGCTCATATCAAAACCCCTTATTTTATGTTTTATTTCATCCCACGCGCACTGAGGTTTTCCAGCGCCGTAAGAAGGCTTACATTTTCAACCGCCACATCAGCGGGCACCGAAAGCATGCAGGGAGTGTAATTCACAATCCCCCTGATTCCCGCGGAACACAACCTGTCTGCCAGGGTCTGCGCCTCTGTTACCGGAACCGCAAGAAGGCCATATCGTATGTCTTCCTTCCTGACAACATCTTCCAGCATCGTAGTCGGGTGCAGCGGAAAAGTGGAGCGCAAGACTTCCGTCCGGTTTACGTTTGAATCAAATCCTGCCACCAGAGTGAAAGGGCTTCCTTCGATTTCACTTGAATCCAGAAGCATCTGCCCAAGCCGGCCAAGACCCACTATGCAGCAGCGGATTTCTCCGTCCTCCAGATTCAGGGCATTGTTCAGTGCCTCGTTCAGTTCCGAAACCTTGTAGCCGCCCCTTGCACCGCACTTTAGTTCCAGAAGCGAGATGTCCCTGCGTATCAACGCCGCCGACCAGCCTGTCATTTCGCCGATTTTTGCGGATGTGACAAGCTCATTCCCATAGCCGGAAAGCAGCCTCTTTAAGAGAACCAGTCTTTTTTTTGCAGGCTCTGGAATGTCTTTCAAAAAGCGCTCCTTTTACTGTGAAATATTTCACAGAATATCAGCTTTCATATTGATAATATACGGTTAATTGGAAAAAGTGTCAAAGTAAATTTTTGGGATTTTATGTGAATTGAACGTGATTTTGCTGAATTTATGGGGAATTTGCATGTTATTGTGAGAAAATTCACAGAAGGTGCGGAAAAGTGCCTTAAATCTTGATTCGTCCCTGGAAGCTTCGTGCCAAGGTCAGTCGGTCTGCGTATTCAAGGTCGCCTCCTACGGGTAGTCCGCTGGCAAGTCTTGTGACTGTTACCTCCCTGTCGTGCAGGAGCCTCTGGATGTAGAGGGCCGTCGTGTCGCCTTCGACTGTGGGGTTTGTGGCAAGAATCACTTCCTTTATGCCGTTTTCGTTTACGCGGGCAATCAAACTTGCTATGTTCAGCTGGTCTGGTCCGATTCCGTCAAGTGGGGAAATGACTCCTCCCAGTACATGGAAAAGTCCCTTGAATTCATGTGAATTTTCTATGGTGCTTACGTCCTGGGGCTGTTCAACCACGCAGATTACGGTCTTGTCGCGGGTCTGGTCCTGGCAGATGGGGCAGGGGTCGTTTTCGGTCCATGCACCGCATATTGAACATGGCCTTATCTTCTGCTGGAGGGTTGCAATCTGGTTTGCAAAACGCTGCATGAAATTTGGGTCGCACTTCAGGAGATGGTTTGCAATTCGAGCCGCTGATTTTTTTCCAAGTCCTGGAAGCCTGCTGAAGCTTTCGGTTATTTCGTCGAGGGTGTTCATAGGTTCATGCCCGGAAGGTTCATTCCCGACATCATTGGTCCCAGCTGTCCCTTGATCTGCTCCTGAACGTTTTCCATGGCCGCATGGTGAGCCGCCTTTATCAGGTCCTGGAGCATTCCTACGTCACGGTTGTCCACGCAGATGGGGTCAAGGCTTATGTCAACAAGTTCAAACCTGCCGTTGAGCGTGACAGTGACCATATTGCCACCCGCAGAGCCTGTTGCAGTTATCTGAGAGAGCTTGGACTGTGCTTCTTCAAGCTGTTCCTTCATGTTTCCCAGATTTTTGACTAATTCAAACGGATTCATATTTCCTCCCTTGGTTTGCATTTCCTCTTCGTTCGGGTGCACGATCAAATGCTTCTTATCAAAGTTCCCTTAAAAGTGTCTCGCAATATTTCAACTTGAACCGGAAGCTTTTTCGCCTCGTTGCGTACCTGTGATTCCACCAGTGTGATGGAAAAGCCCACCTGCCTTCCGATGAGCCTTGATATTTGTTCTGCAATTTCCGATGCATGCTGTTTGATCTGTATATGCTCAAAACGCTTGTTGATTGTGCATGAAATCATGTTCCCCTGGTCGCTCCAGTTCTGGGTGTGCTGAATGAGGCTTGCAAGCATGGTTTCGTTTTCATTCAGCTTCTGGAATAGCGCGTCCTTAAGTTCCTCTATCGTGACAGGTTTTGCCGGCTGTGATGGTGCTTCTTCTACCGGAGAGTCATCGTAAGCCGCCGTTCCTTCCCATTCATCTGGGGATGCGTTGTCTGCTGTTGTTTGCGGCGGTTCAGCTCCGCCATCAGGAAAAGGGTTTGCACCTCCTGCCAGTGCCGAAAACTGCGGTATTGCCGGGTTTTGCTGTACCGGCCGTGGAACTGACTGTGTCGTCTGCATGGCCTGTCCCTGAACCAGAAGAGGCCTGACCGTATCAATCGCCTTTTTTACTTCTGCAGGGGATGCATATTCCTTGAGCCAGCAAAGCCTGCTTACTGCAAGTTCAAATTCGTACCGCGGGCTAAGTGAATATCTTATGTCACGGTAAAGCTTGAGGAAAATGTCTATGGCCCGTTCAATCTGTACGGAAGACCATGCCTCAAGAACTTCCCTGCTGAAACGGTCTGGAGCCTGTCCAAGAAGGGATTCCTTTGTGACTCCGCTCTTGATTAAGAGGAGGTTCCTGAGGTAGTCGGCGCAGTTTGTGATGAGCTGTTCGATTGAAACACCGTTTTGGATGTATTCGTCAAGTTTTTCAAGTGCCTGCTGTGAAGAACCCGAGACACAGATGCCAAAGAGTTCGTTAAGCCGGTCAATGCCTACAAGTCCCAGTTTGTCGCGGATTTTTTCGTATGTGATGTTCCCGTCGCTGAATGCGGCCACCTGGTCAAAGAGGGTATAGCTGTCCCTCATGCTTCCTGTTGATTCGCGTGCAATCCAGTAAAGTGCCTCGTCATCAGCCTGGATGCCTATTTCCTTTGCGGCTTGGGCCAACTGTTCCTTGACCTTTTCTATCGGGACAAGACGAAAGTTGAACTGCTGGCACCGGCTCTTGATTGTGGCGGGAACCTTTTGAAGTTCGGTTGTGGCAAAAATGAATATGACGTATGGCGGCGGCTCTTCAATTGTCTTAAGGAGCGCATTGAACGCCGAATTGGAGAGCATGTGGACTTCGTCNNATGATGTAGATTTTGTAGCGGCATGAGTTGGGCGGGAACATGACCTCGTCCTTAATCTGCCGTATGTCGTTAACGCTTGTATTTGATGCACCGTCAATTTCGATTACGTCGGAAGATGAACCTGCCGTTATTTCCTTGCAGATTGAGCATTCCCCGCATGGTGTGGCGGTGGGACCCTTTTCGCAGTTGAGTGCCTTTGCCAGAATGCGTGCCGTGGAAGTCTTGCCGCAACCCCTGGGTCCGGAAAACAGATAGGCATGTGCAATCTGCTTGGATTCAATGGCATTTTTCAGCGTGGAAGCGACAAATTCCTGCCCTACAAGATTTTCAAAACTCTGCGGCCTTCGTCTGGTCGCCGTAACTTCATAAGCCATAATTCATAATAGCCGAATTTGGACTTTTCTACAAGGGGGAATTATTCCTTGCGTTTGTATACGGTCATGTCCTTTTTGATGCTGGTAAGCGTAATGTATTTTCCGTTGGAGGAAAAGTATGCCTCAGATGCCACTTCGGTTTTTGGATAGTCAATGGCTGTCTGATTCCATGTGGCCCCTCCGTCTTCGGTAGAAAAAAACAGGATGTCGGTACCGCCCTCATTCACTATACTTGCCACAAGTTCTCCGCGGTTTTTGTCGTAAAAGTTAAAGTCGCAGGTAATCAGGTCTCCACCGTCCGATGCAGAAACCAGTTCCGCAATGGGTTGGACAGTCCATGTGTTCCCTCCGTCATTTGTGTAGATGAGATCGCCGCCTTTTGTAACCACATATCCTTCGGCTGATGACAGGATTGAGAAGGAAAGGATTTTCCCGTTCAGCTTGGGGAGCTTCATCTCCTTCCATGTGTTTCCGCCGTCATTTGTGGATGCAATGTAAAATTCGTTTCCAACCCAGCCGTTCATGTCGTCTATAAAGTCAATGCTTCTGTGAACCAATCCGAGCTTGCAGTCTGTAACGGCCTGCCATGTTTTTCCGCCATCCCTTGTGATCCGCACATGGTTTCCATTTCCACCACACCAGGCAATCTGGGGATCCACAATATCAAGGCAAAACCTGCACAGGGAAGAGTTTTCACCCTTGATCCAGGTTGAGCCACCGTCGCTTGATGCTGAAATCAAACCGTGCTCACCGACAGATATTGCACATTCATCGTCATAAAACCCGACGAAAAACGAAGCCGCTCCGTCCGGGGTAGGCAACTGCTTCATGACGCTCCATTCATCTCCTGAACCACAGCCAGCCAGCACGAAAACTGAAATTACTGACGCAAATAAAATGAACTTCTTCATAATGATATCCTCCTGGAATATTGATTATGAATAAATGATAACTTGAGGCTCCCTGTTTTGGAATTGCAGATATAAAATTTAAATATGCTTTTCAGAAATATTTTTCGGTATACTGTTTCCTGAAATCACCCGGTGTACTTCCGGTATGCTTTTTAAATGCGCGGATAAAATGGGCTTCGTCGTTGTAACCGATTCGTTCAACTATTTCGCTTACGGGAAGGTATGTCTGTTTCAAAAGTACGCATGCCATCTGCATCCTCAGGGAAATGATGTATGTTGTGACAGTGGACCCCATCTCCGCCTTGAAAATCAGGTTCAGCGTTGTCTTGTTCGTGTTGAATTCCCTTGTTATGTCGTCCAGGCTGATTTTGTTGTTGTAGTTGTCGTTTATCCATTCCACGATTTTCTGAACCTTTTCCGTGGCTTTGGTCATTACCGGCTGAGAGAAATTTTCCAGTTCCGAATAGACCGTATTCACGCAAATCACGAGTTCCAGCAGGAATGAACGGCTCCTGCACGGCCAGTAGTCATCCGGCTGATTAACCAGTATGCTGTCTGTCGAATCTATCAGTTTTTGAATGTGGGATGCCATGTTTTGCGGTATGGAAACTGCCCCTATGAAATTGTCATCGCGTTCAAAAAAAGGACGAAAGTAATAGAAGTCGATCCCCAGATTCTTCTTCCATTCGTCGTAATCCGTTTCTCTGCTGTACCGGTCATAGCAGTAGGGCGAAAAATACACGATGTCCATCTCAATGTCATCTGATTTTGAAAGTTCAGCCTCATCCTCAATGTTCAGTGCCAGAACAGCAGGACTTGCAACCAGCTGGCTTTTGGTTCCGTTGGTAAAGGTTGCATGTCCCTTTTTGAGGAATGCAATCCTAAAGCGGTCGTTTAACTGAGGAATGCCTAAATCCTTCATGCCGAATCTGCATTTAATCTTCATCTCGCGTCCAGGGTAAAACTTGTCCCCAAAAGTTGAAAAGCAGTCCGGCTTTGTCTCTTGTATTGCCATTGTGGTCTATTATAGCATTAATTTTGTGAAATGTCACACTGTCTGATTAAGAATTATGAATTGCTTTTAGGGTTTTTGGTTTGACACTATCTTGAATATAAACTATTATATAGGTATGGGAAATGGTTCAAACTTTTTTCAGAATTTAATATCTTCTCTTTTTGGCTCAAATGATCCTGAGGCTTTAAAGAAAAAACAGCTCAAGAACATCGCCAAAGATTTGTCAAAGTCAAAGTATCACTTCTATAAATACAATGGTAATCTGGTGGATCCGTCCTTCGCCAAGTTTTTTTATGACATTTACAAGGCGATTGCCCCCGCACAGGTTTTGTTCCAGAATGCGAATACAAACACCTTCAAGAATGTGGTAATCCGCTACATGATGGACGAAAAGTCCACCCAGCTCTTGGATGAACTGGACGAAAACGTAATCAAGCAGCAGGCTTCCACGATGTCCATAAAGGAGCTCCAGCACAAGGTCCGTCTTGACCTGGATTCTTTCCTTGCCCAGTTTGATTCTGCCAAAATCCGCCAGGGTGACGACATATTCAACAAGCTGATTTTGTTCGACAGCTTCTGCAAATTTGACTTTTACTACATGCTCAAGAAGTTTGACGGCTTGATCAAGGAACGCAATTTTGACTTGACCCCGCATTTCAACGCCGTTTCCGGAGCATATCTGTCCGAAGACATAAAGAATTTCATTGCTGTTGCATGGGCGCTTCCGTTTGAGGGGCCATGGGATGATCTGTTCAAGCTGCTCAAGAAGATGAATTCTGTTGAACCGGTTCCGCTAAATGTGTGGAAGAGGATTCTTGCAAGGCTGAAGCCGGTGCGTGACCACCGCATTTTTGAGATGATGGTGCGCCTGATTACCGAAAAGCCCGATTACCGCGAAAACATCCGCATTGAAGAATATCACATAATGGAAGAATTCCTTGGTGAAATCAAGCGACAGGTAGAGCATATTCTTGAAGGCATAAAGGAACAGGTTACCACCGGCAAGATAGACACTCTGCTTCCTCTGGTATTTTCGGGGCCTGTAGGTGAACTTGCAAACTACAATGAGGAAAACAGCGAGCCCTTCCGTAAAAAGGGATTCCGGGGCTTTTTGTACTGCGATCCCCTGCGCTATCTGTATCAGTTCCTGAATGATTATACCAAAAAAGACCTCCGGGAATTTGCCGACATCATTCTGGTACGTGGTGAATGGGCCGTTCAGCAAAAGGCGGGTCCAATGAGCGAGGCATACCACAAGCTTCTTTCCATTTCCGACACACTTTCTGAATTTGATGAAAAAATGGCCGAAAGCGGAGAATACGGGCTCAAGCTTAAAACCCACCTGCCGCGATCCGACCGTGACAAGGAAGCAGCCAACATAATCAAGATGATTCTGGGTGATGCAAATGACGAGGCGGGTGAAATCATACTTGAAGCGTCTCAGAATTACGTCATCTTTGGCCGTCACCTTAAGCTGTGCATAGAAGATTTTGCAAAGGCACCAAGAAGCGAACTGATTCTGAACTGGAAGGATTTGGATAAGTTTGCGGAGGGAAATCTAAAGCAAAAATCTGTGGCTGTTTACAAGAAACTGTTCAATTTTGTCCAGCTGATGCAGAATTTCCAGGTGAGCGTAAACGAAAGGTCTTCGTCAAGGCGCTTGTAAAGGTCGGAATCTAGTTCAGGACGGAATCGACCAGGGCCTTGAGTTTTGGGTCCTGTTTGACTGAAGAAGTTTCCAGGTCTTCCTTTATCATAAAGACACCGTCTTCCAGAATAATGGCTTTTTTTTCGGGTTTTATTTCCTGAGTCTGTGTAGAATTACCTTTGTTTTCATCCAATGCAAAAAGGGCGCGCTGCATCAACCCCTTTCTGGGAGCATTTATTTCTGCGGATTTTGAGTTGTCGTTCAAGTTGAATGAGTCAGCCATTTAAAAACTCCGTGTCTACCTATAAAGTATCGGAATTTTATCTGTTTGGCTTAGCCTTTTAGTCCTTCCAGTCGTCGATGTTTTCCTGATCCAGCTCTAAAAACGATGGAACCTCAAAGTCTTGTCCGTCAAGTTTCTTCAGGATGTTTTCTTTTGGTTCGGAACTGTCTTCCAGGGGCTCAACTTCTTCTGCCTCTTCCAATTCCTCGGGTTCGGTTTCTTCTTCGTCTTCGGTGCCGTCAAGAGGGTCTACAAAGGATCCCACGTGCGGGATTTCCAGATCCTCTTCGTCGTCAGTATCTTCTTCCGGGATTTCTTCAAGTTCTTCTATCTGTTCCGGGATTTGTTCTAATTCTTCAACAGCTTCCGCTTCTGGGACTTCTTCAAGTTCTTCGACTGCTTCCGCTTCTGGGACTTCTTCAAGTTCTTCGACTGCTTCTGCTTCTGGGACTTCTTCAAGTTCTTCAACTGGCTCTGCTTCCGGGATTTCTTCAAGTTCCTGAACTTCTTCCACATTATCCGCTTGGGCTGGCAGCTGGTTTTGCGGGACTTGTACCGGCTCTATGATTTCAACCTTGGTTTCATCTGCAATTGCGGGGGTGTTTGCCCTGTTTGAACTGAACTGTTCGAGTGACTGCTTGTATGAACCGCTTATGATGTGCAGGAATTCGGTCCAGCTTTGGTCGAGTGCCCTGCTGATTTCCGTACTGTGTTTCCTTCCGATTGAACCCAGGCTCTTTATGATTTCTGCATTGACGTCCTGTTTCCTGAGGGATGCGGTCTTTTGCAGCGTGCTCCAGTCTTCGCTTTCCTTGCGTTCAAGATATTCACGGAAAAGTGCCATCTCAAACTTGTGGATTCTTTCGCGGATTATCACGTTGTCATCGTGCTTGAGGTTAAACAGCATGAAAATAATGAGGAAAAGCGTTATGAAAAGGCATGTGAGCAGGAGTGCTTTTTCCATCTGGGAGAACGAGAATTCCTGGTCGGTGCAAATCCATCCGATTTTTGCGGTTTTGGCCGTGGTTCCCGTGACCAGTATCATTATGTCGCCGTTTTCGTCCTGAGCAAGCTGTTCAACTTCGTACTGCCCCTTGGACCAGTTTTCAAGAATCTTGGAGTCCAGCAGCTCTCGTCCCACAGTGGGGAATCCGAATACTATGCCGCAGTTTTGTGCGGTCTGACGTACACCGTGGGTTTCCTTTGGGGCGATGATTTTTGAACGGGTATTGAGGGCAATCAGGTTTTTGCTGATTACTGTCCGGGTAAAATCCTGTGCGTTTACGTAGAATATGATGGTTCCGCGGTATGCGGTGTAATTGTCAAAGTATGGGTATGAAAAAACAAAGCGGTCCTTTGCGTCATCAAAATACAGGGAACACAGAGCGGCAAATGCCTCTACATCACCTGCAAAAGCTCCCGTGTCAGCCACAATCACCGATGAAAACGGGATGGAGTCGTTGTAGTCCTGATACGAGATGTAGTCTTCGGTCTGCATCATCAGGTCGGAAGGGTAGGTGCTGTAGTGTATGTGGCGGTCCTGGGAATCCACGACACGAATGCCTTCCAGTCCGGGGTTGTTTTCCATGAACTCAGCGGTAAGTGCCTGCCTGTCCTGAATGTCTGTGAGCGTGCTTTCGCGTTCAAAAAAAGTCTTGGATTTTGGGTCGCTGACATAACCGGCAAAGTTGCGCTTGAGTGAAGAGATGTATTCGTCGAAGTCTGTGGAAATTCCGTCCAGCGTCTGGTTGATGTTCTTGACGATTCGCGGTTCATAGAAATGCATTTCTATATAATTGAACCCGCCCGCAAATGCAAATACGCAAAGCAGGGAAAAGGTGAGGACGGTTATAAGAAGACTTAGTGCAGTTTTATGTCCAGAAGTCACAGAAATCTCCAAAATTATTATCGGAAGAAAGCTGTGTTTATTTTATCAGCCAAACAAAACTCAAGTAATCTCCGACAATTATTCTTTATATTATAGTGCATTTTAAGAATTTATGCTAGATGGAAAGCAGAAAGTTGAGATTTGCTTGATTTACAGATTTTTCGTGATATAATTGAAGGGTAAGAGGAGGGTCTTATGGGACTGTTTGACAAAAAATTCTGTGATTTCTGCGGTGACAAAATCGGACTTCTGGGAAACAGGAAACTGGAAGACGGTAACATGTGCAAGAACTGTGCATCAAAGCTTTCTCCATGGTTCAGCGAGAGGCGGCATAGTACAAAAAGCGACATACAGGCGCAGCTTGACTACAGGGAAAAGAACCGGGAGCAGGTGGCGGCTTTCCACGCGACAAAGACATTGGGCAAAAGGACAAAGCTCCTGATTGACGAAGATGCCAGAAAATTCATGGTGACAAGTGCAAGCGACATTCAGAGCGCCAATCCAGACGTTTTGGATTATTCTCAGGCTCTGGGATGCGACCTGGACATTCAGGAAGACCGCGATGAGATAAAACAGGAGAATGCCGACGGAACTTCCGTAAGCTACAATCCTCCACGCTACGAGTATTCATATTCATTCCGTGTAACAATCCGCGTAAAGAATCCATATTTCGACGACATGTCATTTGACCTTTCCGACGGCTACATTACTACCGGAGAGTCACCGATGACCCCTGCCGTTCAAAACGACGGATGGAACGTACACAAGAGCGGTTCCAGCGACGGTTACGATCCGGACAAATACTACGAGTGCGTAAAAATCGGAAACGAGATTAAAAAGGCCATAGAAGGCATGGCGGGAAGTGCTCCTGTTGAAGAAAACAAGGAACCATCTGCCCAGCCTGCACCCACCGGCGAAAAAGTAAACTGCCCAAGCTGCGGTGCCGCAACATTCCCAGATCAAAACGGCTGCTGCGAATACTGCGGTTCAAAACTGTGAGGATGTTCGCCCAGAATCCCGTGGTTCACTTGAGCTGCGGGAGCTCATTTTATCTGTGAGTGAATAGGCCCTTCTGGTAAAAAATTCCACTTTTTGCAGTAAAAATTTCCACCTTCAATTTATTCATCTCTGCCGAAGAATCTGGGAAACCTAAAAATTTCAAAATAAATTCCTAAAAATATTCATTCAAAAAGGGGCTGTTCAGGCGTATTATACTCACGTAAGAATAACTCATCTATGAGGAGGAAAATTAGATGAAAAAAAGCGTAGTACTTGCTGCTGTACTTATGTGTGCAGCTTCATTGTTCATTTCTTGCAATAAAGGTGGAGCTAAAAAAGGTGACGGAACCATTAAGATTGGTGTTATCAACAATCCGCCTTCAGAATCAGGCTATCGTGCCGCTAACGTAAAGGATTTTGAAACAGTATTTACTGCTGCAAAGGGTTATGATGTAAAGACTTTCTACAGCCTTAAGAATGACGAACAGCTGAATGCCGCAACTCAGTTCATTGCTGACGGTGTTGACTATATTCTTCTTTCTGCCGCTGCAACTGACGGTTGGGAATCAACCCTCAAAAAGGCACAGAAGGCTGGAATTAAGGTATTCCTTTTTGACCGCATGATCAATGTTGCTGATGATCTTTATGAAGCAGCCGTTGTTTCTGACATGGCAAAAGAAGGTGACACTGCTGTTAGCTGGCTCAAGTCACAGAACCTTCCTGAATACAATGTCATCCACATCCAGGGTGCTATGGGTTCAGATGCTCAGATTGGTCGTACAGGTGCTTTGGACAAGGAATTCGCAGCCGGAACAATGAAGAAGGTTGCTCAGCAGACAGCAACATGGGACGAAGCAGAAGCAAAGAAGATTGTTGAATCTGTAATCAACAGCGGTGACAAGTTCAACGTAATATATGCAGAAAACGACGGTATGGCAAAGGGTGCTGTAGCTGCTCTTGATGAAGCTGGTATCACACACGGTGTAAACGGTGATGTAGTTGTAATGGGATTCGACTGCAACAAGTGGGCTCTGCGTGAACTCCTTTCAGGCAGCTGGAACTATGACGGACAGTGCTCTCCATTCCAGGCTTCAATCATCGAAAACATGATTAAGACAGGAAACGTTCCTTCTAAGAAAATCATCAACGAAGAAAAGGGATTCGATGCAAAGACTTTGACACAGTCAGACATCGATACTTACGGTCTTGGTGACTAAAATCATCTCGGAGTGCGTGAGGTGAAATCCTAAGCGGCGTAAAGTGTGTATGTGCATATTTTACGCCGTTTTTTTTAAAGTGATGAATCATTCCGGACTTGTTTCGGAAGCGATTAATAAGATCCTGAAATGAATCCAGGATGACAAAGGTACAGTAAATGGGCGAAAAGATTGTTTTAAGTGCAAAGGGGATTTACAAGGAGTTCCCCGGGGTAAAGGCTTTACAGGACGTGAGCTTTTTCCTTAGGGAAGGTGAAATCCATGCGTTGATGGGTGAGAACGGTGCCGGAAAATCTACTCTTGTAAAGGTTCTCACCGGTGTTTATGAAAAAGACAAGGGAATAATTGAAGTAGACGGAAAAGAGTCTGAGATCCGCTCTCCACAGGATGCACAGGACAGCGGAATAAGCACTGTTTATCAGGAAATTACACTCTGCCCGAATCTTACGGTTGCGGAGAATATGTTTATAGGACGCGGAAAATATCATTTTGTAAACCGCCGCGCTCAGGAAAAAAAGGCTGAAGGAATACTTGCAAAACTCAACATACCGGCCAAGGCCAGCCAGCAGCTTGGAACCTGTTCTCTTGCAGTCCAGCAGATGGTTGCCATTGCCCGTGCTGTTGACATGGAATGCAAGGTTTTGATTCTTGACGAACCAACTTCTTCTCTGGATGAACGTGAGGTTGAGCTTTTGTTCTCCCTGATGCGTGATCTTAAGCAGCGTGGTGTAGGCATAATATTCATCACTCACTTTTTGGAACAGGTTTATGAAGTTTGTGACAAGATAACGGTTTTGCGCAACGGTGAGCTTGTTGGTGAATACTCTGTGGGTGAACTTCCAAAGGTTCAGCTTATCTCCGCCATGCTCGGAAAAGATCTGGAAGACATCTCCAACCTCAGGAATTCCAGAAGGAATTATGAAGGAAAAGGTGAGGTTGTTTACGAGGCTTCAGGTCTTTCCAGTGCGGAAGGCGTCCGTCCGTTTGACTTCCTTATCAACAAGGGAGAGGTCAACGGATTTACTGGACTTCTTGGTTCAGGTCGTAGTGAAAGTGTTCGTGCCATATTTGCGGCGGATCGTGTTACCGGTGGAAAGGTAAAGGTCAACGGCAGGGATGTAAAAATCACAAGGCCTATTGATGCCATGAAAAACGGTATCGGTTATCTTCCGGAAGACAGAAAGGGTGACGGTATCATTCAGGATCTGTCTGTACGCGAAAACCTCATTCTTGCGTTCCAGGTCCTCAAGGGATTCAGGCATCCTATTTCACGCGCAGAGTCAGAGAAGCTTGCAGATGAATTCATCGATTTGCTTGAGATAAAGACTGCTTCCAAGGAAACCCCAATCAAATCACTTTCCGGTGGAAACCAGCAGAAGGTCATTCTTGCACGCTGGCTTTTGACACATCCACAGTTCCTGATTCTTGACGAGCCTACACGTGGTATCGACGTTGGTACAAAGCTTGAAATCCAGAAGCAGGTGTTGAAGCTTGCCTCCGAAGGTGTGAGCATTACGTTCATTTCATCTGAAATCGAAGAGATGCTTGCCGTATGTACACGTCTTATCGTCATGCGCGACAGAAAGATTGTTGGACAGCTCAAGGATGAACAGCTCAGGTCTGATGTAATCATGAAGACTATTGCGGGAGGAAAGGCACAAAATGGCTAATAAAATCAAAACTCAAATATCAAAAATCTTCCAGTCTCAGCTTGCAATTCCAATTGTGGCCCTGCTTGTTCTGGTGATATTCAATCTGATTCGTGATCCCAGTTTCTTCTCCATCGTAATCAAAAAGAACAATCTGGGAAATACGGTTCTTTCCGGAAACCTCATCAGTATCCTGAACGGTGCTTCCGAACTGGTAATTCTTTCAATAGGAATGACCCTCATTACTTCAGGCTGTAAAGGTCAGGACATTTCTATCGGTGCCAGTGCTGCCATTGCGGGTTCTGTTTTTGTAAAGATACTGCGTGCATGGAGCGTAAACGGCGGTTCTCTTGCTGTTGCCCTTGTATTTGCATGTGTCGTTGCAATAATCTTCTGCCTCTTGAACGGTATCTTGATTGCGAAGTTCAACATCCAGCCGATGATTGCATCCTTGATTCTGTATACTGCTGGTCGTCCGATTGCATACTGGATCAACGGTGGTGCGACTCCTAATGTGGAAGGTGACCTCATTTCTTACGTGGGTGGCTTTATTCCTCACATTGCGATTCCAACACCAATCATCATCGTAGTGATTTTCGTTGTGCTCATAAATCTTCTGCTCAAAAAGACTACACTCGGTCTGTACATCCAGTCTGTCGGTATCAATGAACGTGCCGCAAAACTCAACGGAATCAATCCTGTTGTGTGGAAGCTGGCGGTTTTTGTGATACTCGGCATCTGTGTTACAATGGCCGGCTCAATCAACGTGTGCCGCATCGGGCTCATCAACCATGAGACAATCCTTCTTGACATAGAAATGGATGCGATTCTTGCGGTTGCAATTGGCGGTAACTCTCTTGGTGGCGGTAAGTTCAAGCTGTCCGGTTCAATTATGGGTGCATACATCATCCAGGCCCTGACAATCACACTTTATGCAATGAAGGTTTCTTCAACAGCGGTAAAGGCATACAAGGCTGTGGTCATCATCATCATCGTTATTGCCGGATCTCCTGTCGTAAAGTCATGGATAAGTCACCTTAAGAATAAAATCTCAGAAAAATCTGCGGCTAAATCAGCTGTTCCTGCAGTGGAGGCTAAGTAATTATGGCAAATATTTTTACAAACCTTTTTGGTAAAAAAGAAAACAGGCAGCCTCTTTCCAATACAACTTTGCTTCTTACGATTACGATTTGTACTTTCATTGGAATGTATGTTCTTGCCATGATTATCTGGGGCGGTGGCTTCCTTAATCCACAGCAGTTCCTTGATCTGTTCAACAACAACGCTTACCTGATTGTAATTGCATGTGGTCTTACCATCGTCATGATTACAGGTGGAATCGACATTTCCGTTGGTGGTTCTGTTGCGCTCATCACCATGGCATCAGTCGTGTTCATGGAAGATCATGGTGGCGGAATCATGAGTTCAGTTTTGATTTCTCTTGGAATCGGACTTGCGGTTGGACTTGTGCAGGGATATCTTGTGGCATACCTTAAGATTCAGCCGTTTATTGTAACACTTGCGGGTATGTTCTTTACACGTGGTATGACGACAATCGTCAGCAAGGTTCCCCGTACTGCAACCAATGAAGCTTTCATCAGCCTCAAGGAGCATTACATCGACATACCGTTCCTGGGAACATATTCACGCAACGGTACATGGATTCCCTCTTCAATAGAAGTTGGCGTAATCATTGCAATCGTTGTGGTCATCCTTTTGTGGGCAATGCTCAAGTGGACACGTTTTGGACGCAATCTTTATGCCGTGGGTGGAAACAGCGAAAGCGCTCTCATGCTCGGTATCAACGTAAGGAGGACTCAGTTCTTTGCATACGTTCTTTGTGGACTTCTTGCGGGAATTGCGGGATTCTGCTATCTGCTGCACACTGGTGCGGGTAACGCTTCCAATGCAACCGGTGCGGAAATGCAGGCAATCGCTTCTTCGATCATCGGTGGAACGTTGCTTTCAGGTGGTGTGGGTAGTGTCATCGGTACCCTGTTTGGTGTAATGTCACTCAAGACAATCAATAACATTGTAGTTGCCTCTGGCTTACGTGAACCGTACTGGCAGAGTATAACAACAGGTCTCATGCTCTGTTTCTTTATCCTCCTTCAGAGCGTGATCCTTTCTCAGAGGAAAAAGAAATTGGGCAACATGGCTGGATAAGCTATTTTTCCACACTGAGTTTATATTCACGGGGCGAAAGTCCCGTGTTT
>DBWR01000031.1:4908-13799 GCA_002309305.1 Treponema sp. UBA1233 | reverse complement strand
AAAAATTTGAGTAAGATAAAGTATCCAATCAGTCTCAAGCAGATACTTCTTTTTTCGTTCTTGATTATTCTGGTTCTTGGTGTTTCTACGGCGTTGGTTTCTACGCTTGTACGTCAGGATGATAAAATCAAGGCAGAAGAAAACAATCTGGCTTTGAATGGACGAACTGCACAAACCGTTCAGAATTCATTTGAAAATATGAAGAGTAATTCCTATCTCTTGTTTGAGTCTTTTTCTGCAGTGGCAGATTCCGCCCAGCAAAAGGAACTTGGAGATGCATTTTTCCGCTCAAATCCAGACATTCTGTTTGTATCAAGCCCGGACACGGATGTTCTTTATAATCCGGAATACGAAAAATATTCTGCGGGTGTAAATGCCTTCCTCAATTCAAACAGTTCGTTTGGAAAGGACATTATGTACTGCAATGCCACCGAGGTTTTTGAATTCCCGGCCGTCATCTTTGACTACAAATACGGTCCCTCAAATGATGTAAAGGACGGTATTGTCGGCTTGAATGTGGAGTCCCTGGCAGAACTTATGTCAACGGGTTCAAGCAATACGACGATTCTTGTTGACAAAAAGGCAAACGTGCTCATCAATCCGGATTTCGGCTCAGCACAAACCGTTCGCGATGACCTGCTTCCCACCATACAGGAACTTGCCGGAAACTCAATGGAGACAAACACCCAGGTGCCTTTGGACGGTGTCATAGCCGCATTCCATCAGATAAAGGACGACCTTTTTGTAATTACCACAATTTCCGAAAAATCAATTTATGCCGTAATCAACAGGACCACAAACAGGATCATCCTGTTTTCTCTGGCCGTATTCTTTGCCGCAATCATACTCATCAGGATTTTCAGCAACGGAATCACCAATCCGGTTAAGGAACTTGTTGTGGCATCAAATAAAATCGAGCATGGTGAATTTGAACTGGACATAGAACCGCGCACAAGGGATGAAATCGGTCTCCTTACCACTTCATTCATACAGATGGGCCAGGGTCTTTCCGAACGCGAAAAACTCATGGTGTCATTCAGCAAATTCACGAACAAGACAATCGCACAAAAAGCTGCCAGCGGAGAACTTACGCTTGGTGGTGAAAACAGGAATGCGACAATCTTCTTCTCCGACATACGCTCGTTTACCGCAATGTCCGAAAAAATGCAGCCGAATGAAGTCGTTGAATTCCTTAACGCATACATGACACGAATGGTTGAATGCGTGAACCAAACCAATGGTGTTGTTGACAAGTACATTGGAGATGCAATCATGGCAGTGTGGGGTGCCCCTGAAACAAGCGGAAGTCCGGAAGGCGATGCCCTGAATGCTGTTACTGCCGCCCTGATGATGAGGGATTCCCTTTCCAAGTTTAACCGTGAACGTGCAGGCCGTGGATTGCCTCCTGTAAAAATCGGATGTGGCATCAACTCAGGTCCTGTCGTTGCGGGTCAGATCGGTTCTGAAGAGCGTATGGAATATACGGTTATTGGAGACGCCGTTAACCTTGCAAGCCGTACAGAAGCACTCAACAAGCCTTTTGCAACCGATGTCCTGATTACAGAAAACACATGGAAGCTCATAAGGGACAAAATAGTTGTAGCCGAAATGCCGGGCGTTCATGTCAAAGGCAAGACTGATGCGATAAAGATGTTTGCCGTAATCAATCTTGTGGGAAGGGAAGGACCAAAGTCCATCGATGAAGTAAGGTCAATTATTGGAACCGTTGCACCGGATTTAACCAAGGTAAATACAGATGACGAAGAAAAGAAGTACAACATACAGGCTTAATGCAGTCGATTATACGATTTTCATTGTTTGCTCTATTGCCGCAGCGGTAATGCTCTTTCTGTTCTACCGTGACATGAATTCATTTACGATAAAGCAGGCAGAAGATCCAATTGCAAAGATATATTTCAAGAAAAACACGGCCCAGAGAAAATTCATCGACAGCGACATTTGGGAAGTGCTCACTAGTTCAAGTGACGTATACGACGGAGACCGAATCAGGACATCCAACAATTCCGAGGCATACACGGAGTTTGCGGATGGTGCTGCAAAGATTCAGCTTAACGAAAAATCCATGATTCAGATTTTCCAGAGCAAGGAACAAAAGAGCATCGACTTTATCGGCGGTGAAATTTTTATCGAAAGCAATGTCCCGGATGGAGACAAACTTGTAATTCATTCAGGAAAGACGGAGATTGCCATTTCGAACAAGGCGGAAGTAAAGATTGCTTTGCCGGAAGTTACGGATGCAGAGGCAGCTGGTGCGGTTGAAGCGGGCGACAGTGTTGTTGTCATCGAGGTAGTCAGCGGCCAGGTTGAAGTCCTTGATCAGAGTGATGGAAGTGAACAGACCGTAGCGGAAGTTGCTCCAGTACTCATGAATTCAGGACAGAGCCTTACCTTTGGTTCGGAACGTACAGAAACTGTAACAGATAAACCTGCGGATACACAAAATGCCGTAAAGGAACCGGAGAAGCCAAAGAATCCCGTTCAGATTGTAAAGGAAGGAATTGAAAAGACAATCACACGCGCCAAAGAAAAATTTGCCTACAACACCTGGGAAGAAAACGGCGTTAAGCGGTACAATTATGAATTCTGGATTCCACTGTCAGATTTGACCGAAAATTTCAAGATTATTCCAAAGGGCTCACTTCTTGAAGTTGAAGTAAGCGGAACGCCAAGCGCAACATTAAGGTATTTTGCAATCCAGATTGGAACAGGCGAAGAAGGTGAGGAATGGCACAGGGCACATGGATTTACATGGACCAATAACGGCGGATACCTTGCCGGAGGCGTTCCCTTTGACATAAAGAAGCCCATCGTCCTGGACTATGACGTTGTGAATACCGACAGGGCCACTGTTGGCATAAGTTATGAAAAGGGAGCAGCGGAAGTAGTCATAAGTGATTTGAAGGTAAGGGTAAAGGTCGTTTCCCTGAGTGGCGGACACAATACCACTGTGGCACAAAGCGGATATTCAAAAACTTATGAATATGGCAGCCTGACTCTGTTTAAGGATGTATATGGTTCAGGTCCTAACGATTATAACTATGAACTCTATCTGAACGCAGAGCAGATTTTTGGTGAGTCCGTTAGCATTCCGGCCGGAAGGCGTGTCAGATTCTCTATAAGCGGTACCAGCAGCGGTCAGATTCAATGGTTTGCTCCCGACATTATTTATGTTGATTATGGAGATTGGGATACAATCATTACCCCAAACTGGGATAGTTATAGCATCCGTTTCTCCGAGGAACCGACACCCGCAAATGTACCCTTTGCCTATAGCAGAAGTTGTGAGCTCCTGAAGCCACTGACAAATACAAACAAGGCAATGTTCCGACTGATAGTTTCTGGAGAAGGACTTCCTTCCGCACCGACTTTCAGCAATTTGAAGATTACTTTTACTGTGGAATAATTCAAGACGCGGGGCTACATCAGTTTTTAATGTAGCTCCGTTTCTCCACTTGCAATGAACATTCCGTATTCCTTTGGCACAGGCAGAACTCCGTTTACCGTATGGCTTTGCAAAACAGAGTAGATTTTTTCTCTTGGTACATCGCCCAAACTCGTCATGCTTGAAAGCGAATAGATGTAATCCACCATGTCACCGACATCTGTTACCGCAAGGGAATCTTCGTAATCCTTCCTTTCTACATCAGCAAAAACTCTTTGCAGAATTTCCCGTCCATTCTGCAGTGTAAAATTTTTGTTCACATCATCTTCCACACCATATTCACCAAGCAGTTTGGAAAGATATTCGATTATGCCGTGTTCACCAAAAGTCGCACAGTAAAACTTTCCATCCTTTTTCAACACACGCCTGACTTCCGCAAGGGCCTTTGCAAGATCCGGCACATGGTAAAGCATCATGTTTGCAATCACAACATCAAAGTTGTCCGCCTCGTATGGAATGTCCTGAATGTCTATCGTCATGAATTCAACATTGTCATGTTCTCCGACGGTATTTCTCGTTGTCTCCACCATTGCATCCGAATAATCCGAAAGCACCAGATGGCCGCATTTTTGAATCAAGTCTCCGTGTTCCTTCCACATGCTTCCTGTTCCGCACCCAAGTTCCAGTACCCGTGCAGCTTGGGGGAACTCATAATGTGAATAAATCCAGTTTGCAAATCCCTGTTTGTTCGTTGAATACTTGTCGTGAATCGAAATGCGTGTGTTAAGGTTATTTGAACTGACATATTGTTTTTCCACTGTCCTGCTGTCATTTATCTCGTTCAATTTCAGTCATCTCCATAAACCATTTTACAATTTATCAACAATTTTTGTAAATCCTTGTTTTTTGTTTGGAACAATGGTAGACTATAATTGAATGGGAAAGCCTTGTTCAAGGAGATTTTATGCAACGGAAAGCCTTTAACTTTGTACAGTGGGGAGGGATGTTACTGGCAACCCTTCTTTTAGTAGCCTGCCCAAGTAACGTATCAAATGAATCAGATTCCACAAGCGAATCTGGCGAACAACAATCCAGCACAGAGACCCAAACTCTGGAAAATGCAAAATCAGACCTGACAATTCAAACAGTAGTGACACAAGGACAGGATACAATCAGCCTGCCAATTTCTATAAGTGGATTTGATGATGTAACAATTACATGGTCATCCGACAATTCTTCCATTATCACGATAAATCAAAATAATGATTCTTGCAATGGAATAGTTGCACATCAAAATGGCGATGGATCAGACACAGTAAATTTGACGGCAACACTTTTGTATAACGGTAAGACAACAACAAAATCTTTTACGATGACAGTTTATCAGGAGAATGCAGAACTTTCAAAACAGGAAATACTTGAAGCCGCAGCCGCAAAACTTTCCATTACTTATGATGGAACAACTTACGGATGGCAGAATGTAAACTTGCAGACGTCAGTAATAGTGGAAGATAAAAACGTTGATGTCAGTTGGGATACAGTTTCAACGGACAGTCACCTTACCCTTTCTGGTAATACCATGAGCGTAATCAGAGACATAGCGGACATCCCCCTTTCCCTAAAAGCGACCCTTAGCTACGACGGCGAAAGTTATGAAACAACAGTACCCTTTACTCTAACACATATTCCGGAGTTTATCTTTACAGAAACATATACTTATTATAATGGTAATACTCCATATAATCGGACAAAGAAGTATTCTTATATCTTTGATGGAAGCATTATGAAATTATTAATCGATCAAGAAGATGAATATCATGAGCACAAAAATCATGGGCAAATATATTCCTATACGGCGGACACCGAAGCTAAAACGATTACATTGACCATGACAAAGTATTACGAATATGATACATGGTATACAAAACAGGAATTACAAGACTATTATTTACAGGACCTCACAGAATACTGTAATAATTTTAAAACTTTAGCTTCAAATCCAACAATAGAGAATTACTGTTTACTCAGAGGTTATACAGAGGAACGAGCTTATAAAGAACTTTATTATGATGGGTATTTCCCTGAAGGAGTAACAGAAGATACAGTAGCATCACAATCAGAAGAAGTAAAAAAGGCAGCAGTACAGAAGTATGTAGAAAAGACAATTGAAAAGTGGCGGAAAAATTATGGACTATCACAATCTGCAACAGAATCAGAGATTATTGATAAAGTTTTCCAAAATGATAAAAAAGAGGTTATGGAAGATATCAATAATGATTTCAGAACAATAATATATGACTATATCGTAGATTTTAATCCAAAATTTAATCCATGGAAAGAGGAATTATCGGAAAATGAACGATGGCAAAACAATATTTCTTTTTCCGCAGAAGCATCATGGTTACCAGGAAAACATTGGTATGAACAGAATTTTGCTACTGATTCTGGTTGGTTTAATAGTGGTTGTGCATTAGATTATGATGTTGTAGATAGTAAAGTTTTAGGGTATAAAAAAGGGGAATTTTATTGGAATGAGAATAATAACTATTTTGGTGGTAGAGTATTATTTAATGATGATTTTACATCCTTTGCTTTGGAACCAAGGGAGGATGACGAGAGCATTGCAGAGGAAAATAAGGTCTGGACTATTGTAGAAGATCTAGTTAATAAAAAAATAACGATTTCTAATGGCCATGGGAAAACGAAAGATTTATATTTTAGACCGCTAAGAAGATTGGATTAACATTTGTTTTTCATACTTGAAAATCAAAGCGCAGTGGAATTTCCATTTGGATGTTTCGCTGCGTTTTTTTATAACATCCTCGTTGCTTTTTTATATTCTTCAAATCCGGGTTTTTGGGACTGGCGTTTTTCCGCCATGGGGATGCTTATAAAAAGGAACATCAGGGTGTTCAGCAGGGCACCGGTAAGAAGCCACCACCTTTCCGGCATTCCAAAGATTGAGGCAAGACCGATTCCCCACCACATCAGGATTTCACAGGCATAATTAGGATGGCGTGATCTTTTCCATAGGCCTGTGCGTATGAATCCACCGGTACTAAGTTTCCTGAATTTATGCATCTGTATGTCAGCGATTCCCTGGAAGATTGCGGCCGCAAAGCTCAATGCGATAAAAATCAGGGCGAGGGGATTAAACGGAATCTGATCGTGTATGACAGAGACAGCCGGCAGGATGCAGAGGAAAACCACAAGGGTCGGAAAAAGATGAATACCGAAAAAATTGACAAGAGGATAAAGTCTTTTAGATTTTTCCTTGAGCATTACGTAGCGCCAATCCTGATATTCAAAACTCTTGAAATTATACGCCCAGTTTGCCGTGAGCCTTATAGCCCAAAAAAGAACCGCCGCAAAAAGGCAATAGCCCAATCGTGTTTCCCCGCATTTAACCAATGCAACGGCAAGGATTACCGGGGGCTGCACGCTCCAGTAGGGGTCGTAAACCGAAGCGTTTTTAAAAATCAAGCTGAAGATAAAGACAATCACCGTGGCCGCAACATCTGCAAGAAGAAGTGAAATCAAGTATGAAAACCTGTAGAGTGAACAAAGATAATTGTAGCAGAAAAGTCCGCCAAAAAATGCAAGCACATAAACCGCGATTATCACGGAAAAAGAAACGAATCTGTTTTTAATCATAGAACTCCAAATATTTTTAGAGTATAATGGATTTTTATTTTAATTTAAAGTAGTCATAAACCGAGACGTTTTTTAACATATTCCACGCTCTGAATGTATTCCTCGTCGCTTGTAAGATGCTCGATTATCATGGGCATGGTTGGGTCTTCCTCTGTGGCAAGCTTTGCGTAACGCTCTATGTCCAGACTTCCCTTTCCGCATGCACATTCCTCAAGCTGGAAGGTGTATTCCTCCTTTAAGTTTATGTCCTTGAGGTGGCAGCTGCAAATCATTCCCTTGAGTTTTGTAAAGCACTCGTCAAGAAATTCATCGTTGAAAAAATAGCGTCTTGGATTTGTAATCATGTTCACTACATCAAGGTGGGCTCCGAATGCAGGCCGGTTCACTTTTTCAATCATGCAAAGATATTCGTCGGGACTTGAAGGAATCATCCATGGCATGGACTCAATGCTGAATTTTGTTTTTAATGGAGATGCCCTGTCTATGATTTCCTGAATCATCCTGATAGCCATATCCCAGAGTTCATCGCTAAAGTTTTCTCTGTAGCCGCCATCCCAGCGTGGTCCATAGGGAGTTCCCACAACATTTACACAGCATCGTGCGCCAATCCTGTCTGCCATTTTAAGCTGTTCAACGGCATAGTCAATCATGCGTTGCCTTTCATCCAAATCTGCAGAAAGAGTATTCCTCCAGATTCCGACCTCCGCAATCGTTAGGCCTGCTTCATCCGCTGCTTTTTTATATGCGTCAATTTTTTCTTCGCCGGCATTACAGTCCATAGGAAAAACAACAGTCTTTAATCCGAGTGCCTTGTGCTTTGTGGCCCAATCCTCTGGTGATGTGTGTGATAAAGCTGATGATACTCCAAGATACATTTTCGCTTTCCTAAAAAAATATTATTGCGGTCTACAGCAGTTTTCACATTATCCTAAAACTTATGCACCGGGCGGACATATTTTAAGGCCTCTTTGGAATTGGAGTTGGCATACCCGGTAGTATCAATTGCCCATGCAAAGATTTGGCCGTATGATCCAGGGTTCTCACTTATATACTGTGATGATGACCAGTAGCTATCAGAATAGCCTTTTGCTCCCCTAGGGTTGAGAGGCTCTGCACCGGGGATTTTTTTCAACGCAGCCTCTACGTTGCTTTTCCAGTACATAAGGGTTTTCATTTCATCTTTTGAAGGCATGTACCATCCGTTTTCATATCCCTTGGTTGAATAATTTGCGCAATAGTAGAAGGCCGGATAATTCTCGTCGCATTTTGCCGGAGTGCTTGTTCCCTGAGGGTCTGCGGCCTTGATTACGTCCCAGTTCTTTTCACCAGAAACATCGCTTGTCTTTAGAGCTGCTCTGTGTCCTGCTGCCTCAGCCGGTGCCCATGAAAGCTCTTTGCCGGTGAGGGCAACTCCAAGTTTGTTTTTGGCATCAAAAATTACGGCCACCGGAGTCTTTGAAGTATCAAGTGTGTAATAATTTGTCATTGTTCCGTCTGAGTAAACAATGTTTCCTGGAGAATAAGATGTGGTATAAACGGGTTCATCAGTTTTTCTTTTGTAAACATCCTCTACTATAACTGTCGTTATAGTCTTTCCATCGGCAGAAACTGTCGTTGTAGTCTTTCCGTCATCAGAAACTGTCGTTGTGCCGTTGCCTTTTGCACTTGATGAAGGTGCCGGAGCAGAAGAAACTGTCCTGGAAGAATCGGAAGGGCCGGAAGCATCCATCAGTTCCGACAGACTAATACAACTTGAAGCAAAAAAAATCATGACAAGAGTTAAAACAGTTGTAAAAATTCCAGATAATACCTTTTTCATTTTTATATTCTCCTT
>DBWR01000031.1:0-4788 GCA_002309305.1 Treponema sp. UBA1233 | reverse complement strand
GTGGATTACACTTGCATCAAAGTGATTCAAATCTGAAACTCCTGTACGTGCCATCAATGAAGCAAGTTCACCGTTCATTTCGTTTATGCGTGCGGAAACTGAATCGCTTCCATTTTTCAAAAGCGGCATCAGATGTCGTCCCACGGAAACAGCACTTGCTCCCAGCGCAAGACACTTGTAGACATCGGCTCCACTTTCAATTCCACAGTCAACAAAAATCGGAATCTCATTTGCCACGGCTTTTGCAATTTCCGGCAATACAAATAGCGGTGGAACAGAATACGGCATGATTCCATGGTGGTGCGAAAGAACAATTCCCCTTACACCTGCTTTAAGGCATTTTTCGGCATCACTTGTGCTCAACACGCCCTTTACCACAAAAGGAACCCTGGAGGCCTGTACAAAATCCTTTAGTTCCTCGGTGGACTTTGGTTTCATCGGAAGGCCCATCACATTATCGTATCCACCACTACCGTTAAAGGCATGGTCAATGTCCATTCCCACGGCAAAGCATCCTGCATTTACGGCATGTTCAATCTTTCTGAAAACCTCTTTGTTGTCCGCATGTGGTTTGATGATTTTGATTGTGGCGGCTCCGGTGGAAACGATTTTCTCCAGCTCCTCATCGCTACCCATTCCAACCCAGTGGACGGCATTTGATTTGGCA
Source organism: Treponema sp. UBA1233 (assembly GCA_002309305.1). Taxonomy (GTDB): domain Bacteria; phylum Spirochaetota; class Spirochaetia; order Treponematales; family Treponemataceae; genus Treponema_D. The sequence goes on along the minus strand of DBWR01000031.1, from coordinate 4,121 downwards.
GCGGCCTCGGCATAGATTGTCATTCCATTTTTCGCAGTGTTTCCAAGATGGGAAAGGGCTGCGGTCATAATGGGCGTGTCAAAAGTCTTTCCGTAAAGCTCAAATTTCGTGGACGGCAAGCATGAGTCAATGTAGCGGGATTCCAGCAAAAGCGAGTCAAAATAATCCCGGGTGATCTTATCTGAGTTTGAAGTGTATTCCATGATTTTATTCTAATGGCGGATATAGTAAAAAACAAGTGAGATTTTGTTGTAATAAAACCGATTTTTGCGGTTTTGGAATTTGGGATTAGAATTTTTTATTCTATATGCCGACGGAATAACATGGTAGACAACGCCGCAAGTGTAAAAATGCTCTGGGTCTTTTCATTTTTCGTTGCAAAAGTCGCTGAGTTATGGTATTATGAAATAGTCGGAGGTGCAATATGGGATATGATGCTGTAATAGAACAGGTAAAGTCAACGCCTGAAGAATATTTGGAAGAAATATCAAACTACATCAGTTTTATTCGTTACCGTTCCGAAAAGAAAAATTCAGAAATCGATGAATTCAATTCTCTTTGCGCCGAAAGTCAAAAATGGGCAAAAAGCGTCGGCATGACGGAGGCGGACATTCAAGCGGCAAAGAAAGAGTGGCGTGCGGAGAAAAGGCGGGCATGAAAGTTGTAATCGACACCAATGTTGTTGCTTCGGGAATTTTCTTTGGTGGAAATCCACAACGGCTTTTGCAATATGCGATAAAAAAGGATTTTGACGTTTTTGTCTCTGATGAAATTGTCGCGGAATACACTGAAATAATACAAAGGCTTGCGGAAAAATATCCGGATCGACCACAAAGACTTCCTCTAGAGCCGTTTATTTCTTCCTGCAAATTTGTCTCGCCTAAGCGAAAGGTTACGGCCTGCCGTGATCCTGATGACAATAAGTTCATTGAATGTGCGTTGGAATCAAAATGTCTTTACGTTGTCAGTGGTGACGACGACCTGCTGTCGGTTAAAAACTATGAGGGCATAGAAATCATAACTACAGCGGAATTCTTACACCGTTTGAATCTATCATGATTTGTAATTCCTGTATAGAAATAAATATAAACTGAATGCATTTTGTTTGCGGTTTTGGGTGTATACGGGAAAAAGGCAAGGGAAGATTCAGGGGGTAAATATCGTCATGGGGGAGGCGCCTTCTGTTACGCGGAAACCCTGTTTTTCATAGAAGGAAACGACTTCCTTGTTTTCGGCAGTCAGGACGAGATAGAGATAGTTTTTGTATTTTTCTTTTACCCGACTAAGAAGCTCCCTGCCTATTCCCTTGTGTTGATAATCAGGGCGTATCAAAAGATAGTGTGCATAGGCGGTCAACTCACCGTCATCAAGCAGATTGATTAAACCGACAAGTTTCTCATCATCCCACACAGAGATGACTGTGTCAGAATTTGCAAGTGCCTTTACAAGCCTGTCACTGTATTTTGCCGAGACCCATCCGACAGACTCGAATAAATCCTTCAGGTCCTTTTCCTGAAATGTCTTTATATCCTTGTATGTTATCATCCTTATCTCCTAAGCAGCATGCCCTTTCATTTACAGATGAGGTAGGTCTCCATGTCGCCAAAACCCTTGATGTCGACTACGGGCTGTTTTTCCAGCGTGTGTGTTGATTCAAGTTTTTTGGCAAGATATGGGGAGACATTTATTCTGTCGGGGACACCGTAGGATTCCATTCGGGAGGCAAGGTTTACAGCTTCTCCCCAAAGGTCATAGATGAATTTTTTCTTTCCGATGATTCCTGCTACAACGGGACCTGTGTTCAATCCGATCCTTACCTGGATGTTTGTGCCGTTCCGCTTGTTGAACCCATCAAGAAGCTTTAGTACCGCAAATGCAAACTTCACCATCTCTTCCTGATTGTCGTCGTAGTAATCAGGTATGCCGGCCGCCGCCATATAGCAGTCGCCCATTGTCTTTATCTTTTCCACCTTAAAGAAGCTTAAGAGGTCATCAATCTGAGAAAAGAATTTGTTCAGTAAAAAGACGATTTTTTGCGCTCCGATTTCATTTGACAGCTTTGAGAAATTCACAAGGTCAAGGAACATAATCGTTACGTCCTGAAATTTTTCCGTAAAGGTAGACTCAGAATCCTTCAACCTGTCGGCAACAGATTCAGGCAGAATGTTCAGGAGGAGTTCCCTGTTTTTTTGGTTCGCATTGTTCAGCGCCTTTATCATCTTCATGTCGGGGTTTTCCAGGGTAAAGTACATTATCATCATGGCAGCCGCAGTACCAAAGCCGATGATGAGCAGTTCCTTGTTGAACATCTGTACGATTGCCACAATTCCTTCCATGATGCAGAAGCTGTAGATTGAAAGCTGTTTCATAGGCGGAATGTTCTTGATGTTGATTAAAAGCACCGCTATCACGTAGACCACCGAAATCGTGGAGTACATGTAGACCGTGTCGCTTGCCGGTCCGTAGCTGTAGATGAATTTGCCGTCGCCTCCGTACAAGAGTTCTGTCGCAAAGACTATGATGCAGCATGCGATGTAGCCCAGAATTATTACGCCTGCCTGTATCTGCTTGAGCTTGAGCCTCCATTTTGGTATGGATGGGTAGAGGGTGTTGGATAGGGTGTACAAGGCTATGCATCCGATGTAGGAAAGCATTGCAATGAGGTATCCCTTGGAAAGGATTTTGTTAAGCCGCGGATACATTTCTCTGTTGGTTATAGTTATGACGCTTGCAATATCAAGCAAAAGTTCAATTACCGTGATGATGAGCAAAACACGATAAATTGAATTCTGAAGCGAATGAAACCTCTCCTTTGCAAAAAACACAATGAGAAGAATAAGTACAACAATTAACCCCGATATTTGAAACTCTATGTTATACGCCATTCATATATTATAAAACAGATATTCAAAAATCTCAAATGGAATTTCGAGGTAAGGATAAATTTTCTTTGATTTTATTTCTTTTTACAGACAACGCACCAGTTCCTGAAGGCAAATTTTACGCCGCCGCTGTTCCATTGGTCAAGCAATTCCTGATTTGTGAAATACCGGTTTCCTTCGATAGCCTTTTCATCACGGATGGTGTGGCCTGGGTCATCTGCTGATTTTTCCTGCATGGAATCGTAGAGCATAAAGCCGTTTTCATCAAAACCCAGGACAGTCACATAATGCAAAATGCCGTGCTGCCGGATAAGAAGTATGATGGGTGTGTCGTGCAAGATCTGTTCCTTGAGGAAAGAGATTTTTTGTGAATCAGATTTTGTGTAAAGAACATATTCTTTTGTCTTGATTTTGTTGTCATGAAGAAGGGAGATGACACCCTGTGGAAATGTCATGTTTTTCCGGATGCGCCACTTCATCTGTTTGGCAAGAACTTCCGGGTCAGGAGTAGCCTCGTCATTTCTCAAAATGCTTGTCACCGCCATAACGGAATATGGACCGCAATTGTTAAGGCTCTGTCTGTAAAAAAGGTTTTCGTCCATGTGGATGGAGTAAGTCAGAACGTTCGGTTCATGTGGATTTACAAGACTGGGAAAAGACCTTAGAAAAGCAAGTGCACCAAGACCAAGACCAAGCAGTATAAGAATGATTAAACTCACTTTAAGTTTCTTTTTCATAAATCTTCCTCTTAAAACACCCAGCCCAATTCTTTGTAGGTGGTGTAGTCAAACATTAAGATGTTATACAGATACGAAATGTCATAACCCTTGACTTTTTCTTTTTGGCCATAAAGAAGTTCCACATCATTGTAATAGGCGTAGATACCTACCGTAAAATATTTCTTTCCACAGTCTTCCATAATTCCATAGTTGGAGCAGACGAATCCAACGGCATTTTCATTCCAGCGTTTGCAAGCATCCTGGGTAATTGATTTTGAAAAGTGTTTGTAGAATGCTTGCAAATCGGCTTTTTCATTGTCAGTCAATTCAGATGGATTATTGAAATCAGGTTTACTGATGTGTAACGGAAAGTTCAAATCTTGATTTTTGAAATAGGATTCAACAGGCGAAATCGCTGGCCCCTTTGCAGAAAGAAAGCATAGCGGTGAGATAAGCAGGATAAAAGATAAAATTATTTTTTTCATCTTTGATTCTCCTCTTTAAAGAACACCATGGATCC
>DBWR01000006.1:17043-17231 GCA_002309305.1 Treponema sp. UBA1233 | reverse complement strand
GACATCTGGCTCCCCGACTTTAAAACCTTGAACAGTGATTTGAGCAAAAAACTCTTTGGTGCGGAAGATTATCCTGAGGTTGCAAAAAAGGCTGTTGAATGGATGATTGGGCATTCTCCCCTTAAAATCCAGCAGTTGAAAATTGAAGGCAGGGATTACGAAAAAATACAAAGCGGAGTCATCATAAG
>DBWR01000006.1:4411-16922 GCA_002309305.1 Treponema sp. UBA1233 | reverse complement strand
CACAGGAACTTGAATCCAGAAACAAAGCCCTTTCTTCAATAGAAAACAGGCTTGTCACACCGGACGAGGACGCAGACTTACAGGACATAATCGAAGCCTACGACTTTGACTGGCTATTCTACCAGGAATTGAGCGACGACACTTCATGGCTTCCGGACTTTAACCGCCGCCAGCCGNNACTTTAACCGATGCCAGCCGTTCTCCAACAAGCTTGCCCTACCCCTATGGCACTGGAGGGAGGGATTTATTCAAAACAAAACACAGGTAATTGAAAATAAATGACGGAGAGGGTATAATAAAATCATGGCATCGAAAAAAGAAAAAACAGGAAAAAACGGAAACAAGAAAAAGCCCCGCATTGGTCTGGGATTTGCCCTGTGGCTTTTGGCAGCAATCGTGCTTTTGATTGTATTCCTTGTGAACCAGAAGAAAATCGCCTCCAACCTCAAGTCAACCGGCTTCTTTGACCGTGTTGTAGGAAAAACACCGGCATTTGTGGAAAAAGCTGAAGTTCCGGAAAACACCGACGAAAAAAATGACGTTGAGCCATTCTCTTCTTCAACAGTAATAGACTTGACTTCCTCCAACAAAGAGGGAACCACATCCGGCGTAATTTCTCAAAACAACGCCGCCACACAAAACTACGCAAACTCCCTCAAAGAAGAAAACCAGAGCGCGGCTTCCGAACAAACCCAGCCCGTACAGCAGGCAGAACTGACAGTTGAACAGCCAGGCGAAGAAACCCAGGCGGCAACCAACCAAACAACAGAGCAGACCACTGCCACATCAAACGCAACGATGAAGCTAAAGCTGTATTTCATGATGATTAACAGCGACGGTTCCCTGAGCAGAAAGGAAGTCGTACGCGAGATGAAAAAATCTGACAGCCCTCTCACAGACGCAATAAACGCCATAATCGACGGCCCCAAACCGGAAGAAGGCAACTGCAGGACTCTTGTTTCATCAGGATGCAGGCTTTTGGGTGCCTCAGTAAGCAACAGTGTCGCAACCTTGAATTTCAGCGAGGAATTTGAGTTTAACCAATATGGAATCGAGGGAGTTTTGGGTCAGCTGCAGCAGATTGTCTACACCGCCACAGCATTCCCCACCGTAGAAAGCGTTCAGTTTTTAATAGAGGGCGAACACCGGGAATTCCTTGCAAGCGAGGGTGTTTCCATCGGCGTTCCGTTGAGCCGCTCCAACTTCTAGCTTTTTAGTATTGAATCGAAATAAGCCTTGTTTTTCTGGTATACGTCATCAAAGACAGTCAAAACCATTACGACAAGGCCGTCTTTTGTTTTTCTGGTAATCTTAAAATCACGGGTCACAGTATTTGAGGCAGGTTCGTAGAATACATTCATTATGGCAAGCTTGTCCTTGCTGCGTTCAACTTTTTTATGCTGCCACAGTGCATAGCTGTCTTCCGTTCCACTGCACCACATGCGCTGCAAAACGTCCCAGGTATAGTCCTGATTTGTAGAAATCTGATCCGCATTTCCAACCGAGCCGACAACAAGAACCGCATAATCTCCCAGAGCCCATACACCTTCGCCTTTCTGAGTCCACTGTGTGTCAAGGTTTACATTTATGCCCAAGGCACTTACCTTCTGCTTTTTTGCCTTTTTGTTGTTCTTGAAGTTACGTGTTTTGTCTTTGGGGAGTCCGTCTACCCTCTTGTACTGTGCAAAACTCTTGTCGTTGGAAGAAGTAAGGGTACCGGTCGTCTGCAGCTGAAACAGAACAGTTCCATCACCTGACTTTATGGATTCAATGTTGAAAATTGGAACCAGGGGATTAAAGGAGATGGTCACATTGCCGCCAAACTGTGCATAATCCTGTTTGCTTGGAATAGTCGTTCCATCTGTAAGCAAAGCCTTGGCCGCACGTGAAGAAAGTTCGTAAAACAAATCATGCAGATAATTTACGATGTCCACATCTTCCTGAGTGGTCGCCCCCACAATGTTTTCTCCTGTTAGTTCAAGATTGTTGGCACTGGGGTTTACGCTAAAGTATATCGTTATGTCCTTTTCCAAAAGAGACTGCTTCTTGTCCGCCGGAGCATAGTACCTGACGGCATAGGTGCTGTCGTTGTAGAACAAGAATCCCACAATGGAATCCCGGGTAAAAGTCTTGTCCTGATAGTAAACGTAATCGCCGGAATTATCGGGTATATACTGAACCATTCCCGGAACAGATGAAAAAGCTGAATGCACAAAGGAAAGCGCAACAATCAGCATAAGGGAAAGCTTTTTTAATGAAATCATTTTATCCTCCAGTTGAGTTTCCGTTTATATAATTAAAACCTCCGCCACCCCATTTTGTTACAGGTGGCAGCTATTATTCACGGTTCAACTCTTCCATTGCCTTGCGGACCATTTCCACAACTTTGGAAGACGCTTCTTCCAGCGGTATCATCTCCGGTTCGGCGGCATTCCTGAGCTTTACCTCCACATTCGGGAGGTTCTTTTCGCCCACGGTAATGCGGATTGGGAAACCGATCAGATCCATGTCGTTGAATTTTACACCTGGACGTTCATCGCGGTCATCAAGCAGGACTTCGATTCCGGCAGCCTTAAGTTCATTATAAATCTTGTCGGCGGCATCCTTCATCGCATCCTTGTACTTAATCGGAACAACCGCAACCTGATACGGAGCCACTGACATTGGCCAGATGATTCCCTTGTCGTCATGATAGCGTTCAACTATGGAAGCAAGAACACGGTCCACGCCAATGCCATAGCAGCCCATTGTCGGAACAGCGGCCTTTCCGTTTTCATCCAGATAGCTTACTCCCATGCTTTCCGTGTATTTTTTTCCAAGCTTAAAGATGTGTCCCAGCTCATTTCCCTTCCTGCTGTAGAAAGTTCCACCGCAAACAGGACACTTGTCTCCCGGAACAACAGTGCGTACATCTGCCGTAAGATAAGGGGTATAATCGCGCCCCGGTTCAACGTGCTTTATGTGATAGCCGTCCTTTCCGCTTCCTGCAATTGCATCGTGCATGTCGTTTACGCTCAAATCCTGAACGATGGGACACTTTACCGTAACAGGACCTACAAAACCGTGGCCTGTACCGGAAACCTTGCGTACTTCCTCATCATCGGCAAGACAAAGCTCACTCGCCTTAAGTAAACCTGCCAGCTTGGCCTCGTTCACGTCAAGGTCTGCCCTGATCAAAACGCATACATAAGAAACAGGATAGCAGACATGACCGTTTTCCTTCTTGACCTCAAGATCCTTGCAATACGGGGCCTGGCTCAAATCCAGGGTGCTGTTAATCACGCGGTAGATCAAAGCCTTGATGAACATCTTTGGTGTGCTCTTGAAAAATGCCTCCATGTCTGAAATGCTGAATACGTTCGGGGTGGCAACTTCCTCTATGGCAAGGTCAGTCTTTTTCTGCGGGTTCCCGTCGTTGTCAACTGCGGCATCCGGCTTGCATGAGGCCTTTTCCACATTTGCGGCATACTTGCAGTCAGGGCAGATTATCAGGGTGTCGTCACCGATTTCACTTTCCACCATGAACTCTTCGCTTCCCGAACCACCCATGGCACCAGTGTCAGCCTTTACAGGAATAACTTCCAGCCCCAGCCTCTTGAAGATGCGGAGGTAGGCTTTTGCATAGGCCTGATATGTCTTGTCCAGGGATTCATCGTCCGCGTTGATTGAATAACCGTCGGCCATGTTGAACTCACGTCCACGCATGACACCATAACGGGGGCGTATTTCGTCACGGTATTTCGTGTTTATCTGATACATGTTGATTGGGAGCTGCTTGTAGCTTGTGAGGCCCGCACGCACAATGGCGGTATATGCTTCCTCGGCGGTTGGACTTACAACCATGTCCTGTTCCGCACGGTTCTTTGCCTTAAGCATCTGTGGTCCCATGGTATCCCAGCGTCCACTTTCCTTCCAGATGTCACCCGGAACGATTACAGTGGGCCTGAATTCCTGGGCGCCGCTTTCGTCCCATTCCTCGCGTATAACCTGCTCAACCTTTTTGTAGGCCCTGAGTCCCATCGGCATATATGTATACAGTCCGTTTCCAAGCTTACGGATCAAATCAGCCCTCATCATCAACTGATGGCTTGCAATAACAGCTTCTGCAGGAGCTTCCCGCAGTGTCCTGAATGTTAAATTAGATGTTTTCATAGTGGATACATTATATAGAAATAAATGCTCTGATACAAGACGGGGAAGTTAAAAGTTGAAAGTTGAAAACTGAGGATTTAATTGAAATAACTACTTGATTTTTATGCATCATTGATTTATATTTAAATAAAGGCATTCGCAATCTAGCGTCTTGCCTCTAGTTGGTTTTTGTCCCAAAGGACAAAGCCCGCCTATAGTGGTGTGACACTTGGCGGGCTATTTTCTTTTCTTACGTTTCTTCCTCTTTTTTGTGGAAAGGCGCGTAATAATGTCAATGAAAAGCTGAATTGCTGTAAACAGCAGATCCAATCTTTCATAATCATTCATATAGCAGCCTCCTAGTCTTACGTAATCCATCCTGATTTCTCAGAACAGTCGAATCCTGGAGACAAGACCGCCATTGATTGCAAATGCCTATACTATATACTTGGTAACGCCCCCCATGGTTTTTGACAAAAATTTGTGAAGATTTTACAAAAAAGAAGAAAAATTTAATTCATAATTCATAATTAGGAATGCGGAATTTATCTTTTATCTTTCATCTTTCATCTTTCAGTTTTCCGTTTTCAACTTTCAACTTACACTTTTGTGCTAAATGAAGTGTGGAAGGCAAGTGCAATAACAGAGGGAAAGTGAGTTACCAATTAAACAGAGAAAGCATTGCAATGTATACCTAAGGCTTGTCAGAATTTGTTTTCTCATATATATTAAACGTATGGCAAAGACTGTAGACGAAAAGAAAATCATTTACACAATGGATAGGGTGTCCCGGACTTATGGGACTAAGGTTGTTTTAAAGGACATCAGCATTTCATATTACTATGGCGCAAAAATCGGTGTCATAGGTGAAAACGGTGCGGGTAAATCCTCGCTATTTAAAATTCTGGCCGGTGTGGACAAGGAGTTTGCGGGAGAAACTCATGTATCTCCTGGTTATACCCTTGGATATCTGGAGCAGGAACCGGTTCTTGAGGCTGGCAAGACTGTAAAGGAAATCGTAATGGAAGGCGTAAAGCCGATTACCGATTTGCTGGCGGAATTTGACAAGGTAAACGAAGAATTCGGCAATCCTGACGCTGATTTTGAAAAACTGTGCGCAAGGCAGGCAGAACTTCAGGAAAAGCTTGAAGCCGCTGATGCATGGAATCTTGATGCAAACCTGGAACTTGCAATGGATGCCCTAAGGTGTCCTCCGGGAGATCAGGTTGTGGACGTACTTTCCGGTGGTGAACGCCGTCGTGTCGCATTGTGCAGGCTTCTTTTGCAGCAGCCGGACATTCTTCTTCTTGATGAACCGACAAACCACCTTGATGCAGAAACCGTTGCATGGCTGGAGCGTCACCTTCAGAACTATTCCGGAACAGTCATCGCGATTACACACGACCGCTACTTTCTGGACAATGTTGCAGGATGGATTCTGGAAATGGACAGGGGCGAAGGATATCCGTTCAAGGGAAATTATACGGCATGGCTTGAGGCAAAGGAAAAGCGTCTTGCTCAGGAAGAAAAGCAGGCCAGCGTACGTCAAAAGCAGATGCAGGAAGAGCTTGAATGGATTCACGCAGGAGCCAAGGGAAGGCAGGCAAAGCACAAGGAACACATCACCCGTTACGAGCAGCTTCTGGCAGAAGAAAGCAAGAGGGTTCAGCTCAGGGATTCACAGATTTCAATTCCGGCGGGTCCACGTCTTGGAAACGTCGTAATCGATGCGGAAAAGCTTACCAAGAGTTTTGATGACAGGGTTCTGTTCGAAAACCTTGATTTCCATATTCCGGCTGGTGCTGTTGTCGGCATTGTTGGTCCCAACGGTGCGGGTAAAACCACACTGTTCAAGATGATGGCAACTGCGGCAGGTCAAAAGGTACAGATGCCTGATGGAAGCGAGGGAGAAGAAAAGCCTGATTCCGGCACAATCAAAGTCGGTGAGACTGTAAAGCTGGTTTATGTAGACCAGATGAGGAGCAAGCTTGATCCTAACAAGACCGTATGGGAAATGCTTTCCGGTGGAGCGGATCTTGTAAAGCTTGGTGCTGTTGACGAAAAGGGCCGTCCTGTAAACGGTGCAGTCCGTGAGGTAAACAGCCGCGCCTACTGCTCATGGTTCAACTTTAACGGAGCGGAACAGAACAAGAAAATCAGCGTACTTTCCGGTGGAGAGAAAAACCGCCTGAACATGGGCATGATGTTCAAGGAAGCGGGAAACGTCCTCTTGCTCGACGAGCCTACAAACGACTTGGACATTACGACGACACGCTCACTTGAGGAAGCGATAAACGAATTTGCAGGTGTTGTACTTGTAATCAGCCACGACCGTTACTTTTTGGACAGGATTTGCACGCACATACTTGCATTCGAAAACAATTCTGAAGTAAAATGGTTTGAAGGAAGCTGGTCTGACTATTCTGAATGGCGAAAGAAGATGCTGGGAGATGACGCAGACCGACCCCATAAAACAATGTACCGCAAACTGGTACGATAAATCATCCTGGAGGAAATAAAGATGAAATCAATTAAGAAAATAGCACTGGCAGTTCTTGCCCTCGGATTTGTTGCAATGACACAGGTTTTTGCAGCCAAAGCCCCTACAGTTGTGGCAACATACGCAATCGACGAAGTTGCAATGTTTGAGGAAGGTGGCGAAGGTACAGCTACAATAACCTTCTATTCCGACAAGACTTTCGTAATGCACATCAACATGGATCAGGACGTACAGCTTGAAGAAGGCTTGGGTACCATCTCCATGAAAATGGATCTTGATGCAGCTGCCGGAAAATACAAGGGAGACCCAACAAAAGACGGAAAACTCACCCTTACAGCGACAAAAACAATGTCAGAAGAAGGAGCCTCCTCAGAAGAATTCCTGAATACCATGCTTGCGGCATTCTTCTCAGGAGAACCAATCGTAATAACAAGCAAAGAAATGCCACTCGTTGACATTCCAAAAAAGGAGCAGGAAACAATCGACGTAGTAATCAAAGACGGTGAACTGGATTTCGATGGAGAAAAATTTTACCGCGTAGTCCAGGAAGGCAAATAAAATTAAACTGGGGATGTCAAGGCAGTATTGTCATGCTGAACTTGATTCAGCATCTTGTTGACGGATTCCGGATCAAGCCCGGAATGACAGTCAGATAACCAGACACCCCCACTTCTCTTCTTTTCATGAACGAAACAAAACTCCCACAGAACAAACTTAACGTAAAACTCATAGCACTGGATTTGGATGACACTCTCTTAGACTCACACCAAAAGATAAGCGATGAAACCGTCCACACCCTAAGGAGGGCTTCTTCCCTTGGCATATATGTGGTCATTTGCTCAGGAAGGGCTGAGGATGCGATTCTTCCATTTGTAAGAAGGCTTGAGATAGCTGGAACACAAAGCGGAAGGTACATCATCGCAGTAAACGGATGTTCAATCTTTGACCTGCACAAAAGACAGAGGATATACAATCAGTTTGTTGATCCCGAAATCCTCCTTCATGCAAACAGGCGTGCAAAAGAATTTGGACTGGTAACGGAAGTATACGACCCCGACACGATTCACACGGCAGAGGAAACCAAATGGACAAGACTTGACGTGGACTTGTGCGGACTAAAGATGAATGTGGTAAAGGACTACGAGGAATTCTTAAAACAGGGATTTGTAAAGATGCTGATTCCCGGAGAACCGGAACTCCTGCAGCAACTACAGGCCACATTAAAGGCAGATTTTGGAAACAAGGCCAGCGTATTCATTTCCAAACCGTATTTTCTTGAGATACTTCCACCCGACTGCGGAAAGGGACAGGCAATCTCATATCTTGCAAAACATCTTGAACTTGATGGCGGCACAATGGGCTTTGGAGACAGCATGAACGACGAAAGCATGATCAAGCTGTGCACCTACGGCGTCGCAATGAAAAACGGACTGGAAGAAATCAAAACCATGGCGGATTTCGTAACTGCCAGAACCAATGACGAAGACGGAGTTGCAGATTTCATCCAAAGATTCGTACTCTAGGCTAAAGACACTTTAATGTGATGAAACGTAATCTTCTACTGCCTTTTTATAATCTTCAAAACGGGCACCGACAATCGGCTCGCCAACAATATTCCCGGAAGAATCAACCAGAATTGTGGTCGGCACAAACTGAACCGAAGTCAGATAAGTGAGTATTCCACCGGACGCAATTACATTCTCAAATCCAACACCACATTCACTTATGATTTTATCCGCCGCTTCCTTTTCGCTTGAGTCGGCAAGAGAACCAACATCACAGATAATTCCCAAAACCTTTACGTTTTTTGCCAGGGTCTTTTGCCATGCTGCGAGTTCAGGCATTTCTTCTATACATGGAGTGCAGAACGTCCCCCAAATGTGCACCATGGTTACGTCCGCATCATAAAAGAATTCGTTTGTGATGACATTTCCATTCAAAGAAGGAGACTCAAACTGCGGGAAAGAAAGGGATTGGCTTCCGGAAACAACCTGCTCCTTCAGCACTGGTTTTTTAACGCGCATTTTCTTTATGGATTTTTCAATATAGTTCCTGCAGTCATCATAAACCTTTATTTCTTCATCATCCATTCCTTCAGTTGAATTATCCATCGTATTCAAAAGGTAGGTATAACCGTATTTTTGGGCCGCAACAGGAAGGGTTGCAAGGTATTCATCAGGACCAAGAGCCTTGTAGTCAGCTTCGGGGAGGGTAATTCCAAAGGCAAGGATTTTCTGATGCACTGCCAGGGAGCGTTCAAAATCTTCCATAAACAAATCCTGGGCTTCCTTGCTTTCGATTGTATCCCACATGACCTCCGCCTGTTCATAGAGCCGGTCAAGCGCAGGCATATACGCAAACGCAATTATGAATGTAGGATATTGGGCCGAATCCGAACCGTAACAGTCATAGGAGATTCCCTTGTCCAGATATTCCTGACTGAGCAAAAGCTGAACTCCGTTTTCTGCAAACTCCACAATGTCTTTCTTATTCGTGCATGCCGTCAAAGCCAAAAAAGCCAGCACCCCAAGGAATGATAAACCAATCTTTTTCATTCCGTCATTGTAAGTGTAAACGCCCATTTGTTCAAGAGGGGGGAATCATAATTCATAATTCATAATTCATAATTCATAATTTAGAATTTAGAATTGAAAGTTAAAAGTGGAAAGCTGAGAGTGGAAAGATTAGAGTGGAATGTTGAGAGTTGAGAATAAAAAAAATGCCACAGGGTTGATTTTTTTTACACACCCGTGTGGCGGTTTATTTAGTAGAATGTGATCAAGGACCAGGGTAAAAAGTCAAACAAAACTTTATTGCCATCGGGACTCCTCGTTCCACAAGAATGAGTTCATAGTCATAATTCCCACCTTCATCATTTTGCAAAGAAATGGTTGTCATATTGTTGCTTTTGCCTTTGACGTACGCAATCGAATCATCAAACGCATAATCGTCCCGTTTTTGATAAGCATATCCACTTATTTGATACATTCCAGGTTCCAGAACGTTTTCCAATCTTAACACTTTTCCCTTATCAAGATGTATATCAGGAATTACAGTTGTATAAACAGGCACATCTTCTCCTCCACGGCCTGTTTTTATTCCATCAAATTTTTCTATATCGAAAACAAAATAATCTATATCATCAAGAGTATATATGGTGTCACCAGAATCTTCATCAACGATCACCTCCACCGAAAACTCTTCTGCAAGTTCATTTTCGCATGATGTCAGGCTTACCAGACCAAAAGCGGCCATAAGTATTGCAGCTGCCATTCCAAATATGTTCTTCAATATAAAACACCGTTTCATACAGTACCCACCTCATTGATGTAAAATATGTTATAAATTCTAATGCATTCATAAACATTTTTCAACCAATCCCGGAAAAATTATTCATAATTCATAATTCATAATTCATAATTCATAATGCGTAATTCGTAATTCGTAATGCGTAATTCTTAATTCTTAATTCTTAATTCCTAATTAGTCTTGATATTTGTCTTCATTTAGTTCATACTGTCGGCATGGAAACTCGTAATATCTTTCAAAACTTATCATGTATCGACCATCGGTATTCATTGTCGGAAGCCGCTGCATTTGACGGCCTTTCAAAATACATTTCAGAGGAAGCAAGCATCAGAAGCTGTGCACGTGCGGAAGCGGCCCTTGTAAAAGCCCACCTCAAGCTCAGGGGACAGCTCACGGACCAAACCGCCGCCATGCTTGACCAGACCGCCCAGAATCTTGACCCTCAGGAAGTCTATGCCGAAGAGGAAAAGACCAAGCACAACATCCGTGCCCTGGTAAACGTCTTCAAGACCAAGGTTCCCGCAGACATCGGCCCCTACGTTCATCTTGGTGCCACATCGGTAGACATCCTTGACACAGCCCTTTCATGCCGCATGAGGGACGTTACCCAGAATGTCGTTCTGCCGGAATTAAAGGCACTGGAAAAAGCCCTCTGCACCATCGCGGACAGGGAAGCCGAAACACCACAGGTAGGACGCACCCACGGTCAGCATGCAGTTCCAATCACATTCGGATGGAGCATTGCGGAATTCGTTTCCAGACTGGGAAAATCAATCCTCCGCATAGAAGAACTTTCAAACCAGCTCAAGGGAAAGCTTGCAGGCCCGGTAGGCTCATACAACGGCCCCAGCATGATCGTAAAGGACCCGGAAGAGCTTGAACGCACATATCTGGGATTCCTGGGACTTGAACCAAGCGAATACTCAAACCAGCTTGTTGAACCGGAATACCTTCTCAGGCTCCTTTTGGAGATGAACGTGGCATTCGGAATCATTGCAAACCTTGCCGACGACTTGAGGAACCTCCAGAGAAGTGAAATCGGTGAAGTATACGAGTATTTTGCCTCAACCCAGGTAGGCTCATCCACAATGCCCCAAAAGCGCAATCCGTGGAACAGCGAGCACGTAAAATCACTGTGGAAGGCCATGTGCCCCCGCGTAATCACTTTCTACATGGATCAGATTTCAGAACACCAGAGGGATCTTACAAACTCAGCAAGCCAGCGCTTTATCGCAGACTATGTGTCTGGCTTTACGATGGCTGTTGCCCGCATGAAGGCTGTTGTCTCAGGACTTCATGCAGACCGAGAGAATATGGCAAAGAACCTTGCTGAGGCAGGAGGAAAAGTCCGTGGCGGTGTACTTGCAGAGCCGGCATACATTCTTCTTGGAGAAGCTGGAGTAAACGACGGTCACGAAGTCATCCGCAAAATCACCCTTGAGGCAGAACAGAGCGGAAAAACCTTCTTTGAGGTGCTTAAAACCCATACAGACGCATATCAGAAGATTACGGCCCAGCTTGAAAAGCTTGGAGTTCAGGATCCGGCCAACTTCTTTGAGGATCCATCCCGTTACAGGGGACTTGCAGCGGAAAAGAGCCGCCGCATAGCAAAGAAATATGCGGAATTGATGGGAGAGTAAGACGTGGTCCAGGGTTACGTTCATTCAATAGAAAGCTTCGGTTCCGTAGATGGTCCGGGGGTCAGGTACATAATATTTTTGTCCGGCTGCCCCATGAGATGCCTCTTTTGCCACAACCCGGACACCTGGGACATGACAAAGGGCGAAAAAAAGACCGCACAGGAGCTGATTCAGGACTCCCTGGACTGCCGTAACTACTGGGGAACCAAGGGAGGTATCACCGTAAGCGGAGGAGAACCCCTTGCCCAGCTGGATTTCCTTATAGAACTGTTCGAGGAAGCCAAAAAGAACTCAATCAACACATGCATAGACACGGCAGGAGGCCCATTTACCAAAGAAAGCCCCTGGTTTGACAAATTCCAGCACCTTATGGAGCTTACCGACACCCTTTTGATGGACATAAAGCACATAGACCCCGTAGAGCACAAAAAGCTCACAGGCATGGGAAATGACAACGTAATCCAGATGTTCCGCTACCTTGACGAAATAAACAAGCCCATATGGATAAGGCACGTACTTGTTCCAGGCTATTCCGACAACGACGAATACCTGACAAAGACAAGGGACTTCATCCGCTCCCTGGGCAACGTCCACCGCGTAGAAATCCTCCCCTACCACACATTGGGCATCACAAAATACAAGAATTTAGGCATTCCCTACCCGCTTGAGGGCGTTAATCCCCCGGACGCAGAAAGGATCAAGAATGCCCGCGAAATCCTTGAGTGCGCCAAATACACCAGGTGGAAAGAATGAATAATGAATAATGCATAATTCATAATTCATAATTCTTAATTACGAATTCTTGTCTCATGAGAGAACTTGTCGACTTTGAAAGGCAAGTGCCGCAAAAAAGGACTAAAAATCCCTAAATTATCGAAAAAGCACTGCAATGCAGGCGGGGTTCGGGGTAATTCATAATTCATAATTCATA
>DBWR01000006.1:0-4324 GCA_002309305.1 Treponema sp. UBA1233 | reverse complement strand
TCTTAATTCATAATTCTTAATTCATAATTCTTAATTACGAATTCTTGTCTCATGAGAATAAACCAATAGAACTTGTCAACTTTGTAAGGCAAGTGCCATCGAAAAAGGACTAAAAATGCCTATATCATCGAAAAAGCACTGCAATGTAGGCGGGGTTCGGGACAAAAAAATATTTGTACGGGTAGGCATATGTGGCCAGAGTCATAGCCAAAGCCTTAACTGCAAAGAATTATTCCCGTACACCCGTTTTTTTGGCCCGGTTCCCGCCGGAAATGGAAGTGCTTTTTCAATAAATAGATAGATTTTTTGATTCTTATTAGAATTGCACTTGCCTTCCAAATTTACAATTCTTCTATTGACTTTATTCGATTCATGCTTTAAAATGAACTTATTAAAGTTGCGAGTTAGCATAAAATCTATATAACTCAAGGAGTAACTATGAAATTTTCTAAAAAAGGCGTAGCTGTTTTGGCAGCGGCTCTTGCACTTAGTGCTTCAGCAGCGTTTGCAGATGTTTCTTTTACAAACACAGTAAGCACTGGCATCATTGAAATCTATCCTGGACTTAGCCCAATGATTGATTTTGCCGGAGTTTCAGAAAAAATCGAAGCTGATTACACTTCAGAAAAGTTCGATTTTGGAGCACAGGCAGAATTGACTCTTGACAACCAGCCTGGATTCCAGATTGTCTATTCAGACGCAGACAGCACTTGGGACTTCATGGATTTGAAGTGGACAGACTTTGACTTCTACTTGGAATTCCGCCCCTGGACATGGCTCACATTCTTCCTGAGCGATGAGATTTACACACCTGGTTCCTACATGCCTGTTGTCGGATTCAACATGGGCTCCGGTAACCTGGGTAGCGACATCGGCGTTATGTGGAAGCCTTTCAACGGTCTCCGTGTTACGGCAGGTCTTGACGTAATCAGCTACTTCGGTGGAGATCCTGACACAGACAAGGACGTTTGGATTTTCTCAAATATTACAGACAACCTTCCGAAGCTCAACATCGGTGCCGACTATACATACAAGAACATGTGGTCTGTAGGCTTGGTTGCACGCGACATCCTCAACTGGAGCACACCTAAGTCTGCTTCAATCGGACTCTTCGGTTCATTTACAGGAATCGAAGGCTGGGCATTCTACACTGGCTTGATGTTCAACCACAACTACGACTGGAAGTGGGACGTAAACGACCAGTATCCGAATGCTAACGTAATCGGCTTTATCGGTGAATACCGCGTTGAAGGTCTCTTCCTCTTTGACCTCGGCTTGAGCTGCTGGAACGACAAGATCAGCGTAGACTTCGACCTTTCTACAAACTTCGGTCTTAACCGTGGTCCTGAATGGGATTACCGCTGGTACAGTCTCTTCGGTGCAGGAGATCAGGATTTCCCAGCTCCATCAACAGCAATAGATTCAGATAAGTTCAACAGAGCCAACCAGTACCGCCACTACTATGAAGCCTATGACTTCTATGCAGGTCTCCGCGGAAAGTATCAGTTCTCAAAGGCATTCAGCACAGACATCACACTCAAGGGAGTTGCTGATTTCGATCCACGTCTGAGCACAACATCTGAAGATACAGCAAGTGCTACTGACAATAACTGGGAAGCTGTAAACACGAACCTTTACGACGGAAAGTACAACGGACGTGGCGTTGTATTCGAGACATTGCCGACTGTACAGTACCATGTTGGAAAGCACACCTTCTCATTCGGTGTAGACCTGGTATTTGCAGATCCATTCGTACAGATTTCATTCCCAACATCTTGGACATACAAGTTCTAATTTAAGGGAATAACAAGCACAACCCCGGTCACCATGGCCGGGGCTTTTTTTTGAAATAACGAAACCAAGGAGAACCAAACAAAATGGATGAAATAATAATTTACACGGACGGCGGTTGCTCGGGAAATCCGGGACCTGGCGGATGGGGTGTTGTCGTAATCGACGGAAATGACGAGCATTGCTATAGCGGTGGAGAAGCGGACACAACCAACAACCGCATGGAACTTATGGCCGCAATCAAGGCCCTGGAAGCAGTGCTTTCCAATGACGGATGGAAAAGCCGCAAAATCAAGGTCTATTCTGACAGCCAGTACGTAAAGAACGGCATTACAAGCTGGATCAACAACTGGAAGAAAAACGGATGGAAAACCGCCGCAAAAAAGCCCGTATTGAACAAGGACCTGTGGGTCATGCTGGACCAGGAATACAATCAGCTGGACATAGAATGGGCATGGGTTAAGGGCCACGCCGGACACAAATACAACGAAATGTGCGACAGCCTCTGCAAGCAGGAAATGGACAAATTCCTCAGTTGAAACAAAAGTCAAAATAGTATACAATCGCTCACATGGATTTGATTAAAAAGCTAGAAGACCTTTCAGTTAGATTTGAAGAAGTACAGGGTCTTATCGCCGATCCCGAGTTGGTCAAGGATCAAAAGAAGTACAAGGATGTAATGCGCGAGCACCGTTACCTTACGGAGCTGATGGAACTGTATGCAGAGTACAAGAAAGTCCTCTCTGGAATAGAAGAGGCCACGGTTCTGATTACGGAAGAAGAAGACCACGACATGAAGGAAATGGCCCGCGAAGAATTAAAGGAACTGGAAGAAAAGCAGCCGGTTTTGGAAGAGCAGATCAAACTAAAGCTCATTCCCCCGGATCCCCTTGATGAAAAGAACATCATTCTGGAAATACGTTCTGCCGCTGGTGGAGACGAAGCAAGCCTCTTTGTGCGTGACCTTTGGGAAATGTATATCCATCTTGCCGAACGCAAGGGCTGGAGCACGGAGACCATGGAAGCCCAGGAAACGGAAGTCGGAGGATTCAACAAGATTGTCACTTCAATCAGCGGATCTTTTGTTTACGGAACACTCAGATGGGAATCAGGCGTTCACCGTGTGCAGAGGGTTCCTGCAACAGAATCACAGGGCCGTTTGCAGACCTCAACAGCTACCGTTGCAGTTTTGCCGGAAGCAGAGGAAACCGAAATCGACATCAAGCCGGAAGACGTGCGTGTTGACGTAATGCGTGCGGGAGGCCCAGGTGGACAGTGCGTAAACACCACTGATTCAGCTGTCCGTCTTACCCATATCCCGACAGGTATCGTTGTAATCCAGCAGGATGAAAAATCACAGATAAAGAACAAGGCAAAGGCATGGCGTGTTTTGCGTGCAAGACTCTTTGACCTGGAAGAAAGCAAAAGACAGGCGGAAAGGGCCGATGCAAGAAAGAGCATGGTTGGAAGCGGTGCAAGAAGCGAAAAAATCCGCACATACAATTTTCCGCAGGACCGTGTCACAGACCACCGAATAAACCTGAGTTTGCACAACCTCCCCTCATTCATGATGGGAAACATGGACGACATGCTTGATGCGCTCAACGTCTATGCCAAGGAAGAACAGCTCAAAGACGTGTCCGATCTGGAAGGATGATAGTTGAACATTCAAGAGGCGCGCTCTTACGGTAAGAGTGAACTGGAAAACTCAAGCCCCACAGCCCAACTGGATGCCGACTGCATTCTACAGGAAATACTCGGCTGCGACAAAGCATTCCTCCTGTTCCACCGCGAAACTGAACTCACAAGAGAACAGAAAGTGCATTTTGTAAAGGCCATAGAAAAAAGGCTCACGGGACTTCCAATCGCCTACATCACAGGCTACAAGGAATTCTACGGGCGCGATTTTACCGTCACCCCCGATGTCCTCATTCCAAAGCCGGACACCGAAATCCTTGTGGAAAACGCCCTCAATTTCATAAAGGAAAAACATTCAGGAAACACAGGCTTTTCCATATGCGACATGTGCACCGGAAGCGGATGTGTGGGCCTTTCAATTCTTGCCGAATGCAGGGACAGGCATTTATGCACCCCCCTACCCCACATGACTCTGGCAGACATAAGCAATGACGCCCTTAAAATCGCACAAAAAAACATCAGCCTTTTACAGCTTGATTCGATTACACCNNACACCTGGAATACAAATCATACACTCAAACCTGTTTGAATCAGTAAACGTCAGCTTTGACATCATAGTTTCAAATCCACCGTACATTCCCCACAGGGAAGCAATGAAGCTGCTGGAAGACGGAAGAAACGAGCCGCTTTTGGCATTGGACGGAGACGTGGAACTTGACGGAAACCAATCTTCAACAGATGACGGCCTTGCAATCATAAGGAACCTTGTCCCACAGGCCTACACCCATCTGAACCAAAACGGCATTCTTGCAATCGAAACCGGAGAATACAACGCCACAGGAGCCGCCCAAATATTCAGGGAAAACGGCTTTAAGAATGTCATGATAATAAAGGA
>DBWR01000028.1 GCA_002309305.1 Treponema sp. UBA1233 | reverse complement strand
TCAAGCTCCAGCTCACCGATGATGTTGCGGAGTGTTGTGGCCGAAAGGTTTTCCAGGGCGCTGATTGGTTTTTCAACACCATAGGTATAAAGCTTTGGATCGGTAATCTGGAAATAGACGACTGTGTCTATCATCATGGTTACGTTGTCCTTTGTGATGACAGGCTGCGGCGGGAAGTCGAACACCTTTTCCTTGAGCGAAACTTTCTTTGCAATGCGGTCGATGAGCGGCATCTTTACATGAAGCCCCACGTTCCACGTTGAATGGTATGCCCCGAGACGTTCAAGTACATAGGCGTTTGACTGAGGAACAATCCTGATATTTGTAATAATCAGAACCAAAAACAAAACAATAACAGCAATAATTACGTAAATCATCATATACTATATCTCCTTTACATAAGCCGTAACACCGGCAATTTCTTCTATAATGCACTTGCTGCCTTCTTCCAGAGACGCTTCCCCTTTTGTGGCTGCAGTCCATTCCATACCATTGATTTTTATTGAACCTTTATCCAGCGAAGTGATTTTTTTCGTCACAACCGCTACCTGTCCGATTACCCGCTCGTAGTTCGTTGCAATCTTCTTTTGGTTCAGCTTTTTCTTTACAAAGGGCCTAGTAAAGATGAGCAGAACCAGCGCAAGCACAACAAAGATGAACAGCTGGACGGAAAACGGAATTGGCGTGAATGCAAGGAAAACCATCACAAACGCACTGATTCCAAACCAAATGGTAGTAAGCGAGAGGGTAAGCGATTCAATTATCACGCAGATGATCGTAACCGCAACCCAAACCCACGGGATATTATTCTTTAGCACAGAAATAATACCATCCATAAGCCTTACCTCCAACTCAAACTCTAAAACGGATTTCCTCCGCTTCAAGTCCAATATACGGCAAGATGCCCATGGACGCAAGAGTATCTTTGGTTACTTTTGGGGTGACTTTTGTTACCGTGTGGGGAAATGTGGTAAAAAAAGGTTTATTGCTCCTATTTTGAGATTATTGACAAGAGGTTTTTACACCTGATAATTCCACACATAACTTGTTGCGGGTCCTGAACCGACTTTTTTGACAAAACCCGCTTTTACCAAATTTGCCAATGTACGCTCAACTGTCTTGACACTAATGTCGGGACAGTTTTCAAGAATCTGCTTTTTGTTGATTTTGCCAACTGTATTTTGAATCAGGTGCTTAACCCTTTCAGGTTTTGAGATTTTTCCTGATGAAAGATACTCCACCCGATTTTCAAATTCATTCGAGGCTTTAATCAAAAGACCAAGATAATATTTAACAAAGGGCATATAAATGTTTGTGCTTTCATGCCAGTTTGAGGAACAATCATGCAGAGCTTCATAATAAGTTTCTTTTGACTCTTCAATCAGCATTTCGATACTGATGTATTTTCCCACTATGAAACCAGCTCGATAAAAAAGAAGCAAGGTCAAAAGCCTGCTCATTCGCCCGTTTCCATCATCAAACGGATGAATACAAAGAAAATCCAGAATGAACATAGGAATCAACAGCAGTTTATCAGTTTCATTTTTTTCCCATGCCGAAATAAAATTCTCACACATCTGTCGCATTGCTTCTTCAGTTTCAAATGCAGAAACAGGTTTGAATCTCACTTTCTGATTACCAAGGGTGTCAATCTCCGCAATGACATTATCGCTCGTTTTGTATTTTCCACCATAGCCGGAGTTTTTATTATATGAATATAAATCGCGGTGTAACTGCCGTATGACATTTGATGAGGGAGAGATAAAATTATAACTTTCATGAACTGTATTTAGGACATCCCTATAACCGGAAATTTCTTCCTCGTTACGGTTTTTGGGTTCTACTTTTTGCCGCATCAACTCTTCAAGACGTTTGTCGGTTGTGTAAATTCCTTCGATTCTGTTTGAGGCTCTCGTACTCTGTATTTTTGCGACTTCCAGTAGAGTATCAAGCTCATCTTTTTTTGCCTCAACAAAAAGCTGCTGTCTTCCCTTATGCTCGTGAACTTCACTTAATAACCCAACTATTTCAGGAGTCAGCAGTTTCTTTGCATTCTCATCGTATTCAAAAACATGCATAATCTACCCCAAATCAAAAATATCTATGTCATTTTAACCTATTTTGGGGTAGATAGCAAGCGGAATGACATAGATTTCCCACAGACAGTACTTTTTTCATATGTTTTAGTCAATCATACTGTCGCCAGCTTCTTTACAAACGGCAACGAGGCAAAGGTTTTGTTCTCAAGCATGCTTATAAGACGGCAGGCAGTTCCTGTCGGATGATTGGTTCCCTTTTCCCATGCCTCTACAGTTTTTGTTGACACCCCCATGTAATCTGCAAACAGAACTTGAGTCATTCCAACAGACGTGCGGATTTTCTTAATCTGAATGTTGTCATATTTCTTTACTGGAAGTATCTCATAGACAGTCTTTCTTCCTTTAAGAGTACCTTTTTCTATAGCAACCGCTTCATTCAAACCTGTCATCAATTCATCAAAAAACTCACTCATGTTCCTGCCTCCAGTTATTTACCGCTTCAGTTTTTAATATACCAATAACTTTCTTTATGGCATTTTTTTCTGCATCCGTTAAGTTTGGTTTCTCATCTTTAGTAAACACTTGTATCAAATAGTTTTTTTCAAAAGATGCAAAATCAACATAGCAGACCCTCGCACTGCCACTTTTACCACGTCCTTTAAAGGCATACCTGATCTTTTTCAGTCCGCCTGTACCAATCATCATATCTCCCGCTTCGGGATTTTTTATCAGGAATTCTTGAAGTTCTGACAAATCATCATCCGTAAATCCCAAGGCAAACCACTTTTTTGTAAATGACGGTGTTTCTATAAATTCTCTTTTCATTTTCTTTAAGTTTACCCTATTTTATAGGGTATGTCAAGTTTATTTCTCGTCCTGAAATTAATTGAATTATTTACGTTTCTTTAACTTATCATTTTTCCATAAGTTAAAAATCAAATCATTCATACGCCATCAACCAATCTCTTCAACCTCCGCAATCAGCTTATCAAACTCATCATTGCCTGAAAAGGAATCTTTCTTAAAGAATATGTACCTGGCGTTTGTAAATTCCAGAATGTAGAATTTGTCGTCTTCAATGTTACTAAGATAATCTTTTTTCAGATATCGGGTTGATGAACCCAGCTCATCTAGTTGAACATAATCATCTTCAATAACAGCAACGCTTTCACACTTGTCTATAGAAATGTCATATTTCTTTTCTATAACCTCAAGATTATTTCTGATGCTTTTTCGAACGCGGTATTCATCTATCCTTTTTTCAAAAATCAAAAAGCCAAGATCAACAAAAACATAGATAAGACCGAAAACTATACCGGCGTGGGCTAACACATCGTTATAACCTCGAAAAAGCAAAAGAAATGAAATGGCAGCAAGTATAATTCCCATTACAATGCGTCTGATATAAATCCTACGGATTTTACGCTGCCGGTCCTGCATTATTCCGGAAAGATACATCATTTTCAATCCGGTTTCAATCTTTTCATCTTTTGTAAGAACTTCTTTTATTGTCATTTAATTACTCCACAAATCGAAAAAAAACGGGAACATCAGCTGTTGTTATGGCCGACGTTCCCGTGTTGTTGTTTAATCCAAGACTAAAGCGGCTTTACTCCTTGGCTCCATTCTTTCCTGTTGAATTGGCAAGCTTGGCACCGATAAAGCTGTTCAGGAGGTTCTTGGGGTCAATTCCAAGGCTCTGGCCCAGGGCTTCTGAAATCTGGGTTACGTTTTTCATGATGTCGCCCTGAAGCTGTGATGAATCTCCGCCGTACATGTAAATCTTGTGTACATTGGAATATGCGTTTCCTGCGGCTTCGGCAATCTTCGGGAGCTGTTCAAAATACAGTTTAAGGGCTTCAAGCTGCATGTCCTGTTTTGCGGCGTCACCGTACTTTGCCATGGCTTCCGCCTTTTTGTTAAGACCGTCTGCTTCCGCTTCCATCTTTGCCTTGATTGCGGCTGCTTCGGCTTCTCCCTGTGCCTGGGTTGCTTCAGCAAGTGCCTTTTTACCGGCGGCTTCATTTTCCATGGCAAGCTTTTCGGCTTCGGCTTGCTTCAGTTTTGTATATGCCGCTGCATCGGCCTGCTTCTGAATCTCAAACGCTTCAGCTTCGGCCTGCTTCTGCCTTGTATAAAGTCCTGCGTCCGCATGCTGTTGAGCCGCATATTTGTCTGCGTCTGCCGTCTTTTTAACTTCCGCTTCAAGGGCACGTTCCTTGATTGAAACTTTCTTTTCCTGAAGTTCTATTTCCTTTTCCTGACGTGCGATGTTTGCTTCTACTTCCTTTACTTCCTTGTCCTTGCGCTGTACCTCAGCTTCGATTGCCATGGCGGCGTCTGCCTTTGCGGCTTCGGTATCTGCCATTGCCTTGAGTGAGGCTTTCTTGAGGGCAAGTTCATTCTGCTTCTGTGCGATTTCCAGTTCTGCGGCGACACGAGCGTCGTTGGCATCCTTGTCTGCAAGGGCCTGAGCAATCTTTACTTCCGCTTCTGCGGCGGCTTTTGCCTTTGCGGCGTCTTTGGAAATGGATACAGTATTTTCAATACCAAGGTTGTTGATTACGCCATTGTCGTCCTTAAAGTTCTGGATGTTGAACGTGGTAAGTTCAAGTCCCAGATCCATGAGGTTTGGCTTTACGTTTTCCGCAACCTTTTCGGCAAGAACCTTTTTGTCTCCCTGAATCAAATCCTTGAGCTTTATCTGAGAGATGATTTCGCGGATGTTACCTTCAAGAACGGGAGTTACTACGGCGGCGATATCCTCTGTCGTGTATCCGATGAATTTTGCCGCTGCCTTTTTCATGATTTCGGCTTCCTGAGAAATGGCAATGTTGGCAACTGCATCTACCTTGATGTTGATTGCATCCTGTGTCGGAATTGAATCCTTAGATACAAAGTCAACCTGAATGTTTTCCAACGTCATATAGTCAATGCGCTGCAGGAACGGAATTACGAAAATCGCCTTACCTGTCACCGTCTTGTTGCCAAACGGACCAACGCGAATTCCTATCCTGTTTTTGGGTACCTTGCGATAAGAACAGAAAAAGAAAATCAAAACCACTGCTGCAGCTATCAGAATCAAATATAACTCCATATCATGCCTCCATTTTTGATATTTAAAACAGTATAACACCCAAATTTCATTATATCAATAGTTCAATCTGACATCTATCAAAAAACCTTCATCTTGCGGTATAATACAATAAGGTACGCAAATTGAACATTTCTGTATGTGATGACGAAGCTAAGATCCTTGAAGAAATCGCTTCATTTATAAAACACGAATTTCCTCAAAGCAACGTTCAGACTTTTACAAGCGGAGAATCTTTCATTTCATCTGCTCAGGAAAGGCCGGATGTCCTTTTTCTTGACATTGACATGCCCGGGATGAGTGGAATGGATGTTGCATCGCTTCTTGCTCAGGAAAAAGCCCGTGCACTTGTTGTCTTTGTCACCGCACATGACGAGCTTGTATACGACAGCTTCAAGTACCACCCATTTGCCTTTGTAAGGAAAAAATATCTTACTGATGAACTCCGAAATGTGTTGAAAGATTGTGAAACAGAAATTGAAGGAAGAAACAGGCATTTTGTATTCCAAACCGCATCCAAAACCATGAGCCTTGCACAAAGCGACATCCTGTATTTTGAAAGCCAAGCGAATTATCTTGCTGTCTACACAAAGGATGGAGATTACCGCTTGCGTTCAACAATGTCAAACATAGAGAATGAGCTTCAGAACAGCGACTTCCTCAGAATCCACAAAGGTTTTCTTGTAAATCTTGAGCACATAAAAATCCTAAAGTCCGACACTCTGGAACTTGACAACGGAGCAAAACTCCCCATCGGAAAATCATATTCAGAGTCGGCAAAAGAAAGCATATTAAGGTACATGCGCAGATGATTGGAAACAAGAAAAAGGAACTTGAAGAACTGAATGAAAAAATTCTCGAACTTGAAGCACAAAACAAGGATTTAAAGTACGAGCTTGATTCATATAAATGGCAGATGGAAGAAATCACAAGGCAGGAAGAGGAAATCAGGCTTTTGCACCAAAACACAAGAAAACTCAAGCACGACATGCGCAATCACCTTATGGTAATGACTTCCTACATCAACAGCGGAGATTACGAGAACGCAAAAAACTATATCTCGCAGATTCTGGAAAAACTGAATGCAGTGAAAAGTTATGTTGAGACAGGAAACCCTCTATTAAATCACATCCTCAACGACAAGCTTGAAATATGCCGTCAGGAAGGTATAGACGTAAAGGCAGACATAGGAAAAGCGGCCTTTGATAAAATGAAGGGCATAGATTTTTCCGCAGTATTCTCCAATGCAGTTGACAATGCCATAGAACACGAAAGGCTGGAACCCAAAAAAGAAATCGCAATCAGCGTGTATGAAAAAAAGGGTTATGACGTCATCGCAGTAAGGAACAGGATTTCGCAATCAGTTCTGGAATCAAATCCAAATTTAAAGTCCACAAAGGCAGATGAAGAAAAACACGGTTACGGTGTAAGCCAAATCAGGGAAATTGCTGAATCTTATGAAGGCATGACCGATTTTTATGAAGAAGACGGTTTCTTTATCGTAAATGTTTTTATCCCAAAAAACTGACGTTTATCCCACCCTACTTGCACCATAGCCCATTACGGTTTATTGTAGAATCATGATTATCTGCAACGGCCTTAGTAAATTCATATTGCATGATGTTGATCTCCACATCCCCCAGGGAATTACCCTTGGAATTATAGGAGCATCGGGATCGGGGAAAACAACATTCCTCAAGCTTATCTCTGGGCTTTTGCAGCCTGAATCCGGCACAATTTATACCCTCAGAAAGAATCCTGTTGAAGGTCAAAAAAACATAGCTGGTAGAATCGCTGTGCTTTACGCGGACATCCCTGTTTATGACGAAAGGCTTACGATTTCTGACAGTCTTGATGAAATACGGCTCATGTACGGAATCAAAAAGAATGATTTTCTGGAGAGATTGAATCATGTTACGTCTGTTTTGGATTTTACCGGCATACTACATTCTAAACCAAAAGACCTTTCTCTTGGTCAAAAACGAAGGGCAGAGCTTGGCATGATCTTCCTCAGGGATGCTGATTTGTATCTTTTTGATGAACCATGCATCGGTCTTGATCAAAATGGAAAGGCAGCCTTTTATTCTCTGGTTAAGGAAAAGCAGAATGAAGGGAAAACCGTTCTTGTCAGCTCACACAGTATGGAAGACATCTCAACCATAGCTGAAAGAGTTTTGCTGTTTGACCAGGGTAAAGTTGCGTTCTACGGCTCAAAGGAAGAATTGTACAAAAGGCTTTCTCCCATGCAGACGGGCTATGTTGAATTCGAGGGAAAAATGCCGGATGTTTCTGACCTGGAGATTGAATCATACAGTGTAGAAAACGGCAGGATGACATTCCGATACAATTCAAATCATGTCTCTTCAAAAGAACTTTTAATGCGGATAAACCATACAACTAGTGTAAAATCAGTTGCCCTGCACAAGGCAAGTCTGGCAGAAAGTATATACGGTATAAAAAGAATTAATGATATGGAGGTGGAAAAGTGAGTTTTATCGAAGTAAAAGGCATATCCAAGGAATTCAAGGTCAACAAAAGAAGCGCAGGAATTCCCGGAATGATTGCCAATATGTTTGTTCCAAAATACGAAATCAAGCATGCAGTGAACAACTTAAGCTTTAACATCGAAAAAGGCGAGATGGTGGGATTCATCGGTCCAAACGGTGCAGGAAAATCTTCTACAATCAAAATGCTTTCAGGGATCCTTTGTCCAGACAAGGGTACTATCAGTGTAAACGGTTATATTCCCTACAAGCAGAGAAAGGCTTATGTCGGAAACATAGGTGTTGTATTCGGGCAAAAGTCACAGCTGCAATGGGATCTTCCGGTCATAGACAGTTTTGAGCTTCTCCGTGCAATCTACCGCATTCCGCATGACAAATACAAAAGGAATCTTGAACGCTTTACTGAAATGCTCGACATGAAG
>DBWR01000032.1:36770-40552 GCA_002309305.1 Treponema sp. UBA1233 | reverse complement strand
TTCTGGTCTGCATAGTTTTCTTCGATGTATTTCTTTGCCTTTAGAATCACGTCTCCGTATTTTCCCGTCATCTTTGAATTGCGGAAGTCCAGTGCAAAAGCCATAACCTGATTCATTGTATTCTTGAAGCTGTCTTCATCCGAAACCGCGTTGTCTATGAAATTCCTCTGCAGGATTTCAGGCTTCAATTCCTTTATGTCTCCACCCAGTTTTTCCACGAGCTTTGACACTGCCATAATCAGGTCAACCAAAAGATATGATGCAAATACGTTGAACTGTCCCTTGTTGTTGCGTATAAGGGCCATGGATTCTTCTATGATTGCGTTGATGTCATTTTTGCTGGCGTATTTAAGACGGTCTACAAGTGGATCGCTGTCCTTTGCATCTATAAAAACTTCTCCAGGGTTTTCTGCGATGTCGTCCGAACTGATGATTCTGTTGCCGGCGGTTCTTCCCTTGTCGTCGGTTTTGTCTGTGTGTACGGCTTCGGTTTTTTCAAGTATCTTTCTTGCATCGGAATACGAATCTTTTAGGAGCTGAATTCTTTCTACGGTTTTTCCTATCGCTGTGGTGACCGTACATGATTTTACCTTTCCGGTTATGTGCGAAATGTTTTCTGCCGTGCGGAATGCGTTTTCGTCAAGTTCCTGCTGCGTATTTCCCTTGAAGATGCACACAAGAAGGTTTGAATGGTGGAAGAAAGAAACTGCCTGGCTCCATGCATCCGAATATGAGTTTAAAAGTGACTTTGCTTCCTGAAGAGATTCTCCCTCGCTGTCGGTGCTGTCGATACGGCTTACAAGAACCTTGTAGAAGCGGGCTATCAGGTCTAGGTTCAGTTCCTTGCTCTTTTGCATTACCTGTGAAAGATCTGGTGATGAATGAAGCAGTTCATTGAGGAATTCTTTTTTTACGAGGCTTTCGTTTGATTTGAGTTCTTCCCTGAGTTTTGAAATGTCAGAAAGCTGCCTCCGTTCCTGGTCAATTTCCTTTGCAGTTTTGTTCAGGCTGGAAAGAATTTCATCCGGCGTAAACGGCTTTAGGATGTAGTCCTGTATTCCGATTGATATCGCTTTTTTTGCATAGTCAAATTCGTCGTGTCCCGAAAGTATGATTATCTTTATCCACGGCTGAATGTTCTTTACCGCTTTGGAAAGTTCAAGTCCGTCCATGAACGGCATCTTGATGTCGGTAATCAGGATGTCCGGCTTGATTTCGTGAATCATGGAAAGCGCGATTTCTCCGTCGGTGGCTTCTCCTGCAAAAGTAAAGCCGTTGTTTTCCCAGTCAATCTTTGAGCGTATGCCTTCAAGTACTATTGGTTCGTCGTCAACTAAAAATACACTATACATTGCTTCCCTCCGTTTCTTCCATCATGCTTGCTACGATAAAGCTTATTCGGCTTCCCTTGCCTGCCTCAGATTCTATTTTGAGTCCCTCTGTCTTGTCGCCATAGTAAAGCCGAAGTTTTTTGTTCACGTTGTAAAGTCCGTACACCG
This sequence comes from Treponema sp. UBA1233, assembly GCA_002309305.1. Taxonomy (GTDB): domain Bacteria; phylum Spirochaetota; class Spirochaetia; order Treponematales; family Treponemataceae; genus Treponema_D. Next base: position 39,053 of record DBWR01000032.1, on the reverse strand, counting down.
AAGAAAGCTTTTCTGAATCCTGCTCTCCTTTTTCAAGTTCATCCCGAACTTCCTTGAGCCTTTCTTCTGTAAAGCCCGCTCCGTTGTCTTCAACTGAAAATTCAATCTGGCTTTTTTCTTCATCTTTGTAATGCACTTTTACGCAAAGTTCTCCACGTCCCCTCTTGTTTTTGATTCCGTGATAGATGGCATTTTCAACAAGAGGCTGCAGCACTAACTTTATGATTTTTGAATTGCATAGGGTTTCGTCCGCTTCAATCTTATAGCTCAAGATGTCTGCATAACGGATTTTCTGAATCGTAAGGTAATTCCTGATGTGATCCAGTTCCTGCCCGATCGTAATCCATTCATGTCCGCGGCTAAGGGAAATGCGCAAAAAGTCGGAAAATGCCTTTGTGATTTTTACAACGTCGTCTGTCTGTTCTTCTTCTGCAAGCCATACGATTGTATCAAGCGTGTTGTAAAGGAAGTGCGGGGTAATCTGTGCCTGCAGAGCCTTCATCTCCGCCTTTTGGAAATTCTTCTGCTCCTCCATGTTCTTTTGAATCAGGACGTCAATCTGTTCGGTCATGGTGTTAAGGTTTCCGGCAAGCGTGTCCAGCTCGTTTACATGTGGAATGTCAATTCGTGCGGTAAGGTTCCCGTTTGCAACTTTTGTGGAAAGGTTTTCCATGTCAGAAATCGGTTTTTGAATTGCGTTTGAGACACTCCTGAAACTGTACAGTGAAATGATGATTGCAAGTATGGTAATAAGAATCTGAATGGCAGTGAGGGTTCCTGATGTATTGCGCAGTGACTGGTTTGTCTGATTTGCAAAGTCAATTTCCGTTTCGATAAAGTCCAGCATGATGTCGGAAAAAAGTGAGGTGATTGTCCTTATTTCATCGAGTGTCGCTTCGTTTTGCGTAACAAGGCTTCCACCTTTCATCTGTTGGATGAGGATGTCCACGTTGCGCTTGAGGGTAGTGTAGGCCCTGTTTGCAACTTCAAGCTTGCCCAGGCTTTCTTCGTTTTTGTTTGTAAGGAGCATGAGCGAAAGGCCGCTGGAAATTTCATCGAGCATGATGTTCTGGCTTCCGTCCGCTATTTCCTTTTTGCCGCAGATGATGTTCCACAGTTCTGCCGGTATGTCATTTTTTGCAATGGAACTTATGTTGTTTGCCGAGCTTACGTTCTTGATGATCTGGCTGTATTGCTTGGTATGAAACTGAAACACGACGACAGAATAAATCGAAGGAATGAGCGTGATGAAAAGCAGTGAAACATAGGTGACGAGTAGTGTGCGTTTAAGGCTCTTGTTGCGTCTCATCGTTTTGCCTCATCAGTAACCGCGTGGCTGGTATAGTGAAAAGTCATCGTTTTCGGTAAAGACAGTCTCGCTGTTGTATGTAATGCGTGGAATAGTCTGTCCTGCTGCAATCTGCTTTACAAGTTCCATCAGCATGGGACCCAGGTTCGGGTTGCATTCTACCACACAATTCAACTTTCCTTCTGTTAGTGCGTCGATTGATTTCTGTTCCGCATCCACACTGATTATGACTGTATCCTTTGTTGACACACCGTAGTTTTCAAGAGAATCCAGCATGCCTAGGGTCATGGAATCGTTGTGTGAATATACCGCATCAATCTTTTGTCCTTCAAAATACAGGCCGTCCCTTTTTGTGGTCTGGCTTATGAGTTTTTCCGCAATCTCCTTGCCCCTTGACCTAAGGAAGTCTCCGTCTTCTGAATGGATTATCTTGAACTTTGGTTCTGCCTCGATTATCTCACGGAAGCCCTTTGCCCTGTCGCGTACAACAGAAGAATTTTCGGTTCCTGCCATTTCGTAAATCCGTATCGTGCCTGAACGGTTCTGGCATTTGTCCAGGAGAAACCTGGCTGCCCTGCGTCCTTCTTCAAGTCCGTCTTCTCCCAAGAATCCCGCATATAACGATGGGTCTGCATTTATCTGGCGGTCCACAAGAATCACCGGTATGCCTGCTTCCTTGGCCTCGGTAAGAACATTGTCCCAGCCGTCTTCCACAATCGGAACAAAGGCGATTACATCCACCTGGTACACGATGAACGAGCGTATTGCCTTGAGCTGGTTTTCCTGCTTTTGCTGTGCGTCGTCAAAAATAATCTGAATGTCGTTTTCTGCGGCGGCTTCATAAATTGACTGAGTGTTGCGTGTCCTCCATGCACTTTCCGAGCCAATCTGAGAGAACCCCAGGATCAGCTTTTTTTCTTCCACGGGTTTTTCTTCAACCGCTTCATTCTGTTTTTTTGAGCAGGATGAAAAAA
>DBWR01000032.1:28159-36749 GCA_002309305.1 Treponema sp. UBA1233 | reverse complement strand
CCCTGGGAGAGGACGGATAAAATGACGGCGCCAAGTTTTTTGTTCTTCATATAACCATTATAGTTTAAATGCTTGTTGGTGTGAAGTCAATTGGTCGCAATTAAAGATGTTTTTCACATTGTTACCTCCACAATTTCACCATGGTCTCCATGTCGTATGGCATGCAGGCTGGTGTTGGTGATTTTACTGAGGAATGCCTTGTCGTGGCTTACAACAATCATCGCACAATTCAGGGAAGACAATGCCTCTTCCAGTGCAAGGACGCTGGTTATGTCCATGTGGTTTGTCGGTTCATCCAGAATCAAAAGTGACAGAGGTTTTTGAACGGCAAGCGATATCATCAGTTTGCGAAGTTCCCCAGGACTCAAAAGGTTCTGGTCGGAATCATTTCCATTTTTTTCTGAAGTAGAACGAAGCTCGGTTATGCGTTCCGGTTCACTTCCCAGCCTGAACATCGTGGAAAGCACGTCTCCCTTTTCATCCTGATCCAGCGAATGAAATTCATTCAGGATTGCCATGCGTTTTTCCTCATCAACTTCCTGGGGCAGGTACATCACCTCGTTTAGTCGGCCGGCCTTTTCCAGAAGAGAGATTGTGTGGCGTATGAACATGGTTTTTCCGCTTCCGTTTTGTCCGGTAAGGGCGATTTTGGTTTCATGATTGAGTTCTATGTGCGGAATCTTTAGCGAGTAGCTTCCTGCCGAAAGAGTGTCTTCTTCTATGCATATGGGTTTGGAGAAATCAGTTTTTTCCACCGAGAATCCGTCCTTGCGCTTTAGGGCCTTTTTTATTCCGTCACGTGTGGCTTCCGTCTTTTGGATTTGTGTTTCCAGACGTGCCTTTGCATCACCTGTGGTCCTGTCCTTTCCTGAGATTCTTGCAACATCCATCTTGCGTTTTGCATCGTGGTCCTGGCTGTCAATAGTTTTTTTAGAAAGCCTTGCCCTGGACTTTTGGTTTTCCGCCTCAAGTCTTGCACTCCTCTGTTTTTCCGATGCCGCCTTGGAATCGAGCCTGTTCCATTCATCACGGCTTTGTTCCGCTCCTGACTGTCTTAGTTCAAGTGCCTTGGTAAGTCCGCATGAATAAGTGTCGTAAGCGATGCAATCCCTTCCACCTGCAAATGCGTATGACTCGTTGTAAAGGTAGACTGTATGCGTGCATAGTGAGTCTGCAAAAGAGCGGTCGTGGCTTACCATGATTCCGATTCCCCTGTATGCCTTGAGTGCTTGTGTAATCATCTGAACTGTTTCTGCGTCAAGGTGGTTTGTCGGTTCATCCAGTAAAAGGACCCTCGGCTGATCGGCAAGGGCAGATGCAATTTGAATGCGTTTTTTCTCTCCCCCGGAAAGTGAATCGTAGCGTTCAAGCATTTCTTCGCTGATGTGGAGCATGGAGAAAAAGCGCCGCACTTCGTTGTCCGGTGACCAGAATGCTGAATAAAGGTTTTCCGGAATCTCTGAGGTTTCCTGGGCACAATAGATTGCTTCCTCCGCATCCGTGATTTTTTCGCCGTCCACAAGGATTGAACCGCTGTCTGGAATGAGCATGCCTGCAATCAGCTTTAGGAGTGTGGTTTTCCCGCATCCGTTGCTTCCCGCAAAACAAGTCCATCCGTCGTAAACAGAAAGTGAAAAATCCTCAAACAGGTTTGAGTGTGAGTGGGGGTAAGAAAAATGAAGTTTGTTGATTTGAATTGTCATGTTGGCCTCCTGAAATCAGAAGCCAGCTACAGAAACATAAAGGCAGGTCCAGAATCACCGGATCAAGCAAAAAGAATAAAACTGTAACCGACTTCCATAAAGATCTTAATGTTTAGAGAAACATAAAAAATTGGAAATCAAGATTACAGTCTCATCGGCTAAGCGCCTCCCTTTTGCAACAGTGTTTGGGACATCTAGAATCTATGGGACATCTAGGACTTGAACCTAGGACCAAGGGATTATGAGTCCCCTGCTCTGACCAACTGAGCTAATGTCCCGAAGTGATAACCATTTTATCAGAAAAATAGAGGATTAGTCAATTAGTTGAAGGATGATTTGTAGGTTCGGAGTTTTGCTGGTTTTTTCGACAGAAAAAATGGGAGCCTTCGCGACCAAAGCGAAACTCCTTAGCAAGCGTCAGCTTGCGTCTTGAACCTAGGACCAAGGGATTATGAGTCCCCTGCTCTAACCGACTGAGCTAATGTCCCGAAGTGATAATATATTATAGGAAAATGGAGGTTAAGTCAATATAGTGAATGAAATTATGGTTCGGAGTTTTGCTGGTTTTCCCGAAGGAATAATAAGAGCTTTGGCGGGTAATGCGGCTTCAATGCTATTTTTTTTTGCTTTTTTATGTTATATTATAAGTATGCAGGAGGTTCAATATGTATTATAAAAGCTATCAACAGCTGCTAAGGGAAGCTCCAGATACACCTGGGAAAAGATTTCTCATTCGACTTATGAATACTCCAAAACCAGATTTTGAAAAGATGGGGCATGATGTACGGGAATTTGAAAATCGTTTGCTTGATGAGTATCGTGAATCGCAGCAAAAAAGATAGTTCTCTGGGGTTTGAACGTCTTGAAGAAGAAGGGGAACAGTTTGTCCATCAACATGTAAAACCTGATTACGATGACGGATGTATTTTCATGTTCCAGATGCTTTAGATTTAAAATTGTCAGTCTTTATGCAATCCTTTTCATCTCATTCAGTAGGTGCGTCTTGTTCCTGGAAAACGTCCGCTTGATGTGGCTCGTTTGTGTTCGGGTAGGAATTCATTGCCTTTGCTGAATCGTATATGAGGTTGATTTCCCAAATTTTTGCAACTAGCATGGCAAATAAACAGACATATAAAACAAAAGCGGAAAGGTCCCTTGCTGACGAAATGGCTCCCATAATGATACATGCTCCTGAGCCGATAAGAGTATAGATGTAAAGTTTTTTCAGGTTTCCCCAACCAGAGGCAAGCTTTTTATTCACAGGATTAAGGATTAGCGCCATTGTATTTATGTATTTAAAGGTTGATAGGAAAGAGAAAACAGAACTTAAAAGAGGAACAGCGATAGAATCAACGAAAAAACTAAACAAAGAGGTGATAAAATAAATTATGATGAATAATACTGCATGCTTGAAACCATCATTATATTTGCCCATACGGAATAGAATGACAATCATGGCAATCGAAGTTCCCAATAGTCCCAAAGCCAATATGATAACAAGCGCAAGCATGACGTACATAAAGCCTAAGCTCATTCTTATACCGACATAGAGCCAAAACAGGTAAAAAATTACAAATGCTATGGTAACTGCAAGTGATGCATTCTTAATCTTAAAAAGTTTATCCAGATTTGAACCCAGGAACCTGCAGCGGCTTATGGTTTCTTCGCTTACGGTTGTTTCCGGAACTTCATTTTGTGTTGTAGTGATTTCTGTTTCCATAGACTTTCTCCCATACTTTTTATGATTAATTCATTTACATCATATAATCTATTGCTTATTGTTGTCAATCAACAAAGATGATGCTTTTTAAAATATCCTTTTCAACTCGTTCAAGACGCGTTTTTTGTCGGTGGGCCATGTGGGGGCCAGGAGCTGGGATTTTGGCGGGTCTCCTGTAAGGCGGTGGACTATGCAGTTTGAAGGAAGAAGTGGAAGTGCTTTTTGAAGGAGCGAAAAATATTCCTCCTGACTGAGGGGCTGGTATTGGCCGTTTTGGTACATGCGGGCCAGCGGAGTGTCTTTGAGGACGTAGAGGACGGTGATCTTTATGCCAAAGGATTGTCCCGTGCCATTGTGTTTAACTACAAAATTGACCGAATCCATCATGTCCTGTTCCGTTTCTCCTGGTAGACCGAAAATCAAATGACTTACGATGTGGATGTCCGGGGCGGTGTTTTTGATTTTTTGTACGGCATCAATATAATCCTGGTTTGTGTAACAGCGGTTTATCATGCCTGCGGTGGATTCGTTTGAAGTCTGGAGTCCAAGTTCAATCTGCACAAAGTGGCTTTTTGAGATTTCTGCCAGTCCGTTCAATATGTCGGCATTAAGGCAGTCGGGGCGGGTGGCAACGGCAAGTCCTTCCACATCATCGCACAAAAGGGATTCGCGGTATTTGTCCAAAAGGGTGTGGGCATCCCCGTAGGTCGAGGAAAAGTTCTGGAAGTAGGCAATGTATTTTCCGTGGCGGCCTCCGGTGCGTCCGTGTAGTTTTGGTTCAACAAGCTTTATGCCTTGTTCTACCTGTTCCCTTATGGAAAGATTCCGGTCTGAGGCAAAGTCTCCGCTGCCAGATTGCGAGCAAAAGATGCAACCCCCAGTTCCCTTTGTCCCGTCGCGGTTAGGGCATGTACATCCTGCATCCAGAGAAATCTTGTAAGTCTTGCACCCAAAAATGGATTCGTAGAAGTCTGTCAGCTTTGTCACGGTAAATGGATTACACCCCGAAGTATTTTTCAAAGAAGCCTTTAAGCCGTTCAATAACAGTCTTCTTTACTTCGCTGCGGTTTGTTCCGCCATTACCACTACCGAAACGTGAAACAGGCGGAAGAATCTTGTCTATGTCTGTTCCCGTTGTGCGTAAATTACCGTCACGGAAGGAATTTTCAATAAAGGCTTTAGTTTCTTCTGGTTTGAGCTTTAATTCTGTCGTAATTGCAGAAAGCTCTTCTTCCCGTTTTTTTGCGATATAAGACTGCCAGTCCTTTTGTATATCGGTTGAAGTGTTGATTTGGGCTATAAAGTCTTCTATAAGCTGCTTTTTGCTTCTGAGTTCAATACTTCCTCCGATGGCCTTTGTAATGTCTACGAGGATTTCAGAATCCTTGCAGTTGGAATCATGGTATTTTGTTACAAGCATCAGGATATAGTCGATGTTTATATCCACCTGTTTGATAAGTTCCATCTCAAAGACAACATCATCGTTTATGTTTTCTTTTTCGGCCTTGTCACCGGGCCTGATTTCGTCGTGGATGTCGATGTAATGGCTCTGGTAATCCTGCAAGTCATTTATTCCAAGAAGCGAGTCGCCTTCGAACTGGTCAAAGGTTGTAAGAATATTGCGCATGCGAAGTATTGCTCCATAAAGCATGACGAATTCTTTTTTAGCTTCCTGAGTAATGACATTATTCTTGAATCCTTCCAGCGGGAACTTTGTAAGTAGTTCATCGACAAGTTCTGTGTAACCCTTGTGATATCTATCCTTTTCATCGGTAAAGCCGTTGTAGTAATCGTAGAAGCTTCTGAGGAGGATGGTTCCTTTTGCATTTTTATCGCCGAACAGTGCTATTGCCTCGTCTGTTTTTTCGGATAAATCACGGAAGCAAACGATGTTACCGAAAGTCTTTATTGAATTCAAAATGCGGTTTGTACGGCTGTATGCCTGAATCAATCCGTGCATTTTAAGGTTTTTGTCTACCCAGAGAGTATTCAGGGTTGTGGCGTCAAAGCCAGTAAGGAACATGTTTACGACAATAAGAATGTCGAGCTCCTTGTTTTTCATGCGGAGGGAAACATCCTTGTAATAGTTCTGGAACTTATCGCTGGAAGTATCATAGTCCGTATGGAACATTGTGTTGTAGTCTCTGATGGCACTTTCAAGATAATCACGGCTTACTACATCAAGGCCTGCTGTATCATCGGAATTTTCGTCATCAACAAACCCGTTTTCATCTTCTGCCTCATTTGCACCAAAACTGTAAATCATGCCGACTTTCAGGGCGCATTGTGGGTTTTCTGAAACCTGCTTTTTGAATTCAGCATAGTATTTGATTGCCGTATCAATGGACTGAACGCAGAACATGGAATTGAAACCGGAAATATGCTTTAGTTCCTTCTGCTCTTTTACGCTGGTTCTGTCTTTTGCCCTCGCGCTTTCTGTAATATTCGTCAGGGCCTTGAATTCATATACACCGCCGTTAGTGTTTCGTTTTGTCTTCTGATCAAAGTGTTCGATTATGTAAGAGACAACGGCAGAAATTCGTTCAGGGGAAGAAAGGGCTTTTTCCTTGTCGATTCCTGCAACATCCTTGTCTTTTACACCGTCCTTCATGCGGATAGTCTTGATGTAGTCAATGCGGAAGGGGAGGACATTGTGGTCGTTGATGGCATCCACAATCGTATAAGTATGGAGCTTTTCTCCAAAAGCCTGGTCAGTAGTCCTGATTCCGCCCGCACCGTTTGCCCCCGCATTTTTCTGGAAAATCGGTGTTCCGGTAAAGCCGAACAGATGGAACTTTTTAAAGGATTTCACAATATCCTTGTGCAACTCTCCGAACTGGGAACGGTGACATTCATCAAAAATAAGGACAATGTGACTGTTAAAGACAGGATGACCCTTGTTCTTTTTGATGAAGATGCCAAGTTTCTGGATTGTCGTGATGATGATTTTCTTTGTTGGGTCTTCAAGCTGTTTTGTAAGAATTGCAACCGACTTGTTTGAGTTGGCCGCATCCTTCTGGAAACGGTCGTATTCCTTCATGGTCTGATAGTCCAGGTCCTTGCGGTCTACAACAAACAAAACCTTGTCTATGCAGTCCATCTGGCTTGCCAAAATTGCGGTTTTAAAACTTGTCAGTGTTTTTCCACTTCCTGTCGTATGCCAGACAAAACCACCTGCTTCTATTGTTCCTTCCTTATGGTAATTGGTTGATACCAGAATCTTGTTCAGGATTCTCTCTGTGGCCGCAATCTGATACGGTCGCATTACCAGAAGTGTGTTGTTCGTATCAAAAACGCAATACTTTGTAAGGATGTTCAGGATGGTATGTCTTGCAAGAAAAGTGCGGGTAAAGTCTTCCAGGTCATTGATTATTTTATTATTGGCATCTGCCCAGTAAGAAGTGAACTCAAAGGAATTGCTTGTTTTCTTTCCGCTTCCTTTTTTACTCGTCTGCTCTTTTATGCTTGCTTCTCGTGTTGTATTGGAAAAATATTTTGTGTTTGTTCCGTTTGAAATGATGAAAATCTGTATGAATTGAAAAAGTCCGTCACCCGCCCAAAAGCTGTCACGGCTGTAACGGCGAATCTGATTGAACGCTTCACGAATGTTTACGCCGCGCCTTTTTAATTCACAATGTACAAGAGGAAGGCCATTTACAAGAATCGTAACATCATAGCGGTTTGAATAGCGGCCACCTTCCGGGGTGAACTGATTTATTACCTGAAGATAATTGTTGTGAATGTTGTTTTTGTCGATAAGGTAAATGTTTTTAGTTGAACCGTCATCACGGGCAAGAACTTTTATATAGTCGCTCTGGATTGTATAGGTCTTTTCTACAATTCCTTCTGTGTCGTTTGCAATATTAAGTCCGTAGAAGCGGGCCCATTCTGTTTCGCTGAACGTAATGTGATTGAGTTTTTCAAGCTGAACGCGAAGGTTTGTTATAAGATCGTCTTCGGTTTTGAGTGTAAGGTATTCATAGCCCTGTTCAACTAGGTCCCCGATGAAATTTTTTTCAAGCTCAGCCTCGCTCTGGTAGTCTGCCCGACGTTTTTTAAGGGGAGTATACTCTGTAACTACAGTTGCTTCGTTTGATTCCAGGACTATGTTATACATGACTCATCTCCGATCTGCCGCCGTTTTGTACACTTCCATTAATGCCGCAGGATGGAACTTGATTTCATAATCCATTAAAAACCTGCCTTTTTCATTGCTTCATCGTAAGAAACATATTCTGAAATAGGGGTGTTTTTACGTTCCTGAACAGTTTCAAAAATAGCCTTTTGCTCGGCTTTTTCTGCCAAAGATGCAAGACGTTCATATTCGTCAATAGGAATCATAACAGCCTGCATTTGGTTGTTTTTTACGATTGCGATTTTTTCATCGTTTGATTTTGTCATTCTTTGCAAAAAGCCTGCAAAACCACGGACGAACTGAGAACTTGAAATTATTTCATTGCGCGCAAAAGTAACCATAAAAAGCCTCCTTTGCATACTATTTTACATAATTTTTTATGTAAAATCAACTTGTTTATTCATACTTTTTTCTTAAAAGTCAAAAGTTTATCCCTGTAATATTCGTACTGCTTATGACGTGCTTCGATTTCTGCAGGAAGGCCGGAGGTGATGTCATTGCAGAGTGATTCGAAGCGGTCGAGAATTGAGATGATTCTTTCTTGTTCTGAAAGTGATGGAAGAGGAATTTTTAATCCAAGTATTCGTGAAGAATTTAAATCTCCTCTAGCACCTTCCTTTTTACCCAATAATTCATCTTGTTGATTAACAATACAATAATATACATATTTATAAAGAGCTCTATTTGGATTTATTTCAATATTTAGGCAATGCTGATTTGTCGTTAGAGGAATTTTATTAATTGCACATCTTCCAGCAGTAGCTCCAGATATAGCAACTATAACGCAATTTTCAGGAATCCATTTTGCTGATGTTTCTTTTACTGCTAATTCCGTAATAAATTCTTCTGTTTTATATATTTCATTAAATTTTACTTCTCCAGTTCTAAGCCATGGAATTGTTCCATTTGTATAATAGTCTGATTTATTTTTTAATGGTGTACCGCCTGAACAACTATGTATTGCTATTTCTTTTAAAGTTTTCCATTCCACATCATCACCAAAAGTAAGAAGCGAGTCGCGATAGTATTCAT
>DBWR01000032.1:0-28103 GCA_002309305.1 Treponema sp. UBA1233 | reverse complement strand
AGCGACGTAAATTTGTCAAGAATACGGACAATTTCATTCTGTACTTCGAGAGGTGGCACAGGTATTTCAAACTCTTCTGTTACTTTTAAGGATATTTGTGGTAAGGAACCCATCCCAGAAGCAGCATCTCTAAATATTTGAATATTATTTTTTAATACATAATACAAAAATTTTACTGAGATTCTTTCATCTGTTGTATAAGCCCACATTTCATTTTTAAATGTAAATGGTTTTTCATAAAAGATTGCATCAATTACACCACGAGATTGAACCAAAACAGCTGGAACTCTTGTTATATTGGCATTAGGAATATCACTTTCTTTAGCATTGATAACAGTTTTTCCACCAGCAAATATTTTAATCTCTCCATCTTTTGATGATATTTCTTTCATCTTCTCAGCAGTGATGGGAGTACCTCTTAATCTCTGGTAGCAATCTTTAATTTTTTTATATTCCACCCCGCTAGGGCAAAGTTTGTTTATCAAATCATCTAACTTACCCATGCGTCAACTCCTGGAATTGCGTAGCAATTCCGAATCCGCGTGACAATTATAAACTGTACATTGCCTTAGTTTACTCATCTTGTGCATTACCCCATTAACAGTTGATGTAGCGGGAAGGTCCGCTTAATTTATCATTTGCTGAAAGCTTCTTTCCAAGATATGGTGAATTCTCTACCAGTTCACCAATAAACGCACATCTGCTAATTAAACTTAAATCTCTTTTGGGTTCTTCGTCTTCTGTAAAATAACCTTCCTGCATATAATCAAAAACTCTTTTCCAAGGTTTAATAATTTTGGCAACAGCCATAATTTCGTTTTTGTATATTCCAAATACAAACTCGGCTTTATTTGCTCTTTCGGGGGTAACTGGCCAGAACTTCTGTACACAATCTATAAGCCTTTCTTTTCCTTTAAAAGGTGTATGATTAATTAAATTTTCATATGATGAGTTTATGCTAACCAAAACAACTTTTTCATTTTCAAGATTTGCAACTTCGTTATACATTTTTAACCTTCAATCTCCCTGATGATTTTATCTATCTCTGTACGGAGAGTATTTTCTTTTGCTACAATTTCATCAATTTGTTTGTTTAAAACTTTTATGTCGATTACTTCTCTTGTGTCTTCTGCTTCTACATAACTTGAAACACTCAGATTATATTCGTTCTGGGCAATTTCGGAATTTTCTACAAGGCGGCTCACATAATCAGTTTTATCTTTTCGCTCTGTAAACACTTTGAGGATGTTATCAATATTCTGTTCTGTGAGTTTATTTGAATTGGTTACTTTTACACATTCTTTTGAAGCATCAATAAAGAGTGTTTTGTTTTCTGCCTTTCCTTTTTTAAGTACCATAATACAAGTTGCAATGCTTGTCCCAAAGAAAAGATTGTCAGGCAGCTGGATAATACAATCTATGTAGTTATTATCGATAAGATACTTTCTGATTTTCTGTTCAGCTCCACCACGGTACATAATGCCAGGGAAACAAACAATGGCCGCAGTTCCGTTTGTGGCAAGCCAGCTTAATGAGTGCATAATAAATGCAAGGTCAGCTTTTCCTTTTGGAGCAAGAACTCCGGCAGGACTAAAACGCTGGTCGTTTATGAGAATCGGGTTATCGTCGCCTTCCCACTTGATTGAATATGGCGGATTAGAAACAATCGCTTCAAACGGCTCGTCATCCCAATGCTTTGGGTCAAGCAATGTATCGCCTAGCTTTATGTTGAACTTATCATAACTTACATCGTGCAGGAACATATTGATTCGGCAGAGGTTGTAAGTTGTAATGTTTATTTCCTGTCCGTAAAAGCCAAGACGAACATTGTCTGCTCCAAGGATTTTTGCAAACTTTAGAAGAAGGGAACCGGAACCACAGGCTGGGTCGTAAACTTTGTTTATGGTCTTTTTTCCTACGATTGTAATTTTTGTAAGAAGCTCAGAAACTTCCTGTGGTGTGTAATATTCACCACCGCTTTTACCGGCATTTGAAGCATACATGCCCATAAGGTATTCGTAAGCATCACCAAAGGCATCGATTGAATTGTCAGAATAGTCACCGTTACCCAGATTCATGCTTGCGATACCATTCATGAGTTTTACAAGCATTTCATTGCGTTTTGTAACAGTTGCTCCGAGTTTGTTTGAATTTACATCAATGTCATCAAACAGGCCTTTAAAGTCGTCTTCGCTGTCTGTTCCGAGGGCAGAGCCTTCAATTTCCTTGAATATCTTTTCTAGCTTTTCGTTCAGATCGGTGTTGTCTTTTGTTGCATTTTCAAGCACATTGCAAAAGAGCTGTGAAGGAAGGATAAAGAATCCTTTTTCTTTTACAATGTCTTCTTTTGCGGTTTTTGCTTTCTTGTCAGAGAGTCTGGAATATCGAAAATCCTTGTTTCCGGCTTCCCATTCGCCTTTTGAGATATAATTGTCCAAGTTTTCAGAAATGTACCTGTAAAAGAGCATTCCAAGTACATACTGCTTAAAATCCCACCCATCAACGCTGCCGCGAAGGTCATTTGCTATTCCCCAGATTGTACGGTGAAGTTCTGCGCGCTCAGTTTCCTTTTTATTGTCAGCCATTCCTCCATTATACACTATTTTTTGCCTTTTTGGCAGTTATTACTGAAGAATTTTAACTTTTGTAAAATATGGGAAAGATGTTTTAGGAGGGGCACTTGATAGCCAGAATGTTACGGAACCGGGGAAATATTGTTTTACTTTAGGCTGGAGGTTTGAATGAAAAAACTGCCTTTGTTTTGTGTGATGGTGTTGGTTGTGGCATCTTTTGCGGCGTGTAAAAGTGGAAAAAATCTGACGGTTTCGGGGAAAATTTTTCTTTATGAAAAAGAGGGCTTTGGAAGCGATTTTAGGATTCAGCTTAATGAGGATGGAACCTTCCTGTATTATGAGGGGGCACTTAGCAGCTATATCGGTTCCGGAACATGGAAAGTCAACGGCAACATATTGACCATGCACGACGGTGGAGATATGGGGAACCCTCTTTTCAAGAATACTTTTAAAATAGAGAAAAACAGGATAATCTGGCAGGAAAAGGATTCAACCAATTTTCTGTACCTGAAGATATCGGACGGTGACAGTTTTTGGGTAACGGACAGGAATTCCGGCTTCCCTTTTGATTGACTGTGGGTTTAACCGCCCTCTGATTGCAGAAATCGTACTTTTGTATTAAAATTATGGTAAAAGTTCTCTTTGTTACGGGATGAGTTGATTTTTGTTTTATGTCTGGCTGGAGGTTTGAATGAAAAAACTCAAGTTTGCGGCTCGTATTTTGTTGCCGTTCTTTGTTTTGATTGGACTGGTATCGTGCAAGAATACAATCGACGAGATGGATATAAAGGGGTACAGATATGTGCTCAGCAGGATAGATGATCCTGATTTGAATGAATTGTACCTGAATTCTTATGGTTTTTTTATCTATCAGTTGGATTTTGCCTCAAGTAGTAATACCGTTGTCCGCACGATTGTTACATGGGATAATGAACGTGATGTGACGGAAGGAACTTTTTCTGTTGATAAAACTACTGTAACTTTATCTTTCCCGGAATCAGAGTATGATTCGGACAATCCTAATGAAATGATTGGCATGCCTGAAGAGACTATAACACTGAGTTATGAAAAAAGAAGCGGTTCATTGGTCGGCAATTTTAATCTTCCGGCAATCAATCGAAATACTGATGAATTGATTAAAGGTGAAACGGATCCTGTTTATGGACAATTAAGAGCCATTTCCAAGGTCAGTGAATAAGGGGGATGAATTATGAGGCGTACTAAATCTGGATTTTTTACAAAGATACTTTCCGCACTGGTCATTTCAATTTCGTCCCTGTGCTTTATTTCCTGCGGTGACTTGCTGAACATTCTGGTTCCGGTATTGTTCGGGCAGATAAGCGATTTTACGGCAACTCCCGGAGATAAATATGTTTCGCTTTCTTGGAGCAACGGTTATTATTCCGGTTATCTGTATCTTGAGACAAAGGAGACAAATACAAACACCATTAAAACTGAGAATTGCGGCTGGATGGAACCTGATGCACAGGGCTTCTTGCCGACCGGATGCTATGTTGATGGGCTTACTAACGGTACATCCTATACTTTTACCCTTACCCTTTATGAAGAGGAAAACAAAAATTCAACTGTAATTTCATATGCCACAGCAAAGGCTACTCCAAGTAAAAATGCTGGAGGTGGCTCTGGTGGTGGAGGAAGCGGTTCTGGAACTAGTGTTACAAAGGATGTGGCAACTGACGGATACTTTTTTGAACTTGATGGAGGCGTATCTTCCGTTACGATTAATGGTGCTGCCGGTAAAATGATAACCTATGCAAACGTAAATACGGGAACGTCTAATGTAATCAAGTCTTCTGCGGTGCGTCGCTATGTCTCTGGTTTAAGGGCTGCGGATTCCGGCATACAGGCTGTGGCTTCCAATGTTCCGGAGAGTGTGGATGCAAATGCAGATGTGATCCGCCATTTTGTTCCGCCGACTTCTGTAAATGTAATTGCAAATCCATCACGTGCTGCGACAAACGGTGGTCCATTTGATAAATCAGATCCTCGGATTGGTCAGACTCGCTCCATCTATGTTGATGCAGACAGTGACTTTTCGACATTCAGGCAGGAGAGGATGACCCTTTATGCCATCGGATACAAGCCTGGTACAACAGAAGAAGATACTGCTGATCCAAATAACATTGCCTGTCTTGTATGGGCAAATGCAAATGATGTGGAAGCTTCTGAAATCGCTAATTCATCAAAGACAAAAATAGGTCTTGGGGTCATTCAGGATATTGCATTAAAATTTGTCCAGCACTATCAGTTTGAGGAATCGCTCTTTGGAGGCACATCTGATCAACTGATAACAAAATCTGGTTCTAAAATTTCCATGAAAGACAACGGACCTACAAAAGATTGGGTTAACATAGTGCTTTATGACATCGGTCGTGACGGAACGGCTGGAACCTGTGGTGTAGTCGGTTATTTCTTTTCAAAGGATTACTATAAGTCTGAAAGCTATCCAAGCTCAGATGCGAGAAGCATTACCAACGTAGGCAAATACTTCTACATCGACATACCGTTCTGCAATTATGATTCTTCCCGTAACACTTACAAGATTGATAATTATGAAGTAAGTGGTACCGTCATCTCCACATTGTTCCATGAATATCAGCACATGATTGACTTTAACACAAAGGAAATGAGGTACAACCTGGATACTGACGACTGTGTCTGGTACAACGAAATGCTTTCCATGCTGTGTGAAGACATCATGGGAGAACAGCTTGAACTGCATGATGAAGACAGGGTTGCAACAGGACGAATCAAAAACTTTAACGCATATTATTATTACAGCGGAACCGCCCAGTATCTAAAAACTAATTCGTGGATTTCTTATGGAACCGCTTATGCCTTTGGAGCGTGGCTCGTACGGAATTTTGGCGGCTGGCGTTTGATCCAAAAAATGAGCACAAACAATGCTGTTGGAACTGAAAGTATCGTTCAGGC
Organism: Treponema sp. UBA1233; assembly: GCA_002309305.1. GTDB lineage: Bacteria > Spirochaetota > Spirochaetia > Treponematales > Treponemataceae > Treponema_D. The sequence goes on along the minus strand of DBWR01000032.1, from coordinate 22,575 downwards.
TGTTAATGCTGTAAATTCAACTGACGTTACCTGGGACTGGCTGTTTAAAGAATACATCAAGGCGTGTGGATTCAGGCCTGCATTTGAAGAAGAAACTCATCATCAGTATCCTCAATATTCATTAAACTGTGTGCCGGGAGAAAAGTATACGACCAAAATTTCTGGTTCAACTAGCCAGGTTACGCTTTATGCCGACGAGGTAGGTTATGAGGATAATGGGGTGTCTTCAACTGTTTCAAATACACTTAATGGAACACTCAAGGGAATCAACCTGTGGAGTTATAGTTACCGCAACAAATCAACCTACGGACCGGCCCTCTTGAGCAGCAATACTTCCGTGGACATCCAGCCGACCGGTTTTGTTTTCCGTAACATTGGACGTGTGACTACGAATGAGCCTGTTACGCTCAGGTTTACGACCAGCTCCAATGCAAACGAAAAACTTTACATCTTCGTTCAGGATTATGAGACGGGTTCTGATTCCACAGCGGAAGCCACACAGAATTAGTTTTTTTTTCGAAAGGAGTAATTGAATCAATATGTTTTCTTCAAAAACAAAGACACCTGCACAGACTGTGATTCAGGAAGTGTGCAAAATCAAGAAAGGTGAAACTGTTTTGATAATTGCCAATCCAGAAACTAATTTGATTGCGCAGGATCTGTATCTTGCGTCTCAGGAGGTGGAGGCAAAACCAACCCTCATGTTCCAGCCGAAGAAGACCATCATGGACATGGCGGAAAAGGCTGTTATCGGTGCAATAAAGACAGAACCGGACGTGATTTTTTCAATCTCGGCAAACAAGCTCGGTAAAGATGCTGCGGCCATAGCAAACCCTTATGTCATGGAAAATGGCGAAACTTACGACAACACCTTCGACTATCTGTTGAGCGGCAAAAAATGCATGCGTGCGGTGTGGACTCCGGGACTTACCCAGGACATGTTCAACAGGACGGTGCAGATTGACTATGAGCTCCTCAGGAAAAGGTGCGAGGCAATATGCGCTCTTTATGAGGATGCCCTGACTGTTCATGTGACATCACCTGGTGGAACCGATGTTATTGTTCCTGTAAACGACAGGGAAGGCCTGAGCGATGACGGTGACTTTTCAAAGCCTGGAAGCGGCGGAAACATCCCAAGCGGTGAGGTGTTCATTTCTCCTCAGCTGGCGGGTGTAGGTGAATCAAAGGGTGTGAGCGGAACCATTGTTTTTGACGGAAGCATGACTTTTTCTGGAGGGGACGCAATGCTCAAGACTCCGATAAAGGTCAAGGTTGAAGGCGGTTTTGTTACCGACATAAGCGGTGGAGAGGAAGCCAAAAGGCTGCTCAAGGACATAACTGCGGCAGAAAAAGAAGCCATTCAGATGGAACTTAACGGAAGGCTGGAAAAAGGTCAGGGCGCGATTTACAGCCGTAACGCAAGGAACATCGGTGAGCTTGGAATCGGATTGAACCCTGCGGCAAACATAACCGGCAACATGCTTGAGGACGAAAAGGCTTTCAGGACCTGTCACTTTGCAATAGGACAGAACTACGACGGTGATGCTCCTGCATTAATCCATTTTGACGGCATAGTGCGTGAACCGACCCTTACAATCAATTATAAGGACGGACACAGCTATACCCTGCTGGAAAATGGAAATCTTAAACTTGACTAGAGGTTGAAAATGAAAAGAAGGATAACAGTTTTAGCCATGACTTTGTTTTTTACTATGGCTGCCATCCCGGTAGTTGCCGGTGGAACCAAGGAAGATACTTCGGACGAACAGATTGTTCAAAACCAAAAGAACGTGCTCCATGTAGTTGGAGAAAGGCCTGCTGATTTCGGAGAAGGCGGTGGCGGTGGAGCTGCCCGTGTGCCGGAGGGCTTTGAGGAAGAGGATTTGCTCAAGACCGGAGAGGTAAAGGCAGAACTCACTGTATTGACCGGAAAACTCAAGGTCAGCGGTGGAAAAGGAAAGCGTTCATTCAAGTTAAAGACGGACGACGGAACATATCAGGTGCAGGTGGAAGACGCCAAAATGGAAATGCTTGCAGAACTTAAGGGCAAGAACATTAAGGCGCGTGGTGTGTTCTACGGAAAGACATTCCTTGTGTTTGACTTTATCCTTCAGAAGTAATTGTCATGCTGAACTTGATGGCCTTCGGCGGCTTCGCACAGCATCTTTCTGTAGGATTCCGGATCAGGTCCGGAATGACGGCCGCTGTCATGCTGAACTTGATTCAGCATCTTAAGTTTGGAATGACTTCACTTATCTGGTTAAGGGTCTCTCGGGTCATGTCCTCTGATTTTTTGAGCATGGCCACAGGGACTCCGTATGCTTTTTCCAAATCTTCATTAGTCATCACTTCGTCGGGGGTACCGTAATCCATGTCGCGGTTGGGGTGGAATAAAAGTACCCTTTGTGCGTATTCCCTTGTCAAATCCAGTTCATGCATCGATATGAAAATTGCGGTCTTGGTCTGCTCCGCATAGTCGCGTATGTATGACAGGGCGTTTTTCTTCTGCTGCCATTCCATTGCAAAGAGTGGCTCGTCCATAAAAACCGAAGCGCTTCCGTACAGCATGCTGAATGCCAGAAGCACCCTCTGAATCTCTCCCTTGCTCAATTGCCTTAAACCGTGGTCAAGCAGTTTTTCAAGCTCAAATACTTCGATTGCCTCGTCTAAAAGCGATGCCCCTTTGTTGATGGCTTTTGCATTTCCCTTTAATGCACCGTTGGAAAACACATAGCCCAACAGCGAAGAGACCTTGTCGTCTGACTCAAATTCCATGTTCTGATAAATCACTGATGCAAGAAGGTTTTTGTTCTGCTCGTCCAGAGATGCTATGTCACGTCCAAAAAGGGTGACTTTGCCTGAATCTGGAACAAGACGTCCGCTTGCAAGCATCATGAATGTGGATTTTCCGCTTCCGTTGGGACCAATGAGGCTTGTAAAACCGGCTGGTATTGAACCGGTAAAGTGGTCAAATACAGGGGAAGGGGTAATGATGTTACCGTTTTCGTCCTTGCTTCCGTCCGGGGGATACGCAAAGCTTACGTCTGAGAATTCTATGCAGGGTGTGTCCGTCATTTTTCTTCTTCCGGTTTGTCGTCTTCCAGGTCTTCCAAATCAATTGGAATTCTGGGGTCTATGGCTTTGTTGGTTTCTCCGCGGGCCTGTTTTGCAAAGAAGTCTTCCACCGTTTGGGTAAGGATGGATGGTGAAATCGGCTTCAGGAGGTAGTTTTCCGGTTTGCCTTCCAGTACGCGCATGACGATTTTCTTGTCGTCCTTGGATGTAAGGAATATTACCGGGATATCTATGGTCATCTGTTCGCTGCGCAAAATCCTGAACGTTTCAAGACCGGAGAGTATCGGCATCTCGTAGTCAAGAAGGATGAGGTCCACCTTGCGTTCCTTGAGGAAGTCTACGGCGTTTAATCCGGAATTGGTTATGTAAACGTTGAATTTCTTGGAAAGGCTTGTCTGCATTGAGCGCAGGAATGAAGTGTCGTCGTCAACAATCATGATTGTCTTTTTGTTTACGTCCTCACTTCCCGTAAAGCTTCTCTGTACACCGCCGTTTGTGGAGTCAATGCTGTAGCCAGAGCATGCTATGTCCAGCTGGGTAATCAGGTCGCTGGTGTTTACCGGCCTCTGGAATGCCTTGGTAATCAGGTCCTTGTCGATTATGCGGTATGAGTTTTCTATGTCGATGGGGTTGCCTATCAAAAACAGATGGTTGTCCTGGTCAGCCTTTATCAGGGATTCAAAAAAAGTAAGGGTTGCATTGTATCTGGTTTCATCTCCGTCCAGATAAACAAGAAAAATTTTGGGCAGGTTGGAGATTGATTTTATTTCCTTTGGATGCGGTTGGGCAAAAATTACCTCATAACCAGCACTTTCCAGAGATTTTTCCATTGCAGTAATAAGGAAATTCTCCGGTGCCTCATTTACAAATAAAACCCGCTTATCCATAATGACCTCCTAAAGATTCAACAGTTCCATCAATGCTTTTCGATCTCCCCCGCGAGCACATCTTTTAATCTTGCCGTATCGCTCTTCTTCTTCCGGTGGAACAGAGTATGCTTCCAACATATCTATTATACTATCAATTGCATTAAAGTCAAATGAAAGTGTAAATTCTTTTATGGCCTGGATGGCTTCCGCATACCTTTCCTTTGCTATGGGCTTCTTTTTTTCCTGTCCCTTGTCCAAATCCGACAGTTTCAGGACGTAGGAACGGTAAAGTTCAAGCAGTGAGCCCGTATTTTTGTCGATTTCGTCGATATTGCCCTCGTCTCCGCATTTTTCCAGATAGGCGGCCTTTTCCGACAGTTCCAGGGCTCCGATAAGGCGGGATGAACTCTTTAGCGCATGAACCTGAATCGTGTAGTTTTTCAGGTCGTGGTCATGCCAGTACTGTTCGATCTGGGATGCACGCTCCTTTATGCTTGCATAGTATTCCTTCAGGGCAACCATAAGTACGTCGGTGGTTCCGCAGTTTTGTATGGCGGTATGAATGTTGATGCCTTCCAGATTGCGGAAATCCTTTAAGATTGCCTGTCTTGACTTTTCGTAGTTAAGTACGTCGGATGGAATTACAATTTTGTCCGGCGGCAGGTAGTATTTGAGCATTTTTTCAAGTTGGGCACTGTTTACCGGCTTTGAGATGTAGTCCGAGAAACCTTCCTTGAGGTAGTAGTCCCTTGCTCCAGACACAACATTGGCTGTAAGGGCTATGCATGGAACGTCCCTGCACTTGCTGTCCGGTATGTTCTTTAGCTCATGAAGTGCCTCTACTCCGCTCATTCCCGGCATGCGGTGGTCAATCAGGATGACGTCATAATGCTTTTCCTTGACCTTATCCAGCATTTCCCGTCCGCTTAATACGCTATCTACCTTGATTTCCGTCTCTTTAAGGAGGCCTTCCATTACTATCAGGTTCATCTTTGTGTCATCCACGACAAGGATGTTGGCGTTGGGTGCGTGGAAGCTTTCCTTGTATGCGACTTCTGAATGTATGATTGAATTGTACCGTTCGGTAAAGTTGCCGATTTTTTCCCACCATGTAACCTGCTGCCTTACGGAGAAAGAGAATGTGGAGCCAACCCCATAGGTGCTCTGAACTTCCAGCCGTGACCCCATCTTGTTCAACAGCATCTGGGTGATGCTCAAGCCCAGACCTGAGCCTTCTATGGTGCGGTTCCTGATTTCGTCTACACGTTCAAATTCCCCAAACATGCGGGTAAGGTCTTCTTCCTTGATTCCGATTCCCGTATCCTTTACGCTTGCCTTGAGGTATATCTGTTCGGAGTCGATGCGTTCATAGCCGATGGACAGGGTGATGGAGCCTTTTTCCGTATATTTTACCGCATTGTTCAGTATGTTGAGGATGCACTGCTTTACTCTGAGTTCGTCTCCAAAAAGAAGGTGGGGCATGGTTTCGTCCACGTCAATGACAAGTTCAAGCTGCTTTTGCCTTGCCTTCTGGGAAACCATGTTAACAAGGTCGGTAATCGTTGAACTAAGCTCGTATTCGGCAGGTACAATGTCCAGTTTGCCAGATTCAATTTTGGAAAAGTCCAGAATGTCGTTGATTATCTTTAAGAGTGTGTCTCCTGAGGTGCGTATGTTGCTTGCGTATTCACGGATTTGGGGACTGTCGGTTTCGCGTAGTATGATTTCGTTCAATCCCAGAATTGAATGAACCGGAGTTCGGATTTCGTGGGACATGTGCGCCACAAATGAGGTTTTTGCCTCTCCCTTTGCCTTTTCTATTTCCAGGTCTTTGTTTAGCTTCTGGTCTTTGGTTTCGATGTAGCGGATCTGGTTGCTGAGATAGTGCGAACCCATTACCGTGGCAATGCATGTCGTAACCAGGGCCACCATAAAGTCAATGAAAAAGACACCTTCCGGCTTGAAGTTGTATGAAATCAGAAACAGGAGTACTGCGATTATGATGCTGTTGAACAGATTGCTCCGTATGCGGTAGTCGATGGCAAGTACCGGGAACATTATGCGGAAAACCGTTACCATGGTATAGGGAATCGGCTCGGGATTGCACAGGTTGATGAATGTACAGCTTGTGTAAAGTATCAGGAAGATGGAGTACAAAAAGGGGAGTGGGTGTCTGGTTATGAATTTGTGCAGGAAAACTGAAAGCAGCAGACAGGCAAAGGTTGCGACCGATGAAAAAAAGTAAATCATCCGGTATGTCCTGCTTGCATAGATGAGCTTTTCATGTACTACGGGTATCAGTGAAATAAGGAAAAATGAAAAATAAAATATGAATGAGATGAGGGAAAAGGAGTTGAACAGCCTGGAGTTGGATTCGTTGATGAGTTCTTTTTTTTGGGAGAAGAAATCCGACTCGTTTTCAATTTTGTCGCCCCAAAGATATTTTTTTGCCGTAACATCCTCCTTGTTTAAGAAAATTATACCATAGGTTCGGGAAAAAATCCAATTTTTTTATTCGGGAGGAAGGTGATGGTGATGTGTTGGTGATTGAAAGATGAAATGAGGTGAAAGAGTGCGGCTGACATTATGACTGCCCCGAAGACTGTAAATCCCCGGGGTAGCCTTTGTCAGCTTAGAAAATCATTTGCCGCCGAATATGTCGAAATATCCAGCAACGAATACTATAAGGATGATGATTGGAGCAAGCCACTTGAGGTAGAACTTGATGAATCCGTTCTTTGGGAAACGAAGTCCCTTGCCTGTATCGACTTCTTCGATAAAGTTTTTCCAGCCCCAGCCCCTCTTGTGCATACAGAAGCACAGGAAGATGAGAGATCCGATTGGGAGGAGGTTCTGGCTTACGATAAAGTCTTCCAGAGCGTCGATTGAACCGATGTGTGAACCGAAGTGTACTCCAGACCATTCGTTCATGCCAAGTGCGGCAGGAATTGAAAGCAGGGTGACTGCAATGAAATTGACCAGTACTGACTTTTTGCGGCTCCATCCATACTTGTCCATTGGGAATGCCACGATGTTTTCGAATACGGCGATAACTGTGGAAAGTGCGGCAAATGACATGAACAGGAAGAAGAATGATCCTACGACACGTCCTGCAACAGGTCCCATTGCGTTGAATACGTTTGGCAGTGAAACGAATGCAAGGCCGGCACCAGAAGAAGGTTCTACTCCAAAGGCGGCACAGGCCGGGAAGATGATGAGTCCTGCGGCGATGGCAACAAAGGTATCCAGTCCGATTACGCGGAGGGCTTCTCCGTTGAGGGAGTTATCCTTTCCGATGTATGAACCGAAGATTTCCATGGAACCGATGCCAAGTGACAGGGTAAAGAATGCCTGTCCCATTGCGGCGTAAATTGTATCTCCAATACCGTGTTCTCCGCTTACCAGTGCGTTAAAGTCCGGCTTGAGGTAGAATGCGTAACCTGCTCCGGCACCAGGGATGAATGCCACATAAATTGCCAGTCCGATCATGATGATGAATAGGGCCGACATCATTATCTTGGTTATCTTTTCAACACCCTTTCTGAGTCCAAGGAAACATGTTCCAAAACCGATTACGATTACGATGAACATCCAGAGGAGGAGGATCTTGTAGTTGCCGACAGTTGCTCCAAAAGCAGCACCGATCTGGTCTGCATTCATGTTGACGAACTTTCCGCTTACCATCTCAAAGAAGTATTTCAGGAACCAGCCTGAAACCACTGTATAGAACATCATGAGGAGGTAGTTTCCCGCTACGGCAAAACCGCTGTACCAGTGCCACTTTGTTCCCTTTGGTTCAAGTTCGTTGAATGCCGTTGACACGCTCTTTCTGGAAGCACGTCCGACTGCAAATTCACAAACCATAACTGGAAGTCCAAGAATTACAAGGAATGCCAGATATATCAAAACAAATGCGGCTCCACCGTATTTTCCTGTAATGTAGGGGAATCTCCATACGTTTCCCAATCCGATAGCACAACCTGCCGACAGCAGCAAGAATCCAAGCCTGCTGCCCAGAGTTTCTCTCTGTTTTCCTTCAGCCATTTTTTTTCTCCTAGGGGGTAATAATACTCCGCTTTTTCAAATGTTTATCCGTAATTGTATAGTGAAAAATGATTTGTGGCAAGGTTTTCCGTTATTTTTTATAGAAACAATTTTTTTTGGGGCTATTGGCTTCTAAGGTTGCCGATTCCGGTTTTTATCAGTTCCCCAACGACATGGAATACTGCGTTTCGGGTTTTGGATGTAAGTTTGGCGCTTGCTCCTATTACCTTTCCCAGTGATTTTAGCGGTTTGTCCGACATTTGGGCAGATTTGGTGATGTCCGCCTTGCTGAGCACTCCGAATACCGTTTCGATGAATTCTTCCTTTTCTTCGGGAGAAAGGTCATCCATCCATTCGTTTATGGTTTCCCCGATGAATTTTGAGGCGTTGGCCCTCTGTTCAATAAGTTCAAAACCTGGACCGTCCAGAATCCAGCTCATGGGGTCATGCTGTCCGAATCCCTTTTCGCTGCTTTGCACAACCTTGTATTCGTCCGGGTGGCAAAAGAGCATCCCCACTATCGAAAGTCCGGGCACATAGGTGTTGAGTCTGTCCCTTACGCTTAAAAAACGTTCCGAGCTGAAGAATTCCCTGCTGAAACCGGGGCCGTCGTTGTTGTAAATTGAAAGTATGCGGGAAACGTGATGTCCCTTGCAGTGTGTGGCGGCATATAGGGCAAGATTTCCACCCTTGGAGTGTCCTCCCAGAATGAATTGGTTTTTCAGTTCCGCTGCGGCCTGGTCAAGATATTCGCATGCGTCTACTTGAGCCGGTACTTGTGGAAGGTACCCCAGGTTGAAGTCTTCCTTCCAGCCTACGATTGAACTGTCGGTTCCGCGGAAAATAACCGCATTCCACTGTGGCGAGCAGAATGTTACGGCGCAAAACTGTTCTTCCTTTTCCAGGTCTGTTATGCTCCTGAAAGCACACATGTTCAGTGAGCCGAATCTTTTGGTTTTGGATGCCTCAATAAACAGTTCCATTGTCCGCGGGTTAATTCCCGGTCCAAGGTCGGAGCGTTGGGCATAATCCTTTAGCTTGAGCATGTTCTGGGCTACGTTCTTTAGCAGGGGGCCGTTTTTTGAAAAATCGTGTGGGACAAGGGAGTAGAAATTCAAATACGTGATCTGGCACAAAAGCAGGCAGTCTACTTCGTTAAAGGCGCTTTGGGAAAAATCCAAGTCGCCCCGCCAGATCAGGTAGTCAAAAAGGTCAGCCATTTTTACCGGTATTGAATGTCCGTTCCGCTTGGGATTACAAAGATTTCTACACGGCGGTTCTGGGCCCTTCCTTCTGCGGTATTGTTGTCGGCAATTGGATTAGTTCCACCGTAACCGTACCATGTGAACAGTTCCTTGGGGAGTCCTTCGGCAATAAGTGCGTTGACGATTGATTCTGCACGCTGCTCACTCAGTTTCTGCTGGCCGTTTGGTTTGTTTACGTCTGCCGTGTGGCCGTTTACCCTGATTGTATAGTCCTTTCCGGAAATAAAGGTTTTGATTTGCTCTGCAATTTCCTTTATGCGTGGGCGTTCATCAGGCAAAAGCTCCCATGAGTCTGCGATAAAGCGCAAATCCATTACCGTGAACCTTGCTCCTGGTGGAGTGTCGTCCAAGTCGGTTGGATCTATCTTTGACTCGTCTATCTTATTTTCCAGCCTCTTGTATTCCAGATAATATGGAACATCCTTTTTGGGTGTGGTTACCGTGTAAGAGAGTTCATCCAGAAGGATAACAACTTTGCCCTGCTTCAAAAGCTCCAGGTTTTCAGGGATTGTCGTGATTCTGAGGTAATCTTCGTAGGAAATGACCGGATCACAGCGGTTTACGCCGTAGACTTCCCTTGCCTTGATCCAGAGAGGGTCGTTTCCAGCCCTTTCCGTCTTCTTGTTGCTTCCCTGACCCTTCATGTAGTCCACAATTCCCTTTGTCTTTGCCACGGAAGAAGACACCATGTTGCGTTCGTATACCAGAGTCATGTCCTGGTTCCAGACTTTCGGGAAAAGACATGGGTAAACCTTTGACTTGGTGTGCTCGCCGTGTACCGGAAGAAGGCCGCGTGCGTCGATTACGATTCCCGAATATGCGCGGGAGGCAATCCTGTCGATTGGCTTTTCCTGAACGTAGGGGGTGTTGTGCTTTACCAGAAGTGCACCTATCTGCTTGAGGTCTATTGTATGTGTGGTCTTGAGGTTGTTTGATGCGTTTACGAAATATGGCGGAGTCTTCTTGCTGTTGTCTATGATGCGTGTGAGTGCGTCCAGAGTGAGTTTTCCGTCCAGAACGAGGTCACCGATTGTATTCGTGTCGTCTGCATAAAGTGCCAGAAGCGGGTCCTTTACCAGAACAGGAAGTTCCATCTGGATTCTGTTCAATGAAACGGCTTTTCCGCTTGGCATGGGGATTCCGGCTTTTACCACATCCAGAGTCACGTCGGAAACCAGGGCGTTTTTGCTCCAGTCCACACGGCTAGTGGAACTCATGACAGAGCGTTCCGGGGCAATATCCGCACTTGCATATGCGGCCTGTTCAGCTTCCTGAACCTCGTTGTATGTAAATCCTTCAGCCAAATATTGTGAATAATATTCAATGTCATCTGCCTGTTTGTCTGCAAATACGAATGATCCCGCCGCCATAAAAAGCAGGGTGGAAACAAATGCAATTTTTTTAACCATAAAACGTAATCCCCTAATAAATCCCCTTATGTTTTAAACAAAAAGGGCTTTATTTGAATATCGGCACAATCAGCTTCTTTCCTATAGATAAAATCCCATTTTCGCTGATTGAATTGGCGTCACACAGGTCTTTTACGGTAACCCCGTATTTTCGTGAAATTCCCCACAGGGAATCCCCTTTTACTACGGTATGGATTATCGCGTCCTTTGCAACACCCATTTTCTTGAGTTTTTCTTCAACTCCCTCGGCCGTTCCCTTGGGCAGCCTTACCTTATAAACCTCTCCGGCAGGCGTACAGTTACGGAAAAGTGCAAGATTCAGCTGTTTTATCGTGTCTTTTTTGACCCCCGAGGCCTCAGCAAGCTGACCAAAGCTTATCATGGCGCTGGTGGATATGTAGTCGAATTCTTCTACCGGCAGGTCCTTTATGAGCTCATTTGCTTCCTTGATGTCCGTGGCACCGTAATATTCGGCGTTTTCTATGATGTCGGCTATGGCAAGGAGCCTTGGAACGTATTGGGATGACTGTTGGTTCAGGATTCCGTTTTCGGCAAGGTACCAGAAATCTTTTCCCGGATTTTCCCTTAGGATTCTGGACATTGCACCCGCGCCGCAGTTGTATGCCGCAAGGGCAAGAGCCCAGTCACCGAAAGTCTTGTAGTTTTCCGTGAGCTTTAGTATTGCCATGTCGGTGGATTTCCAGCCGTCGCGCCTGTCGTCAAACCATGTGCTCTTTTTGAGGAGCGGTTTCATGGAATTTTCCATAAATTGCCAAATTCCTGTTGCCCCAGAACGGGATACTGCCGTGGGAACGTAGTTTGATTCAACAATCGGGAGGTACTGCAGGTACAGCGGAAGCCCCTTTTCCGTAAGCTGTTGAATGATGTATGGCCTGTATGGAACTGAGTTTTTGAGCGATTCTATGAGGAGTTTTCGTCCGTGTGCTCCAAGGTACTGGTTCCGGTATTTTTCCGTAAGCTCATGGTCAACACCCGCAAGCCCGATTTCCTTTCGTTTTATGCCGTTTTTCTCTGATTCTTCTTCCTGTGAGACGAATTCCGTTTCTGTCATGCCTTCGTTTTGTATGTTTCCGGCCGCTTCTTCAATACCTGCCGCCAATTCCTGTTCCATGGCGTATGTGTCCGTGGAGGAAGCCGCATCCGGGGAAGACCCGTCTGTTGTGACTGTGGCAGAAGGGGTGTCATCATCAATATCTGGAATCTGTTCTTCTATGACTGTTTCTTCTGTAGAAAGTGCCTCCTCTTCAAATGGAAGTGGGGGAGGAAGCTCTTCCTTTGTGTTCTTGCTGTCTTTTTTATTCTTTGCCGTCGTCTTGTCTGTTGACTTTGTTGTCGTCTTTGTTGTCGCCTTAGATGTTGTCTTGCTGGGGGTGCCTGCCGCTGATGCAAAAAAGCTTGTTCCTATTAAAAATGCACACAAAACCGTCTTGAACTTAAAACCCATAAAAAACCCATAGTCATGAAAAGGATGATTTAAGTATAGTTTATTATTCAATTTTATTCTATAGTTAGAAAGATGAAAGTGGAAANNGTCACGCGGATTCGAAAAAACTACGTTTTTTCTTTAAAAAAGTGTGCAGTCTGCTCTAATGAAATACTATGGTGAAAGTTGAGGAACACACGGATTCGGAAATGGAAAATCTGAAGGGTACTGTTCAATGATTTCACCATTATCGATTGCATTCATTATATCATCGATCGTAATATTGCGTTCATTCAATCTTATCTGAATTTCGAATACGTCTCTTCGGCCGTTTTTGTAAGGAATTTGATTTTACGTTGTTGCTAAAGCAACATGCAAATCCACGTGACAACTCTCCTCTTGAAAAAACATCGCAAAAAGGGTATCTTGTCTCTTTGTGAGGTACTAGTATGGCTGTTGATGAAAATTTGCAGAAAATAAGGCATAGTCTTGCCCATGTCATGGCGGAGGCTGTCCTTCATCTTATTCCGGAAACGAAAATTGCGATTGGACCGGCTATCGACAACGGATTTTATTATGACTTTGACTTCCCGGCTGACCGCAAGCTGACAGAAGCCGATTTCCCTGCAGTTGAAAAGGAAATGCGCAAGATTCTGGCAGGTAACTTTGACTTTGTTCAAAAGGAAGTGACCCGCGAAGAAGCTTTGGAACTCTTCAAGGATCAGCCCTATAAGCTTGAGCTGATTAAGGATATGCCGGAAGGAGAAAAGATCACAACATACACCCAGGACACATTCACAGATTTGTGTCGCGGACCTCATGTTCAGAATACAAAGGAAATAAATGCACAGAGCTTTAAATTGATGAAAACCGCCGGTGCATACTGGAGGGGAGATTCAAACCGCCCGATGCTTAGCCGTGTTTATGCGGTTGCCTTCTACAAGCCCAATGACCTTAAGGATTACCTTACGATGCTTGAAGAAGCCGACAAACGTGACCACCGCAAGATTGGCGTCCAGATGGATTTGTTCCACCTTGATCCTGAAGATCCGGGACAGGTATTCTGGCACCCCAACGGATGGAGCATGTACGTTACGCTTCAGGATTACATGAGGGAAAAGGTTCAGCGCGACGGTTATGTCGAAGTAAACACTCCCGCCATCATGCCCCGTACCCTGTGGGAACGCAGTGGCCACTGGGGACACTATCAGAGGAACATGTTCATCACCGAAAGTGAAAAGCGCGTGTTTGCCGTAAAGCCAATGAACTGTCCTGGTGCACTTGAAATCTTTAAGAGCAAGGTCCGCTCATACAAGGATCTTCCACTTCGCATGGCTGAATTCGGTCATTGTGTGCGCAACGAGCCAAGCGGTACCCTGCACGGTATCATGCGTGTAAGGGGATTCGTTCAGGATGACGCCCACATTCTTTGTACCGAGGAACAGATTGAGGCGGAAGTCACCAAGTTCTGCAACCTGCTCAAGGACGTATACAAGGATTTTGGATTTGACAAGAATCTTCTGGTAAAGCTCAGTACAAGGCCGGAAGACCATGTCGGTGACGATGCCACATGGGATCATGCCGAGGCCGCACTTTCTGCCGCATGTAAGTCAGCGGGTCTTGAGTTTGAGATTCAGGAGGGCGAGGGTGCCTTCTACGGTCCAAAGCTTGAGTTTACCCTGATTGATGCCCTTGGTCGTGAATGGCAGTGCGGTACGATTCAGCTTGACTATCAGCTTCCGTCTGCAGAACGCCTTGACGCACAGTACATAGGTTCGGACAACCAGAAGCATCACCCGGTAATGCTCCACAGGGCGGTTTTGGGGTCACTTGAGCGCTTTATGGGCATTCTGGTGGAAAACTATGCCGGTGCATTCCCCTCATGGCTGCATTTTGAACAGGCCGCTGTAGTTCCTGTAAGTCCTGATTTCAACGACTATGCACAAAAGGTGTGTGATTTCCTGCGCTGTGCAAAAATCCGTGCCAATGCATACACAAGCGATGAAAACATGAAGGGAAAGATCAAGACGATTTCCCAGGAACATAAGACGCCGTACATTCTTGTTGTCGGAGCAAAGGAGCAGGAGGAGGAGACAGTTACATGCCGTTTCCGCTTCAGCTCACAGATACCGCAGAAGACATTCAAGCTGAATGAATTCCGCGATTATGTTCTGGACAAGGTGGCCACACACTTCAACGGTATTTGATTTGAAGGCCAAGCTGCTGGACGAGGGGCAGATAAGGGAAGTATTCGAAAGGTTCAGGAAACAGAATCCTGAGCCCAAGAGCGAGCTTACTGCCCCCAACGCCTACTGTTTCCTTGTGAGTGTCGTTCTCAGCGCACAGACCACGGATAAGGCCGTCAACAAGGCAACCGCAGGCTTATATAAAATCGTAAAAACCCCGTCACAAATGATTTCCCTTGGCCGCGAAAAACTTATCTCATACATAAAATCCATAGGCTTGTACCGCACAAAGGCAGACCATGTAATGGAATTGAGCCGGCGTCTTGTGGATGATTTTGATTCAAAGGTTCCGGACAACCGTAAGGATCTAGAGTCTCTCCCCGGTGTTGGAAGAAAAACCGCCAATGTTGTCCTGAATGTGGTTTACGGGGAGAAGACAATGCCTGTGGATACCCATTTGCTTAGGATTTGCCCCAAGATAGGCCTTGCGGAAGGTAAAACTCCAATTGAAGTCGAACAGTCGCTTTTGAGCCGTGTTCCTGATGAATTTATGGACCATGCGCATCACTGGCTTATATTGCACGGACGATATGTCTGTACTGCACGTTCCCCAAAATGCGGGGAATGCATCATAAGCGACATCTGTCTTGGAAAATCTTAAACTCCACCCTTAAAGAATGCGACAATCTTTCCAAAGAGCCTTTTGATTGTGACGACAAAGGATGTTCCCGCAAGTATTGTTCCCACGGTGCTTCCGATTGTAGTCCAGAGGAAAATCCACAGTATGCGGAGGATTCTGTTCTTGTAGAATCCCTTGATTGAAGATACGTCCTTCTGTATGTTTTCCATGTCTTCAACTTTAGGCTTGTTGATTGATGCCTGGACAATGCCCGTGACCATGCCAACCCCGATGAACGGACACAGGGATGTGAATGGGGCCGTAAGGACAGCGACAAGAATTGTAATCGGATGAGCGCCGGCAATTATTCCGCCTATTCCTGCAAATACACCGTTGTAGAAGACCCAGCGCCACACAAGGTCAAATCCAGTCTTTCTTCCGCCAAAGACAAATCCTACCACAATTAGTGCTATGACCAGTGCGGGAAGAACCCATGCAAGGATTTTTGATGCCGTAGATGCAGGAGGAACGCTGGAAATATCCGTACAGTCGGGTTTTGCCTCTCCGGATGCGAGTTTTTTGAGCCATGATTCAACTCCGGGCAGGTGTCCCGCACCCAAAACCGCCAGAACCGATTCTCCCTGGGATTCCCAGATGTGGCTTGCAAGGTAGCGGTCGCGTTCGTCAATAAGCACTTCCTTTACCTTTGGCATATAGTCTGAAAGCTCTGACATCATGCTGTCCATTTCTGAACTCTGCTTGAGCTTTTCTATCTGTTCCGGATCAACTTCTTCCTTTGAAAATGCACTGACTGCCAGAGAAGACAAAAGCTTCATCTTGCCCCAGAATGAATTGATTGCCCATGCACGCCTTAGCGTAACTGCAATCGGCCTGTCCACCATTACCTGAGGAATGTTCAATTCCCTTGCGGTTGTTATGGCGGCCATCATTTCGTCACCGGGCTTTATTCCGGAATTTGTTCCCATGCGCTTCTGATAGCTGGAAAGGACGAGGTTTGCAATCATCAGGAATCCCTGCTTGTTTTTGAGTACCTTGATGATGTCCATCTTCCGCCAGGCTTCAGGGTCTTCCATGCTTTCAAGACGCTTCTGGTCCAATTCTATTGCGACGGAATCAGGATGCTGTTCCCGAATTACGTTTTTTACTTCTTCTACACTCTGGGCAGAAACGTGGGCTGTTCCCACAAGTATGAATTTTCTGCCGTTCAATTCAATGAATTTCTGGGTTGCAGGAACAGTGTCTATGGCCTGCTCCTGGTTTTCTTCAATTTCAGACTCAGACGTCTGAGTGTCATTTGACATTTAATTCTCCAACGCTCCATTCAGCTATTCTGTATTCAAAGAACATGGGGCTGTTTAAATTTACGACTTCCAAATAATATTTGTTGGCCGCTTCCTTGCCGCCAATCATATCATATAACAAGCCGATGTAGAAGTACATTTTGCCTTTTTGGTTGCTGTTGGTCAAGGTGCTTATTTTCTGGATAAGTGGTGCTTCTCCTGCCAGATCATGGAAAACACGCAGAATCGCATAGTCCATTGATGACCTGTCCAGTTTCGGCAGGACTTTGTCGCTGAATTTCTTGGCGTTCAGGCTGTCTTTTGCCATGTAGTAGCAGTATGTTATCATCAGCGGGTAGGAGATGTTGGTTTTATTGCGTTCGTAGCACTTTTCAAATGCCTCGCGGGCTTTCTTCCATTCCTTTTCGTGCAGGTACAGTACACCGATGCTTTCCCATGCAAAATAATAGTCTGGATTGGTTTTGATTACCATCAGGTAGTCGTTGAGGGCTTCCTTGAACATGTCCTGCTCGTCGTAGAGGCCTGCCCTGTATGCGTATGCCAGGAAGTATGAGGGATCGATGGAGATTGCCGTTGTCCATGCCTGTTCTGCATTGGCGTAGTGGCCCAGGTTCCTTTCGTACATGCCGTAGTCCATTATGTAGTCGTAGTTCTTGTCGTCGCGTACAACAGCTTCCAGGGCATAGTTGCTTGCAATCTGATATTCCTCGTTGGCACCGGCGATTTTCCCAAGATATGAATAGGCGGGTGCATATTCGGGGTCTATCGTAAGGATTTTCTTGAATGTGCTTATGGCCTTGTCGTCGTCTTCAAGATAATATGAAGTCTGACCCACACCAAAGAGTGCGTCCACGTTTTTTGGGTCGTGAACCAGGGCCTTTTGGAAATAGAGCCTGGACTGCTTGTACTGCTTGCGTGAAAATTCGTTTTCTCCGAGTGAAATGTTTGCTTCCGGGTTGTACGGGTCAATTGCAATCAGTTCCTTTACGTACCTGTTCCATTCGGTCTTGTTGCCCTGTGCCTTTGCAACTGCCATTGCCAGAGACAGCACGTCCGTATTTTTTGCATCCTTGGAAAGAAGGCTTGTGCAGATTTTCTTTGCGTCGTTCAGTTTGTTTGAGCTGAGGAGGAGGGAAGCCTTTATGATCTGGAGTTCTGTATCTCCCTGATATTTTGCCGGTACTGAGTCGTAGAGCTCAAGGGCTGATTCATATCCGCCGTTTTCCAGCGCGTCAACAAGTTTGTCCATGAATGAGCTTTTTGTCCATGTGGGGGCGGGACTGTCCGGGAGTAATGCCGTGCTCATGTCGGGAGCAGCTGTGGCAAAAGTTCTGGCGGCGGCAAAAAGAGCCAGAATTGAATAAACTCGGATTTTTTTCAACTGTATTTTCATATTTCCTCTTTTTTGCATTAGTCACTTGCTTTTTCTACCATAAAAAGATAAAATTGACCAAATGCGTAGACATCCTATTAGAAAGTTTGTAGGACTGACAGTCCTGTACGCCGCTCTCATTGTCGGCATATTTGTATTGCAATTTAAGACCGAATCTGTCATCAACCGGGTATTTGGTGACTTACGGATTTCTCTTGCCCAGACCCAAGGTGACCAGAACCTGATGAAGCTGAAGAACCAGTTTCAGGTTTCGTACAGGGGCCTTAACCTGGTTGCGGGAGAAGGAAGCCCGGTAAAGGGATTCAACTCCGCTTCTCCAGATGCCGTGATGGATCTTGTTTTGGATAATTTTACCGAAACAAAGAACTCATTGCAACTGAATTTTGCAGGCGGCTCGTCAATCACGTTCACCGTTTCCGATGAAGCCCCGGGTGGAGCCCTTCACATTTATGCAAGTGCGGGATCCGGCCTTGATACCATTTCCGTACCATACCGGAATGCCCCCACTCATACAGTAGAAGAACTCAGTGCCGGTCGCGTCATACTCAACTCCAAGGAAGCCCTCCTTGCCCTTACGGCGGCCGAAGTCGACTCAGAAAGAATCTACTTTACCGTCGATAACCCCCTTGCAAGTTATGCCGTCTATGACCCAAGCCGCAAGTTTGAATTTGTTGCGGTTGCAGGCATGCCGATGACCGACGTTCAGTCTTACAATACATCAATTAAACAGTTCAGGGACACTTTGGTTACCCGATTTACACAAACGGCAGGCGGATCCCAGGCAGAAGACTTGAGCGAAAAGGATGTTGTTGCCTTTGTGGCCGAGATGGCAAGCAGAAACCAGTACAATGAAGGCCTTGATCTGGTTCCCGATTCATTCAAGAGGAGCAACAGGCGCACGTATGTTTCCGCACCGTATTTTGACAACCTCGTGAACATGGACAAAACCCTTTCGCTTGAGCTTGAACGATTCAATTCCATGGTTCAGACGGCGATTAACTCCGGCAACCTGGACATCTATACTGTTGACGGAATATGCGACTACATGCTTCGTGAAAAAAATTCAGGCTCTGTTCTTTCAATTCTTGGTCTCCTTGGTTCACTTGAAGAAACCGAACCTACAGTTACACAGGCAATAGGAATCCTGAGCGTTTACGGAAACATGCTTTCAAAGGACAAGGAAATATCAGCCAGACTCATGCCTGCACTTCCATACTGCATTTCGGTTCTTGAAGACAATGCCGTACTTGAAAACGGAGTCCTGCACATTACGGAAAACGACCTGTTCATTTCCGTTGAGCAGAACGCCATCCTTGGAACAGCACTTATACTGATTGGTTCACAGACTGGTCACAACGAATATGTTGAGGCCGGTAGACTTCTTGTAAACCAGCAGCTGGCCTATGTTTCTTCGATGAACCTTTCGGCACTTTCCGCACTGTATCCGCTAATCCTGCCGACAAACACATACTATCCGCATACTCTGGTTCTGGGATATTATTCCAGCACTCCTGTGTGGACATGGACTTGCGCAAACAACGTGACATATAAACCTGCGTCCGACGGCGTGGTCAGCCTGAACATAGAATTCCCGCTTGAAAACACACATTATCTGATAGTCAGGGGAGTTCCGACATTCCATTCAAAGATAGAAATCCAGCAGATGATGTTCCGCACGGATCCAAAATTTGAAGGCTACAATTCATCAGGCTATGTTTATTCAGAGTCCGACAAGACACTCTTCTTAAAGTCAAGGCACAAATCCAAATCTGAGTTGATAAGGCTCTGGTGTGATCCTGTCAACAACTTTGTGCAGAAAAACTGATTCCGGAGGCTTGCATGGGCGTTCAAACAATTCTTAACTCTCCACTTGCCGCACCGCTTAAAGGACGTTTCCTGAGCTATGTAAAAGTCTGTTCACAAAGCGATTCTGTCAAAGCTGATTCCGGAATCCAACCGAGTACGGAATGTCAGTGGGACATGGCAAAGTTTTTATGCCTGGAGTTGAAGGCCCTTGGACTCTCTGATGTTCAAACCACGGACAAATGCTACACTTACGGTCGCCTGCCTGCATCAAGCGGAATGGAAGGGAAAAAATCCATATGCCTCTTGGCCCACATAGACACGGTTGAGGAAGTAAGCGGAAAGGACGTAAAGCCAATTATCCACGAAAATTATGACGGAAAGCCCATAAAACTCCCCTATGGAAACGTTCTGGACCCCAAAGAAGACAGGGCTCTTGCCCAAGCCGGAAAAGAGGGAGACACAATCATCACGAGCGACGGAAACACTTTGCTTGGTGCCGACGACAAGGCTGGTGTAAGTGAAATAATGACCGCACTGGAATATTTTGTGAGCCATCCGGATGAAAAGCATGGTGAGATCGAGGTCATTTTTTCTCCGGATGAGGAGACAGGCCACGGAATGGACAATGTTCCGCTGAACCTCATAAAATCAAAATGCGCATATACTGTTGACGGAGGACACGTAGCCGAACTTGAAACCGAATGCTTTAACGCATACAAGAGCGACGTTGTGTTTACCGGAAAGGCCCTGCACACTGGATCTGCACGACCCAACATGATCAACGCAATCAACATGGTGTCTTCTTTCGTACAGTCGCTGCCACACCACCAGATGCCCGAGACAACGGACGGACGCATGGGGTTTTATGCCCCGATGGAAATTTCCGGTGGAATGGAGACAGCCCGCATCACACTGTTTTTGCGCGATTTTGAAGACGACGGAATGCAGAAGAGGCTTGCACTGGTGGAGGAGCTTGCGGCGGCTACGGCACATTCCTATGGCGGGGAGTTCAAGGTTACACATACAAAACAGTATATAAACATGAAGACGATTATGGATCAGCATCCAGAGGTGGTTCAGCATCTTGTGCAGGCATACAGAAATGCCGGTCTTGAACCTGTGTTCCCTGCAATCCGCGGTGGTACTGACGGTTCCAGGCTTACGGAGATGGGGATACCCACACCAAATATTTTTACAGGCGGACACAATTTCCATTCCAGGTCGGAGTGGGCAAGCTTGAGCCAGATGATCTGTGCCGTTAATGTATTGATTCAACTGGTCATTCAATGGACAAAAAACTGATGTACAGTTACATATAGAGGGGAAACAGATGTATGAGTATCATGTAGAAGGCGGTATTCCGATCAAGGGTACCGTTCATGCCAGCGGGAATAAAAATGCGGCGCTTCCGTGCATTGCGGCGGTTCTGCTTACAAAAGAGGATGTTGTCTTGCGCAACATTCCGGAAATAGAAGACTGTCATGTGATGATTCAGATTCTTGAGGCTATGGGTGTTGAAGCCCAAAAGCTTGAAGAACATGTCTGGAAATTCAATTCGTCAAAACTCAGGGACTGTACGATTCCACATGACTTGAGTAAAAAAATCAGGGCATCAATTCTGTTTGCAGGTCCGCTTGTGGCACGCTGCGGTAAGGCTGTGATGCTTCCCCCCGGAGGTGACGTAATAGGCCGTCGCAGGCTGGATTCACACTTTCTTGCCCTGACTGAGCTGGGGGCCCGTGTAAACGCCAACGGTAAATTTGAGTTTACTGCAAACAAGCTGGTCGGTGCGGACATATTTCTTGATGAGGCATCTGTTACCGCAACCGAAAATGCTGTAATGGCGGCGGTTCTTGCGGACGGAAAAACGGAGATTACAAATGCTGCTTCTGAGCCACATGTTCAGGATTTGTGCAACATGCTCAATTCAATGGGTGCGAAAATAAGCGGTATAGGTTCAAATATACTTACAATCGAAGGCGTGAAAGAGCTGTGTGGGACAGATTTTTCAATAGGACCTGACTTCATGGAGATTGGTTCGTTCATCGGACTTGCGGCGGCTACTCGTGGTTCAATCACGATTACCGGTGTCAATCCAAAGGACATGAGGCCTTTGCGCATATCGTTCGGCAAGCTGGGCATACGCTGGGACATTGAGGGAGATGCACTTACAGTTTCTGCAGGACAGGAAATGCGGGTAAACAATGACCTTGGCGGAATGATTCCTAAAATTGATGACAGTCCGTGGCCGGGATTCCCGCCGGATTTGACTTCGATAATGACGGTGGTTGCAACCCAGGTTGAAGGAACTGTCTTGATTTTTGAAAAGATGTTTGAAAGCAGGATGTTCTTTGTGGACAAGCTCATCAGCATGGGTGCGCGAATTACCCTGTGCGATCCACATAGGGCGGTTGTTACCGGTCCAAGCCTCTTGCATGGAGAGCATCTTGTATCTCCTGACGTGCGTGCCGGAATGGCAATGGTTATTGCGGCGATGGCGGCTCATGGAGAAAGCGTCATAAGCAACGTGTATCAGATTGAACGCGGTTACGAGCATCTTGTTGAGCGGCTTCAGTCTCTGGGTGCAAGGATAGAAAGGGTGGAAGTGTAAATGCATCCGTTCATTCATGTTTTTGGCAAAGAGATACCGATGTACTCGATCTGCATCATGGCGGGAATGCTGGTGGCGGGACTCATCATTGTCCTTCTTTCATCAAGATTCTCCGTAAAGAGGGATGATGCGCTTTATTCGTACCTTTATGCGATTCTGGTGATGATTGCCGGTGCAAAAATCATGTACATACTCGTGAACATTCCTCATTTGCCCGAGATGATCAGGGAATATGGATTTATGGCACTCATGCAGGGTGGCTTTGTCGTATATGGCGGACTTTTGGGAGCCTTCCTTGGTGTGGCGATTTACGGATGGCAGTTCAAGATGGATTCAAAGCCTCTGTATTCGCTTTTGATTGTCGGAGTTCCGCTTGCACAGGCGTTTGGAAGAGTCGGCTGCTTTATGGCGGGCTGCTGTTTCGGAAAGGTTGACTTTGGTTCATGTTCCGTCTACATGCAGGGGGCGCCTCGTTTCCCGGTACAGCTTTTGGCATCCGGTCTTGACCTCCTTCTGTTCTTCATCCTGCTTG
>DBWR01000025.1 GCA_002309305.1 Treponema sp. UBA1233 | reverse complement strand
GTTGAAAGCGACAGTGGAATAAAACTTCGCAAGGTCAACCGTATGAAAACAATCCGTGGTTCTTTGGCAATAGAGGGAAATACTCTGTCAGAAGAACAGGTTACGGCTTTGATTGAAGGGAAGCATGTCATCGCTCCTGTTAAAGAAGTTCAGGAAGTCCGAAATGCAATTTCAGCATACGAACATTTCATGGAATTCGACCCATATAATGTAAAGGATTTGCTCAAGGCGCACAGTATAATGACACTGGGACTTGTTGATAACCCGGGGCATTTTAGAAAGGGAGGGGTTTGTGTTGCGGGAAAGGATGGTATAACTCATATTGCTCCTCCGGCAGACCGTGTACCATTCTTGATTTCGGATTTATTCGAATGGCTCAAAACCAGTAAAGACCATATCCTTATAAAGAGCAGTGTTTTTCATTATGAATTTGAATTCATCCATCCATTTGAAGATGGCAATGGAAGAATGGGAAGGTTCTGGCAGTCCAGGTTGCTTTCGGATTGGAATGGAGCCTTTGAACACCTGCCTATTGAAAACATGATTTGGGAGAATCAGGCAGAATACTACAAGGTAATTGAAAAGGCTACGGATTCATGTGATTCTGGCATCTTTGTTGAATTTATGCTTCAAGTGATTTCCGATGCAATCCATATGCATGATAAAAGTGATACTGTAAATGATACTGTAAAATTGATTCTTTCCCTGCTCAAAGAAAACCCATCAATTTCCTACGAGGAACTTGCATCTAAAACAGGTAAATCGCGTGTAACGATAAGCCGCAAACTGTCTGAATTAAAGAAAAACAACCTCATCCGCCGTGTAGGGGCCGACAAAAACGGACACTGGGAAGTGGTGAAAGATGAAAGATGAAAGTCTTCCACCCGTCATTCCGGACTTGATCCGGAATCTAGAGTTTGCATATCAAGATGCTGAATCACCTGTTTGACAGCAGGCGTTCAGCATGACGATACTCATTATTTTTTTAATTGAACTTCAGACGATTTTCGTCTCCGGGGCCTACGATGGCGAACCATCTGGAACCCTCGTCAATCCAGTAGGTCTTGAATACACGGAGGACGTCGCTTGCACTAAGGGCCTGGAGTTCTTCCATTTCCTTTGTGTCGTGTGCAATGTCCTCAAAGTAAACCAGGTTGTCAATCAATTCTGCCGCCTTTCCTGAGCTTGTTGCAAGAGAGCTGAAGCTTGAGTTGATGTACTTGTTCCTGTAGCTTTCAAGGCTGTTTGCAAGGGTATCAAAGATGTAGTTGCCCTTTTCATCAAGACTCTTAATCACCTTTCCGCTGGACATGAGGTTGCGGGCTTCTGACACTGCGCTTGCAAAATTGTTGTAGTCGGTAAGGTTCACAAGAACTTCTGCTCCAATCGGTGCCCTTGAACGGTTTGTCGTTGAAAGTGGCGTATAACAGATGCCTCTTCTTTCCCTTACGACATTGAACATGATGTCTGAGTAAATTTTGTTTGCAATGCATGCCGGGATGTAATCAGCACTTGTAACGGAAGGTGCCGGGAATACCCTTAGGGCATATCCGTTTCCTGCCACGTTTTTGTTTCCAAGAACAACAGGCTTTCCGCTTATGCTGACTTTTGGAACGTCCTGTTTTGCTGTGGCCTCAGTCTTTTTAGCCTGAATCGTTCCGATTGATTTGTTCAGCTCGGTTACAAGTTTCTTTGCATTGATGTTTCCAACAGCAACAATAAACATCTCGTTCGGGTTGATGATTTCTGAATGCAGCTTTTTCATTGCGTCAATGCTGATGTTTCCGATTGAATCCTGTGTAACGGAAGTTGTGGTCTGATACGGATGTCCCTGGTAAACGGTCTTTTGTGCCGTGTACATGATGAGGGATGAAGGATTGTTCAGGGTCTGCTGAATTTCCTGAAGGTAATTGTTCATGTTGTTGGCAAAGACACTTTCGTCAAACTTCGGATTCACCAGACCGTCGAGCATCATCGGCAGGGTAGTGTAAAGATTCTTGTCAAGAACAGACAGTGAAAGCGTACTGTATTCAGGATCTGTGTAATGGTTAAGGTTTGCGCCTGTCTCAAAGCTGATTTTCTGCCTTGCCTCAAAGCTGTATTTCTCTGAAGACTGTGACATCATCTGGAACAGGGCTCCTTCAAGACCTGAGGTTTCTGTGGTCAGGTGAGAAAGTCCTCCCTTTACGCAGACAGATACTGTATCAATTTTTTTTGTCTTGTCGGTAAGAACATAAACTGGAATTCCATTCTTGAGCTTGAGTTCCGTTACATTTTCCTTTGCGAGTGTGGCATTGTCCTTGCCTGAATTCTGTGCCGGCTTGTAGACTGGAACCTTTTCCGGAGATGACGTGTCGGTAAGGGCCGCAACCTTTTTTGCATCGGGAGCGAACTTGAGATTGTTCCACCAGTAGGCGTTGTTTGCGTCGATTACTTCAAATCCAAGAGCCTTGTACTGAGCCACAGTCTGCTGATATACCTGCGGATTTACAAGAACCGTAACCAGTGCATTCTTTCCGGTGAAGTATTCGTTCACAAGATTCTGCATTGATTTCTGTGTAATGGTTCCAAGCTTCTTATAGTATGAGAAGTAGTAGTCGCTTGATGTTGCAGCCCACCAGAACCTGAGCAAAGACAGTAGGTCTGTCGCGGTATCGGTAGAAGAAATCCTGTCGCTTTCCATAATTGAAACAATCTGCTTTACCTTGCTCTTCTGGTAGAGTGATTTTTCAGCTGCAATCTGAGGCAAAATATCGTCCTGAATCTTTTTAAGGAGTTTGACTGAGCGTTCCGGGAGGTTGTTTTCCGGCTGAAGCATTATTGCACTAAAGTTGAACATTCCGCTTGCACGCACGGTTGTATATCCTCCGTTTGCATAGTCGGACTGTGGAATGCCAAGCTCAGTATCCTGTACCAGTTTTGTCTTAAAAATTCCGTCCGGTTCAGCAAGAAGGGAACAGAGGTAGTCGGCGGCATAAGTGTCGTCAATGTCAAAGTCTGTGTCCGGTCCCCTGAATGTAACTGATACCTGGGCGATGTATGGTGACATTGCATCATACGGCATGATAGCAAGCTTCATCTTGTTGAGCGGAGTCTTTGTAGGCTGGTCATGTGGCTTTGTGGGAGAGTTTCCGTTGTTGTCCCATGTTCCATAGATTGCCTTAACAAGCTGGTATGTCTTTTCAGGATCTACGTCACCGCCAACAAAAAGGGCCGCATTTGAAGGAATGTAGAATTTCTTCTGAATGTCCCTGAGCTGTGCGACTGTTGCGCTCTGAATTGTCTTTCTGGTTCCAGCCGGGTCATTGCGGTAGCCGGATTCTGGGAACAGTGTGTTTGAGACATAATTCTGATAGATGTTTCCCGGATTTACTTCATAACCTGTGATTTCGGAAATGACGACTTTCTTTTCGTTTTCGAATTCCTTTGGATCCATGAGCGGTGTTCTTACGGCCGCATTCCAGAAGGCAAGGCCTTTTTCAGTCTGAGAAGAAGGAACCGTGATAAAGTAGTTTACGTAATCTTTACCTGTGGTACCGTTCCAGCTTGCAACACCCATTTCAGAAAGGGCGTTCTGTATGGCGGCGGCACTTGGATAAAGCTCGTTTCCCTTGAACATCATGTGCTCATAAAGGTGGAAGAGACCTGCATTTTCAGGAGTCTGTTCCACGGCACCAGTTCGTACGGCAATCTCGATGTAAGTGAGCGGCACGGAATGGTTTTCCGCCACAAACAATGTAAGACCATTTTCCAATTCGTACTGGTGGAGATTTTCTACAGGAGTTGTTTTGGCAAACAGTCCTGCCACGCTAAGGATGAGTACAAGGGCCAAAGCCAATGTACGTTTGAACTTTTTCATCTTTCTGCACCTCTTATTAGTAATTTCAGATAATATAAAAGAAAAACAGTGTATTATGCAAGTGATATGGAAAGGTGAAAACGGAAAACTGAAAACTTTCATCTTTCAACTTTCATCTTAAAATGCTATAATATTTTTCTATGGTTGAAGTGAAAGAAGAGGAAGAACGTAAGGTACGCTGCCTTTTGGTGGGAAACCCGAACAAGGATGACAGGGAGCCGGATGAACTCAAGGGGCTGGTGGATACATTGGGCATGGAAACCGCCGGAGTCATAGTACTCGCACGACGTGAGCCGACACCCGCATACGGAATGGGAACCGGAACCGCCCAAAGAATCGCGGAAAGGGCTAAGGAAATTTTTGCCGACACCATCATATTCGACTGGGAGCTTGAGCCTACCAAGCAGCGCAACTGGGAAAAGCTTACGGGCATTCCCGTCTGTGACCGTAACGAAATCATCATCCGCATTTTTGCGCAGAGGGCCAAGACAAAGGAAGCCACTCTTCAGGTGGAACTGGCAAAGCTTACATATTCACTTCCGCGATTGAGCCACATGTACGGAGACATGGCAAGGCAGAGGGGTGGAAACTATGGTGCAAAGGGTAGTGGAGAAACACAGCTGGAACTTGACCGCCGCCAGATAGAAGACAAAATCATTCAGATTAAAAAGGAACTGGAGCAGGTAGCCTCCAACCGTGAAACCCAAAGGAAACTCAGGGAAAAGACAGCCGTTGCAACATGTTCTCTTGTGGGATACACCAATGCCGGAAAGTCCAGTCTGCTGAACGCCCTAACCGGTGCCGACGTTTTTGTTGAAGACAAGCTTTTTGCAACCCTGGATCCGACTACCC
Organism: Treponema sp. UBA1233; assembly: GCA_002309305.1. GTDB lineage: Bacteria > Spirochaetota > Spirochaetia > Treponematales > Treponemataceae > Treponema_D. Next base: position 12,294 of record DBWR01000025.1, on the reverse strand, counting down.
GAAAGTTTGCAATCTCACAGGCATCTTCCGTTCTGCTTACGGATACTGTCGGTTTCATTTCAAATCTTCCCCATACGCTTATCGATGCGTTCCGTTCAACTCTGGAAGAAGCGTCCATCTGTGACCTTTTGCTTCTTGTGGTGGACTCAAGCGACAGTCAGTGCGTGTGGCAGTACAATCAGGTCCTGCGCGTTCTTGACGAAATTCATGCAGGTGAAATCCCACGGCTTGTTGTGCTCAATAAAATTGATGCGGTTCAGGATGACGCTGAAAAAATCGCTGAGCTGAACACGGCCTTCCCGGATGCGGTAAAGGTCTCGGCTCATACACAGCAGGGCTTTGACATTCTGCTTGAACAGATGACCGAAATCCTTTTGGGCAAACTCAGGGACTTTAGCATACCGATGGCACAAAACCACCTTGTTGAGCTGGTTAGGAAAAACGGCACCATAGAAAAGGAAGAATGGCTTTCTGACACGATAGAGCTTGAGGCAAGAATCCCCGGCATCCTTCATGAGGATGGAAATGCTACCACCCGGACACTGTCACTTTTGTCTCCATACATCGTAAAATCACTGTGAGTTTTTTTGTCTTGAGGTTTTTGGAAGAATAGGGTATAGTTTGCTTAGGGAGGAATGGCTCAAAATGGAATATAGGGAAAATCCGTACGCCAGCCGGGCACAAGCTTTTTTTACTGATAACGTATACTCTGAACCCGTAAAAACATCCAGACTTCCAAAGATTCTGTCTGTGGTTCTGATGGTTGTTGTGGTCGGTTTTGTTTCCACGGGAATCCTGTTCATTGCGTTCAACAGAAATGCGGAAAACCAGTACCGAAGGAACGATCCTACACCGCAGAAAGTCATAAACCGCAGCAAAAGGTCAAAGTCCAAGGTAACCACATTCAACGAACTGGGGCAGATGCGTCCCATTACCAGGGCTGAATCGGATGAAGAAGCTGGGTGCGTCATGGTGGTGACTCCATGGTTCTCTTTCCCGGATGACGACACTCCGCTGTACGAGGAAATCTCCCAGAAAGACAGGCTGATCAAGAGCATTATCAACGATTATTTCACGACACACACAAAAAGCGAGCTTCTTTCCATAGGCGAAAAGCAGATAAAGGAAGAGCTTACCGAACAGATTAACGAACAGCTTGTAATGGGAAAAATCACCAAACTTTATTTTGATGAGTATCAGTTTTTTCAATAGTCTTTTGTCAAGATACTGCAACAAATAGAAATGTGTTTTGTCTATTAAGTTGAGGTTAAGTTATGGAAGGTACAGTTACACCAGCCGCTCAAGTTATTGTTTCTCTGGTTCCAATCGTAGGCATCTGTTTTGGTGCCATCATCTTGTTTTTTGCACTGCTTTGGAAACATCGTGAAAACAGACAGAGGATAGCGCAGGGGTCGTATCAGCCGGTTCATGTTAATCTCGAAGTTTTTTCTCTTCTTACGGGGCTTTGCCTTACAGGTGTGGGAGTAGTTCTGACAATTCTATTTCTATTGATAGACGGTCTGTCTTTTTCTTTGCTTGGAGGAGCTGTTCCGCTTGTTGTGGGTCTTTCATTACTCTTGTTCTACAAGGTAAACCCAAGCTTCAAGCATAAGAAGGAAAATGAAACCCGATAATACCGGTGATGCAGACAAAAAGCAAATCCTCAAGCGCGATACTCAACTGATTAAAGAATGTTTTGAAGGCAACAACGATTCTTTTGCCAAACTCATATCATTTTATCAAAACCGTGTGCGTGCGGTGGGCATTCAATTTTTCAGAAATCAAAGCGATACTGAAGATTTCATGCAGGAAGTATTCATCAAGGTGTACAAGAACCTTTCGACATTCAGGGGTGAAAGCTCCTTTGCCACATGGATTACCAGAATCGCCTATACCACTGCCATAAACGCCAAGAATGCAAAAAAAGACTGCGAGTCACTTGCCGATGATTTTGAACTCAAATCAAGCTTCAAGACCCCGGAAGAAGAACAGATATTCAATTTGACCAAGGAAGCGGTCCGTGAGGCAATACAGGAACTGCCTCTGAATTATGCCATCTGCCTGGACTTTTACTTTTTCTATGACTTCAGCTACGAAGAAATTGCAATCATAACCGGTTTCCCGGTGAATACGATAAAATCCCATATTTTCAGGGCAAAAAAACTGCTAAGGCAAAAACTGTTGGAATATTCCTACAAGAATTGAGGCTGTATAGGAGAATGAAATGAAGATTAACTGTGAAGAATGCATGGACGCCTATCTTTCTTTGGACAAGGGCGAGAAAATACCTAGGTCTGTTACAAAACACCTTCTTGCGTGTCCAAAATGTCGTGGAGAGATAAAGGCAATTTCCCGGGCGGAAAAAATAGCGGCCGGACCAGTTACAATCACTTCTCCCGTAAATACTGAATCAATCAGCGAGTCCCTCCGCAAAATCGATCCCAGCTACATGCCCAGACAGAAAAAGCTTTCTCTGGTGGCTTGGATTTTGTATGCCGTGGCATTCCTGACTGCGATTCTTGTTTTCTGCGGAATCTTACCCCAAGTCGACGTTCTCACGTTCAATTTTTCATTTGCATTTGCCATTTGCATCATTGTGTATATTGCCGTAATGGTCTATACAAACATGGATATATTTGTCAAAAAGATTAATTCAAAAACGAGTTCTGGAAGTTGAAAATTGAAAGTTGAGAACTGAAAGTTTAAGGTCGGATGAGGACTTATTTATTTGTTTTCTAATAATTTAGCTTCATTTTTCCGATAATTTGACTATGCCGTCCAAACAGAACAGTTACAGCAAGCCGGATTTTTGGTCTCAAAAAGCCTTTAAGGAAGGTTATCCGGCCCGCAGTGTGTACAAGCTTCAGGAAATCGACAAAAAATTCGGTATGTTGAAGAAAGGGGATGTAGTGCTTGATTTAGGCTCAGCTCCCGGCAGTTGGACGACTTGGCTTTTGAGGAACCTTGGCGGTACGGGCAAAGTGGTGTCCGTAGACCTGAATCCGCTTGATTCGTCTGTAAAGGGCGAAAATCTGGTGTTTTTCCAGGGGGATTTGCTTAGCGAGGAGATACGTGTCAAAATTCAGCAGAATGGGCCCTACGACCTTGTTGTATGCGATGCGGCACCCCTTACAACCGGAAACAGGACGGTGGATACAGCCCGGTCCAAGGCTCTGGTGGAAATGGCAATCTGGTATGCGGGTCAAATGCTCAAGCCAAACGGCAATTTCTGCGTCAAAATCTTCCAGAACGGAAACCAGCAGAAGGAGCTGCTTAAAATGAAGGAGATATTTGCTTCGGCAAGGGGATTTAAGCCTGAGGCATGTAGATCTGAGTCTTTTGAGACATATTTGGTGGGGTTAAAGAGAAAAGTTCCTGGAGCGGAAGACGCTTAGGTGAATTTTTTTCAAAAAAGTGGGAAATTTATGGGAAAGAAAATTGTAATTGATGGCAAAATGTGGTATAGTAAGAGAACTAAAATGAAGTCTTTTGTCAAATTCGGATTGGTATGTTCTCTTAGCGTCTTGGGTGCAGCAACCTTTGTCATTGCGACGACGGTGGCAGTGGTGCATCACAACAACTACCGTGGTATGGGTGGTTTGGATACGCCAGGCATTCCGGATTTGAGCATGGATTTCTATGCCGATTTGAGCGAAAGGTTCCCGATGCAGGAAACTCTGGCATCAGACGTGATTCTTGCCGATTTGCCGGCAGTTGAACCGGTAGCCGCAGCAGAGGAAGAACTGTCTGAGACCGAATTGGCCGAATTGGGCCGCGGTTTTGAAGACGAACTCCCTGTCGAAGCCCTGCTTGAGGATGTTGAAGAGTCCGCTGGCGAAGAAACCGAAACAGCTGTTGCGGAAATTCCTGTAAATCCTTCAGAAGACAACGTACTTTCCTATTTTTCATATAGGGTCAAATCTGGTGACACAATCAGCGAGATTGCCAGCCGCTACGGTATTACGACAGACACAATCATAAGCGTAAACAACATCAAGTCTTCCAGAACCATTCCGATCGGACAGTATCTTAAGATTCCTACAATGGAAGGCATCCTTTACACAGTCAAGACTGACGGAGAAACTCCTGAAACAATAGCAAAAAAATATTCAGTTCCGGCAGATAAAGTTGCCTTGGTTAATTCCATGCCGGAAAACCAGTCCCTTTCTGCAGGCCGTACGGTTTTTGTTACAGGCGCAAAGATGGACCGCATCACTCTGCTGGAGATCAACGGCGACCTCTTTAAGAATCCGCTTCATTCAAGCTATTACATATCTTCACGTTTCGGCTGGCGTGTAAGCCCGTTCGATTCTTCAAAACGCACATACCACGGTGGTATCGACATGGCTTGTCCAACCGGCACTCCGATTTATGCAGCTTCTGAGGGAGAAGTCATTACGGCGGGATGGAGTAACGTCTACGGAAATTACGTCATAATCAGCCACCATTCCGGCTACAAGACCCTCTACGGACACATGAGCTCAATACTTGTTTCCAAGGGACAGTACGTTTACACAACGACAAAAATCGGTAAAGTCGGAAGCACTGGTCAGAGTACCGGTCCACACCTGCATTTTACGGTTTACAAAAACGGCAATTCAATCAATCCTGAACTGCGCGTTGAATTGAATTAGGCATAAATATCAGTGGACATTTTGCCAAAGTGGGGATATAATTACTTAATATGTCAGATTTGTTAACAGATTCTCAGTTTGACCAGTACCGCGTTTTGATTTATGATGCCAGCGGAATCACTTTTTCTGATACCAACCGCTCCATCCTGGATAGCCGTTTAAAGGAACGTCTCAGGGAAAAGCAGTTGTCCGATGTAATGGACTATTACAAGCTGGTAACTACCGATCAGGCTGAATTCAAGGCATTTTTGGACAGCGTTACGACAAATCTGACCCGATTCTTCAGGAACCAGCCGCATTTTGATGCCCTCGTAAATTATGTCATTCCTCATGTAATAGAAAACAAAAAGAAAACCGGAGACACAAAGATTCACATCTGGAGTGCGGGATGTTCAACTGGTGAGGAACCGTACACAATTGCCATGATTTTAAAGGACAAGCTTCCTTCCCCATATACTTTCGACATCATTGCCTCAGACATTTCGCTCAAATCCCTGATGGTTGGTCAGCAGGGATTTTATCCAGAGTCCCGCATATCCGGCGTTCCCCAGGATTATCTGGACAAGTATTTTACCAAAAGCGACAATGGATATCAGGTAAAAACCGATTTGATGAAGACAATCCGCTTTGACTACCACAATCTGCGTCACGACAGCGGTTCGCGCAACCTGGATGTGGTTTTCTGCCGCAACGTACTGATTTACTTTGATGAGGCGGCCCAAAAGGCTACAATAGACAGATTCTACAATGCAATGGCGCCAAATTCATATCTTTTCATAGGTCATTCAGAAAGTCTGTTTGGTATGGATACAAAATTTGAATTCCTCAAGACCGACTGGGCCTGTTTGTATGAAAAGAAATAGTAACGATAATAGATGAACGAAGAGAGGGGTATTGTTTAATGGATGATATTTCTGTTTTAGTTTGTGACGATTCAGCTTTGATGCGCAATCTGATTTCAAGGATAGTTGATTCCACTGTCGGTTTAAAGACTGTCGGTACAGCCATGAACGGCAAATTCTGCCTTCAGAAGATCCCGATGTTGAAACCTGACGTAATCCTCTTGGATATAGAAATGCCCGAGATGAACGGCATTCAGTTTTTGGAAGAACGCAAGATGCAGGGAATCGACATTCCTGTAATCATTCTTTCTTCAATTGCAACCAAGGGTGCGGCGGTTACGATGAACTGTCTGGAACTTGGTGCAAGCGACTTCATCACGAAACCCAGTGGAGCCATTTCCAGCAACATTTCTTCGGTTTCACACAGAATAATAGAAAACATTGCTTCGTACGGTGGACGATACGCACGCAGACACGGCAAAGAAACTTACCCGATGGAATACTTCATGCAGCAGGTAAAGTTGAAGGAAGCCGAAAACGCAGCGGAAAAGGAAGGCATCATCGACAAGATAAAGCCTGCCACAGCCGAAGCAGCCCCCGCATTCAACCCGCATCTGTTCCAGTCATCCAAAAAGGAACCCCAGGTCATCACTCCGTTGAGGGAGGGTGGTCCAATTGACATTGTTGCCATTGGAATTTCTACCGGCGGACCGAATGCCCTAAGGGAAGTGTTTGCAAAAATCCCGCCAAAGTTTTCAAAGCCGATTCTTGTTGTTCAGCATATGCCTGCAGGATTTACAAAGGAATTTGCATCCAGTCTGGATAGGGTTTGTCCCCTTGACGTAAAGGAAGCCGAGGACGGGGATCTTATACATCCGGGACAGATATACATAGCTCCTGGTGACTATCATATTGCTGTGGAAAAATCCTCTTTGTGCAATGTTATCCGCTTGAATCAGGAGCCTCAGAGAAACGGTCACAGGCCTTCTGCTGACGTGCTTTTTGAATCCGTTGCAAAGGTATATCAAAACCGTGCTCTTGGCATCATCATGACAGGTATGGGACGTGATGGTGCAGTTCAGCTTGCCGAATTGAGGAAGCAGGGCGCATGGACTATCGGTCAGGATGAAAATTCCAGCATAGTGTACGGTATGCCTAAGGTTGCCTTTGAGTTGGGTGCGGTGCAAAAGCAGGTTTCACTTGACAATATGGCTAAAGAAATCGTGGAGATGGTTCAGGCTCATTCCTAAAACTTTTCAAGACGAGACAGCAGTACATCCAGTTTGTTTCCGTATTCCCTGTCGGCGGCCCAGGTTCCCGCAAGTTCAAAAACTGTAGGAGCTTTGCCGCGCGGTTGAACCCATTTGTAGCGTCTGTCAATCAATTCATTTGCAAGTTGAAATTCCTCTGTGGTTGCGTATGCATGCAGGTGCTGAATGTGTGCCCTTACTCCAAGCTGTTCAGTTTCAAAAGATTCTCCGCGGTTGTTTTCGTCTATGGCTCCAAGTCCGCAGTAATTGTGCATCTCCGGAGTAACAAGATTCCCAAAGCGAAGGAAACCCGTTTCAAGACACATTTGAACAAAGGCACAGTCACTGTTGATTCCTTCTGCAAGTCCTTCTTCAACATACAGTTTTGCGAGACGCTTTACCTGTTTTTTGTCTGCCTCGGGATTTTGCTTCATGAAAAACTTTGTAAGCTGTTTTTGATTCTTTATTGCTGTTCCGCTCAAGTTACGCGAAATAGGCTGCCTGTGTCCCAGACTTACACATGATGTAATGGCCAGGACAGACAGCATTAAGAGCACAGTGATGGAAAACCGTTTTTTCCCCGTCATTTTATTGCGGTTCCGATAAAGTCTTTTCCGTCCAATATCGCGCGAATGTTGGAAATGTTCTTTCCAGCGGCACAGATTACCGTAAGTCCAAGTTCGCTCGCGGTTTTGCTTGCAATGGGATCAAACGGACAGTTCTTGCCTGGGACCCATTCGTCACCAACCATCTTCCTGAAATCCGCCCATGAGATTGTATCCAGCGGTTTAGCATCAGGGTTTTTGCGCGGGTCATCGGTAAAGACTTTTTCTATGTTTGAAAGGTTTACGATTGTATCTGCATTATATTTTTGTGCAAGAAGAACAGCGTCGTTGTCCGTAGAAAATCCAGGTTTCCATCCGGCTGCCACAAGTACTCGTCCAGGAAACTCTTCCGGGGCTGCGGTAGGATCGGTTACAACTTCGTGTGGACACAGCGGACCAAAGCATGTCTTGAGGATTTGAGCATTCATTCGGGTTGCCATTATGCCGAGCCAGTCACATGCGTAATTTGTTTCGTCGTCATTTGCAAAACTGCATTCTGCCTTTTGTTCGGCATTAAAGAGGGAAGCGACTTCCCTGTAAGCGTTCTGATATGTACGGGCTGGACCGCCACCGCCTGCAACAAGGATAAGGCGTGAATCAGGATTTGCCTTGAGCCAGCTGACAGCCATCGCAGTAAAATCATTCAGCAAAGAAACATCGGGTTTGTCGGGTGCGATAATCGAGCCACCCACACTAAGCACTTTAGTAATCATTTATTCCTCCCAAAACAAATTTATCATAAGAGTGAAAAAAAATCTAGGGAATAATCGGGTAATGCGGAACATGTGTGTTACCCTAACCTAACTTATTGACAAAAAAGTTGCTTAATGCTAACATACTTTCCAAAGGTTGTTTGTGGCTAACCTTTATGTGGCAAAAGGAGGAATTATGCCTTTAAGCATGGTGTCTGACGGAGAGGAATTTTTAATTAAAAAGATTAACGGCAAGGAAGAGGTCCGGCGCTTTCTGGAAAACCTTGGTTTTGTGGCGGGCGCTCAAGTTTCATTAGTTTCAAAAATCAGCGGAAATCTAATCGTCCAGATAAAGGACAGTCGCGTGGCGATCAGCCGGGAAATGGCACAGAAAATCATCGTGTAATTTTTTTTCGCATTGGGTTAGCAGTAACTAATCAAATCGGTACATTTTATAGGAGACATAGAATATGACTTTAAGGGAAGTGAAAAAGGGACAAACCGTTAAGGTTGTAAAACTGAACGGTGAAGGTGCGGTAAAACGACGCATCATGGACATGGGCATTACAAAAGGCACAGAAATCTTTGTGCGCAAGGTTGCTCCGCTTGGCGATCCGGTTGAAGTGACGGTACGCGGATATGAGCTGTCCGTACGCAAGGCAGATGCTGAAATGGTGGAGGTAGAATAAAATGGTTAAAATTGCTTTGGCAGGAAACCCGAACTCGGGAAAGACCACACTCTTCAATGCGCTCACAGGTTCAAATCAGTTTGTAGGAAACTGGCCTGGAGTAACGGTAGAAAAAAAAGAGGGAAAGCTCAAGGGCTCTAATGGCGAAGTCGTCATCATGGACTTGCCCGGAATCTATTCCCTTTCTCCATATACGCTGGAAGAAGTTGTATCACGCGACTATCTTGTAAAGGAAAGGCCTGATGCAATCCTGAACATCGTAGACGGAACCAACCTTGAACGAAACCTTTACCTTACCACCCAGTTGGCAGAACTCGGAATCCCGATGGTCATTGCCGTAAACATGATGGATGTGGTAAAGAAGAATGGCGACAAGATTCACATTCAGGAAATGGAACAGGAACTCGGTTGTCCTGTAGTGGAAATCTCCGCGCTCAAGGGAACTGGCTGTACCGAAGCAGCTGAACTTGCCGTATCCAAAGCCAACGAAAAGAAGCCGATGATGTACAAGCATCGTTTTGAAGGCTGTGTTGAACACGCTCTTGCACACATAGAGGAAGCCGTCGTACATGACCTTCCGGAAGAACAGCACAGATGGTATTCCGTAAAGCTTTTTGAACGCGATGAAAAAGTCATAAAGGCACTTGGAGTATCTGAAGACAAGCTCAAGCACATAGAGTCAGACATCAAGTCATGCGAAAAGGAACTCGATGACGATTCAGAATCAATCATCACTGCAGAACGCTACAAGTACATTGAGTCAATCATCAAAAAATGCGTGACAAAAAAGAACCGCACAAAGCTTACGACCTCGGACAAGATTGACCGTGTTGTAACAAACCGCTGGCTTGCACTTCCTATTTTTGCCCTTGTGATGTGGCTTGTTTATTACGTTGCAATGGTGACTGTTGGTGCATCTGCCACTGACTGGGCCAATGACGGCCTGTTTGGTGACGGCTATCATCTGTTTGGAATCGGTTCCGGTGCTTATGAAGAGGCTGCCGAAGAATACGGTGATACTGCCGCAATCCTTGAGGCATACGAAAACGGCGACGGTACATATATTGTTGTTGACGATGAAACCATGGAAGCTTCTGATCCGATTTTGATTACCCCAGAGGTTCTGGAAGAAGCAAATGCCATGGCAGAAAAATATGGTGAAGAGGGACCTGATCCTGCCGACTATGGTGTCTGGGTTCCGGGTATTCCCGCCCTTATTGAAAGTGGACTTGATGCAATCGGCTGTGCTGACTGGCTCAAGGGCCTGATTCTTGACGGTATTGTTGCCGGTGTGGGTGCGGTGCTTGGCTTTGTTCCGCAGATGCTCGTTCTGTTCCTGTTCCTTGCATTCCTTGAAGCCTGTGGTTACATGGCACGCATTGCATTCATACTGGACCGCATATTCAGGCGCTTTGGTCTTTCCGGAAAATCTTTCATTCCGGTACTTATCGGAACTGGATGTGGAATCCCTGGTATCATGGCATGCCGCACGATAGAAAACGAACGCGACCGGCGAATGACAATCATGACCACGACATTCATCCCTTGTGGTGCAAAGATTCCGTTCATCGGCCTGGTTGTAGGTGCCATCTTTGGTGGAAACCCATGGCTTGCCGCAAGCTGCTACTTCATCGGTATGGCTGCAATCATCTGTTCAGGCATCATCCTTAAAAAGACAAAGCCGTTCATGGGCGAGGTTGCTCCGTTTGTCATGGAACTTCCTTCTTATCACTGGCCTACACTTGGCAATGTACTCCGCTCAATGTGGGAACGCGGATGGTCATTCATCAAAAAGGCAGGAACAATCATCCTTCTTTCTACTATCGTAATCTGGTTCCTTTCTTTCTTTGGCTGGGTGGACGGATCGTTTGGAATGCTGGAAGAAGATCAGATGGATTCAAGCATTCTTGCAAAAATCGGCGGTGCAATCGCATGGATCTTTACTCCAATCGGTTGGGGAAACTGGCAGGCTGCAGTCGCTTCGATTACAGGTCTTGTTGCAAAGGAAAACATCGTTGGTACCATGGGCATCCTCTACGGTGGAGAATCAACATGGGCAAATATGGCGGCGGCATTCACAAGTCCGGCTGGCCTTTCATTCCTGATTTTCAACCTGTTGTGTGCTCCATGTTTCGCTGCAATCGGTGCAATCAAGCGTGAGATGAACAGCCACAAGTGGACATGGGCCGCAATCGGATGGCAGTGTGGACTTGCTTACGTCGTATCGTTTGTAGTCTACCAGTTCGGCTGTATGTTTGGTGGAGCAGGAAACATTGTTGGATTCGCCATCGCAGTGGTAGTTCTTCTTGCATTCATCTGGGCATTGTTCAGGAAACCAAGAAAGGCTATTTCAAAATAAAACGCATTAATAAGGAGGCATAATCTTATGGGAACAGTTATTGTATCTTTACTTCTTCTTGCACTTGTTTCTGGGGTTATCGCCTCCATCATCAAAGACAAACGCAAAGGCCGTCATCCTTCATGTGGCGGTCACTGTGGTTCATGCGGCCATGTGTGTTCAGCATACCAAAAGACAATGGCCATTCTAGAAAATCAAGGGATTCAAAAACAATCGAGGTAATGATGAAAAAACTATCCGAACTCACAAAAGATAAAAGCGGGTTCCAACCTCTTTTTCAAAAGACGAGAACCTGCTGACTGCGGGAAAAGCGGAGGCAAGCCGATGCACCTCATGTCCTTCCTGCTCAAGCTGTTCATACAAGGATAAGGATGGCTCAAAGGCCTGTACAGCCTGCATGCCTAAAGACGGCTTTAAAAACATGGGTGTAATGTGGGAAATAATATAGATTCGTTAATCCTACATTATATAGCTTTCTTCAGGACATATCTTAGAATAAGGGGGACCTTAATGGGTACTGCGATAATAATATTAATTCTGCTTGCAATCGTGACACTTGCAATATTCAGCATCAGGAAAAGAATCAAGTATGGTTCATCATGCTGCGGAACCCACGATGCCTCTCCTGCAAAAGTCCGTGTCCGTGACAAAAACAAATCACACTATCCATACACATACACGCTCATCGTTGACGGAATGCATTGCTCAAATTGTGCCCGCCGTGTTGAAAACGCACTCAACTCAATGGAAGGCCTGTGGGCAAGCGTGAACCTGGAAGACAAATCCGTCCTCGTCAGGTCGATGGTTCCACTGGAATGGAAGGATGTTTCCAAACCTGTAGGAGACGCGGGTTACACTGTGATTGATATAGTGGGAAAATAAGAAGAAAATTATTTTGATGGTAAAGTCTACCGCATGATAAAAATGGGAATCCCACTAATGAATCCTGCAAGACTTCGTGATGGTTATAAAACTGTGAAAGACGGCGAGGTCTTGAATATTGATGGAATAAAGATTGAAGTTGTTGAAGTGATGGGGCATACGGTTGGCCATGTCTGCTATATCATTGATGATAAGATTTTGTTCAGTGGGGATTGTCTTGTGGTAAACGAAAACGGTGGCTACAGTCTCTTTGAATTTTTTGACATGTCAAAGCTTTTTGCCCATATCGACGAATCGGCTGTGAGCAAGCGTGGAAAGCCTTTTGATCCTACTGCGCCTAA
>DBWR01000069.1:3283-3900 GCA_002309305.1 Treponema sp. UBA1233 | reverse complement strand
CCGCCCTAAAGTAAAAGCCCCTGATAGATCTCCAGATCCTTATCTCCAAAGACATTGAAGACAACCTTCTTCACGCTGGAATCTGGATTTTCTGTCAGCCACTTTTCTACAGTCTCCACTGCAATTTGGGCTGCAAGCTCTGCCGGAAATCTGAAAACTCCTGTCGAAATACAGCAGAAGGCAAGCGACTCAAGCTGATTTTCAGCGGCAGTTTCAAGACAGTTTTTATAGCAGGAAGCAAGCTGGATTTTTTCGCGCGCACTTACAACAGTAGTTATAATTGGGCCGACAGTGTGCAAAACATAGCGGCTTGGAAGATTAAAGGCCGGTGTGATTTTACAAAGCCCCGTTCCTTCCTCGTGTCCCTGCTTTTTCATAAGTTCGTTACAGGCAAGCCTGAGCTGAATGCCCGCAAAGGTGTGGATGCAGTTGTCGATGCAGGCATGAAGAGGAGCAAAGCATCCCAGAAGCTGAGAGTTTGCCGCATTCACAATTGCATCGACTTTTAGCGTAGTAATGTCGCCCTGCCAAAGGTATAGTTTTGAGTTCCGATCTGTCGGACTTAAGTCGGCAATATCCGTAATCCCCCGCTCAATCTCCTGCAAAATATAACACAA
>DBWR01000069.1:2847-3225 GCA_002309305.1 Treponema sp. UBA1233 | reverse complement strand
AAATCTACTTTGTAAGAAAATGAACAAAAATTAAAATTTATTCAGTAAGTCTACAACTTAAAAGAGACTGTGATTTCAGATTGAAATTTGGCTTTATAGTTTTAGAGCTTCCCAACTTATATATCTCAACCGATTTACCAGATGATTGCCACAAACGCACTGGATTTGGATGGAAGCCTGATTTTATTCGAGCGGAGGGTTTAATACCCCGCCCCTCTGGGGCGAAACAAGGGGTATTAAACCCGACTGCAATACCATATGAGAACACCATACCCCGTTGCTCTGCGGCGGGGTTGGTGATTTTACCATAGCCTCAATCATCTTCCAGTCAAAGCATCTTGTGTAATTTTGATTTGGGAAGTCACATTCCTGATTCCA
>DBWR01000069.1:0-2672 GCA_002309305.1 Treponema sp. UBA1233 | reverse complement strand
TCAAGCCATTTTCTTGAGGCATCGTAGGCGCTGAATGGGCGGCCCGTTATTATCTTAACGTCATGCCCGCTGTCAATCCAACCGTTGATTGTCTCCACTGCTCCCGGAGTTTCTTCGTATGTCAAAAGCACTTCTGGCCTATGCGCGTAAATCATCATCTTGTCGTATTCTTTATCTGTCAGGGAAAATGATTTTTGCAGGTTGAAATACCGGATTTTCTCATAAGGAATGTCCAGTCCGAACATGCCTTTTATCAGCTCGGAAAAATATCGCGCGGTCTCACAGATGCAGTCATCGAAATCAACGTAGATATTCATAGCGCCTTCAATTGGCTCCGGTTTCATCAGGATAGTCCCAGAATTTGCCCCTATGAAAATTCGGATTTCCCAAGGGTTTTGCAGTCAGCTTGAATATTATGCAGCCGTCGGGACAAACGATTGTCTTGGAATACTTTCCGTCTCCGCCAAGGTTCTGTAGGTCGCCGCCGCTTCTCACCGCTTCCATCAGGGGATAAAGCATCATCATGGTCTTGGAGCATATTCCATATCCGTCTTTATTTACCGGGCAGCCGTATGTGCACGTGTATTTGTCTCCCGGTTCCTCTCCGTTACGGCAATATCGCTCGGTGTGGTCTCCGTGTAAAAATCCAGTCACCTCGACATTGAATTCGTATTCTTCGTCATACCATTTCTTCATATCACTCTCACCACATGTCGTTGGAATTTGAAATAGTTTAACACATTTTTCCGCCGCTTGCAATAAGCGACTTTTTGTCACTAAAAAAACTTTTACTATTGACAAGTTAATCCTTTTCCCCTACAATTTACTTAAGTGACGTTATGTTACTAAATAAGGAGGCAGGGCAGATGAAAAAATCAATCTTATTCCTAATCACATTTTTATTCGTCTCACTCTCATGTTCAGCAACGGGTGAAAAGCATTCCACACAAAAAGGAGAAGCCATGAAAATCCAAATACAAATTCAAAGGGGAAGTGAAAGCCACAGGCTCACCGCAACCCTCGAAGACAATTCATCAGCCAAGGCATTTTACGCTCTACTGCAAAAGGGGCCGCTCACCGTCAATCTGAATGAATACGGAGGATTTGAAAAGGTAGGCTCCCTCGGAGCTTCCCTCCCCCGAAGCGACAGACAGACTGCGACAAAAGCAGGAGACATCATGCTCTATCAGGGAAATCAGATTACCATTTTTTACAATAACAACAGCTGGAGCTATTCACCTCTGGGTAAAATCGACGGAATGACACAGGCAGAGTTAAAGTCAGTGCTGGGAAAGGGTGATGTGACGGCGGTTTTTGAAGTGATGTGACGCTTGCTGGATTTAATTGGCAGGAGGAGTTTTTTGTGAACACAATGTAAAGTCCGGAAACTGTCATGCCGGTGTAGCCTCAGAATTCTAAGATGCCTTTTTCATCTCATCCCAAAGCATCTTCCAGAGATCCAGTTTTTCCCTTTTGCAGACTGTGTAGAAAGTCACGTTCACTTCGTCATCTGAAAGGGGAACGGCCAATCTGTTCTTGGGCAGGCACAGCGCGACTAGCACAAGCAGGCCCGTCCGGCACTCAAGACAAAAATCGACAGCAAAAAATGGGCGGAATATGATACAATAATATTGGGCTATCCAAACTGGTGGTCAAGCATCCCAATGCCAATTGCAACCCTGCTGGAAAGCTACGACTTTTCCGGAAAGACAATCATGCCCTTCTGCTCCCACGGCGGTGGAAGATTCGGACAGAGCATTACCGCAATATCAAAGCTGGCACCAAATGCAAAGCTTACCGAAGGACTTTCCATCCATTATTCAGGCGGCTCAACACTTTCAAAAGATGTTGAAAAATGGCTCAAGAAAACAGGAGTAAAAAAATGAAGTCAACTAAACCACTGAGGCTCACACTCGACATTGCGATGACAATCTTTTCAATAATTTTGATGGGAGGAAACTACCTTTTCCCGGCGGATATTGTTCACGAAATTCTGGGAGTTGGTCTTTTCGTCCTCTGGGTGGTCCACATTGTTTTGAACCGCAGATGGAACGGAGCAATCTTCAAGGGGAAATACAAGCCCTACCGCATAATGCAGACCGTCATCAACTGCGGCATACTGATCTGCACGATTTTTCTCATGGTTAGCGGAATCATACTTTCAAACCATGTCTTTACTTTCCTGGGAATTGAAAACGGACTCGGTTTTGCCCGTATCGCCCATCTTCTTGCAAGCCACTGGTACTACCTCTTTATGTCCCTGCATATAGGCCTGCATGTGGGGATGATTGTAAACAAACTTTGCCATTCCCCTGATCCGACACGGAAATCCCCCAACGGAGAGATTATCGGGTCAAGCCCGATAATGACAGAAAACCAGAGCCCGATAATGACAGAAAACCAAAGCTCGATAATGAAACTTGTTGGAATAATCCTTCTTGCCCTTGTCTGTGCTTACGGTGTCTATGCCTTTATCGCACGCGGGGTCTGGAAGTATCTGATTTTACAGCAGCAGTTTTTCTTCTTTGACTTGGAGCGCGGCTATATTCTTTTTGCCCTGGACTACATTTCTATTATCATATTATTTGCTACAATTTCACATCTGGTAGCAATAAGATTAAAAAAGAATAGATAAATCAGGAGGACTAGAATGGCAATTACAGTAAATCTTC
>DBWR01000034.1 GCA_002309305.1 Treponema sp. UBA1233 | reverse complement strand
ATGCATCAGATAACTTGAGGAACTCCTTGTCATCAGTTTCCCTTGTACCGTTGTAAAGGACTATGAATTGTGGATTCGGAATTTTGACTATGCTTGTCCTGAAAAGGTGTCGTCCCTGTTTGGCCAGGTGCATCTGATATAGTTGTGCAAAATACATTAGTCCCCTTAACGGCATGTTTGGGTTGAAGGTACTCTGCTGTTCGAACAGGGTCATCTGTGAGTCCACGAGGAATGAGACGTCGTTCCGCATCGTAAGGTAGATTACGTTCTCGATGGTATTCAGCTCCAGTGCGTTGGGGTCAGTATAGTTGGTACCCCTTAGCGCATTGTACAGGTCCAGCCTCCATTTCTTGCTCTGATCATTATCTTTCCCGAAGATGAAAATAAAGAGTCGGTCCTTATAGTGATTCACTGTTCCTGATGGTGTAATTTCGTTAGGCATGTTTTGCCCTCCTTGCCAATCATAAGATATGGG
This sequence comes from Treponema sp. UBA1233, assembly GCA_002309305.1. Taxonomy (GTDB): domain Bacteria; phylum Spirochaetota; class Spirochaetia; order Treponematales; family Treponemataceae; genus Treponema_D. Next base: position 18,967 of record DBWR01000034.1, on the reverse strand, counting down.
ACTTCTAAAAGTCTCTATAATATAATTAGTGTCAGCCCCTATGGTTTTATACAAAAATATGAAAAAATTTTGAATTTTTTGTAAAAAACAGTGGGGGTCGACACCAGTTATATATTAGAGGCATTCGCAATCATTGGTGGTCTTGCTTCCTAAATACAATCGTTCTGAGGAATCGGAGCGGATTACGTAAGATTAGGAGGCAGCTATGAGTCGTTATGAGTTCTTGGATTTGCTGTTTACAGCGGTTCAACTTTTAATTGACATAATTACGCGCCTTTCCAAAAAGAGAAAGAAACGTAAGAAAAAAAAATAGCCCGCCACCTAGCTTCAACCCTTTGTGGCGAGCTTTAGTCCTCATGGACTAATACACATGGAGGCAAGACGCTAGATTGCGTATGCCTTTTTTGTAATATACTCCTACTTCAAGTAAAAAACAAGAGTAAATTCAGATTTTTTATGAAGAATTCTTTAATTTGTCATAATCAACTGCTAATCATATTGTTGTTGGCAAGATGTTCTTTATGTCCAGTTTGCCGTCGGTCAGCGGGGCCTTGTACATGCGGTCCTGATAGTAAATCTCAACCGATTCCATATACGTGCTGCCGGATCTTGCGTACAAAAGCGCGGATTCGATTGTTCCGCCTTTCCAGGAAATGTCCATGCTCAAATTTCCCTTTACTGCTACATTTTTAAGCGAACCGCTCTCCCATTTCTTAGGAAGGGCCGGAAGCAGCTCAATTACGACAATCCCGTCCACCACTTCACTTTGAACAATCATTCTTGTCATGGCGGCAAGAGTTCCAAAATTGCCGTCAATCTGGAACGGAGGATGCTTGTCCAGAAGGTTCAGATAAGTGGATTTTTCAAAGAGTTCCTTCAGGCAGGAAGCGGTATCTTCACTTTTTTCAAGTGATGCCCAGAAGTTCATGATCCATGCCAGTGACCAGCCTGTCTGACCGGAGCCGTTTTCAACCCTTTTTCGTATTGATTTTTCGGCTGCCTTTGCAAGTTCCGGAGTGCGGTGGATGTTTATGCTGTTTCCCGGGTAGAGGCCGTACAGATGGCTTAAGTGCCTGTGCCCCGGTTCGGTTTCGGTACATTCAACTGGCCATTCCCTCAAGGTACCGTCGTCCTTTACCACTGGTCCTTCAATTTTCTTCAGCATCTGTTTTAGTCCTAGCACGATTGGATCCGTTTCCAGTTTTCCCAAATCCAGGGCTGACTGTATTGTGGTGCTTACAAGATGTTCCAAAATGCGGTTGTCCATATCACAGCCCGCACAGAAACTGCCCTTTTGACCGTCGGCCAGAGCAAAGCTGTTTTCCGGAGAGACTGTCGGGGAAACCACAAGGTATTTGCCGTCTGCGGATGGAACCATCGTATCCTGAAAAAACTCACAGGCCCGAACCATGTACTTGAAATTCTTCTTTAGAAACTTCCTGTCCAGAGTATACTCATAATAATCCCTGATATGGGTTGCAAGCCATGCAGCACCCATCGGCCAGTAGGAGCCTGGAATCCAGTTTCCCTGTGGAGCCGTATCCCCCCAAATGTCGGTGTTGTGGTGAATCACATATCCGTCAGAACCGTACATGATGCGCGCAGTCTGCTTTCCGTTTTTGTATGCCCTCTTCAGAAGGTTGAACAGAGGTTTTTCACATTCCAAAAGCCTGCACATTCCGGCCGGCCAATAGTTCATTTCCGTGTTGATGTTTACCGTATATCGGCTTCCCCACGGCGGATCAATCTCTCCATTCCAGATGCCCTGAAGGGTTGCTGGCAGGGTTCCCGGCTTTGAGCTGCTGGACAACATAAGATAGCGAGAGTAGTTCCAGTACAGTTCCGCAAGTGCCGGGCTGTCGGGATGTTTTACCAGGAGTTCGTCGGTTGGTATTGAGAGCTCCTCCGCATTGTTTTCCTTTAAGCCGCTTGTCAAATCCAGAGAAATCTTCTTGAATTTTCTGGAAGAATCGCTTACATGGTATGCCTTGATGTTCTGATAGACTCCGCTAGAAGCAAAGCAGATTTTTTTCAGCGCCCTGTCCGTACAAAAACGCAATAGCCCCTTGTTTCCGCGAGAAAGGTTTCCGCCCTTTTTAGCATAATGCTTTTTCCTGTATGCAGTCTGAATGTCCACAAAGAGGGTTACATCATCAGCTCCCTCTACGATTATTGTTCCACCACAGGTACGGACGGTTCCCCCCGAAGATACGGCCGTTGCCATAACGGTAAACGGAATTCCGTGGCTGTCCTGCATTATGAGCGTATCTTTTTCAATAGAATAATATCGTCCCGCGTAGATTCCCCTGTCGAGCCATGCCCTGAAATTTATGCTTTTGGGGGTGTTTGCGCTAAAATGAATGATGAGTACGTCCATCGCCCTTGATGCAAATACTTCGCGGGTATAGCTTATGCTGCTTCCCCTTGTGTTTCTGGAAAAAATGGCAGTGCTGGGGACGCTTGTCTCAGAGTTGAATGTGGTTGTCGCAATTGCCGTTTCCAAATCCAGTTCCCGGCGGTATGCTGTGCAGTTTTGGAATTCCAGTCCGGTATCAGGTGTCGGGCCGGTAATTCCGGGGTTTTCCGGCGTATAACAGTCAATGTGAAGTTCCCCGGCAGTCTGGTAGGCGCTTTGCTCGGTTGGAGTTCCGCTCATTGACTCAAATGCCAGCTCCTGTGCCTTCTGAATCTGCCCCTGAGAGATTAATTCCCTGATTTTGCCCAGGTTTTCCCTTGCATTCCTGTTGTTGCGGTCATGACGGCATCCAGACCATACAGACTCTTCGTTCAACTGAATGATTTCATGCCCCGGCCTTCCGTAGACCATTGCCCCAATGCGTCCGTTTCCCACAGGCAGAGCTTCATTCCAATCCTTAGCCGGCTGATTATACCACAACGTATTCATCTATAATCCTCACATTTTAAGTCAAAAAATCACTGACCCCGCCCCAGAGCGCTGGACCATACAAGACATCGCACGAATCAGGTTCAGTCAATACTTCCATTCTACCACACAATCCAGACTTGTGCCATATATTTTGTTTTTTCCTGCAACTTCAGTTTTTTAGCAAATGGGAATGGAGAGGTTATTGTTTATGACTCATCAGGACAATACCAGGGGAACAATTATTTAATAATTGCAACACCACCAGCGTTTTTTATATCCTTAATTATATTATCTGCCTCAGATTTGGAAACATTTTCTACAAGTACCTGTGGAGCTCCTTCAACAAGAGCTTTTGCCTCTCCCAAACCTAGACCTGTGATTGCTCGAACAGCTTTTATCACAGCAATCTTTTTAGAAGCGTCAAAGCTATCAAGAATAACTGTAACCCCTGTTTGTCCATTTATATTTTGATCTTCGGGATTTGAAACTTTTTGTTTGTACCCCTTGATAATTGCAACTCCACCAGCCGCTTTGATATCCTCAATTATAGCATCCGCCTCAGATTTGGAAACATTTTCTACAAGCACCTGTGGAGCTCCTTCAACAAGAGCTTTTGCCTCTCCCAAACCTAGACCTGTGATTGCTCGAACAGCTTTTATTACAGCAATCTTTTTAGAAGCTTCAAAGCTATCAAGAATAACTGTAAACTCTGTTTGTTCTTCTACATTCTGGTCTGTAGAATTTGAAACTTCTTGTTTGCATCCCATAAAAAGGGAAAAAATAATTAAAAAAATAAGAACTCTTTTCATGAATTTATCTTAAAAGTATATCAACTTTTCTGTCAAGGGTTTGATTTAGAAATACCCACAAAAATTTTGTACTATAAATAAACAAAAGAAAGAGGGAAAGACATATCCTTTAAAGAAATGTCGTAGACATTTCGAATCCGCGTGATAAAAAATGATATCATTTACCTGCCAGGCTGCACGAAAGCGTAAAAAATCCAAAATATTTCAATATTATTTGCAAAATCGAAAAATTGGCTTTATAATTATCATTATGGTTTCAATTCAAAATCTTGTAGAGTATTATGATGAGCTGTATCCCGTGTCGGAGGCTCAGAAAAAGTTTTATAACACAATTTCACTGGATTACCAGAAGCCGGTGCGTTATTTGCGTACAAGCTGTGGAGCGGGTCTTTTTGAACATCTGCTTGCCCGTGACGGTGCTGACGTTACTGGAATCGAATATTTTCCGGAACTCCTGAGGTCGGCGAATCTGCGCAGAAGAAACCAGCTTATGGCCATCAGATTCTTTCAGATGTCGGAACTTGACATGGGACGCTTTTTGGGCAAGGGCTTCTACAACATCCTGTCCAACCTTTCCAACCGAATTATTTACATACACGACAAGACTCTGCTCAGGAAATTCTTCTTTGACTCACGGCAGCTCCTTTCGGAAGACGGCAAGATGGTCCTTGAGTTCTACAACTATGACAAATTCAATTCACCGGGGATTTTCTTACCGCAGAGGGAAAGCCTTCGCACCAAACTAACCACACGGCTTGACGTTTCTGGAGACGGACAGTGGGTTGTAAACCAGACCATAGAGACAGGCAGCGGAAGGATTCTTCCCGTAATGGAAAATGAAGCGGTATTCTTGCCCAAACCTGCAGAGATAGAACTTTTTGCAAGGGAAGCGGGATTCTCCAGCGTTCAACTGTATTCAGACTTTGAAATGTCTCCGTTTACTGGAAACGAAGATACGGTTATCGCCCTGATCAGCTGATTGTCCAGCGGCCGCCTTTTTTTACGAACCGGGCAGAATCAAGTTCCAGAAGCCTTCCGTCATCTCCGCTCATCTTTACCATTGAAGTTATCGGATTAACCTCATTGATGCGGAACATAGTACCGTCATACTGTACTCTCGCCCCCTCGTTTGGAAGGGTTCTTTTAGCTTCGGCATACCAGTCGTATTCATAGCTCAGGCAGCACAAGAGTCGTCCGCACTGACCGCTTATCTTCATGGAATTAAGGCTAAGGTTCTGTTCCTTTGCCATGCGGATGCTGACAGGCCTAAGCTTGTCATTCACCTGATGGCAGCAATAAGGACGCCCGCACACACCCAGACCACCGGTAATGCGGCTTTCGTCCCTTACTCCAATCTGCCTAAGCTCTATGCGCATCTTGAACACTGCAACCAAGTCCTTGACCAGTTCACGGAAGTCCACACGGTTGTCGCTGGAAAAAAAGAACAGAGCCTTTGGTTCTCCAACAAGAAAATGCACGGTTATAAGCTTCATGTCCAGATTATGGTAGGCAACCTTTTCCCTGAACACGATGAACGCCTGTTTTTCCTTTTCCACCAGTTCTTCGGCATGCTCAATGTCCTTTTTGTCGGCCAGTCTTGTTACCTGAACCACATCATTCGGCTTTATTCCCACCGGCTTTTTGGATCTGCCCAAGTTTATTGCAAGGTCGTCGCCATATCTTGTGGGAACGATTACCTTCTGACCATCCTCGGGATTTATGCCATCCGGCATCGTTGCATATATTCCTTCGCTGGAATAAACCAGTTTAAGCTTATAGAGGTTGTCCGGAAATACATAATTTTTGGAATACGAGCTGTCACTGCCTTCATCATCTTCAAGAGCGGCAATATCCAGGCTGTCATCATCTATGTCTTTTTCGAATATGTCTGACATGGTTTTCTCCTATTAATCACGTTGCCATCAAGTCCACAAGCAGACCGCTGATTTCGTCGATTTTCTTCAGCATCAAGAGCGTTTCGGAATGTCCTGTCAAAAGCCACCTTGCAAGTTCGTCCAGTTTCTGGTTGATTACCACAACCTGTGTCTGAACCTTTCCCTTGCGGCCCTTTTTGGCTGGGAGAGTGTGCTGCTCCAGGGCAAAATTGTTCTTTACCACGTAGCGCATGAACTGGCTCACTTTTTTCCGGTAATCCGCAAAATTTTCAGGCATCTGGCATTCCTTCAGCTTGTCTGCGGCAATATCGGCGGCATCCTTTAAATACCGTGCGGCCTGTTCAACTTCCATTCCTGCAATTTCAACTGGAAATCCCTCCATCTGCAGCTGATGTTCCATCCGGGATTTTTCAAAGACTGAGGCAAATGCAGATTTTTTAACTTCCCCCGCCTTTTCCTTTTTGGCGGCTTTTCGGGCATTATCTGCACTGGCTAATTGGGCGGCGTTAAAATACAGACCGGAACCGACTGAATCCACTCCGTCCATAGGCTACTCCAGATATTCGTCGTTCAAATCTGGATCCGGCAGATCCGGTTCTGGTATGGTTACCTGCGGCATAGTGCTGGAAGAAGGAGCCAGATCCGAGAACATGGAGTGATCCACCGAAATGTGTATGTCCTGTAAAATTGATTTTGATGCGATTGCCTGGGTGTTCTGCCATGAATCTACGGCATCGTTGTACTGGGTTTGATCCTTTAGTGAGATGCAGTGGCCGTGGATGATGACCTTTTCGTCCGCCTGCAGCCTGTGGGTCTGAATGTCGCCTATTACTACAGAAGAAGAAAGCAGCCTTACCATTTCCACCGCGCTGATGTTGCCCTTTACCAGTCCTGAAACCGTAATGGACTTTGCCGTAATGCTTCCGTTTACCCGGGCGTTTTCTCCTACGATGACATTTCCGCTTGCCTCAAGATTTCCGTCGAGGTCGCCAAAAATACTCATGGAGCCGCTGACTTTCATGTCGCCGCGAATTGAAGAGTCTCGTCCGATAATGCTGTTTATTGAAACGTCGTCGTTGAATAATGCCATTTATTTGATGTTTATGTATGGTGACGGGTCTACAACGTCTGAACCGATGTGTATCTCGTAATGCAAGTGAGGTCCTGTTGAAATACCGGTATTACCGATGGTTCCTATAATCTGCCTCTGTGACACCTGGTCGCCCTTTTCTACACGGACGGTTCCCAAGTGGGCATAACGAGTGTAAATGCCGTGCTTGTGCTTGATTACAACATAGTTTCCGTAACCATCGTCATAACCAACCGTGACAACCTGCCCGTTAGCAGTTGCCATAACTCCATCTCCACTGCGGTATGTACTGAAGTCGATTCCACGGTGGATGTACCAAAGACCCGTAATCGGGTGTACGTTCTGTCCGAAAGGCATGGAAATATGACCGATACCATTTTTTACCGGCCAGATGTTCGGGATGTCCGTAAAGAATTCTCCCTGGCTCTGAAGCATTTTGCCTATCTGCTCAACGGGCTGAACCGCACTTTCCAAATATGAAGTAAGCTGCTTGATGTCTACTGTTTCCCTGAGGGTACCGGATGCAAGGTCCTGGGTGTCAAAAAGTGATGCAAGGTCGCTGTTGCTTCCGGTGGATTTTGTTGTCTGTTCGCTCTGGTTGATTCCCAAGAGTGAAAGTGACTGGCTTAAAGAAGTCTGAAAACGTTTTGCGGTCTGCAAAAGGGTGTTGTTTTCGTCACGAAGTTCATCAAGACTGGCCAGAGTCTCGCGGTTTTCGTCCCTGAGGCGGGAAATTTCCACAGATGAGCTGGCAGAACGCCTTGTAAACGGTATGAATGAAAGGATGATGCCGACCACTACGACAAAACCCATTAAAACTGCAAATACATTGGTCTGAAGGTTTATTACCCTGCCGTTTGAATGCGGAACGACCATGATTGTAAGCTTTTTGTCAAAGATATGAAAGAATTTTACAAAGCCCCGTCCAATCGCACAAAAAAAGGCACCTACACCATGACCAAGCCGAGTAACAAAATTTTTTTCTATTTTTTTATAATGTCGTGTGCGTGCCACGAGATCCTCCGAATTCTTCTTTGCCAGTATAACACATCCGCGATTAAAGTGTCAAACCATAAAGCCGTTTGAAACGATAAATATATGTTATTTTTTGACAAATTCCCATATCTTTTGCCAATTTTTGACTAAGTTCAAAATAAATTTGACTTTCAGTCATTCCTGCGTTATACTTATCGGTAATTTAGGACACTTAAATAAGATTATTCACGTGGAACTCTGATCAAGACTCTTAGTTTTGTCAGATTTTTTTTAATTTTAATTATAAGGAAGCAAGCCATGCAGTTATTTGATACTCATGCCCACATAGGGTTGATTTACGACGACCCGATAGAACAGTTTCGTGTCATTCAAAAAGCAAAGCAGGCCGGGGTCACCAGGATTGTGAGCATAAACAACGGCCTTGTGGATTTTAAGAAGGAGTACAATATCCTCAAATCCATGAAGGGCATCTATCATGCCGTGGGAGTGGGACCGTCCGAGGTAAAGACCCCAGGAACAGACTGGATCAACCAAATTGAAGAATATGTCCAGCTGCCCAATGTTGTTGCCATAGGAGAGACAGGTCTGGACTACTTCAAGCAGTTTGGTGACAAGAGGAGCCAGATAGAGCTTTTCATCACCCAGCTTGAACTTGCCCAAAAGCACGAACTTCCAGTAATCATCCACAACCGCAGTGCCGGAGAAGACATTTTCGAAATCCTCCAGGACCGCCTCCCGGAAAAAGGAGCCATCTTCCACTGCTACAGCGAGGATGCCGAATACGCAAAGAAGTGCCTGGACGCAAACATGAACGTATATTTCTCTTTTGCAGGAAACCTCACATACCGCAATGCACGCAACCTGCACGAAACCGTAATGAACATTCCGCTTGACCGCATACTGATAGAAACCGAAAGCCCGTTCATGGTTCCCACGGAATACCGCGAAAAAAAGCGCACCATGCCGTCATACCTTGTTTCTACAGCCAAATTCATGGCGGACATGCTGGAAATCGACTTAGAGGCTCTTAGCGCCCAGTTGTGGACCAACAGCTGCAAGATATTCAACCTGCCTGAATGACGCTCTACCACCCCGTTTCAATCGGCGATCTTGAACTACCCGGAAACCTCTTCCTTGCCCCAATTGCGGGGTACAGCGACAGGGCTTTCCGTTCACTTTGCATAGAGCAGGGAGCCTCGTTCTGCACTACGGAAATGGTGTCGGCGGAGGCACTTACACGCGGTTCGGGCAAAACCCAGGAACTGATGCTCAACGCCCCCAACGAAAAGAAATATGCGGTACAGCTGTTCGGTGGAAATGCGGACGTCGTCGCAAGGGCAGCGGTCATGGTACTTGAACAGACCCCCTGTTCTGCCATTGACATAAACGGAGGATGCCCCGTACCCAAAATCGTAAAGTCTGGTGCAGGCTCAATGCTCACAAAGGAACCCGACAGGCTATTTGCCATTGTTTCCGCCACAAAAAAAGCGGTAAAGGAATACTCGGACTCTCATCCGGAAAGGGGGAAAATACCCGTCACAATCAAAATCCGGAGCGGCTGGGATGCAGGCCACATGACGTGGAGGGAATGCACTCTGGCGGCACTGGAAGCTGGGGCGGACGCAATTACAATCCACGCCAGAACCAGGGCTCAGGGATACGAAGGCAAGGCAGACTGGAACATACAGAGGCAGCTTGTGGAACTGGTGGACGGAAGAATCCCGGTTTTTGGGAGCGGTGACGCACATACTCCGGAAACTGCCCGAAAAATGCTGGAAGAAACCGGTGTGGACGGGGTAATGTTTGCCCGTGGAGCCATGGGAGACCCATTTCTATTTAAAAGAACGATACAATATCTAACAACTGGGGAATATCAGACCGAAACTATAAGGGAAAGACTCTCTGCAGGTTTCAGGGAGCTGGAACTGAACATTCAGGATAAGGGCGAAAAGGCGGCCTGCCTGTTGATGCGTAAAAAATTCTGCGCATACAGTTCCGGAATCAGGGGAGGAGCACAGCTCAGGCAGCAGGTGGTCCATGCGGAAAGTGCGGAAGATTACCGGCGGATTTTTGCTTCATCCCTTGAGTAAATTCAATTTTAGGAATAAAATAGAGTATGTCGTTTTTTCAAAGCATTTCGGACTTTTTCCAATCAATTTTCTCTTCTTCTTCACCGGAAGTAAAACAGAAGCTGGCACTAAAGCGCATAGAGTCAGAATTAAAGGCTACCAACCCCCAGATTTACAAGGACGCAACGGTTCAGCCCGCATTTGCGGAGGGCTTGAGGATAATGTTCAACTGTACCAAGCCGATCATGAACATCCTGTCCGACACAATCTGCAGTCCGGATTTGGAAAGGAACCACCGTTTTACCGAACAGCTGCTCCTGACCGGTTTCCCACCTGAAATTCAGGAAATTCTGGACAGCCTGTCCTACGAAAAGCGCAAGGCAGGGGCAAGGGAAGCGGAATCAATCAGCCGTTTCTTTGAAGGCGAGCACCGTCAGCTTGAAAAGGCAATCAAATATCTTAACACCCCGGAATTCACAAAAATAGATGCGGTTTTGGACAACATCAAGCAGCTCTACGACATCTGCAAGTTCCCATACGCCACCGTACTCACAATGTTCGACCAGTCATTCAGCACCAGCGATTCATATACCCCGACATTCCAGAGCGCACCAGCAGAACTTTTGGAAGGCCATCTGGAAGAACTGTACTATGTCACCGCCGGCATGGACATATCAAAATCCACATGCAATGCAATCGTGGCACTCTATCAGCTTTACCAGAACCCGACTTCCGTACGCGACATTTCTGAGCAGACTCTTGCCAACCTACGTAAGATTCAGAGCCTTTTGCGCCATGTGTTTACTCCGGAAAACCTCAAGAACCTGATTCGGGTTGCAAAAAAAGATTCCACCCACGAGCCCAAAAAAGCCGTGTATCAGGAAAATTCAAGACGAAAATATGCTGACTATCTGGAAAACCGCTTCCAGGTGGACGGAATGCGCCTTAAGGGAGAACTGCAAGACGAAACTATCAGTGCGGAGCTTAAGGAACTCTTCGGCAACGCGACACTTATGCCGGTTGTGGGATACAACAACGATTTGGGCAACCAGCTTATCCAGAGCTCACCGGTTTCATTCATGTTCGTGATGCCAATGCAGATTCTCAAGAACTTTTTGAACATGTACTACATGGAGCATGTAAAGCCCCTTTTGAACGACATCGTAATCGAAGGTTACTTCAACAACCCCGCATACAAGAGCGAATTTTCATCCTATGTCTTTGCCCTTAACGAAAGCATTGACCGCATAACCCTGTTTGAGGAAAAATTCCAGAGGGGAAAGCAGTTTGACGAAGCACAGATTACCGGACTCATCCGCGACAGCCACAAGGACAACATTTTTGTAAATCGCCTCAAGGAACTTGTGGACACAATCAACAGAACCGCCAAGGATTTGATTCAGGACGAGGTAAACCACGTATTCCAGGTCTACAAGATTGCGGGAGAAATACTTCTGGAATCAAAAAAGGCCAATTCCGATACAATCAGTAATCTAAAAGTTCTCACATTATCCTCAAGGAACAGGGACAATACCGAAATTTTGGAAAAACAATACGGTTTATGGACGATTTTCCTTGAAATAATGAAAAATTATGTTATCATAACTAATATTGAGAAGAAATAAATGAGTCGAAAGAAGAAGGAAATAGAGGCAGAGCAGACAGTTCAGGAATTCTCAGAACCCGTAAAAACCAGGGAAGAATACGAAAGGGAAATTTACGATTTGCAGCAGCTTTTGGAAATTTCCCGCTCCCTCTGCACAACCCTTGAACTTCATAATCTGATTGAATCAATACTCTATATTTCAATGGCACAGATGAGGGTTCTTGGTGCCGGAGTCTTTATCTTGAACTCTTCGGACAGCCAGGAGCTTTTGCTGGGCAACAACTACAACGGATTTGAAGTAGACGCTTCCATCAATTACACGATACCTATCGACTCAAAACTGATAGCATATTTTACCACACAGAACACGGTATTCACATTGGATGAACTAAAGAAACAGCTGGGAGCAAATGACGTGCTCAGAATGCTCGAATCCCTGCATCCCACACTGATTGTTCCGCTCATCCTCAAAAACCACGTAAACGGCCTCCTGATTCTGGGAGAACGCTTTGCCACAAGCACGGAAGACAACGGATATACTCCATATGAAAAAAAGGAGATTTATACCCTTGCCTCACTTGCTTCCATTGCCGTAAACAACGCATCCCTTGTAGAACAGTCTTCAACCGACATGATGACTCACCTCAAGCTCAAGCACTACTTCTTCAACGTGCTCACCGACAAGCTTGATTCAGCCACCAGCGACGGACAGAACATCGCGGTAATGATGTTTGACATAGACTTCTTCAAGAAATTCAACGATACTTACGGTCATGCCTGCGGTGACTATGTATTGCAGGAAGTGGCACAAATCATCAAAAAGAGCATAAGGTCCGTAGACATGGCTTCAAGATACGGAGGAGAGGAGTTTACCGTACTTTTAGGCAAGACCAATAAGAAAAATGCAATGGCAGTTGCAGAAAGAATCCGCAAGAACATCGCCACCCATGACTTCTTCTATCAGGGACAGCACATGAACGTTACGATTTCCTGCGGCGTCGCCCTGTTTGACTTGAAGGCGAATCCCGTCGCTTCCGCAAAAATTCTGGTGGATCAGGCGGATCAGGCCCTCTATGTTTCAAAAAGAAGCGGAAGGAACTGCGTTACATTTGCTGATGCCAAAGTCTTGGAAGCCCAGGACAAGCATAAAGAAACCGCAAAATGAATCCAATCCGAAGACCGTTTAGATATTCATACTACAATGCAACACTCTACCTCATAGGCATAAACGTCCTTGTGTTCATCCTTAGCTATTTTCGTCCGGCCCTGACTTCGTTTCTGGGAATAAGTCCCGGAGGCTTTTTCATCGCACACAGATTCTGGCAGCCGGTCACGTACATGTTCACCCACGGCAGCATAATGCACATACTGTTCAACATGCTCACCCTGCTGTTTTTCGGTACCCCAACGGAAAAGGCTATCGGCACCAAGGAATTCCTTCTGATGTATTTCCTATGCGGAATTCTGATTGGACTCCTATCCGTAACCGCACTTTATTTCCTTGCACGTTATAACGTCTTCTTCTACTATTACAACCTGATTGGGGCAAGCGGTGCCATATACACGCTTCTTCTGGTATATGCGGTCATCTTCCCCAAGGCAAAAATATTCATCTGGGGCATACTTCCTGTTCCCGCTCCGTTACTTATTGTCATTTATTTTGTTATAGAATTAGTAAGCCAGTTTTCATCGGTGTCCAACACGGCGCATTACGCACACCTATTGGGACTTCTTTTAGGCTGGCTTTATCTTGTAATCAGGATGGGGATTCACCCGGTAAAGGTATGGATAGAAGCTTACAGACGACGGTAAATGTAAAGATTCTCTTTTTATCCCTTGCATTGGTTTTGCTTGCGGCGGCCCCTGTGTTTTCGCAGCAGATAGACCAGTCCAGGAAAATCCGCATTCAGATTTGGTCGGAGATGGATGCATTCCCCGGTCATTTTGACGAAGAGATGGTGGATTCCACAGCCACTGCCGCCGAAACGATACGCGAACAGCTGAACGAAACTCTTGAAACGGAGAATCGTGACGCTACGATATTTGCCTATGCCATAGCCCGAGCCAAGGAAATCGCCCCATTTTTAATCGAAGGGATGATCAACGGCTGGACCTTTGACTATGTTCCATACGACAAAACCCGCAAAGTGGACGAATATTTTGAATTCGGAAGGATTCGCGAGCTGAACAAGACCGCCAATCCTGTGGTATACAAGGAACCGCTTCCTCAGGCAAAGGACGGGAAGCTCTTGTGCTGGGTAGAATGCGAAAGGACCCCGGACCAGCAGCTTTCTTTCCAGAGGTGGAGGTCCATCACCAACCCAAAAGTAAGGGGTCACGGTTCGGCTCCGGTAGAAAAAGGCTTTGAGGGCATTCAGGAAGCGTGTTCACAGGCACTCAAAAATGCCGTCAGGGAATACTGGAGGACAAAAGTCAAGAACAAACCAAGGGAAATCTCCGGAACGGCACTGCTGATTCAGGAACCCAGGGTATATATTAAGGATGGTAACTATATAGTTGACCTTGATTTTTTTCTAGAAACTGATAAAATAGTATCATACAGTTATTACTAATAAAATAGTAACGTATTGTTATTATTATATAATTCCTTTAACCAGGAGGAGAACATTATGAAGAAGATATTATCTTTATGCGCATGCGCTTTACTTGCTGTGTCTCTGGCAACTGCTCAGTCAACCCCGACAAGTGTTGAAGAGGACAAGAATCCAAAAGTGGACATTTCCACCCAGGTACGCCAGATTGAGGACAAGTATGCAGAATTCCACCCCACTGCATCAATCGTAACCCTTGAACTTGAGTACACTCCCCTCACAGGTGAAGTCATCGTAAACTACACATGTCTGGCCGCAAGCTATGATCAGGGTGAGGCGATGAACACAATCGATGCAATTCTTGAAGAATTCGCACAGGAAAATCAGTTCCTGAAAAAGCCTGTATACGTTCGCAAAGACAGACAGCGCTACTTCAAGGATGCACGCAACATCAGAATGGCCTCTTGCAGAAGATGGGTCCGTTTTGACAATCGCTAATATTGTTCGGGTTGGTATATAAAAATTGACAGATACAAAAACTCTATTAAAGAATCTGCACCCGCTAGAGATAAAGGTGCTTTTAAATTACAAGAAAACCGATAAGCTTACGTCTGAACGTCTGCAAAAGGAACTTGGTTATAAAGAGGGACATTCTAACCAGGCGTTCAGTTGGCTTTCGGGAAAAAATCTCCTCTCGGAAGTTGAACGTGTTCCCCACGTTTACTATGAACTCACTGATTTCGGCCGCAAGGTTGCAAAGGAAGGCAGTGCGGAAGAGCGTATTGTTGCATTCCTGAAAGAAAAAGGTCCCCATACCATGCAGGAAATTGCCGATGCCCTAAAGATTGAATCAAAGGATGTCGGATCTGCATTCGGAAGCCTCAAGAAAGAAGGCGTACTTTCCATGGGTGCCGGTGCAAAAGCTGAATATGCCGGAACACCTCTTCCTCCACGCATCGAACAGGCCAAAAACCTTATCACACGTGCATTGGACAAAGAAGGCGGAATCCTTGAGTCAACGGAACTCTCCCAGCTTGAAGCCCAGATTATGCAGGGACTTACAAAAAAGAGGGGCATTTCCGAAACTCCATTCAAGACAATTGAACGCGAAACCGTAACATATCAGCTCACTGGAGACTCTGATGCTGTTGCACAGGAATTAAAGTCTGCCGGCGTTACAGGAAACGAAATCGGTGAAGTGACCCCAGCCATGCTTGCAAACGGAGACTGGCGCAAGGGAACTTTCCGCGGATACAACATTTCAATTCCACCGGCACGCATCATTCCGGGACGCACGAACCCATACGTTCAGTTTTTGGAAAGCGTAAAGGACAAGCTTTGTGCATTGGGATTCCAGGAATTTGACGGTCCTCTTGTAGAAACCGAATTCTGGAACGGAGACGCACTGTTCATGCCGCAGTTTCATGCCGCACGTGACATTCATGACGTTTACCGCATCAAGAATCCGACACATGCAAATTTCATAGAAGAACCATATCTGACCAACGTTGCCAACGTACACAAGAACGGTGGAAATACAGGCAGCCGTGGTTGGAACTACGAGTTTGACAACGAATTTACACGCCGTCTCATCATGCGCAGTCAGGGTACAGTATTGAGCGCCCACCAGCTGCACAAGGCAGAGATTCCGGGTAAATACTTTGGCATCGCACGCTGTTTCCGCTATGACAAGGTAGACGCCACCCACTTGAGCGACTTCTACCAGACAGAAGGCATAGTCCTTGGCGAAAACGTAAACCTCCGCACACTTTTGGGATTTTTGCGAATGTTTGCCGTGGAAATTGCAGGAGCAACCGAAGTCAAATATGTTCCAGGATACTTCCCCTTTACGGAACCGTCCATCGAAGTGCACATAAAGCATCCGAAACTGGGCTGGTTTGAACTGGGAGGCTCTGGAATATTCCGTCCAGAAGTAACAAAGGCTATGGGTGTTGACGTACCAGTAGCCGCATGGGGAATCGGAATCGACCGCATGGCACTTATGGCTTTGGGCTTAAACGACCTCCGCGAGCTCTTCTGCGAAGACATAGAACGCGTAAGGCTAAGAAAAGCTAAGTTCTAAACAATAATTCCATATAAAACAAAGAATTAACATAATTGACGCTGGCAATTCAACAAGAATTCGCTGGCGTCTTTTTTTTAAGTTTGTTTCCAGTTATCGTTGGCAGCTATGGTGGCTGCTGCGGCAATCGCAGCAGACGTAAGTGCGGGCATCAAAATTGATGTAAATGCATTCGAGTATGATGCAGCAACTAAGGAAGCAAAGGCTCTGACAGTGAACCATCACAACCATGACTGGGAATCACCAATTTCATTCTCAGTATCTGGTGAAGTAGCAGGAGCAACACTCCACCTCAGTGAAGAAGATTTCGACACATCTGACGTGAAGGCTTCTTTGGGTAAGTTTACCAAGTGGAACATCTGGGTAAAGCCGATTGACATGCTCACCATCAATGTTGGTCACTGGGACACCAACCTGAACCAGGAATCAATTACTTGGGGTGGAACAAAATCTGGAATTGGAAGCCAGGGACTTACATTCTCTCTTGCTCCAGCAGAAGGATTCACATTCGATGCAACATTTGCACCTGGATACGGAAAGGCATGGTTTAGAAATGCTGACACTGTAGCCAGAGAAAATGCTGCTGACGCCGGTGATGACTGGGATACTTTGACAGATGCAGAAAAAGATGCTTACATCGATGATGCTAAATCTGTTGTGGAAGAACTCGGCCTTAAGGCACAGTATAGCGCTGACTTTGGAACTGTTAATGCTATCTTTGATGCTAAAAACACTTTCAAAGAACTCAAGTTCGGTGCCGGTTATAAGAACACATTTGACCCGCTTACAATTTGGGTAAACGCTCTCTTTGCTACATCAGACAAAGAAAATGAAGTAAAAGATTTCACAAACTATGTCCGCGTTGAAGCATTCCAGGAAGCTGGATTGGATGCCCTTACAGTAAAGGCTTTTGAGGCATTCCAGTTCAACACAAAGACTCCTGATGGCGCTGATACAAAAGCAAAGATTGATCTTGGCGCAAAGTTCTATCTTGGATACAAGTTGGGTGAGTCTACAACAGCTTACGTCAAAATCCAGGATGATGACTTCCTCGCCGAAAACTTCTCTATGAGCATCAACCCTGGTCTTGAATTCAAGGTTGGTGACTGTGGTATCGATGCAGGTATTGAATTCACAGCACAGGAAAACATCAAGGTTGGTGTACCTGTTAAGTTCAGCATGAACTTCTAATCTACTCCTTTAATCAGGGTTTAGGCCCACTAACGGCATCAGTCGGAAGATTGGTGCCGTTTTTTCTGGAATATCGAGATGAAAAAAAACATTCAGACAGCTATCTTTCTATGTAACACAGTATTAATTACCCTAGCCCTCCTGGGATGTAAGACAACGGAAATCAATATAAGAAATTATGCTCCAGTTGCCATTGCAAGCGTTTACTGCAATCCATCCGTTCCATGGTACAATGACGATCCAACTGCTCCAGATGCAACAAATCCAGGTGTCTTAAGCAATATGGTCAACAATGCATTAAATAAAAACAACCCGGAACTGATTACATTAAACGAACGCATAGACGGTGCCGCAGAATCATTGTGTGATATTCTTGAAGACAATGAAATTGAAGTTTTGGATGCTACCGAGCTGGCACAAATGGAGTCATATAAATTATCCAGTCTGGCATGGCTTGATGCCTTGAGTTCTGATGTACCTGCCTCAGGATATAAGGCTCTTGGTAACGGCGGAAAATCCAGAAACCGAAAGATAGCACAGGAATGTGGAGCACAAAGCCTTCTTTTTGCTCAGTTCATTTTCCAAAAGAAAAAAATTCCCGTAGGACATTTTGACAAGGCTGTTGCCGCAATGGTGACCCTAAAGGTTTATGCTTGTGATGCCCAAGGCAACAAATTACTGTCAAAAACATACACTGCCATATCATCCAATACCACAGCTTACAAGAATGGAAATTGGGATAAAGAGGCTGTATGTGATTTTTTCCCAACTACTATAGAAAACGTCATAAATCAGTTTGTTATAGATTTTGCCACTGTAGATTTATTTGAAGCAGTCCCAGAGGATACACAGAGTAATTCAACAACTTCTGAACATTCAACATCCATTCCCATTCCAGAATCATTTAAATCAGAAAAACTTGATGTCCCTGATTCCAAAACCATAACACCGACTTTTTAGGGAGACACTGCATGAATAAATTATTTAAGGTAGGAATCATCATTGCAGCTTTATTAGTAATTTTATTTCTGTTTGTCGTTCTGATGGATATTGCAGGAGTATGAGAAAAGCTTTGCACCATCATAGACCAGTCCTTTTATGTTGCCATTGCCAACACAGCCGATGAAGCAGTGGGACAATATGTCTTATATTGTTCTAATCAGTTCTTTGACCTCTTCTTCGGTCATTTTCAGCGATTTTGCTATAATATCAACTGAAACTCCATTATCGAAAAAGTCTCTGGCGGCTTCTTCAGCTTTTTGCCGGGTACCCTGGGAGATACCATTGGGAAATCCCTCGTCGTAGCCTTCCTGATGGATGTCGCGGATGAATTCTTCCTCGTCAAATTCCGTCAAAGAGTTTGCCAAAATCTACCTCCTGTCGCAAGCTGTCGCTTGCTCTTAGAGTTTTTACTTGCTCGCGAAGGCTCGCATTTTTTGCAGGCAAAAAAACGTCCAAAAGGTCTTCCTTAATCGCCCATTCCACCGCTCTGTTAACGGCTTCCTTCACCTGCATTCCAAGCTTCTTGTTCTCGTTTACCCTGGCGACGTACCTTACATAATCATACAACGGTTTGCACTTTTACAGTAGCCTTGGTCAGTTCCCGTATCTCTTCCAGTGAAAGATTCGTGATTTGGGCAACCTGCTCCATGGAAAGATTCATTTTCAGCGCATTCCTGGCAGCTTCCATGGCCTTTTGTCTGGTGCCCTGGGAGATACCTTGAGAGATGCCATTGGAAAATCCCTCGTCGTAGCCTTCCTGATGGATGTCGCGGATGAATTCTTCCTC
>DBWR01000017.1 GCA_002309305.1 Treponema sp. UBA1233 | reverse complement strand
GGAGAATTTTATGAAAAAAAGATTTTGTTTGATTGGAATAATAACTGCCCTGATTGTTGCCGGGGTGGCTCTGGCTTCCTGCAGCAATCTGATTGAGGATTTGAAATTGAAGATGCCGGCTGACTTTGTCAAAATCAATGGCGGAACCTATGACGGCACGGCTCCATTAACCCCAGCTTCTGAGGTTTTTAAGGTCGGACGCAGAGTTGTAATCTCCGACTTTTATATCTGCAACCACGAAGTTACCCAAGCCGAATATGAGAAATACTGCACCTATGGCGGTTCCAGCCCAAGTGATACTTATGGCAGGGGACCAAATCATCCTGTATACTATGTAAGCTGGTATGATGTCCTTGTCTACTGCAACAAAAGGAGTATAGCGGAAGGTCTTTCCCCATGCTACAAGATAAACGGAAAAACAAATCCCGATGAATGGGGTGGTGTTCCAACTTCAAGTAATGCGACATGGAATGCGGTTACCTGCAACTTTGATGCCAGCGGCTACCGTTTGCCGACGGAAGCGGAATGGGAGTACAGTGCAAGATCAGAGAACAGGGATATCTTCACCTACTCCGGCAGCAACACAGTTGGAGACGTGGCATGGTATAAAGGTAATTCCTATGACTTGGGAACATCAAGCCCTGATTACGGAACTCATGACGTGAAAACAAAAGCTCCAAACTCAAAGGGACTGTATGACATGAGCGGGAACGTCTGGGAATGGTGCTGGGACTGGTGGTGTGGGACGATAGAGAACAATACTCCGTCTGTTGGTGTGTCATCCGGGTTGCGTCGCATTGAACGTGGTGGCAGTTGGAACTTCGGAATGAACAGCTGTGTTGTCTCGTACCGTGGCAACAGCGGCCTCGACCTGTATAGCAGGTGCTACGACTTAGGCTTCCGCCTTGTTCGCAGCGCCAACTAGTGTTGTCGAAACCTGTATGGAAATTATTTAACGGCTTCCGCAGTCGCGTAAGTGCGGTACCGCGCAGTAACATCCTAGTGGGCACGTGGCAAGGTAGAGAGGGGGCTGCATTTTATCATAGAGATTCCGGGGCAAGCCCGGAATGACCAACCAGCCAGACACCCCAAATTTAAAGAGATTTCGTTTTCTTGAGTTTTATATTGTTACCTTACTGAGTTCTTCAAGAACTAATTCCAATGGAGCATTCATATCTTTGGCTGCAGCTTCTGGATTAACATTATACTTTTTCACAAGAGTCACTGCTGCATCCACAGCCTTTTGTTGAAGACCTTGAGTAATACCTTCCTGCCTTGCCCTTTTGGTTATGTCCCTGTCATGTAAATTCATGGCCAGATAATCACTCCTGAATTTCTCATTCTCTTTTAGTTTGTCAACAATTGCTGAAAGACGGTTAGCGAAATCGTCCTTACCACAATCATTTGTGTAGATGAAACGGAGAAGAGCCCGTATACGCTCGTCTTTTACCTTATCATATACACTTGCATTATACAACACTTTTATGGTTTTGTCATTTAAATTTACAAGAGAATTCTCCTTACACGTGTTGCTGAAGGTGTAACAGGGGAGTCTATACGGATTATCGTTTTCATCCTTAAATGGGTCATGTTTGCAGATGAACAGGATGTAGCAGTCCTTGAGCTCTGAATAATCCTGTCCTTTCATGAGGCTGTCGATATCCACCATGCTGTTGTAGTAGCGGGTACGTTTTCCAGGTTCTTCCAGCGGGTAGGATTGCAGCTCAACGTCTATGACTTTGTCCGCATCCCTGAGATAAACGTCCAGCCTTACACCTTTTGTTGAATAGAATGGTGCAATGGTCTTTTCCAGTTCAGGATATTCCACATGGTCAACCTTGATGTGCAAAAGACGTTCAACCAGTTCCGCAGAGATTTCCGGGTCCCGCATTACCGCCTGAAACATTCCGTCGTCAGAGAAGGTCAGCCTATCAATCTTTTTCAGAAGATCCTCATACTTTTCCATAAAAAACTCCTTTTAATAATTCTTTTGTGGCAGCCGTAAACTGAAACATGGATAGAGAGCAAAAATCTTTCAGTTTTCAGTTCTCATCTTTCAACTTTCAACTGTCCACTACTATATAATTAGTATCAGCCCCCCATGCTTTTTAACAATTTTTGGAAAAATTTTTGAATAATTTTTTATCAATCACCATTCCGCAAGATACAAAGCACATCATCCCGACAATCTCAATTCTTAATTATGCATTCTGAATTCTTAATTAAGTAACAAAGTTGCCTCATTCTTGAAACTTAGGTATTTAAAAATTGTTTCATATATGGTATAATAAGCGGAAAATTATTCCAAAAAACTAGCTGTATCAAGAGGGATTTTATGAGTAAATTAAAAATTTCATTCGCAGTCATTCTTGCCTTGTTTATTCCTGTCTTTGCCGTTGCCGCATCAAAATCTGGCCCCGGTGAATATGAATTTCATTCAACCGTAACTGTTCTTCCAAAGGGTACGGATGGTAGTGCGGGTCCTGGAGCGACTTATGTCTATTTCGGTGACTGGCCCCAAACCATAAAGAATCCCTCGGTAACGATAAATGAAAAGAAAACCATGAAGATGGGTTCCTTTGTCTATTACAAGGGAGATGACGGAGCATGGTACGCAAAGCTTAGCGAAAACGGCAGCGGTGCCAAAAAATACTACAGCGATAATTCAACCGTTTCAAGTTCAAAATCTGGACGTACAAAATACTTCAAGGTTGAACCAATCAAGTGGCGTGTTGTGGCCAAAGATTACAGCGGTACCGGAAAGGCCCTTCTGGTGGCTGAATCAGTTCTTGACGTGGTTCCCTTCTATCCGGCAAAGGAGCTTTCCGAAAACCAAAAGCCAGAGGATCTTCCCACACGCAAAATCGGAAAAGAATCCGGGATTGTGGAAAACAACTACAAATACAGCATGGCGGGTGCATTCCTCAATGGAACCGAATATTATTCAATTGACGAAAAGAAAGGTTCAACCGCAAAGAAGGGGGACTACAAGGGCAAGGGCTTCCTTCAGGGTGCATTCAATTCTTCCGCACAAAAACTGATTGCCTCAACAGACTTCAACAAGGTTTTCCTCTTGAGCGACGGAGAGCTTTCTCAAAACATGAGCGGTACCCTTAGCGTCCGTAACCCAAGCGACTATGCTCTTGCAAAGGGAAGTGAAATGGCCGCATACGACGGTACTTCATATTACCTCAGGACTTCTTCAGACAGCCGCCTGACCGTATTGGGAATCTCAAAGGGCTCACTTTCAAAACTCAAGGTAAACTCATCAGATGCAGGTCTTGTTCCGGCACTCTGTGTAAGCGTTTCTGTAGACGGAGAAGTAAAGGTTGACCCAAGCAAAGTTTCTGCCGCCGACCTAAAGAAAAAATTTGACGAAAAGAATAAGTCTTCCGTGGTTTCCTCCGCTCCCAAAAAAGATGCATCGGGAATGCTTGAGATAAGCGGTTCCACAGTCAAAAATTCCGTTAGGTATTCCGAAGTTTTCACCTACGCAAGAAACGCAACTCTTGCAGACTTCTATGCCGCAGCAAACGAAACGACAGTTGCCGAATACGAAAAATACTGTACGACACTCGCCGATTCAGGTTCAGGTGCAACATCAGGAAAGGGAGCTTCACTTCCGGTATCAAAGGCCACATGGTATGATGCCGTAATCTACTGTAACCTCAGGAGCATTGCCGAAGGTCTTGTTCCGGCCTATTACATTTCGGACAAGGGAAACAAGCTTTGCGATCCTGCTGACTGGGCTCTGGTTGAACCGAACATCAAGGTAAACTCTCAGGGCAGATATTATTACGCTTCTTCAGATCCATCCAATGCCTTGAACAATGGAATAAAGATGGACATGAGCGCAGACGGATACAGGCTCCCCACAGAACTTGAATGGGAATACATGGCCGTGTTCTACGGAGTTTCTGGAACCAACCCCAACTGGTGCTGGGACTGGTATGTGTCATTTGACGAAATGCCGGAAAATCTTCCTGTTACCGGAGCAGAAAAAATCGGTGAACGTGTTGTCCGCGGTTTCTACCACAAGGATTTGTCGGTGGAAAGGAATCTTGTTGAGCGTGAGTCTTATCCAACTCCTTCAGGTGCCGGTTTCCGTATGGTGCGCACAAAGGCAAAGCAAACGCCGTCCGCTTATTCAATTGAAGTTGCTCCAGACAATCCTGGAAACGGACTTGCAGAAGCAAAGGTCAAATTGACAAAACCGGGTGCAGTCGTCAGGCTGGAATCCAAGGCTTCCGTCGGCTGGGAATTTGACTCATACAGCGCAAAGGATGCAAACGGAAAGGCAGTGGCAGTAAGCGCATCTGGTTCATTCATCATGCCTGAATCAAACGTAACTGTTACCGCAGTATTCAAAAAGGCAAAGGCATATCCCGTTACCTTGAACAAGGCGGAAAACGTAACAATAAAGAGCGACAAGACAGAGGCTTGCACTGGCGAAAAAGTCAAGCTCAGTTTTGAATTCGCCCAGGGATACGATTTGGATACACTCACGGTTACCGACAGTTCTGGAAACAAGGTTTCTGTAGACGGAACGCATTCATTTGTAATGCCAAAGGGAGGTGCATCGGTTTCCGTTACTGTACAGCAGTTTGACTCAAAGAATTTTGTCTATGTACCTGGAGCAACCGTAAAATCCATCTCCGGTTCAAAAGTGTTCACGGGAAAGACATTCGAAATAAAGGACCTTTATGTGTGCAAGCATGAAACAACCCAGGCGGAATGGGAAAAGTACATGACCTACTACGGTGTGGCTTCAATTGGAAGTGGTGCCGGTCAGTCAAATGATCCCAACCCATATTGTCCAATCGCACGCAACGGAAAGGGACCCGACTATCCTGCATACGCGCTCAACTGGTTCGAGGCCGTCATCTACTGCAACCTCAGGAGCATCGACGAAGGATTTGAGCCGGTTTACTATATGGGCAACATGGAAAAGAATCCCGCCCAGTGGGAAAAGCTTTCTGGTTCATATGTACGCCACAACTCTGCCGGAAAATACTACATCAATGATACAACAGATGAATCTGTACTCGCCAAGGTCAAGATGGACGAAAAGGCAAACGGATACCGCCTCCCGACCGAAGCAGAATGGGAATATCTTGCACGCGGAGGAAAGGACAAAATCTCCAGCCGTGGAACCAAATATTCCGGAAGCGACAACTACAACAACGTAGGATGGTGCGGAAGAGTTGCATCACAGGGAAAGGCACATGAGGTAATGCAGAAGAGCCCCAACAACCTTGGACTCTATGACATGAGCGGAAATGTGGCCGAGTGGACATGGAACAACATCCATCGCGGTGGTTCATGGAGCAGCGTCGTAAAGAGCGACACCAACATCGCCGAAGAATGCACTGTATACGGTCGTCCTGCAGAAAACAAGACGGGACTTGGAGAACGCCGTGTAATTGCAATGGCCGGTTTGCGTGTAGTCCGCACAAAGTTCTGATAATCTGATAAAATGACAAGGGGGTTGGTAAAATGCCAGCCCCTTTTTTTCAACCTGATTTTCGTTCAATTGGATTATGATTCAATCATAGTTCACAGTTTTCAATAGTCATAAAAGCTTTTTTGATTTTCTTTTCGTTGTACAAAACTGCATCAGCCTTTTCCAGCAATGAGTCAAGTTTTTCATCTCCGTATGGTTCATAGACTGCGTAACCCAGACTGATTGCAAGCTCAAATTCCTGGTCAGAGTTTTTGTTCCATTCATCACAGTATTGTTCAAGACGCCTGCGTGCAATGTCAAGCTTCCTTTCCGTAAGGTTTGGGGCAACGATTGCAAATTCATCACCGCCAAGTCTTCCGATTATATCCGTGTGCCTGAATGTCCGGGACAGCAATTGTGCCTCTGCCTTGATTGCGATGTCTCCTGCGGAATGTCCATATGTGTCGTTTATTTTCTTGAGTCCGTCGATGTCCCCAAAGAGAACCATGCCTCCGCGTCCCGTTACCTGGGAAACCCTGAGCGATTTCTGACCGTAATCCAAAAATCCCCTTCTGTTCAACAGGCCTGTAAGATCGTCGGTTACAGATGTATGCGCTGCAATGTCGTATTCTTTTTCCAGTTCCTTTTTTTCTTCCTGCGCGCGTGTGATTGAGATTGCGGATGAAATTGCATTGGAAAGCATTTTGCATACCATTGTGTAGACCGTTGAATCATAATCACCCGGTTTGAAGATTATGTAGCCGAATAATGTCGTTGACCTGTACAATGCCTGAACCTGCATTTCATCCATGCTTGCAAAAGTGTCTTCAGGAATCATTGCTTCCCTTGGGTTAAATGGAATTGGCGTTTCCTGTTCTCCAAGCCAGTAACCCGAGAATCTGTCGTAAGCTGAATATAGCAAAGCCTTTGACGGAAGCGGGAAATATTCAAACCTGTCTGTTGATATCGGAGATTCAAATAATACAACTGCGGCGGACAAAATGCCTAAGGTTATCAAATCCGTGTTTATCCGTTTCCTGAACTGGCTCAATGTCATGTCATTCTGCATTTCGGTATAAAGGTGAACGACTTGGGTGAACTGGGTCCTCTTTAAGCACCATTCGCCCACGGATGACATCATTTCCTTTGGGTTGTAGGGTATGACCTTTCCATTTTCATCAATAGAAATTGTCGTGTCGGACAGGGGAACGCATGAGCATGACTGCCTGAATACGGAGACGGAGGGAACCAGGCCTAGCTTTTCAACTTTTTCTCCCTTAAACATCCTGCATAGAGTCTCGACGGCAAGGGCGCCCTGCAATTCCGAATTCTGATTTATCGTGGTAAGGGTGGGAGTCATTGAAGAAGACCTTAGCTCATCATCAAAACCTGTGACAAGAACATCTCCCGGAACCTTTTTCCTGTTGTGCTGAAGCCAGTCAATTGAAGCGTAGGCCATCTGGTCGTTCAATGCCACGATCGCGTCAAAATCAATGCAGCCTTTTTGATTCCTATATTCATTGAGTGCCTTGTATGCAAGGTCGTAGGAAAATCCACCGTATAAGACAAGTGATTTGTCAAAGGCAATGTTGTGTTCATGCAATGTTTCCTTGAATACCTCGATTCGGCTTAATGCATCTGTTGATGTGTCATTGACACCAAGGAGTGCAAGGCGGCGGCATTTGTGTTTTTCTATCAGGTGGGATATTAAGTTTTTAAAGGCAAGCTTTCCATCACATATTATTGAAGGAACGTCTTTTACTATACTTCCGATGCTTACCAAAGGAACCGGTGCAAAAGATTTTATGTATGAGCGCAGGTAATCCGCTGTTGAATTTGATAGCTGGGATCCGGCAACAAAGATGATTCCGTCAACATTTTGAGGCGTAAGATGAGAGGCGATGGACAGGGACTGGTAGGAATATTCCTTTGTATTCTGCATTATCTTGCTTATAGGAAAAACCATAAGCTCCATTCCGTGTTCTCTGGCATACTTTGATGCCCCGGAGTAGATTTTAAGAGCATACTCGGATTCTATGTAGTCAATAACAAAGGCTAGTCGTTTTACCGTTCTCATCATATAAATTATAAATCGAAATGGAAAATAAGCAAGTTGTTTTTTTTTCTTCCGGATTGCCGTCACCGACCATCCAGACTCCCATGGGGAAGGGCCTTCCGGGGCTTGCTTT
>DBWR01000073.1:55098-56060 GCA_002309305.1 Treponema sp. UBA1233 | reverse complement strand
AGCTCACCCATACCCTTGATGATTGTCTGGTTTGATTCAGGATCAACATAAGTCTGGAATGTCGGGTCTTCCTTTGTAAAGCGGTTAAGGGCCTTTGACATGTTTGCTGCATCAGACTTGTTCTTTGGAGTGATGGCTTCTGAAATAACTGGGTTTGGAACGAACATTGATGTCATGGCATAGTTGAGGCCACCACCACAGAATGTATCACCAGATGCACATTCAACACCGAACAGGGCGATGATGTCACCAGGCATACCTTCGTTGATGTCTTCCATTGCGGCAGCGTTCATGCGGACAATGCGTCCAACCTTGAACTTCTTCTGTGCGCGTGTATTGAAAAGTTCGTCACCCTTTGTAATCTTACCCTGATAGATGCGGACATAAGTAAGCTGACCATACTGACCGTCATCCAGCTTGAATGCGAGGGCTACACAAGGCTTGTTCTCTACGTTGAACAGTTCAACCTGCTCTTCGTTCTTGTCCAGATCCAGACCGTAGTTGTGTACTTCGGTTGGGTTCGGGAGGTAGCGCTCAACACCGTCAAGAAGCGGCTGGATACCCTTGTTCATGTGGGCTGAACCACAGAATACGGCTACAAACTGCTCTTCAAGAGTTCCCTTGCGGATAGCGGCGATAATCTTCTGCTCGTCAAGATCATCATAGCCTTTTTCCATGATGTCTTCCATCAAACCGTCGTCAAACATTGATGCAGCATCGAGCATTTCCTGGCGGTACTTCTTTGCATCCTCAACCAGTTCGGCAGGGATTTCTGCAGTGCGTACTTCTTCTCCAGATGGACCTTCAAAATAATATGCCTTCATGGCAATCAGGTCTACAACACCCTGGAGCTTGTCTTCAAGACCGATTGGAAGTTCAACCATGTATGCGTTGAGTCCGAGCTTTTCGCGGAGCTGGTTCTTTACGCGGATTGGGTTTGCACCCTGGCGGTCACACTTGTT
>DBWR01000073.1:0-55054 GCA_002309305.1 Treponema sp. UBA1233 | reverse complement strand
ACAGTGATTGACTGTGACTGAACACCTGCTACTGCACACAAAACCAGGATGGCACCGTCAAGAACACGGAGTGAGCGTTCAACTTCAACAGTAAAGTCAACGTGTCCTGGTGTGTCGATCAAGTTGATAGTTGTTCCCTTCCAGTTAACCTGTGTTGCAGCAGACTGAATTGTGATGCCGCGCTCACGTTCCAGATCCATTGAATCCATAACTGCGCCGACACCGTCCTTACCGCGGACTTCGTGAATCTGGTGAATCTTGTTGGAATAGAACAAGATACGTTCTGACAGAGTAGTTTTGCCAGAGTCAATGTGGGCGCTGATACCGATATTACGTACCTTGGTAATATCAAAGCTCATATTGTTTACCTCTCTAAAAAAAATTCAGGTTAAAAAAGAAGAATGGAGAAAACCCATTTTCTATGATTGATATAATATAATAGAAAACGTCATTATATTCAATAGGAAAGTAGAAAATTTCAAAGAATTCACTTTTTTTCGACAAAAAAAACGGGATGCCAGCCGGGGAAAACTCCGACATGACACCCCATTCTGTCATGCTGAACTTGATGGCCTTCGGCGGCTTCGCACAGCATCTTTTGCTAGATTCCGGATCAAGTCCGGAATGACATTAACACAGTTCAGAATGACGCTTATTTAATTCCAGTCAAACTAGAACTTAAAGCTTAGACCTGCCCTAAGCCAGTTTTCATAACCGGTTTCCACATTCAGGCCAAAGAAATCCGTAAAGAAGAAGTTGACTCCAATATATGGATCAAAAAGGACGTTAACCCTGCCGTCATAATCTCCCAGTCTAAGCTTTACACCCGCTCTGAGACCCCCATAAAGGTCGATGATTTTCGGCGGAAGCTGAAGGTGATAGGCAATGTCGCCGCCAGTATAGATTTTAAGGTAGGTTCTGACATCATTATCAGAATAGCGGTAGCCGTGTCCATCAAAGCCGACAAAACCTCCGAAAGTAAAGGGCAGTTTTCCGATAAAGCCAGCATAACTAAGTCCAACCTCCAGATAAGGGGTCGTCCAAGCATCATAGCCATAGTTGTTGTAGATAACCCAGTCGCCCAATCCCGTGTCCACATGAAGGATCCAGTCACCCTCTTCAATTCCACCACCATAGTTGCACCAGCACTGGGACCAGTCAAAGGCAAAAGACCCAGCGGTTCCAAAGACAAAGAGAGCCGCAAAAACAGCAAGGAATTTCTTTTTCATAATAAATCCTCCTTTTTAACAAAGTCTACT
This sequence comes from Treponema sp. UBA1233, assembly GCA_002309305.1. GTDB lineage: Bacteria > Spirochaetota > Spirochaetia > Treponematales > Treponemataceae > Treponema_D. The sequence goes on along the minus strand of DBWR01000073.1, from coordinate 53,795 downwards.
GGAGATAGCCGGAGTCGAACCGGTGACCCTTTGATTGCGAACCAAATGCTCTACCAACTGAGCTATATCCCCAAAGTGAAGTTATACTAGCACTTTTTTAAATCTTGGACAATAGTCTATTTTGCCAAAATCATAACCCAATAGTACCTGTATCTTGCGTTGGGGTCGTATGCCCTGGCAATTCCTATCTTGGTAAAGTCGCCCAGCATGTTTCTGCGGTGCCCCTGACCTGCGTAATCCTTGTCGTCTTCCTTCCACTGCAGGAATGTCCTTTCTCCTCCGCCGTTTCCTGCGGCAATGTTTTCACCCACACGGGTATAACCTATGGAAAGATCCTTGAGCACGGTAAAGCAGCTGCGTCCGTCCGGTCTTGTATGGGAGAAGCTCTTTACAGTTTCCTCCGCCCTGATTTTAGCGGCACGGCACAAGTCAGCGTCCAGCTTGAGCGTTCCGAGTTTTCCTACAAGACTGGTCTTTGTCTTGTTGTCACTGTTCCAGTAATATGCCTCACTTCCAGTACGGAAAGAATTCGTAAGCTTAAATACAACATTAACCTGCTCGTCCTCCTCAGATGTGGTAGAAGATGTTGTTTTTCCAGCTGATGAAGCTGTCCCGGAGCTTGTCTTTCCTGATGAAGCTGTCGTTCCAGATGAAGATGAAGATCCAGATGAACCGGAAGATCCCGTAAACACAGAACCCATTGACTCACAGCCAAAAATAAGCAAGATTCCACAAACCAATGCAAGACAGAATACAATCTTTTTCATTATATAACACTCCCTTTACCGTTAGATTTCATGCATAGAGATGCACGTCCATATAAAAAAATGATAACCCACAAGATGTCCGTTGTCAATGATTAAGTTGAAAACTGAAATGGAAAATCAGTGAGAAAACTCACCGAATTTTAGTGAGAAAACTCACTGAAATTCAGTGGGTAAAACTCACTTTCTTTTTGACTCCGGAAAACCTATATTAAAGACATCCACTGCGACACGAGGATTAATCCTCAAATAAAAAACATGGCAGTGGAAAAAGGAGTTTAATAATGAAAAAACTTATTGTTTTGATTGCAGCACTGACAGTATTTTCCTGTGCCGCATTTGCAGAGGATGATGGTTTTGCAAGCCATCTCAGGGTTGAGGCTGGAGTTCCGATGAATTTGCTTCCTTTCGGATTAGGTCTTGATGTATCAGCAGCATACGAGTTTGATATCAACGACTCGTTTATGTGGGATGCGGGAGTTGACCTTTCTTTGGATCCTCTCATTGGAATTACAAGTTCAATTCTTATTGGTAGATCCCTTAACACCAATGTGTTTGCCTCATTCTGGTGGAAGGCACTTTACGTCAGATACGGTCTGGGCATGGGATTCAATTTTGACGGTGGAAATGCAGCCTTTATTCCAATTGATTTGCGCATAGGATGGGAACCTCAATTCTGGAGTGGAAAAAAGTCAGGACTTTCGTTCAAACTTGAAGGAGGAATCTTTGGAATGGCCAAAAAAGCCATTAAGCATGATGACGGTACAAAAGATGGCGGTGGTTTCGCAGCCTGCTTCACAGTGAATGCAGGAGTCGCATACCGATTCTGACAAAAACTTAAGTCCATATAATTTCGGTGGTCATGTTCCTCATGGCCGCCGTTTTTTTTTGCACCAAGAAATGCCTTCCCCGAAAATTCAGTGAGAAAACTCACCGAAAATCAGTGAGTTAACTCACCGAATTTCAGTGGGTAAAACTCACTGGAATCATAATCATTACAGCCGTTATACTTAGCGTATCATTCCTGCATGGGAGTGTAGAAAAACAACAGACAGGCGGTAATGCAACCGACCTATAGGAGATAATCATGAAAAAGCTTGTTAAAATACTTGCAATGCTTATGGCTCTTGGATTCTGCTTTGTATCATGCAGCCACGATGCGGGCTCTGATGGAGGGAATGGCGGTAACGGTGGCGGATCAGGCTCTTACGCTACATTTGCCGGAACTTCATGGACTTACAGGGAATCAACCCTTGTCTTCAACAACAATGGAACGGGTAGTTTGACCCACGGTTCACCCCTCAAAGCATATTTATTTACCTATACCGTGCAAGGTAATGTTGCCACAATTACTATTGATGGAGAACAAGGTACATTCACGCTTGCAAATGCAAATGCTACAACCGGAATATTCGACACCCCGGATCCTATATGGAACCATATGGAATATACCAAAGTCGGTGGAAGTAGCGGAAATGGCGGTAATGAAATAACCTTTAGAGTTGAAGGAGAGGATGAAAGAAAACCAATCAACGGTGCAATTGTAGCACAGTACGTCGGACGATATTGCGTCCATAATTACCCAGAGTTAGACCACGATTTTTTGGTTACATTTTATATCGATAAAGACTCAGGTGAAAAAATGTGGCAGGAAGATTATAGTTACAGGGTATATGGAAACCCCAATGGAAAATTTTATGCTGAAACAAAATCAAAATACAATAGGAACTATACGGGAGATCCCACTTCGGATGGTACCGTCGAATTAGATGATAACGATCTTAAATTTATAATTAAATCTGGAGTTGGCAGTATTTATGATCCGCATTCGTCTTTCTTCCACAGGAATTTTAATTATTCTGATTGTGGAAACGTTTTTAAACGTATAAAGTGACATGTTTGCCAAAACGGTGGTCATGACTCTCAAGGCCGCCGTTTTTTTTTATTTCTATATCAACTTATAGTTGCTATTACACCTTTTAAAACCCTGTCTAGAATAGCGGCATCAAGTGTTTTAACTTTTTCAGAAAGCCGTCTTTTATCAACATGAACTATCAAATGCGGCTGGGTCACGGAATCTTTTGAGAGACCTGTTATCTCTTTCTCTAAAAGCATATTATTCGGAATGTCTGCGTAGATTGTATTTGTTGTTAGCGGTAAAACGACAACGGTCTTTAATTTGCTGCCATTGAGGGCATCATTTTGCAGTATAATGACAGGCCTTCTAAAACCTACTTCGCTTCCGAGTGGAATTCCAAAATCAACCCACCATATCTCACCACGAGTCATTTTTTAATGCCTCCCTTACACTTTCCAGGCCTACATCACAATATTCAATTTGCTCAGTTTCCGGGATTTTGTCGAGAACAGCATTTATCTTTTCTATTTCCAGCTCTGTATTGTTTTTTGAATTATCTTCCTGCCGCTTTTGCAATAAATTTGATAAAAAATCAAGAATTGCAAGTTGCTCGGCGTAAGAGAGAAGCTTCAGCTGGTTTTCAAAATTCCGCAATTCCATGGCACTCGTCGTTTACACCTCCTTTACACTATATTATACTACATTTTCAAAATTTTTGCATCAACAAATGCTTTCCCCGAAAATTCAGTGAGAAAACTCACCGAATTTCAGTGAGTTAACTCACCGAATTTCAGTGGGTAAAACTCACTGGAATTTTCCCTTGGGCAACTGTAAACTGTGTTCAAGATTCCAATATGAGGGGATATAGGAACAATTCCCGCATCACAAGGAGGTTCATTATGAAGAAGTTTTTATTTGCAATAGTGGTATCCCTTTGCGTGGTAATGTGCATGAACGCCTGTAACAGAGAACACCTTGACACGAACATTTGGTGTTGTGATAGAATTGAAGGCGAACTGCATAAATAACGGAGGCTGAATATGAATGAAAAGACAAAGAAATTTTTGAAAATCTCGCTCGTCGTGGTTATCGCGGGCATCCTTGATTTTTTGACGGAAACGCTTTTTCAGGAAGTCCTGCACGTACCGCTCTTCTTTGACATGGTTTTTGCCATGGCGGTCCTTTTTGTTTATGGACCGGTCGCATCCATCTTCACCTATATCATAAACGTTACGATTGTCTGTATAAAAATGAAGATTGTTTATGGCTCAACAGATTTCGTCTACCTCTATTCGCTTTCCGCAATCGCAATCATACTTGTGACATGGCTTTTTGTACGCAAGAAGGAAAAATTCAAGAAGGGCATAAACTACACCTTCCTCATCATCCTTACTGCCAGCGTCTGTGCGGCCCTCTGCAGCTGCATAATCTCAGGGCTCATCAATTTCTTTGCCTACAACATGAACGCAAGAAGCCTTGATGTGGAAAAAATCATCTTTGCCTTTACCGGAGACCAGCTCGGTGTCCTTGCCTCCAGCATAATTGGCCGTATTCCCATTACGGTTTTGGACAGGATAATCACCACATTCGCAGGTTTCGGCATCTCCATCCTATATACTAAATGTTTGTATAGGGGGGGTACACACCAAGGAGACTGATGGCGGAACACTGTAAGCATGAAAAAAACAATCACAATCATATCAATCTTTACAATCCTCATCCTTGCCTGCTGCTCGCGAAAACGTGCGGAAGGCAGTTCTACAGAAGAACTCTATTCGTCATGGAGTAACTTTAACGAACAGAAGGATGTAGACTCCTGCAAACAATTCATAGCGGAACTGGAAGCCTTTATGCCGGACTCATACGACGCATATCCTGAGCTTCGGGAGCAAACCAGAAAAGAACTTGAAACAAGCCTTGCGGAATCAAAGAAAATCCTCAGCCTCATTGAAAAGGGAGAAGGAGATTCCATCACAGTCCATGAATCGGGCCGCATCATAAACCTGAGCATGCTTTCTTACCTCAACAACCAGAATTACGTCCTTGAAGAAAGCCACAGCAAATTCTACACCTACTTCATATGGCTTACCGTAGCGATTGTTCTTGGCAGTGGAATTCTTATCCTTCTTAATGCCAGGGAAATCAAAAAACGAGACAAAATCATCTACAATTCGGAGCAGTTTTTACGCCACTCGATAGAAGTGCAGGAAGCCGAACGCCGCCGCATCTCCCAGGAACTTCATGACACGGTTGCCCAGAGCATGCGTTATGTTTCCCTCCTTGCCGAAAACCTGTCGGAAAAGGAAACCGCTTCCAAAATCATCAGCACTCAAAACCAGAACATAGAAGACATCCGTAAGCTATGCTACAACCTCACTCCACCCGCTATATCCTCCGACGACATGATAAGTGCCCTGGAACTTTTGGGCTCCAAGATTTTTGACGGCATGGAAAAGGATTTTGAACTCCGCATAGTTGCAGAAGATTCCGTAGACTTTTCACTCTGGAACGACGTACAGCTGATGAGCATCTACCGCATCATACAGGAAGCATTCCAGAACATACAGAAACACGCACAGGCACACGAGGTCACCGTACTATTCAGGAGCACCACTTCAGACCAGAGTGCCGGCAAGGGACTTAAAATCATCATAAGCGACGACGGTGTGGGAATGAGCGAGGAAACCGTGGAACAGATTAACGGCGGAATTTTTTCAAACGTAAAGGACTTCCATTTTGGAGTAAGAAATATTGTGGAACGCGTACAGCTTTTGGGCGGAACAGTAACCTACCGTTCTGAGATTGACTGCGGAACACAGATTACGGTGGTACTGTAAGGGGAGAATTATGCGAAAAACTTTCTATATAATTGACGATCATGAAATGCTGCGTTCAGGTACCAAGAGCTGGATCATGGGACACTCGGACTGGATTTGCCAGGGAGACTCAGGCACACACGAACAGGCATACTCGGACTTTGAGCGGATGGACAAGGAAGGCGGACTGCCATCCATACTAATCTGCGACCTTAACTTTTATGGCGAAAACACAGGCTTTGAATTTATGGAAAAAATCCACGAACTTTACCCAAGCGTAAAAATCATAGTGTACAGCATGTTCTTTGCGGCAGGAATGGTTCAGACGGCTATGGACAGCGGAGCAAGCGGCTACATCTCAAAAAACGCAAACAGCGACGAGCTCCTCAAGTGCATGGACAAGGTGATTGCGGGCGAAGACTTCATTCAGGACGAACTCCAGACAAGGCTCATCAAATACAACAAGATTACCGATGCCCTGACCCACCGCGAAAAGGCCGTAATGGAACTGCTGCTCAGAAGGCTTTCCAACGACGAAATCGCAAACCAGCTGAACATAAAGAAACGTGCGGTAGAAAACTACATCTCCGTCATTTACGAAAAGACCGGTGTAAACGACCGTGCAGAGCTTGTCTTAAAATACGGCCAGTAATTGATAAACTTTTCTGAATTCGGTAAAATAAACTCTATGAAAAGCGAAAATCTCAAGGTTCAGGATTCATCTGACAATACAAAATATACGTATTCCGCCACAAGCGAATCATTTCTTGACGGAATCTTTGTAAAGCATATCGTAAAGCCAATGCTCAAGGTAATTCCCTACGGCATCCCGGCAAATATCATAACCATTTTTTCAAACTCCCTGGTAATCCTGTCATTCATCATCGCCATGCAGGCCACACGCGGAAGCCATTTCCTCTGGTTCCTGATTCCGATTTTCATCACCGTCTATGTAATTGGGGATTCCCTGGACGGAGAACAGGCAAGAAGGACAAAAACCGGCTCCCCCCTCGGCGAATTCATGGATCACTTCCTGGACACCTTTGTAACCGGAGTCCTGATAATCTCAATGTCTGTTTCCTACGGCATCACCAATCCGTTTGTAATCTACATAAGCCTCTTCATTTCCTATACGACCCAAGGCACAGCATTCTGGGAAAAATACAGGACGCACAGGATGGTCTTTGGCAAATTCAGCTCCTCGGAAACGATACTCACCTTTACGCTCATCATAACTCTGGCCGGCATAACGCCCATCCACGACGCTTTGTGCACCAGGCTTTCAGAGATAGGATTCATCCAGAGCAGCTTCCTCTCTTCATATCCGGCAGTCCTTAACATGAACATCATGGCAGTCATCATGCTCGTCATGGATTTGGTTGCCATTGGAAACATAACCATAACCCTGATAAGGTGCGGGGGTGCAAGCGCAAAATACTGGCTCCACCTGCTTTTGGCCGGAATCACCGCCGTTTTCTTCATGCTTTCAGACATACAGTTCCTTCACATTCCGCCCATCACATATTCATTCCTGAACATCGACTACATTTCGTCACTTCTTGTTTCGATTGTGGAAAAGAAAAAGGATCCATGGCCGGACTTCATACTTCCCGCCGCCTCTATTGTCATATACTTCATGCATATTGACACTCCCCTTGCGGCAGTCTTGTGCCTTGTATTCATCATGCTAAGGATTGTAATAAGGGTAACCGCATTCATCGTAAGAAACAGGAAATACTGGGTATGGAAGAATCCAGCTCCTGTTGCCGAGTCCAATCAATAGTCTGGTAGTTTTGGGGCTTTTGACGGCAGCCAATGGCCCGCTTCAGGAAAGGCGTTCCGGGTTCCACTACGTTCATTGCTCCACTCCGTTCCGCAACGGCTCCGCCGCCCTCCATGCCCGCTCTTATTCTGACTTATTGTTCTTCTTCCTGATTATCCTGCGTATGATAAAGACTGCCAAAAGAGTTACAAGTATGGCAAAGAGGATGATTCCAACCAGGCGCAAATTCTTCTGGGCCGCTTCGCCAATGAAGTAGACCAGGGAGAAAAGGGTTCCGGAGCTTATTATTGCACCGATCGCATCAAAAAGGACGAATTTCGCAAACTTCAGGCCCACAAAGCCCGAGCCCATGAACAGTATGTTCCTCACGCCAAAGGGAATGAAGCGGCAGACCACGAATGTAAGGAAACCGTGCCTGTCCAGATGGGAGGACACCCACTCTATCCTTTTGGGAGTAAGCCTCTTCTGCAGGAATTTGAACTTGAGCACGCCCTTGGACAAAAGCCGTCCGATAAAGTAGGCCTCAATGTCGCTCAGGACTATTCCAAAATAAAGTGCCAGATATGTGGGGACAAGCATGGATTCGTCTGCCTGTACAAAAGTTGCCGACAGTATGATCATTGCGTCTTCGGAAATGGGGAGGTTGAGTCCGGCCAAAAGCAGTGCGACAAAACACACCAGGGGCCAGTAAGAAACATAAGACATGATGAATGCAATAATCTGTTCCATGCCTCTATATTTTACATAAAAACGCATATTGTACAAGCTAAGTTTGTAAAAAAAACTTGCCGAAAACCGCTTTTTTTAGTATCTTGTCTAATACGAACAAATTGCCGGTGAATCAATTGAAATTTATCGGTTTTTTATAGGAGTAAACGTAAAATGGCAAAACAGTTGATTTACAATGAAGAAGCCCGCAAGAAGATGCTTAGCGGAGTCGAACAGATTGCCCAGGCAGTAAAGGTAACTTTGGGTCCGTGCGGCCGTCTTGTAATGCTGGACAAAAAGTATGGCGCACCAACCATCACAAAGGACGGTGTAAGCGTTGCAAAGGAAGTTGAGCTCAAGGATCCTTTTGAAAACATGGGAGCACAGCTTGTAAAGGAAGTCGCTTCAAAGACAAATGATGTTGCCGGAGACGGAACCACAACAGCTACAGTACTTGCCTATGCCATCGTGCGCGAAGGCCTCAAGGCAGTTTCAGCCGGAATGACACCAATCGAAATCAAGCGCGGAATCGACAAGGCAGTTGCCATCGCCACCGACGAAATCAAGAAGAACTCACGTGCCGTAAAGGGCAACGAAGACATAACACATGTTGCAACAATCTCTGCAAACAACGACCCTGAAATCGGTAAAATCCTTGCCGAAGCCATCGAAAAGGTTGGAAAAGACGGAGTAATCACAGTTGAAGAATCAAAGAACATGGACACAACCGTAAAGACCGTAGAAGGAATGCAGTTTGACCGCGGCTATGTATCATCATACTTTGTAACCGACCGCGAGCGCATGGAAGTAAACTACAGCGACGCATACGTACTCATCTACGACAAGAAGATTTCCACAATGAAGGATATCCTCCCGCTTCTGGAAAAAGTCGCACAGACAGGCCGCCCGCTCCTCATCATCTGTGAGGACATGGACGGAGAAGCCCTTGCAACCCTGGTTGTAAACTCTATCCGCGGAACACTCAAGTGCTGTGCAGTAAAGGCACCGGGATTCGGCGACAGAAGGAAGGAAATGCTCCAGGACATCGCAATCCTTACCGGCGGTAAAGTCATTACCGAAGACCTTGGCCTCAAGCTTGAGACAACAGAAATCGCTGATCTTGGACAGGCAAAGAGCGTAAAGATTGACAAGGACAACACCACAATCGTAGACGGTTCTGGAGACAAAAAGGCTATCGCAGCCCGCGTTGCAGAAATCAAGAACCAGGTTGAAAAATCAACATCAGACTATGACAAGGAAAAGCTCAAGGAACGCCTTGCAAAACTGTCAGGTGGAGTAGCCGTAATCAACATCGGTGCCATCACAGAGACAGAGATGAAGGAAAAGAAGTTCCGCGTAGAAGATACACTTGCCGCCACACGCGCAGCCCTTGAAGAAGGAATCGTATCAGGTGGTGGACTTGCACTCATCGAAGCAAGCAAGGTACTGGACGGAGACGCAGCAGGCCTTGTTGGAGACGAAAAGGTCGGATTCCAGATCGTAAAGCGCGCACTTGAAGAGCCAATCCGCCAGATTGCAGACAACGCAGGTGTTGACGGTGCAGTCGTAGCGGACAAGGCAAAGAACGCAAAGAAGGGTGTGGGATACAATGCCGCATCCGGTGAATGGGTGAACATGATGGAAGCAGGTATCATCGACCCGGCAAAGGTAACCAGATGTGCACTGCAGAACGCCGCTTCTGTTGCAGGCATGCTCCTGACCACAGAGTGTGCAATCACAGACATTCCTGAACCTCCGGCACCACCGGCTGGTCCATCCCCAGACATGGGCGGAATGTATTAATCTAATCCATAGCCTGAACCAATCAGACAGACAACCGCAGACGACATCAGACTGTTTTCTGCGGTTTTTTTATTTTTAGTCTTGTATTTCCATCGATTTTTTCTTATATTTTAGGTATGGGATTTGATTTTCCCATGACTTACATTTGCAAAAAAGGAGTTCTTGATGGAACAAAACAATCAGGCACAAGGTTCTGTAAAAAAGATGATAAAACCTTCAAATTTCATAGCAATCCTTTTAGTGGTCATAATTGCAGTCTGTGCATTCTCCAGCGCATTCATAGTGGACGAATCACAGCAGGCAGTCATAACACGCTTCGGCGCCTACACAAAGACCCTTGGTCCCGGACTGCACTTTAAGCTGCCGTTCGGAATTGACAAGAAATACATAGTGGACGGAAACCAGATCGTACGCACGGAACAGTTCGGATTCCGCACGGAAAAGGCTGGAGTCACAAACCAGTACCAGAACGGAATCACATCCGAGTCAACCATGCTCACAGGAGACCTCAACATCGTTGACGTGGAATGGAGCATCCAGTACAGGATTGTTGACCCCAAGGCATGGCTTTTCTCAGTTGAGGACAGGACTGACACCATCCGCTCAATCAGCCGCTCGGTAGTCAACGCACTCATAGGAGACAGGGCAATCCTCGACGTCATGAGCAACGCCCGCTCCACAATCGAAAATTACGCCGTGGAAAACATGAACAACCAGTTCAAGAAGCTGAACATGGGCATCACGGTAACCGAAGTCAAATTCCAGAACATCATCCCACCGGTTGGCGTTCAGGAAGCATTTGAAGACGTAAACAAGGCAATTCAGGACATGAACCGCTTCATCAACGAGGGTATGGAAAGCTATTATGCCGAAGTCCCGCGTGCAAAAGGTGAGGCCGACCGTCAGGTTCAGGTTGCGGAAGGATATGCCGCAGAAAGAATCAACAAGGCAAAGGGAGACGTTGCAAGGTTCAATGCCGTATACGAGGAATACCGCAAGGCACCAAAAGTCACCCGCGAGCGCCTTTATCTTGAAACCATGGAAGAGCTGTTCAACAGCCAGGATGGAGACAAGAAGCCGACACTCATCGACGGTGAGCTTGAAAACTTCCTTCCATTGAAAAATCTGGGACAGTAAGACAGAAAGGAGAATGAAAATGAAAAAGCCATCTAAGTTTTATATATTGCTGGGAGTCGTAGCCCTTCTGGTCATCCTGTTCTTTGCCGCAGGACCTTTCTACATCATCAACGAAGGCGAGCAGGCTGTAGTTTCCAGACTTGGTTCCATTGTCGCAACAAGGACAGAAGCAGGACTTTACATACGCATTCCGATCATCGACTCAGTAACCCGCTTCCCCTCAAAGATTCTTTCACTCAACGGAGACACCGAACGCATCCCGACAAAGGAAAACCAGTTCATCGTAGTTGACACCACCACACGCTGGAGGATAGCGGATCCGGCCCAATTCTACCGCTCATTCAAGACGGTGGAAAGCTCATATCCAAAGCTCAGCGACATCATCGACTCCGCAACACGCACGGTAATCACAAGAAACCGCCTGAGTGAAATCGTCCGCAACAGCAACATCATAAACGAAATACAGGTTGACGCCGCAAGCCAGCTCGAAGGTCTGGACGACGACGTGACGCAGGAACTTTCCGCACTTGCCGCAGGAGGAAGCAGCAACGAAATCGTAACCAAGGGAAGGGAAAAGCTCTGTCAGGAAATGACCGAGGAAGCCCGCAAGAATGAGGCTGAATATGGAATTGAGCTGATCGACATAGTTCCCCGCCAGATAAAGTATTCGGATGAGCTTACGGAATCAGTTTACAGCCGCATGATCAAGGAAAGGAACCAGGTGGCCCAGCAGTACCGTTCACTTGGCGAAGGACGCCGTGCAGAATGGATAGGTAAGATGGAAAACGAAAAGCGCACCATAGAAAGTGAAGCCTATCGTGTAAGCGAGGAAACAAAGGGTAAGGCAGACGCAGAGGCAGCCGCAATCTACAACGAGGCATACAGCCGCGACCCCGAATTCTATGAGTTCTGGAAGAGCCTTGAATCATACAAGTCAACGATGGATTCATTTGATCCGACATTCAGCACAAACATGGATTACTTCAAGTATCTTTACGGGCCAAACGGCAGCAGGTAAACATGGCAAAACAGATAGTATTTGTAGAAGACCGATTAATCAAGTTAGATACCTCAATGACGCAAAGGAGTTATGCAAGATCCGTAAATGCGGAAAAACTGTCCGAAAAAGGCAGGCTTGCAAGAAAGACTTCGGATGGCTGGGTATTTGAACCATGGGGATTTACAGATACATCCGTCAAAACCCATACAGGAACCGTTTCCGATGTTGAACGAAAGGCAAACGAAACCGTAGTCCTTCAGGGAAAGGCATTTTCGGGAAACACGCTGAAAAGCCTGTTCGACAGGGATGCAGCAAGAAACCTGAGTGACGGTGAACGGGCCCAGATTCAGCTGGCGGGGGCGGCGGTCTGTTCTGCAATGGAAGCCGCAATCCAGCAGAAGGAAGACATAGAAAACATCGGCGCCGGTGGAATCGTAATCTCGGACGACTGCACGCAGATTGTATTCGTACCCCTCATTCATCTGGAAACTTCAACACAGTGCACTGGCGAAAAGGAATACTCGGAACACCAGGGATTCTACATAAACCCCACGCTCAGGAAAGATGCCGCAATAAGGTACACCCAATGCGTTATAGCATACCGCCTTTTAACAGGAAGACTCCCGTTCACGGAAACAGATCCCGAAAAGAGGCACATGGACATAGTGGATGCAAACTACACACCGCTAGCCGCATCGGTCTGGGCTCTGGACGAAAACCTTTCTTCGTTTGTTGACAACAGCATTCAGCGCAAGGCACTGGTCAGGAACAGGAAAACCGGAAAAAGACAGGCACCCACCCTGTCCGGAAAAATCACATCAATCATCGTGGAAAAAGAAACGGACGGCAAAGAGGATGAGGAAAAAAGCCTCGGTCCAGGATATGAACTTGTCTTCCCGCTTGAAACCCTGTACCGCGAGCTGGGACTTACCGAAAGCGGAGAGATTCCACCGCACGGAAAACTGAACCCAGTAATCAGGAAATCTAAGGTTTCTTCTGAACTGTTTGAAAAGAAAAACAAAAAACGTGAGGAACAGTTCAAAAAGAAGCTGGCCGTAAAGCGCTGGATCCGTTCAGCAAGGATTCCACTACTGATATCGGCAGCCGTAATCGTAATAGGGCTCATAACCGCAGCTTCCATCGCAAAGAGCAATTCGGAAAACCCGACATCCAAGGGACTCACTTCCACAGAGACAATCGAAATGTTCTACAGTGGAGTGAACAACATGGACAGCCAGGCAATGCATGAATGTTCAAGCGGCAGCAAGACTTCCGAAATGGAAGACGTTGCATCAAGAATGTTCGTTGCAGGCAAAACTCTGGCCGCATACGATGTAACCCAAAAAATCGTGTCTCCCGCCAGATGGATGAACTTCAACTACGATGGACATTACAGGATTTACGGACTGGCAGATTTTTCAATCAGGACAAACAAGGGCAGCCTTTTCTTTACCGCACCTGCAAAAAACACCCATCCCAAGGCAATCACGGAAGAAGACGGCAAGGAAGTTAAGGACGGCGACAAAATCACAGTACCCGTAAGCTATGCCCTGCTCTATAACGAGGACGAAACGGTATTGTCCGTGACCTACCACAACGATACGGTAAGCCTCGAATTCAAGAAGGACCGCTGGATCATCACCGACATACAGGAAACGACCAGCCCGGCAATCCTCATAGACTATGCGACCTTCCTCAAGGATTACCAGAACACTTTTGAAGGAAGGGACATCGACAAGGATCCTGTCGTAACGGCCAACGAAATGAGGGTCACCTACCCCTGGATTCCCACAAACAGCGAAATCCTTGAGGCACAAAAGGTAATGATTCAGGAATCTTTGTCCACACAGTTCTAATTTTGACAGTTTTACACTTTTTGTCATATTGACTAAATGCAAAAGACGTTATATACTCTCCTATAGTTGAAACTCGCCATCGGGTTTTTCAATATTTCCCCAGGAGACAAACATGTCAGACAACACTTACAATCTGGAAAAACAGCACGAAAAAGGCAAACTTCATGCCATCGAGAGAATCAACGCACTTTGCGACAAAGACAGTTTTTTTGAAATCTATTCCGCCGCAAGACACAACTGCACGAGTTTTGGAATGGATCAAAAGAAAATCCCCTACGACGGCGTAATAACCGGTTTTGGAAAAATCAACGGCAAAAAAGTGGCCGTCTATGCCCAGGACTTTACCGTTCAGGGAGGAAGCCTCGGAAAGGTTCACGGTCAGAAAATTGCGGAACTCATCAACAAGGCGATAGAAGCACGCTGTCCAGTCATCGGAATCAATGATTCGGGTGGAGCGCGCATTCAGGAAGGTGTTGACGCCCTTTGCGGTTATGGAGACTTGTTTTATCAGAACGTGAGGGCCTCGGGAACAGTACCTCAGATCAGCATAATTGCAGGTCCATGTGCGGGTGGAGCAGTTTATTCACCTGGAATCACAGACTTTATTTTCGCAGTGGACAAAATCAGCCAGCTCTTCATCACAGGTCCAAAAGTCGTAAAGAGCGTCCTTTCAATGGACATCACGGCAGAAGAACTTGGTGGAGCAGAGATTCATTCAAGCAAAAGCGGAGTCGCACATTTCCGTTCATCCACAGAAGCAGAATGCTACGAGCAGGTAAGGAAGCTCCTTGACTACATCCCCCACTACTACGGCGAAGAAATTGTTGCCGACATAAAATTCAAATACGACGAAAGCAAGAAGACAAAGAAAATCGCCACAGTCCTTCCGGAAGAAAGCAAGAAGGGATATGACATCAGGGAAGTGATTGACTGCGTTGTGGACGATGATTCATTCTTTGAGGTGATGAAGGAATTTGCACAAATGTCCGTAGTCGGCTTTGCAAAAATCGAAGGCAAATCAGTTGGAATAGTTGCAAACAATCCCGCGACATGGGGAGGCCTCCTGAACTGCGATTCATCAGACAAGATTGCACGCTTTGTCCGCTACTGCGACGCATACGAAATTCCACTTGTTACATTCGTTGACGTGCCGGGATTCCTTCCTGGTCCGGATGAAGAACAAAAGGGAATCATACGTCATGGCGCAAAAGTAATCTATGCATACAGCGAGGCTACAGTTCCCAAAGTAAGCGTCATCACAAGAAAGGCTTACGGTGGAGCATACATCGCAATGTGCTCAAAGCATCTGGGAGCGGACTTCGTTTACGCATGGCCAAAAGCAGAGATTGCGGTTATGGGTGCAGAAGGTGCATTGGGAATCCTCTATGCCAAGGAAATGAAGGATCCTGCCCAAGCTGAATTTGTAGCCCAAAAGTCACAGGAATACAAGGATACCATCATGACTCCGACAATCGCCGCCGAACGCGATTACATCAGCGAGATCATCAACCCGGAGGAAACAAGAAGCCGTATTGCAAGAAGCCTGGAATTCCTTTCCAACAAAAAGGAAAACAACGCCCCATGCAAAAAGCACGGAAACATCCCCCTCTAATTACACTGGTTCATGCCTCCGGATTCGAAAGCAATCTTTCCCCGGAGGTCATTTTCCTCATATTCCTTTTCATTAAGGTTTTGATACAAGACTTTACGTTTTCTAAATATGCCGCCCCACAAACAGCAAATCGATTTAATGCTTTTCCTATGAATGCAAGAACGGCCCAAAACAGAATCACAAATACTTTTACGATTGTTGTCAGATAATGAATCCCATCTGGAATGACTTAAGTCACTTTCCCTCAAAACTTTCATCATTTCTCCCAATTTTATAAAAATACTTTAATCTAGTTTTATATCGAACAATTAACCCTCTTTCTGAAATGTTTTTTTTAACAGAATCAAATAATACTTATCAACAAGACACATTTCTTGATTAAATAGGTATTTTAATAAAAAAACTTTAAACCACAGACAGGTGGTTGTGCTGTCTGTGGTTAATACAGCAAGATTATCTTATCCCCAATCTATCCAAAACACCTTCATCAATCTTAAAATCATCTATCACATGACAACTGGTTTGTATTTTAGTTTTATCAATTTTTTCTTCTTTTACAAATCCTTTACCCGTAAAGCGATACACCAAATCTTTGGTTGGAGAACATGCGTAGACTTTATTCTTATAAACACCGAATTCAGCACATTCGCAATCAATATCTTCGAATGAAAACATTTTTTTCTTCTTCAAATCTATATAATTCAAATGCGGATGCCCCATCTCTGAAGAAAAAAATGCTAAAGAATCCTTTATAAATAAATTATACATCCATGCATAAGGTATTTGATATTCATCAAATTTATTTTTTTTGATATTATAAGCCACAATTCCACGATCACCTTTTCCCGTATTTATCCTAAAAACAACAAACTTATCATTGTAATCAATTAGCGCAACAGAAGATGTACGTTGCCCTTTGTAATAATTTAATATTTGATAGTTCTTATCAAAAAACACCATTACAATATCACCTAATCCATCAGCATCAGAATCAAGTCCTATGGAAATGAAATTAAGCGAATTACCTTCCATCCCTCCTTGAACGGTAACATTATGACCATCCAGGAGCTTAGACACATCTTGTCCATTCTCGGCAATTACACACGAAGCTATCATAAGAATAAAAAATGAGAAAACAACAAGACTCTTTTTCCTTAAATACATTTTATCTTACCTCCACTTTCAATAATCTTTTCCATAAACCCACAGGTAGGTGGTTGGTCTGCCTGTGGTTTGGTTTTAACACTCTAAAAAAAAGATTATTCAAAAAAAAACAGAAATCATCTTCATCCTTAAAGAAATTTTATCCATATTTTTTTATAAACTCTCCAGTTCAAATGTACGAGTTTCAGAATTCCATTTAGCGTATTTTTCTATTTTATTATTCCCATTATCAATTAAGTATTTAAACGATCTTTCTTCCCCATCATATGATTGGATTTTTAATGGATATTCATCTTTAACATCTTCAAAGATTACTTTAAAAGAGTCATAATCATAAGCAAAAATCATAATTTTTGAAACATCTGAAACTCTAATATCATTTGATATTGGATAATACACTACAGCAAGTTGATCTGTCCCTAAACGACAAAAATCACCAAACCATCCATTCTGGTATCTTTTCATATTCAAGGGAATTGGCAATAATTCATTTGATTCATCACCAAGATTTGGTTTTACCTTTGCATATTCCCTGAATGGCAAATCTTTAACTTTTAAGATTTTATTTAATTCACAGTTTCCTATTTCAACACATTGGATAATATCAATATATTGCTCGAGGTCGGAAGATTGTTCACTCGATTCCAAAAACAAAATACACTCATAATTCCGTGAACCCATGAAATTTCCATCAATTTTTGACACTATACGAAGTCCCATATCACTAACATAGCTATCTATAATTTCTTCCGCTGTATAATCTACAGAATATTCTCGTTCAAAAGAAACAGTAAAATTATAATTTACAGAATTCCAATTTGCTTTTTTTAATATTTTCAATCCATTCAATAAAGTTTTTTCATATACAAAGCTTTTTTCCTTAAAATCAATTTCCCTTATTATCAAATCATCAGTAAAATTTTCATCAACAAAAGTACTGACAAACTTATTTCCATCATAGGCATATATTGACAGAACGTAATTACTCGCAATTACAGAATAGAAAAATACTTGCTCAGTACCAATCCCACAAAAATCACCTATCCATCCATTCGTTATATTTTTTAAATCCTGAGAAGCATTACATTCTTGAAAAGAATTTTGAATTTCAGGGGACATAACATAACTATCAATATCCGCAACAGGAATGATAGAAACCATTTTATAATCACCGTCATTTTTTATGATTAAGCATTGAATGCTATCAACATGACAGCTCTCTCCTTTCCTGTTATCATAATCAAGATCTAAGATTAACAATTTTTCATAATTACCTGAATTCGTATAATTCCCTCTAATAGAACAAATTTCATGAGCACCTATGCAATTTAAATAATCACCAACAATCTCATCATCCGAAACAGAATTAGACCATTTATAACTGTCAATATTATATTTGTCAATTTGTTTCTCATCATAACTCAAAGGTTTTCCTATTTTTTGTTCTTCCTTCCTTTGATTATTCTCCTTAATACTACATGCATTGAAGATAAATAGAGTACCTAACAAAATAAACAGCATACCTAATAGATTTTTCATATAAACTCCTTTTTAAAACTCCCTGTATTAGCATTCCAAACCCCTATTTCATTTATTGATTTGGAACGCCTCAACAAGGAAAGTTTTTTAATCAATACAGTTTTTCTTTTTCTTAAACTGATTTCCATTTGTAAAATCATTTGCTATTTGAGTGAATTTATAGTCAAAACTCTGATTTACATCAACAAAGAATTTCACAGATCCATTCTTCCAAGCATTCTTTCCAAACCCTGACTTTACTTTCATCACTCCATTTGATGCACCAACATTCGCTATCAACGGTCCTTCATCTGGATCATACGGCTCTGAAGTAGGCCGTACTGTCGACAGATGATTACTACCACACAATGCAGCTATTACTGTATATCCATTATTAGCTAACAATTGAGCTGTAGTTCCATTAACTTCATAAAGACTTGTTTCGCTTTTTTCTGATGCATTAATAAGATTTTTTGTTGCTTGAGCTGCCCCTACATCATATCTACTAGAGTTGTTATATAAATATTCCCCTTTAATTCCAGTAGCATCTGCAATATCAAAAGAAGATTGATTACACCACGTAGAATCAGAAGTACCATAACCATAATTTCCTCCAGCTCCTGGCGCATAAATGGGATTTTCCATAACTGCATCCTGTAAAAGCTGTAATATTGTGTTTTTATGTTCAGTATTTTTACTATTTGGAGCTATGAATATTGGCTGTATTGTATCTTCATAAACTTTTAAACTATTTAATTGTTCTTGAGAAGTACGCACATCAACAATAACTAATGTTTTTTTCTTATTAATCCTATTACCTTCCAACCCCCACATATCCACAAAATTTACGGGGTCGCCGGAGCAATAGCTGTACCAGTTCAGGCCGTCGCGGATGGGGTCTTCGGTGATGAATGTCGCGGTATTGGGGATGTAATCCCTGAAGCCGAAATTGTATGCTCCTGATGCAACATCATATTTCTTTCCGACAAAGCCGTGGTCAATTCCTATTGAGGCTGCATTCTCCATGATGTTCTTTCTGGAATCATAGGCAAGCATTGTTCCGTCTGGGGTGTAGTTCATTGTACCTATCCAGTTCCCCTTTCCGTCAACCACTGCACCGATGGAATTTCTCATGTCGTTTGTGAATGTGTATCTTGCATCCTTTATTCCAAGTGAATATGAATAATTTCTGTTCTTCTGTCCGGCAAGTCTTCCGTTGGCATAGATGTAAAGGCGGTCAAACTCACAGCCTTCATTCTGACTCTCTTCCTGCTCAGTGCTCCTGAATCTTACAGTACTTGAGCTGTTTCCGTATGAGAATCCGCTTTCATATCCCTGACTGTTCAACTGCCAGTCATAAAGGGGATTTAATTCCAGACCGTCATACAATGTGGCAGTTTTGCCTGATATCACTCTTCTTCCCAGGGCGTCGTACTTGTATTCCTGAATAAATTTCGTTCCGTCGACCTCCGTTCTCTCATAAGTAAGAGGGCGGTTATTCTGTCCGTAAGTCCACTTCTGCTCACTTTCTGAGCTTTTGCGTGAAAGAAGATTACCGTTGTCGTCATAGGTAAATATTACCGGATTGTTGCCCTGAATCTCAGTAAGGCGGTTTTCTGCGTCATATCCGTATTCCAAAGTACCTGCTGGTGTTTTGTACTTCGTCCTGTTGCTGTTGGCATCGTATTCATATTCTTCCGTCCATACCGATGCATCCCAGTTCAGCCGAAGCTTGCTCTGCCCGGTTTTTATAAGCTGCTTCTGGCATCTGTTTTTCATTTCTGAGTTTAGCTGGATTTTTTGCTGAGAATATTTTGCCGCGGTCTTTCCACATTCCTCAAGCTGGCTTGCAATGCTTTCTTCCAATTCATGAGTATATGGCATCTGTACTTTTTTAACCCGGCCCCTGCCGTCATATTCAAACACTTTTATCAATCCTTCATGGTCGATCGAACAAGCAACCCTTCCGTCCTCGTCATACACAAGGGTTTCCATGAATATCAGTGCGCCATATGCGTCATAACCGGCTGTAGAAATCAAGCGTCCCGCTTCATCATGGAACCATTCGGTCTTTGCTCCGGACGATTCCTGCTGCAGTCTTTCCTGACCATATTCATCGTAAAAAATTTCTGTATAATAGTCAAGACCTCCAATGCGTATCAGACGATTTTTTTCATCATACTCATATTCAAGTTTTTCATCATCAAGCTCAAGTGATTTTCTGTTTCCCCTTGCATCATGAGTGTTGAACGCAGTCTTGTCACGGAACATGAATTCCTCAAGCCTCTGACCGGCATTATACCTGAATGTCTCGCTTACTCCATTTGATTCCACCCGAATGATGTTTCCGGCCGCATTGTAGAAGATTTTTTCAGTGCTTCTGTCCTGATATTGAACGACACGTGCATTCAAGGCTCCGGAGTCTGTAATCACATATGTTTTTCCGTTAAAGTCAGTTACCTTTGTAACACCCTGTCCATCGTCATATTCGACTTTTCTGTTTTTACCGCTGCGGTTTGTTTCGCTTATCAGGCGACCATATCCGTCTGTCTTTTGAACAAAGCTGTTACCCATGGCATCTGTGAATGTTGTAATTCCGTTACCCGCATCATATGAATAACTCATAACAAGTTCATCGCCTTCCAGATATCTTGAAAGCTGACCATATTCATCATATTCATACTGTTTTACAGCCATCCCCCTTTCCTTTGCATGAACCAAGTTTTCACCGCTTTGATCATATTTGTATTCTGCCTTTATTCCAAGATTATCTTCAACCTTAACGAGATTACCCTTTGCATTGTATCTGTAATTCTGAAACCTCTTTCCCTGTCTGATTTTTGAAACTGCACCAAAGGCATTGTATGAAATATAAACAGTTGCATCCATTCCCGACATTTCCACACATCGCCCATTCTGGTCATAACGGTATCGTGTTCCAGAGTTTTCGTCGAGCACAACTTCACCCCATGCGTTGAGCCTGACAGCTTGCCTTTCTTCTCCATTTTTCATTTCCACAGAACCATCATTTTTGTATTCAACCTTTTGATCAATTACCGTTTC
Source organism: Treponema sp. UBA1233 (assembly GCA_002309305.1). GTDB lineage: Bacteria > Spirochaetota > Spirochaetia > Treponematales > Treponemataceae > Treponema_D. Next base: position 32,713 of record DBWR01000073.1, on the reverse strand, counting down.
CCCATATTCATCATCCATGACTGCAATCTGAATGCGACCGTATTCATCTGATTCCACCATTCCTTTTCCACGATTTGATTCCACATGAATTTTTACAGAACCTTCATTTTCTTCGTAATCATAGTCCTGGACAAAACCATTATCTGTAATTGAATGGACCACTCTTCCAAAATCATCATATTCATATTCCGCAATCTTTGCATTTCCCATTTGAATGCTTGAAACCTTTCCTGTAACAGCATCATAGGCATACTTCAATGTACCACCGCCAACACTCTTTTGCTGAATTATGTTTCCATTAGCCGAATATTCATATTTCAAATCCCACCCTCTTGTTCCTCCATACTCAAGGACTTTGCCATCGCGGTCATAAAGAACATAACTTTCCTTTCCGTTTTCATCCATACATGTGATTTTCTTTTTTCCATCAACAAAACTTTGCGTATATTTTGAACGATAAACTTCTCCTATTGGATTTTCCTCTTCATCCACAAAAAAAGTTTCAATATATATAGGAAATCCGTTTTTATATGTATATAAAGTCTTTACACCGGCAGCATCCAGTTGAACAGCGTCATCTTCATTCCATATAATTACCGACTCTATCTTTCCTCCGTACGTATACCTATAGCTTTCCAAAAGCCTTTCTTTATTTTTTGCCTCACTTTCGTTTTTCCCGCATCCAGAATAAACCTTTGTAAGCAAATGTCTCTTGTCATATTCATAGCGGAACCACCTTGAATTTCCATCATTCAAATCTGTCTGCAAAAGCGATACCAAATCCTCACGATTATTGTATTCATATACCGATTGCAATTTCTCGGGCGTGACAACAGTAATCCTGTTACCATCAGGATTATATGAATAGATCCATTCACGGCCATCATTTGTTTTATATGAAGCAAGGTTTCCATTTGAATCATATGAATAAACACCATATTTATCGGATGTCAGCCTGTAAGTTTCACCGTCATAAGAATACCTGTTGTCGGAATAAAGTCCCTTTGCAAGAACAACCTGCCCGGAAGTATTGTATTCGTATGTCTGAACGCATACATTATCCCGCAACACTTTAAGCAAAGAACCGTCAGAGTCATATTCATATTTGTTTACCACCCCATCACGATCCTTATATTGTACAAGAAGGTTATACGGCTGCTTGTAACTCCACTCTTCTGTGCTGCCATCTGAATATGTGGCCTTAGTCATGTTACCGTACGAATCATAACTGTAATTGATTGTTCCATACTCATCTTTCTTTGACGTTACCTTACCATCCGAAGAATAAGTCCGCGTAACTGTGGTCCCATCTTCCATTTCCTGCATGGTGATGTTTCCACCGCTAAAATTATAATGAAATTGAGTTCCGTCCGCATCGGTATATGTCATTTTTCCAGTTGAATAATCGCCTGCAAAAGTTTCAGTCGCACCACTTTCATCCCTCACCGAACTGGCACGTTTTTTCCTGCTGCTTCCTTCTACATAATAGCTGATTTGAATGAAACTTCCGTCTGGTTTAATGATTTTTTCAATATCAAATAAATCATCATATTCAAATTTATACGACTTGTTATCACAAACCATTTCCACAAGGCCATTGTTTTCATCATAATCATATTTTTTCGATTTATTTGTTTGCAAATTGAACACACTACTCAGACAACCGGCATCGTTCCATTCAAAAGTCATAATATTTTTTCCAAAATGACTGATTGTGCTCACCCTTCGCTTTCCGTTATGTGGCTCGTTATATTCAAACTGAATGTTACTCTTGTACCGGTTTTGTATTTTTGAAATCTGTCCGTATTCATCGAAAGTCTTTTCAGTTCCATCAAGATAAGTTACTGTTACTCCTTCTTCAGTTTTAACCGCAGATTTATCCTTTCCTCCACAAAGAGAATAATTCGAACCCGAGCTATACTGAAACACGTTTATGGAACCATCAGTATCAATCAAGATGAAGCAGTCAGCCGTAAGTTTTTCCGCAGTTTTTCCCATTCCGTAAATCGTATACCTGTTTTTTTCATCAGCAGTCCTTGCATTTTCTTCCATCACCTGAGCTTCCCTATTCAACGAGCTTACCATGGCTTCCAAAGACACAATCGCAGAACTCGAATCAGGATTTATTCCCCCATCCGAAATAGTCGAACGGAGTGAACTTAACTTTGAATTGATGGTTTTTGCAAGAGTCCTTCTTTCTGACACTCCAGAAGTTGACTTACCCCATATGATTCTGGCATCAAGACTCGTAAACCAGTTTTTTCCAAAACTACCGTCCGGATATTCCGTACTTGAAAGTTTTCTTGTCAAATCAAATTCACTTATTCCATAAACAAGAGTTTCATCAACATCATCAATCCTGAACGTTCCGTTTGTAATGAATACAGGATCTCCCACCGTTGAATTTGGAAGAGAATCAATTACAGCCCTTGCCTTTAACACAGCTTCTGCCGCCGCCTTTTGATCCCATGCCTTTTTTATTTCATCCTTATGCTGTGCATAATAGACACCCTTAAAAGAATCCCTTTGGCTCATATATTCTGCCAGAACAACTTCAGCCTCCCTTAAAGCCTCTTGAGCTTCCCTATACCTACGTTCCGATTCAGATTCCTCATTGCTTCCACCAGAAGATGAACCACCGCTAGGTCTGCCAGGTTGTCCTCCCTGTGTACCAGCCCCTTCATTTCCGCTGCCTTCTTCTCCAGCCCCTCCTCCAGAACCTTGTTCGCCAGCAGGACTTCCTCCACCAGTGTTACCACCACCAGAACCTCCTCCACCTTGTGTTCCACCAGCTGATCCTCCAGCATCGCTGCCCCCACCAGATTCCGTAGCACCTGACGAACCTCCTGCAGTTCCACTTCCTGGGTTTCCAGCACCACCAGAACCATTACCTCCTGTTATATGCGTCCAGTAGCCTGATCCCTCTGGAGCAGTTGCATATGGATCTATCTCATATTCTGCAAATGCATTATACATGAGCAAACCTGCTGAGATTAAAGTTATAAATATCTTTTTTGTTTTTCTTTTCATATTTCCCCCTAAATTTTTAAAATGTTTTGATTAATATTTTTAATGATCTCTTAAATAACTCACATCCGATTAATTCCTAAAAATTTTATCCAAGAATGTTCCAGAATTATCCTGACTAAAAGCATAATGCTCTGATTCATTTACAAACTTACAGTTTCCATTCCCTCTTACATAATCTCCAGGAATATCCAGAATCAAGTTATTCTCCTTATCCAGATTACATAGGAAAACTCCTATTCCACCGTATTTTTGATTATTTGTCCTAACAGTTTTCTCTATACATGACGCCAGTGACTGACCGCCATATTTTTCAGCCATATACTTTATGTCCACATACACGGGGTTTACGGCAGACTCATATGCCCTAAAACAGAAATCAGACTCAAGGATTTCACTTTTAATCTTTTCTGCATTACTTTTTGTCTTGATTGAATTCGTCAGGCTCTTAGAAAACAAATCGAATTCTGAATACAAATCTTTAATCTTTGACATGTCTACAATGGAAATATTTTTTTCTTTTTGGCTTTCCATCAACAGTTCTGCAAACTTTTTTCCTTCATCAGGCTCCTTTGACAGAAGATTTAACAAAGGACAATAATCCCAACCTTCAACCTTCTGCAACCCTTCCATTCCAACGAAATAATCTGCACACTTTTCAAACTCACACAGCAATTCAATTTCACTCCCAAAGCAGGTATCCATCGCCAAAACATCAAAATTTTTCTCAAGACCGTCTTTCAGAGAGTCTGCAAAATCCTTATTCTCCATATAAGAAACGCTGGTATCATCAAAGGCTACAGCCCTAGTAGTTTTACTTCTTCCGCTGTAACCGCTGCACTCACCCCACATCACAAAAGCATAATGAGATGCCGGATAATACTTTGCTGTGGAAGAAACAAAGGTCTTTAGAACTTCAGGATCCGACATGTCAAGTTCTCCTTCTTTTCTTGAAGACAGCCCCAGTTCCTTGCATCCTAAACGTAATGATACAAGAGTCTCATTCATGCCGTTTTTATCATGTTGGATTTCGTAAAGCCTGGTTCCATTCCATTCCCCATCGTAACCATCCCGATTGTTATTGCAGTCAGCCAGAACGATAACGTGATTATTTTCAAAGTCAAATTCAGCCGCTTCCATTTCATTGATGTCAACCAAAGCCGCTTTTTCCATCGAATTATCTGCCGGCATATAAACCATAACCGTCCAGTCACCCTTGTCATGTTCAAAGTTATATTCCCTGACAGGCTCCAAAGAGGCGGTTACAATCACGCAGGTTTCTTCCATCTTGCAAGACAAAAACATCAATGACATTGCCAGCATAATCTTGAATATATTTTTCCTAAACAATTCCATACAACCCCCATTCATCGCTCCAAACAGAGCCGTCCGTATAAATGATTTTTGAAAGGTAAACAAATCCCAATACATAACTGTCCTTAATTTCCGGTCCTATATACGGATCCATAGAAACCTTTAGCAACCTTGCATGTCTTGCCATTACAGGACACATCATCTGAACAGAAACCTTATTGTCGTATGCACCTGGACGATTTTGATCATCATAAAAGAAAAAATTTATTTCCACTGACTCAATTTCCTTGTCACTGTTGTTGAATATTTCAAAAACCGCCTCAGCATAACGGCAGACATCATAATCTTCTTCCATCACAACTTTTTTTTCCGCAATGTAATATGGGGGATTTGAACCAAACAAATTCGCACATGAAGAAATAAAAAAGCAGATAAAACCGAGTGCGATAATCTTTAACTTATCCATTTTTACCTCCAATTATTTTTTCAAGCATAATCATTAATTCTCTTGCTCCAACTTCTCCCAATTCAGAAAAAACTCCATCATCAAGAATTTCAAGGGCCTGACTGTATTTCTCCTGCTTATACAATGCAAGAGCCTTGAGATATTTGATGCGTGGATTACCAGCCATTTCCGGTTGCAAGGAATCAATTATTGTGTTGATTTTTCCGTAATCCCTTACATCAAGTTTTTCCTCAATTTCAGTGCAAACAGAATCAACACTGCGGACTTTAAAGACATACAGTTTGTTAAAATCAGGATATTCTTCCGTAAACTCAACCTTTTCCCAATTTTCTTTTTCCAGGATAAACTGAATTCCCTTTCCATACACTGCATCCACATCAAAGTATCCGCTATCGTTGCTCATCCCGACAAGTTTTTCTCCCTGAATCACCTTATAATCAGAGATACCGTTTCCATCCGCATCCATGATCAAACCATGAAGCTTTACCTGTTTTCCTTTATCCAAAGACGCACAACCTGCCAGACCAACTGCAAGAGCCACACAAAACAACAATTTCTTCATTCTTCAACTCCTCTAATTTGATTTTTTTCATCACGATAGTACACAATTGTTTTTCCATTTTTTTGAACCACTTTTCCTACTTGTTCCCATGCACAGTTGATTTCATTTCCAGAGCCCACAATTCTTTTTGATGTCACCTTTTTTTCTTCAACTTTAACCGGAATCTTTTTTTGCTGGACAAACAGACTGGAATAATTACTTATTGCCTGCGTGAAGCCCCGATCTCTTTCTTCCCCGGACTCAAAGAACTCCAGAAACAAATCAAAACCATTGTCATTTTTTGATACGGAAAGAGTTTTTACCGCAGCTTTTTCCATTGAGTTGATTTTTTCAAACATTGGAACAAAGTCATCTTGCGAAACCCTGCAATAAAACCCAGCATTAGCAAAATCTTCTTCCCTGATATCGCCGTATCTGTTCAAATCATCCCTCAATTCCGAAACAAGATTCCCATCAGGTTTTGGAAAAACGGTTTTTACAACCTGAGCTTTCCCGGAATAGTCAAAGCAAGGCTCATCCCCACTGTAAGTAACAAGTGATATGCTTGATTCCATACTATCCTCCATCTCACTTCCATAAGAAAGTTTTTCGGGATACATCTTTTTGAGTGAAAGGCCCACCACAAGATGAGAATTTGCATCAGATTCATCCATTTCTATTGACGCATGCTGAATCTGTCCGCCACCTTCCTTAATCCGAGCAAAAAGTCCTTCCAATACTTCACGACACCACTTATCTTCCTGCACGACCGGAGATGCCTGCGCCACAAAGTCATGCCCATTATCTGTCAGTTGAATGTCCTCTACACCCTTAACCGCATTTTTTTTACCAACAGACCTTATGATGACAAAGCTCATGATTATCATTGCAAGTACAAAAGCACTCAGGATTTTTTTGTTATTTGAAAACAGGGAACTGGTCTTTACACCTTCCAAATGCAAACCGCTGCTTCTATTCCTCTTGTATTCCAAAACCTTTACCTTATCCATCACTGCAATCAGAGTCTGAACCTTCCCCTTTCTTATGCATCTTTTTGAATCGAAAGAAAACTGTTCGCTGAAACATGGATGCACTTTTTCAAGCTCCCTTTTTATGTACTGCCTTCTTTTCTTCCCAAAGAGCGTCATGGGAACATTCATCAGATACAGTTCGTAATCTTTTTTGTTAACTACATTACATTTCATTTCCCTTCTCCACCGGACATTCGACACGCATTGAAAAACCATCTTTTTCCCATGTCTGTGCATAAAACCCATCAGTACATTCACACTCAAGCTTTTCCAAAGGCCACATCGCAAGACACATTTCCTTCCATTCTTCAGCCGCAAGATACCATTTCTCACCATCGTTCTCCTTGCACAACGAGATGAACCCTTTTGCCAGAAAACTGTCACGGTCAACTCTTTTCTCAAGCTCAACCGTTTTTCCATACAGTTCAAGACCAGGCTTTATTGATGACAAGGCAGAAGCAGAAAACACCACGAACAATGAGGCCGCACAAATCAGTTCAAAAAGTCTCATTTACCTGCCTCACATTCGTTCCATAAACATATTCGTTTTCATAAAGCTCAACGCATTTCTTTTGAACAAGATTGTAACGTGCATTCAGCAATGCAAAGATTCCCGCAAGAACAATGGAAAAAACAAACATGATTGCCAGCGTCGTAAATAGAATCGAACCGTCCGATTTTTTCATTTTTACCTCCATGAAACTATATCTGAATTTGAACCTTCCCCACCTGACTTTCCATCCGCTCCATAACTGAGGATTGCAAAGGGAATGTTCTGAGGACAGCCGTCTGGAAAACTGGGACTTCCTTTCTGCACGTAGACGTAACTGTTTCCCCACGGATCACTTTTGATTTCCTTGTCGACATAGGGGCCTTTCCATGATTCAGGAACGGGGACAAGAACCGGTTTTTGCCATAGTGCCGCCAATCCCTGTTCCGTACTGGGATAAGACCCACAATCGATGTAATAGGCATGAAGCGCCGCCTGGTATTGTGCAAGTGCTTCCTTAGCTGTAAATTCTTTTGCCGATTCCACAGCCTTGAACACTGAGACTGACGCTCCCGCCGCAAGGACTGCACCGATTGCGAGGACGGCAAGTGTTTCCACAAAAGTAAATCCCCCCTGCTTTGATTCCTTCTTTTTGATTTCATTAGAACTCCTTTTTGATTTGTTTTCCGTTTTTTTCATTTCTATCCTCCATAGTAAAAAATCACTGGCATAACAACACTCTTTAAAAGAATTATTATGTATGCCGCCACAACACACATGGTCACAGGCTCCACCATATCCATGCACATTTTTTCCCTCCGTAGCTTTTTGTCTTCAAGGAAAGCCGTCATTTGAGCAAATGCATTCTTTATGTCACCGTTGATTTCCGCAAACCTCGCATACAGTGCACAGTTTTTGTCAATGCATTCAATCGCCATAGAAACCGGACTTCCATTTTCCAACAGCTCGCGTCCCCTGATAATCCTGCGTTTTAAACCGTCGTTCTTTTCTGCTGACAGAATCGAAACCTTCAATGATTCATCCAGGCTCACCCGTCCGTTGAGAAGAAATGTCATTACGCTGAACACGTCGAACAAAATGTTTTTGCTGATGATGTGCTTGAACCAAAAGAACAGAAACAGTGCCGAAGAAAACAAGAATCCGTTGGCCTTGATGCAACCCCATACCACCTGACTGTTGTATTCCTGAAACTTGAATGAGCCGGTCAAATCCGGAACGATGTTTTTGGAATTGAACGCAAGCAGTATTCCACCGGTAAAAGCAGCCACAATCACGACGAGAGGATAGGCGCAAATTGAAACCATAGAATTCTTACGCTTTTCCTTTTCCTTTTCACGCTTGAGCAAAAAATCAAAAGTCTGTTTTACTGAACCGCCCTGTTCCGCTGCCGCAATAAAAGCCACATAATCCTGTCCAAAATGAATCGAAGTACAATCCGCAACCGCATTCGAAAAAAGCCTTCCCTGTTCAAGAGATGCATTAATCTCTGCCGCTGCATCCAGCACCCTCTTGGGCAATTCATCCATCTGCTTAATCATCTGCATGGCCTGTCCCAAATTCATTTCCGACTGCAAAACCGTGTTGATTACCTGCGTAAACTTCAGCACATTTCTGTCACTCAATTATGAAACCTCCTTCTGCTGATAATCTAATTTAAGGACACCGTCCTCTCTCTTGGGCGTCAAAACCCTTATCTGCGCATACAGTTTCCTCTGAACCAGCTTCTGCACGACTACAGCCTTGAGCACCGAAGCAAGCAAAGCCGGTTGGGCTCCAAGGTCCTGCATCCTGAGTACCGCCTGACTCAAGGTTCCCGTATGCAAAGTTGCAATAACAAGATGTCCGGTCATGGCCGCCTGCAACGCAACCCTGGCCGTCTGGGAATCACGTATCTCACCGATGAAAATCACATCAGGGTCCTGCCTGAACGATCTTCTTAGCAATTCATGAAAATCCAAATCACTTTCATCATGTACTTGAATTTGCGTAACACCTTCCAGCATGTACTCAGGAGGATCTTCCAGACTGATGATTTTTTTCGCATCAACTGACTGTCTTCGTATTTCCTGAAGCATTGCACAAGCCGTAGTGGATTTACCCGCACCTGTCGCCCCACACAAGAGAATCAGACCGTCACTGCACCTGCACAAGGCACGAAGCATCTCAAGCTGTTCCTCATCAAAACCGAGTTTATCCAAAACCAATGGCATCCTTCGCGTATCAAGCAACCTAAGGACCACCGATTCTTCGTCTCCTACAGAAGGCACACACGAGACACGGACATAAACATCCTTTGAATCACGTGTTTTAAAGATGAACTGACCGTCCTGAGCTTTTCTTGTTTCCACAACATTCATGTGAGAAAGTAATTTTATCCTGCGCACAACAGCCTTTTTCCTTTCCGAATTCAATTCAATTTCACGCTCAAGTTCACCACAAATCCTAAAGCGGACCAGATTATTTTCAATATGAATGTCAGTGGCCTGAACATTGAGTGCCGTCCCGACAAGGGCATTCAGAAGGGCTTCCGCTTCGTTTTCCGTCACGGTTTTCTTTTCCTCACTTTCCACAGGTTTATTTCCGATGTTTTTTTCTTTTGAAAACATAACTGAAATGTGCCTGTTGAATTCATCCTGCGATATCAGTTGGAATAGCGCGGCCACCGGCTTTCCGTTGTTCCTTACCTGTGCCGACACCGCATGTGCCAGACGACAGCGCAAGATGATGTTGCTCAAGTCCAAAAGCCCTATTGTAACCGCATCCTCATCCTGATTCAAAACCACAACTCCATTGTGAAGGCAAAACACAGGAGAAAGTGAAAACTTATTGAATGTCTGCATCGTTTCCTCCATTTTCATTCAGATATTTTCTGTTGATTCTCTCAAAGAATTCGCGGTCTGTTTCCGCCACTTGAATTTCCTCACCGCCTTTTTCCCAATGCGGAACAAGATAAATCACCATTTCGGTTTTTTCTTCCGTTTCCTTCCTGCCCTTGAATGCCCATCCCAGACCAGGTATTTTTCCAAGGCCTGGAGTACGCTGTTCAATGAAAGAACTTTCGTTTTGTACAAGTCCGCTTAAAACTATAGGTTCCCCACTCTTGCACAGGACTTCTGTCGTGATTACTTTTTCGCTTGTGGGAGGAGGATTACCTGTTGTTGAAGAAGTATCCGCACCCTGACGTGAAACCGATGCAGTTACTTTTGTGGTAATCATGCCGTTGCCGCTGACCCAGCCGTTGACTTCGATTTTGAGTCCCGAAGCTATTTCCCTGGTGACTCCCGTATAAACCGGCTTACCTGTCTCCGGGTCAATGTTATTGTCTCTGTAACGGTAAATGTTGGAGCTTTTGAATTGAATGGATGAGCCGCTCAAGCCCTGCAAAGTCGTATCCGCAAATACGGATGCCCTATTTTCATTAATGGCAGTCTGAAGCGATGCAGCAAACTTAAATCCAAAAGCACCCACAACATCAAGGTTCAAGTCAAGAACAGAGCCCAGAGAAACAGATGCGTCGGTGAAATCCCCCGGTGTAATACGGCGAATCGAAAGAGAACTGTCCCATGACATGTCATTGGTTTTCTGATACTGCATCACCAGCAAGTCGTACTTTAACCTGCGCGCGGGTGCATCAAGCGAAACCAACTGTGCATTAAGATAATCAAGCTGTTCCCGGCTGCCTGTAAAGAAAAACACATTGTCCTGAGTTCCACTCTTTATCTGCGACGAAGAAATTCCGGGAGGCAAATGACTCAGAAGGTCGTCGGTTTTAATGTAATGCAGGGTAACCACATTTACATTTTTCGCTCCGTCCAAAGCCACAAGAAATTCTTCAATCTGCTGATGTGTGTTCGGAGTTGCAAAACAAAGGAATGAATTTTCCCCATCAAGAACAACAGCATTCAGTTTTCCGAACCTGTTTTCTACAACCGGAAGCACGCCGTTTATCTGACCGTATGAGATTCCGTGTCTTCCCCATATTTTACCGGTATCCGCCGGAGTATTTCCAATTTCAGTATCGTTCAGCACATAGATGATTCCGTCCAGCTGAACCGTTTTCAATGATGCGCACGAAAGCAAAAGCGAAAGGGTTTCATCAAAAGTTTTACCACTGAACAATATCCTCTTTATCCTTGCATTTGAATCACAGGCAAAAACAAATTCACGTCCTTCGGTTTTAAATAACTCTTCCAGAACAGAAGCCGCCTGACAGTCCTGAACATCAACCTGATAGAGGTTACGCTCATCATCCATCACTTTCTTTACTATGGCCTTTTCACGCCCCGAACTAATTCCAGACCGTTCCGTAACCGCCTTGACAATCCTTAACCTTGAATCCTTTTGTTCAAGCGAATAATCCCTTCCAAGCTGACGCACAACCGCACCGGCAAAATCACCCGCATCTTTTCCCGTAACATGGAGCGACATTTTCATTTCCGGCAACGAGTCGAATGAAATCTCAACCATAAAGTGCCTGTTGATTTTTTCAACTAAAAGTGCAGGCCGTATATCGCTAGCATCAAGCTGGATGATGCCTCCTCCCAAATCCGAAAACATAACCCTGCTGACAAGCCACTGTTTGCTTCCCTTTTGTGCGTAAAGCCGGTTCGCATTCAGGAAGCTGTCAAAGGCTGATTCAAAATCATCACCCGCAAACCTGAAGTCCGTCTTTCCAGATACCGTGTCATCAGAAACAATTGCAATTCCACGATAAAGGCTCACCGTATACAAAATCTCGTTGATGTCACGATTCAAAAATTCAAAACCGTCGACACCACCTGCCCAAAGCCTGAGGCACAAAACCGCAAGCAAAACCGTCCAAAATCTTTTTTTCATAAAAACTCCTGTTTTATCTTTTTTTCGCTTACGTAATATAATTGGTGTCAGACCCCCCTGTTTTTTAACAAAAATTCCGAAAAAATTTTTAAAATTTTTTTTCCATCCTATATTTATCACTTGAATGAGCCCCATGTTGAAATTTCTGGCAATTTTTGGTAGGATTCTTTTATTACATGTTGTTTTCTTCCCGGAGGGTAAGGTATGATTACATTTTGGCAGCAGGAAAATGGAAAGTTGACCAAAAAGAACGAAGATGAACTCGATGGAAAAAAGAAAACTTGGGTGGATGCCCGCTCCGTGACCCGTGACGACATCGGCATATTGGAAGACAAATACAATGTGGACCCCAGCAACATCCTTGACATACTCGACCCTGATGAACTTTCGCGCCTTGAATATAACGACGAATATGACTACAAGCTCCTGATATTGAGGCTTCCGGTTTTTTGTCCGAGTGACGACATAAGTCATTTTTGTGCGCCTCTTGGAATTGTCATAAAGAAAAACCTTTTCATTACCGTATGCTGGACAGACTGTGAGGTGCTCAAGGATTTTGCCGCCAACAGGATACGTGACCTAAAGCTTGATGATTTTCCGGCATTTGCAATACGCTTCTTATCACGATCAGATTCAACCTTTTTGCGCTACCTCAAGGAATTGAACAGAAAGGCTACCATGATTCAAAACGAAATGCTTCAGTCAGTGCACAACAACGAACTCATCCAGCTGCTGAACATTCAGAAATCACTGGTCTATTTTTCAACTTCACTCAAGAGCAACCAGATGCTGCTGGAAAAATTCCGCAAGACAAAGATAATTGAGCTTGATGAAGAAGACAAGGACTGGCTGGATGACGTGGAAATTGACAACAGGCAGGCTATGGAAATGGCTGACACATACTCAAACATCATGGCTACCATGAACGATGCCTTTGCAGGGGTACTTTCCAACAACCTGAACATAGTGATGAAGACGATGACCGGTTGGAACCTTGTTCTTATGGTTCCCACAATCATTTCAAGCTTCTACGGCATAAACGTGCCCCTTCCATTCCAGAATTCCGGATGGATTGGAGTGATTTTTGTAACCGTGTCCAGCATTTTGCTTTCAATAATGACCTATTTTGTCTTTATGAAGAGGAAACTTACTGCAGGACCAAAAGATAAAAAACGCGTAACCAAAACGGGTATAAAATCGTTTAAAAAACGTAGGGCTACAAGACAGCAAATAAAGCTTTTGAAACAGATGGAAAAGAAAGCGGAGGAAATAAAATGAAAAGAATCGCAGTTTTTACGGCATTGGCTCTTTGTGCGGCCGGGGCACTTTTTGCCCAGGATGAAGGATTTGTTTTTAATGACGCAGATTTTACCAGGATTAGGCCTCAGGAAAACCAGGCGGTCTTGAGTTTTACCATAGGACAGGATGCTCAGCCGATTACATCCACACGATATCTGAGTGCGTATGAAATAAACAAGTATGAGACCAGCTACAGGCTCTGGTATGAAGTAAAGGCATGGGCGGAGGAAAATTCCTATGTGTTCCAGAATGCAGGACAGGAAGGTTCCCGCGGCATTGTGGGCCGTCTTCCTTCTGCAAACGGAAAATATCAGCCGGTCACAAAAGTAAACTGGCATGACGCCATAGTATGGTGCAACGCCTATTCCGAGATGAACGGACTTACCCCATGTTATGTATACAAGGGAAAGGTGCTTCGTGATTCAACTGATGCGGTTGCCTGTGATTTGTGCGAGTGTCTGTGGAAAAACAGCGGTTACCGTCTGCCCAGTGAGGCGGAATGGGAATATGCAGCCCGTAAGACAAAGTCTGGATTGCAGGCCGGTGATCTGGCAAGCGGTGAAAATGCGGTCCTGGCGGCAGAAGATGTGGCATGGCTTTTTGACAACTGCGACGGAACCCATACTGTGGGAACTGCCGGTGCAAGCTCTCCCATTATTGATGACGAGGTTTTGCCATCAAGCGGAAATCCAAACGGTGCGGGACTTTATGACATGAGCGGAAATGTCCTTGAATTGTGCTGGGACTGGTACGACGAATACAAGAATGCATCCCGTGGCAAGAACTACTATGGTCCGGTCTATGGAGAAAGGCGAACGGCACGTGGTGGAGCATGGTCAGTGGAAACAATGTTCTATTGTGCGGGCGACCGTTATTCATTTGACCCAAACGAGGCATACAATTACCTGGGATTCAGGCTCGCAAGAACCATAAAATAATCAAACAATGAACAGGGTGCCATATTGATTCATGCTTGTGGCGCCCTTAACTATACACCTATCTAGTAATTTCTTCAAATTTTTCATAAAATTTTTATTTTTCCTCAAAATTCTTTGTATAAAAACTGGGGGGTCTTATACCAATTATAAGGTGTAAGCGCTTCTGGGGACGTCACCGGAAATGCAAGTCATCAAAAAACGCAGCAACAGCCGCGGAGGAAGTATTATGAATTCGTTGAATCAAATTATTCTGGAAGGAAATGTTGTCCGTCAGCCGGAAATGCGAGGGACAGCAAATGGTTTTACGGTCTGCTCTTTTCCAATTGCAGTGGGCCGCAAATTCAAAACTCAGGACGGTCAGTTTCAGGATGAAGTGTCGTACTTTGACATAGACGCTTTCGGACAGCTGGCGGAAAACTGTTCAAAATGGGCTCCAAAAGGCAGGGGTGTAAGGGTTGTCGGACGCCTCAAGCAAAACAGGTGGAAGGATGAAGAAGGGAAATCCCACAGCAAGATCAAGGTAATTGCAGAACATGTGGAATTCAAGCCTTACAACAAAAAGGGGCCGGATGATCCGGACAGTGCGAAGACCTCTTCCCGTTCCTCTTCAAGCAAAAACGACGAACAGGATATGGGTGATATAGAATTCTGATTTTTCAGGCGGCTCCCAAAACTCGAAATTTGGCATAGCTTTCCACAAATTTATCCTTCAAAACTCTTATCTTTTCCTGGGGGCCGCCTTTTGTTTTTCCTGCATCGCCTTGAATGCTTCGATTTTTTCCGGATTATAGAAACCGTCCTTCCAGTTGAACCTGGAGGCTCCTTCTATTCCGGTCCTGGTCTGAATCATGCTGATGATGTTCTTTATGTCCGCTTTCTGCACCCTGGTTTTGCTAAAGTCAAGAAGCTGGCGTTTCCATCCCTTGCTGGAAAGGGAATCCATTTTGTCGATGAGGCTGAACGGATATTCCGGCATGACAAAGGAACCGTCCGGTGTTGAGTTTACCTTGAAGCTTGAACCTTCCTTGTCGCTAAAGAAGGTAAAGTCATAGTCCTTTGGCAACTTGAACCTGAGGCGGAAGAGTGTTGGATATGCAAAAACAGGAAGAAGCACGCGTGATTTTTCCGTCATGGTTTCAAACGTGGTTTTGAGGTTGCGCTCGGAGTTTTCGTACGGCATTTGTACGGCCATAAGTCCCTCGTTCTCCAGGAAGCTCACTGCCCAGCGGTTGAAAGTATAGAGGAAGGGTCCGGCAATCATGTGGACTTTCTTTCCCTTGAGCATGTTGATGTGGGCAAGATTGTTCACTACAAAAGTTGAATATCCCTTTTCCACAAGGGTGTCCAGCACTTTCTGAAGGTGTTCTATTTTTCCCTGGGGTACAAACGGATCAAGGTTTATGATGACCATTTTCCTGCTGTATGGCAAAAGAGGTTTTTCCGGCGTATCCTTGTTGAGCAAATCGTATTCGGTTTCGTTATTCAGTTCGAATATGAGGCGTACTGGATGTGCCATTTGAACTGTGTATGCGTCTGATGTGGTAGACACTGCGATGTAAAGTCCTTCCGGGAACCACTGGAGCTCATTTTTCTCAAGCGGAGTAAGAGCCATCACGGGAGCCCTGTCACCACCCGGCTGTGAGCGGAAACGAGAAAGATCCTGCGGCAAAACACGCTTGTATCTTTTGGACATTGATTTTGTCTGCAAGAGGTAGACTTCATCTCCTCGGGCAAAACCGTCCGGTATGTCGCACCACCTTTTACCCTTTTCATCCTCGTAGATGCTTTTTACCTTGTGGCTTACACGACCCGTGTCATCCTTTTTGTGAAGCCTTATGCTGTCTCCGGGATCAGGATCATAGCTGCCCCCGACAAAAAGCGCCATCTTTGTTCCTTCAATTTCCTTTACTTCAGAAATGCGGCCAAGGTAAATTCCAGTTCCACCAGCCTGATTCGGGTTGAGTATCTTTTCACCTGCATTTTCCACACCCTCGGTTTCAGTCTTGTATCCGTACCAGTAATCCGTCTTTGACCGGGCAAAATCCGTACTAAGAATACGCTTTCCCTCAGCAATTGCGCCTTTCCTGTCCTGTTCCCAGTGGTCCATCACATAACGGTATGCGGCGGTTACGGCTCCGACATATTCGGCTGACTTCATGCGGCCTTCGATTTTAAAGCTGTCCACACCAAGCTGCATCATCTCCGGCACATGGTCTATCAAGCTCAAGTCACACGGCGAAAAATAGTATCCCTGCTGCTCTCCACCCGGAAGATCTGCCCTGTAGTAGCGACGGCATGCCTGAGTGCACATTCCACGGTTGGCGGACTTTCCTCCAAGATAGCTTGAAAAGAGGCACAAACCGCTTTCGCTTACACAAAGGGCGCCATGGACAAAAACCTCAAGCTCACATTTTGTATTTTGCTTTACCGCACGTATTTCCTCAAGTCCAAGTTCCCGGGCAAGAACCACACGCTTAAATCCCTGACGGCTGAGTTCGTTTGCGGCCTGTGCAGATTCAATGTTCATCTGTGTGGAGGCATGAAGTTCCAGATTCGGAAAAAACTCCTGGCACATCCTGACCACACCAAAATCCTGAACGATGATTCCGTCCGGACCGATTTTATCCAGATATTTTAAAAAGCGGTATAATTTTTCTGATTCGGATTCCTCAAAAACAGTATTGACGGTGACATAGATTTTTTTTCCAAGACGGTGAACGCTTTGGACCGCCCCCTCAAATTCCCTCCATGCAAAGTTGGAAGAACGGAGTCGCGCATTAAAAGATTTTAATCCCAAATAAACCGCATCGGCTCCCTCGCCAATTGCAGCGTCCAAGGCCTCGACATTTCCGGCCGGTGCAAGTAATTCAGTCATTGGATAAGTTTAGCATAAAAGGATTATATTTTCCAGTGTGTTGAAAAAAATTACTCAATAAACAGAGCGGCTGGAGATGTTTTCCAATTCCTTCATGGTAAAGCGTGAAAGGGTTTCCTTTATGATTGGAATCTGCTTTGGCGACATGCTGAGCTCGTGGACACCCATACCTGCCAGAATGATTGCACTTTCCTTTCGTCCCGCCATTTCTCCACATGCAGATACAGGGATTCCGGCTTTTCTTGCATTGACTATGGTCTGCTGAATCAGGCGCAAAACCGCCAGATGGAATTCGTTGTAGTTTGGAGCTACGGCAGGATTCTCACGGTCTATGCCGATTGTATACTGCGTAAGGTCGTTGGTTCCCAGGCTGAAGAATGCACTGTGTCCCGCAAGACAATCGGAACATATTGCGGCGGCGGCAGTTTCCACCATGATGCCTATGGGCACGTTGGGATTGTATGCTATTCCGTCTGCCTTGAGGCTAAGCTGAACCCCCTTTGCGATGCCTAGTACCGTTTCCACCTGGGAGACGTCGGTTATGAGGGGCAGCATGATTTTCAGGTTGCCGTAAACCGAAGCACGGTAGAGGGCGCGGAGCTGCGTACGGAAAACCTTGGGAGAATAAAGGGACAGTCTTATTGCCCTGAGTCCCATCAGCGGATTCCTTTCGTTCAGGACAGGGAGGTCTTTTGATGCAACCAGCTTGTCACCACCGGCATCCAGGGTCCTTATGCACACGGGTTTGTCTCCCATTGACTGCAGGACATATTTGTATGCCTCAAACTGGGCTTCCTCACTTATTGCACTGGAAAAAGTTCCACCCTCGTCATTCAGTTTCTTAAGCTCGTTCATGAACAGGAATTCAGTGCGGAAAAGGCCTATGCCGTCGGCACCCTCTTCCATTGCAAGCTGGACTTCTTCCGGAGTTCCAATGTTTGCATACAGCTTGAACTGTGTACCGTCATCAGTCTGTGCGGGCTTGTTCTTGAATACTCGCAGGGCGGCCCTGTATTTTTCATCAGATGCGATTTTGGCAAGATATTCGGTAATCGTGGCACTGTCGGGACTTAAAAGGATTTCTCCCCTCTCTCCGTCAACGATTACTTCCTCTCCATCCTGAATCTGTTCGGTAACATCCGTAATGCCAACAACCGCAGGCACTCCGTAACTTTTGGCCAGGATTGCGACATGACTTGAAACACCACCTTCCGTAAGGGCAAGACCGGCTATCTTCCTTTTGCTCAAAATGACCGTATCGCTCGTCTTCATGGCGCGGGCAACAATTACGGCTCCATCCGGCACCTGGTCTATGTTGAACTGATGGTAGTCCAAAAGCAGGTCCAATACTCGTCCGAAAACATCCTCAATATCCTGGGCACGTTCGGCAAGATAATCGTTACCGGCACTCCTCAAACGCTGTGCATATTCCTGGGTCTTCTCATTTAAGGTAAATTCAATGTTCAGCTTGTTTACTTTTACCGCCTCTTCAACTTCCTGAATGAAAACCGGGTCGGTAAGCATAAGGAGGTAGGTTTCCAGAATGACATTTTGAAGGTCTGTTGAGTTTTGTCCCTTGAGGTGATTTTCTATCTGAGAATGAACAGTTTGTGTTGCAGTCTTAAAACGCTCTATCTCTCCGGGTACATCACCGTCAGAGATGGCATGCTTGGGAATTATACGCTCTTGAGTCTCCGGAAGAATGAAAGCCTTGCCTATGCCCATTCCACCAGCGGCAGAAATGCCTAAAAGGATGTTCATTCTTTAATTTTATCAGCAAAACCCGCTCTCGTCAATGAAAATTTTACATGAGGACAGAAGTATATACCTTAAAAAAACTTGAAAACGTCAAAATCAAAATATAAACACTGAAATTTATTTTTGGATTGTCCTATACCTTTCATACAAAAGGACACCGGCCGCCACAGAGACGTTAAGGCTGTCCACTTTGCCGCATGTCGGTATGGAAACTATTGCATCACAGTTTTCTTCAAGAAGCCTGGACATACCGTGTCCCTCGCTACCCATAATGATGCATGTTTTTGGGGCAAATTGGGTCTTGGAAAGGTTTTCTCCACCGGCATCAGCACCATAGATCCAGAACCCCGCTTCCTTGAGCATTTGAACGGAACGTACAAGATTTGTGACCACGGAAACAGGTACCCATGCACTTGAACCTGCAGAAGATCTGGCTATGATCTGATTTTCCTGAACGTCTGATGCAGAACGCCTTTCGGGTAAAATCAAAAGGGATGCACCAAACTGGTCGCATGAACGGATGATTGCACCGACATTATGGGGATCGGTTACGCTGTCCAGAATCACAACGGTTGCCTGCTCTGGACATGCAGAAAGCCACTGGTCAAGCTGAACTACGTTCTGGGAGATTGCTTTTTCCCCGGATACACGGAGTATGATTCCACGGTGATTACGGACTGTCTCGGGAAGGCCTGCAACACTTGAGTCAAGATCCCTGTCGCTCACCTGGCGGCATTCAACATTCGCCTTTGATGCAAGCTCGAGAATCTTTTTAATCCGGGGACCGGGCTTTGAGTATTCAACGGTTAGCTTGGAACCTGCGGGATGTTCCTTGTATTCCCTTATACGCTCCTCTACCGCATGAAAGCCCGTATAAATGTTTTCTGCCATATTCTAGGCGTTTTTACCACAGCACTGCTTGTATTTTTTTCCGCTGCCACATGGACAAGGCTCATTCCTTCCGACCTTTTTAGTCTCACGGACAACAGTTGTAGGACGGATGACCCCCTCGCTGTAAAGCCATTCGCCGTTTACCTTCTTGAAACCGGCTGTCTCGTGGTGTACGTCTCGGATGTTCTTCTGGGTATATGTTGCCTCAAATTCAACAATACCTTCATCATCATTCTCCTGACCCTTCTCGGTATGCAAAACCTTAAGGCCATGCCACACACTCTTTCTTGACCAGTCTTCGGTAGCCTTGCGGTCAATCTCCGCAATCTTTTCGCCGGACTCGCATGTATTGATGATAAAGTCAATGTTATGAACGACATAGGCTGAATAACGGGCACGCATCAGCGCTTCCGCAGTCTTTGCCTTTGCACTTCCCGTCAAAATGGGAGAACAGCATTCGCCAAATTTTTTCCCGCTGCCACATGGACAGACATCTGTTGATTTAATTTCTTCACTCATAGTTCAAGCATTATACCAATTTAATCGCTTATTAGCAATATTATTTATTTACGTCTTGCAAGGAAGTACAGGGATACTATCATCAAAAGTACGATGTTTACTCCCAGCGCCACCCACAAAGCGGCTCCACCAAACGCACCGACAATCACATAGTTCAACAGGTCATAGAAATATTCAACAACCTTAAGGACAAAGAATGTAACTGCACCTGCTATCGGAACCAAAAGCAGCCATCTGAATTTAAACTCAGTGTCATCATCAATCCTGTAGTTCCATCCCAGAGTTGCGGCCGCAATACAAAGCATAAGAATCAGCAGAGGGAACATGCCGCGTCCCAAAAGACTCCTGCTGAACACTTCCTTGGAAAAACCATAATCCTGGGCTTTCTTGAGGAAAGTGAAAAGTGTTGCCAAATCCATCCTGTCCGGACCATTGGTAGCCTGGCTTGTTGCGGTAAAATCACGGTATGGCATCGGAAGAATGATTGTCCTTGATTCTGGAACCATTCTTGTCACGATTGTCCTGAGTTCGCTAACCGTAGCATCCATCTGCATGGTGCCGGTCAAAGGAGAACGGTCAACCAGACCTTCCGCCTGCAGCACATAATCGGGCAATCCTGATTCAACATAATCATACCTTGGTCCAACGACAGCACCCTTGGTCTCACGGTCGGCCGCCTGTAGCATGACATAGGGTATGTTCTTCCATGAATCCTGAATTCCATGAAGCGACTTTGTCTCGGAATCCAAAACTGAAACCGGCTGAGAAATTACCTTTGCTATGGGAGCATACATTGAACGCATGAATTTTCCGCTCTTGGAGAATGTTGCGATTGTAAGTCCGTCCAGATAACGCACTGCATAACCGTCGCCCTTAGTATCCCATGCACCCTTGATGAAAATTATGTCCCTCGTTCCGTTGTTCTTGTTCAGATAAGAGAAATAGATGTTCCTGTTGTTTTCCAGTTTGGTAAGGTTTTCCGTTTCGTCAATAAAGAAGTATTCGCTTTCTACCGCTTCCTGGGCAAGGGCAAGATAACGTATGATGTCAGGATCGTCCGCATGTCCGTTCATGCTCAGTGCCTTGAATGCGTAATATGCCGAAAGGTTTTCGCTTGTCGTTCCAGACTGCAGTGCCTGATACGCACCCATCTTCTTCATGTAATACTCGTAGGCTTCCTTGTTCTTAAAGTCCACGGGGTTCTTGAGTTTTTCCCATGCCTCTGCGGCGGCGGCTTTTGCTATGTTCAGGTTGGTGTCGGTTTCCTTACAGGCCTGTACAGCAAGGGATGCCCAGTAGTGTGCCTGGAAATAATCCTTTTCGTCCATTGCGGCCTGTGATTTTTGCAGCAAGTCCTGAACAGAATATGACTTGTCGGCAGTAGAAAGGGGACGTTCAATTTCATCTACCGTAAGCTTCTTTTTGTCATGAAGGGCCCTGTCACGCGCAAGGTCCACAGCATTCTTGACTTCCAGAAGCAGCTGTTTGGCATCGTCGTCATTTGCAGAAATCTGGGTTGCCCTAAGAGCATACTGATATGCAATTTCGGGTTGTCCGGCATTCAGGAGGTTTCTGGCGGTAGTCTTGTTCGACTTTAGGTCAGCGACGGCACTCTCCAGTTCAAGATAATGGTCATATACGGCAGGCTGAATCAGCTCGTAGTTGAGCGAAAGAACCAATACAATCACCAGTGAAAAGGGAACCACAAAGGCAAAACGCTTTAACATTCCCTGGGAGAACCTTTTTGTGATGAACTCACCCTGTCCCTTCCAGATGACCGAACATGCTATGGCAAAACCACTGAGCAATACGGATGGCATGAGGTTCAGGAACCAGTTGAGCGCACGGAAAAAGCGGTAAACGTTTTTAGTAGAAGGAATCAGTTCCGGCAAGGGCCTGTATGCGAAGGTCACTATCAGACATGTGGCAAAGATTAAAGCGGCATATATTAAAATGATTGATATCGTTTTTTTCATTAGTTCACTCCGTACAATTCATTTTCCATTGCCTGCTGGCGACTGCGTTTGGCAGAAACTATGATGCCGATGCACAGACAGATTATGCATATGAGGATGTTCAGCAAAACAAGAAGCGGATTCTTTATGGTTGGAAGCATTCCGTCAACCTTTGCCTTTATAGGATCCATAAACGAATTCGTGTAGCCCAAGATGTTCAGGGCAAGAATTCCGGCAGTAACCCCAACAACAAGGACCAAATCGATTATCCTCCACTTGGATATCTGCCTAAGACCCACGACGGACAGCAGTGCAAGACCGATGGAGGCAAAACACAGCCATTCAAAAGTTCCCCGGGTGCAGGATGTACGCGCAATTACCATAAACGAGTTGAACCATTTGCTCAACACCTGGAGCACTTCCGGCATCTGAACAGTCTGCTTTATAAGAGGATCGGAAAAATCTGTCGCACCGGGAAGCTGGATGTCGGAGAAAGTATATACCATCTGAGAATCGCTTGGAGCTATGCACACACCGTCCACAACATTCTTGTCGGAAACGGAAGTATAATAGTAGATATGCCCCTGACCTGATTCACGGAAAAAGCCATCTGAAAGCTGTACGGGCGAAGCAGCGGCCTCTTCCTGAGTCAAATTGAACCTGTCGGCAAGACGGAAGTTAAGCGGCATCAGAATCACCCAGAATACGGCATAAATGATCATGTATACAATCGTTGGAAAAGCGGACGTCGGTGGATGGCGGATCAGATACGCACAAGTAAGGACACCGCTTAAAATCAGTATTGCGGGAGAGAAGATGAACACACCGTCCAGAAAATACTTCAAATTGAAAATCTGAACCTGAGCGCCCGCAACCATGTGGGTACATAAGGAATACAGTGAATAGGCAACCGCACAAATAACGGTTCCTATGACTACCGTAACGATATAAAGCGGAATGACTTTTAATCCTTGTTTAAATGAAGATTCTTTTTTCATAATACCTCGCTAGATAATAAAGTACACGCTAAAGAAATGTAGTATACTTCCAGCCAGAGCCAGAATATGGAAAACACTGTGAGCCCAACGGTAACTCCGCATCGTGTAGAACACTCCTCCAACCGTGTAGCATATGCCTCCCACAAAGAGGAAAACCTTGCTCGCCTGAGTAAGGGGTTCGTCAACAGGATACAGGCTGAATACAGTAATGATGAGCCAGCCCATGATAAAATAGGTCAAAATTGAAAAAGCCCTGAGCCTTGCCCCGAAAACCGCATAAAGCAGGCTTAATACGGCCACGACACTCCACACGGCTATAAAGATTGCCAGAGCCTTGTTCCCGTTTATTCTGGTAAGAACAAATGGGGTATAGGTTCCACCTATCAACAAATAAATGCAAATGTGGTCTATTATGGAAAAAACCCGTCTTGCCCCGTGAGGTGTAATCGCATGGTAGAGGGTGGACATCATGTAGCCGATGAAGAGGGTTGAACCGAAAATCGAAAATGCCGTGACATAAAGTGAAGTCTGACCTTCCGGAGCATGGAACACAGCCTTTACAACCAGAAGGACAATTGCGGCAACACTAAGGCCTGCTCCAATTCCGTGGCTTATTGAATTGAACAAATCCTCTCCCAGAGTATAGCGTCTCGGGAGCCTTGAATTGTATGCCAGACGTGCGTTTCTTTTTTGAATGCGGAGGTTTTTCTTCTGTTCCTTTTCAACTTCCAGAGCCTGAAGCCGTTCCGGGTTGGAAGCGTACTGAATCTTTACCTCTCGTATTTTTTCTTTATTTTGAGCCTTTAATGTTTTTATGGCGGCTTTTTTCTTTGCAGCCAGGGACTTTCGTGTAATTCGAGCTGAAATATCGGCCATTAATTATTCCTCCGTAACATCCATCTCTCTATTATTACACATTTTTGGCTTTTGTAAAGTCCCCAAGCGCCATTTTTTGTCATCCACAGGCTAGAATTTTCCACCACCCAGCTTACAAGAAAGCTTTATGGCTACTTCCGGTGCCTTAGACAGTGCAAACCATGTTATGTAAGGGCCAAAGCTGCAGCTGAAGTTGTCAAACGGGCTCCATGTCATCGAAGCGGCAAGAATTCCCTGATACGGCTGGAAATTCACACCGGACTGCCACAAGGTCAAAGCTCCCAATATATCATCAGGAACAGACTTTCCAAAATAGAAAAGACCGAAAAGCGATGCTGTCAGATCCGTTTCCCCTATCTTGTTGAACTGTACCGTTCCCGCAAGACTGTTGCCGTAGGTTGCATATTCATTGTCGTCCTTGTTGCTGTCAAAGTAGTATTGACCCATGAACATGATCTCCGGGTCCTTCCACATGTACATGGCACCCACTGTTCCCTGGAAGATCAGGGTTTTGTCTGACCATGAGTCATCGGCTTCCCATTCCATGTTGCTTCCGTAGCGCAGGACAGCCTCTCCAAAGACAGCCACCTTATTGTTGATTATGCTTCCGGATGCAGTTGCCATGATCTGCGGTGCATTGTGAAGCTTATACAAGGCTCCGGCTCCCAATTCCCAGCCGCCTGCAACAAAGTCTGCCTTTGCCGCAAATGCAGTCTTACGGAATTCATACGGGAACTGATTATCAGTAAGGAACTCTGAGGGCTGAAGTCCAGGATCATCAATAGAAGTTTTGTTCATGGTTGAATGCGGTACCACATAGAGCCACAGGCAGTTCTGAGAGCCAGGGAAAGTAATCTGGGTACGCAGGTTAAGGCTTCCGTTTACCTGTGCGTCAGTGTTCTCCGGGTCAATTGAGGATGTGTTTATCATGTCGGATACAGGGCTGAAGAACATTCCCGTTCCCCATGAGACAGTATGAAGACCAAAGCGGAAAAATGCCCTGTCTGCAACAGAGAAATCCGAGAAAAGTTCCTTTACATAGAACCAGTCTGCAATTGTGGCATCAACATGACTTACAGCCTCCTGTAAAATTGCGGCATCAGCAGGATCTGATGGATCTAATCCGGCTATACCGGCAAGATAATTCAAGCCATTGACAGATACTGCTGATTCATACGGATAGTTGATACCGAATTTTGTGTACATGCGGAGTGTCTGGGTAGGACGTGCATCAATAGAAAGCTGTGCATTTGCCCTTGGTGCAAACCTTGTATCCCAGATGTGCTCGCCAAGATTCTTTCCGTCGTCCTTGCGGTAAAGCGTGGTGTATGTGTCCAGCCCCAAATCAAAGGAACCTCCGATTTTGACTGTACCGTTTTCAAAAAGCTCACCGTGGCTTGCGGTAAGTCCCTCCCCATTGGACGGGGTCTTAAGCTCTTCAATTCCATCATCAAAGAAGAAGTCGTCGTCGCTTCCAAAAAGTGCTTCATCTGAAAAATCAGAAACCTGCCCCCACAGCATGGTGCATGAGAGCAGGAGAGAAGCGGCCAGTAATTTAACCGTTTTTTTCATCAATTCTATCCTTTTAGTTCAATCCTTCAAGATATGCCTTTGTAAAGATTTTGTTTGGCAGGGCATCAAAGGTAAGGTCCGAGATGTTCTGCTGGGTATTCTCACCTGGATTCAGTTCATCCTTAAGGATAATCTGGGTTGGAACATAACCTGCAGGAACCTTTGTATACTTTGGCAGGAGAATAGTGCGCATGAGCCTACCGCTGCCAGAGAAGTCCTCTTCCTTTAATGTAAGGGGAACATCCTTTCTGATATAGTACACTGACTTGTTGTATGTCGGTTTTGAAGTCTTTGCCGTAAGGGTTACGACATATACCGGATACTTTCCAAGAACTTCTTCCTTGAATCCTGTTACGGTATAGTTGTCCCTCCAGTGAGTGTCGCTCTGGTTTACGTCGTCAATGTTAACGTCAGAGTCTCCCAATGCATCCTTGAGTGAAGAGTGGGTGAACTTGCGGCTGATAGGATCATATGACCAGATGTTGTCACCGTCGCGAAGATAGCCAATACCCTTGTCTGCTTCCGGGAAAAGCTGAACGATGGTCATGAGGTCCTTGTCGGTACGCTCGTAAATCTTGTATTTAAGGGTCTTGTCCGGTTTGCCCGGCTTTTGAATCTGCAGTGTAATCGTGGCTGAATAGTCCCCGTGATATGCAAGCACGTCGTCAGTTGATTCCATCAGTTTATATGCCTGTTCCGCAACAGATGAACTTACCTGTGCAAATCCTGCAGAAACACAAAGAACAGCTGCAGCAATAATAGAAGAAATAAATTTGAATGTCCTTTTCATAAACATTACTCCTCTGAAAAAAATGAATCGTGCCGTTACATTCAACAGCCTTTATATATTCAACAAACAAGCTGAATAAATGTAACAGCACCCCTACACTATTTGACCGTCCTGAGTGCCTGAGCAGGACTCATTCTGGCCGCCCTCTTTGCAGTTCCGTTTACAGCAAGCATGGTAAGCAGCATCATAAGAAGATACTGCAGTATGATGGAAACAGGAGAAAGAGAGAAGGTCATGTGTCCCGCCTTAAGGAACATCTGGACAGACTCATTTTCAATATTGATGAATCCAAGAAGAACCATTACGATGATAGAAAGGATCAGTCCCACCACACCGCTTGTAAGGCTCAAAATCACGGCCTCCATCCTGAACGAACGCTTGGTGTCCTTTCTTGTCATACCCAGAGCCCTCATGGTACCGATTTCACGGATGCGCTCATACAGGACCATGCGGTATGTGTTGGAGATTCCGACCATGGTAATCAAAAGGATTACAATCAGGATTATGGTTGAAACCAGGTTCACATAGAACATTACGGTCTTGAGCTGTGGAACACCGTCGTCAAGGCCTTCTACAGCATACTTTACGCCGTCCCACTGGAATTCCTTGCCTGTAAGCTGCTTTACAATTGCATTCTCCGGGTTATTCGGATTCTGCGTGCGGGCTTCCATCAGGTTGGTAACGGGAACCTTTGCACGGCGTATTGCGTTTTCAAGCAAAAGTGCCGCCTTTGTCTGCTGATTGTTGTTCTTGAGGTAGATTGCATAGAAGTTGAATCCACCGCGGGGAATTCCAATCAGTTCGTTTACGGCCTCAATGTCCGCGTATGTAATCAAGCCGCTGACGAAGTTTGTGTCCTTGATGATGAGGGCAATCTTAAACTCCCCTACCTCAACCTGATCATAAATCGTGCTGGCAGTAAGAAGAACCTCATCTCCTACCTCCACCTTAAGGGTACGTGCGGCACCCTCACCGATAATCAGGGCCTTTGGATCAGAAAGGTTTGACAAGTCGCCTTCCTTTATCTGGAACGAATCAAGAAAATCCCTGTCGTTTACAAAATCGCGTCCATAGACACTTGCAAGCGCCTTTTTGCCGTTAAATATCAGCTGTCCGGAAGTCCTTGTGTAACGTGAGGTATACTTGTAATCTATGCCCACACTGTCCGTCATTTCCTGAAGGAAGTCATGGTCACGGATAATGTTTACCACCTTGTCCTTTGTACTGTCCGGCTCATTATAATCTGCGGGCTTTTCATAACCTGTTACGGCAACAGTACCGCCAACCAACTGGGTAATCATGTCCTCCAGATTGTCAACTGCACCACCAACAAGGCCGTCGATAGTGGTTACGATAAAGAAACCGAATGCTATCGCTATGCCCAGAATGACACTGCGCCTCTTGCTTCTTGTCAGGTTACGGGCTGAAAGTTTTGTAATTTCTGGTAAAGTCATCAGTCTGCCCCCTTTGAAAGAGCCTTGAGCGGTGTAATCTTGAGTGCAGATGAAACAGGATAGATGTTGCTCAAAAGGCTTCCTATAATAACTACTACAATGGTTGCTATGATGATCTGCGGTGTTGGTGCAAACTGAATCTCGCCGCCACCAAGAATTACCTTGGCAACCATGTTGGAATCAACAGCAATGCCCAGACTGTTGAAGATTGCAATGAAAACCAATGACAAAACGGTTCCCGCCAGTGCAGACAGAACGGTAATCGTAAGCGCCTCCGTGTGGAACAGGGCACGCACGAATTTCTTTTCCGCACCAAGGGCACGCATGGTTCCAATCTCCGAAGTCCTTTCCATTACGGAAACAACCATCGTGTTCATGATGATGATGAATACGACAATCGCAAGTATGATTACAAGCACGTTAAAGAGGACGTTAATACCCTTTACGGAAGACGTGTAAGAGAAGCCTGCAGCCTCCCAGTCCATCGCCACAGCATCAAGTCCCAGGTCATCGAACTTCTTGTTCAATTCTGCGACCACCTGAGCCGTCTTTGTCTTGTCGGAAATCTTTGCAGGAACAAAATGCCATGCACCGTTGTCCGTCTTGTTAAGCTCATCGCGAAGGGATGTGTCACCAAGAATGCTGTCATAGTCCATGACCTCGGCATTTTCAAAGGTGTCCGTTTCGTCGCTTATCATGTCGCCAAAGAGGTCGTCATCGCCAAAGAAATCATCCTCAGAAAAATCAGAAAGTGAAACGCCAGCTTCACCCTCTTCTTCCATAAGGGTTCCGTAAGTCAAATCTGCAAATGCACGTGCAAAATCCGGAGTACAGTAAATCGTCTGGAACATGGCGCTGTGCTCGTTGGCAGGAGTATAGAACCCCACAACAACAGCCTCACGAACCACACCATTTGTATTGGCACCCATGACAAGAACCTTGTCGCCCACGTTCAAACTTTCCTTAAAGAACTTCTCAAAGCTTTCCTTGATGCGGGTATCAATAAGAAGCTCGTTTTCTCCGGTCGTATAGTCAAGCGCACGGCCTTCAACAATATGCTGTCCGCCAAACACGTCAAAATATGTGTCACCCTCGCCGGCAAACATGATGAACATAGGAATGTCCAAAAGACCGACAGAATCATCATCCTGAATGGCAGAAAGATCAATCTCATCACCCTTGAACAGAATGCCCTGGGTAGAAATCATCTTGGTTTTCTGCTCGATTTCCGGTGTGGAATCAAGAATCTCCTGAACCTGACTGATGTCCGTCAATGCCGGAATCTGAACAATCTCCCCTGTAAACGAAGAGCTGTTCACGCTGAAAATGTCCATTATTGTGCCTTCCGGTGCATGGGCCGACACAACAAGGTCTCCCGTGTAATTTGCCCTAAAATCTTTTTCAAGACCACGGTTAACGGATTCCATAAAGGAGTTTCCCAGGATTACAATCGCAGTTCCAAAAATGATGAACATGGAAATGATGATTGTCTTAGCCTTGTGCTCCTTTAAGTTCCTGAGGGCAAGCTGAAAAATCACCCTCATCTTTTACTCCGCCTCCCCGTAAATGTCACTTCCGGCCTTGTGCTCGTCGTTAATGATTTCACCGTCCAGAAGGTGCACTACATGATCACACATCTTTACAATGCGTGCATCGTGGGTAGAGAAAATGAAAGTCGTCATGAGTTCCGGATCCTTGTTCAGCTGCTTCATCAAAGAAAGAATCTGCTTTGAGTTGGCGCTGTCAAGGTTTGCTGTAGGCTCGTCTGCAAGAATCACCGGTGCCTTTGTAACCAGGGCACGTGCAATGGCAACCCTCTGCCTCTGACCGCCGGAAAGCTCGTTGGCCTTGTGGTCCTTCCATTCAGTAAGGCCTACCTTTTCGATAAGGAAGTCAATCCATTCCTTCTTCTGCTTCTTGGAAAAAGCATCGACAGGACTCTTGGAATTGGGGTTCTTTGACTTTACCAAAAGGGGGAATTCAATGTTCTCGTATACGTTGAGGACCGGAATCAAGTTGAAGGTCTGGAAGATGAATCCCAGCTGTGAACGGCGAAGACCCGTAATCCTCTTGTCCAGCCTTGAAGGAATTGAAGTCTTCTTCTTTTTCTTCTTGTCCTGTGCGGAAGACCAGCGCTCATCCACAATCTGTGAAGAAGCCAGGTTGATGCCCTCATAAACGTCTATTCCGTTGAGGACGATTTTTCCCGCCGTAGGAATGTCTATAAGTCCAAGCATATTCAAAATGGTTGATTTTCCTGAACCAGAGGGACCTGAAATTGAAGCAAACTCACCTTTTTCTATAGAAAAGTTTGCGCCCTTTACTGCAACTACGTCCTGTTTTCCCAGAGGATAAGTCTTGCGCAGATTTTCGATAGTAATTACTGACATAATAACCTCGTCTCTTACCTTTTTTGTCCTTGCCTTTCAAAAACAACAAATAATTGAGTCTTCGGGAAACATCAAAAAACGACAACAAACCGCAATAGATGCTTCAGCAAGCATTATTTTAATAAGTTAATAAATTCCACCCATAAAGTCAATGGAAGGGAAAAAATAATTTTCGGGGCAAAAACATCAGAAAACGGCACTAAAGAAGGTAAACTATGACCCTCAGAACCGCCAGAAGGACTACATTATACAGCGTAAACAGGGCAAAATACCTTCCGTCACCCGGATTTGAGGCCGTATACAGCACAGGCTCCAGCTTTGGATATCTCCAAACCTAATTTAAATTCTGGCCGAATTTAGGGGTTAAACCACGATTACAATTTTATTTGGCATTTTCCAAAAGTTTAAGTTCATCAATTAATAAAAAATTACATAATATACTGCCAGCATCACATACATACTCTTTATTTTCATTTACAATATATATATAGTTCTGGGAATCAATTTCAATTCTGTTATTCATTAAAGTTATAACAAAAAAACCATAATCTAATAATTTTTTCTTTTGTTTAAATAAATATACTTTTTGTTTACAATTTAAAGCTTCAACTAATTTTCCCTTTTCAAAATCATTAAATTTATAGGTTATATCTATTTCACCTCTTACTGGAGAAATAAAAAAGATTTTTATGTTCTTTTTAAAATAATCTAAACTGTTTTGTCCGTATAGATTACCTAACAAAAATAATAAACATAATGATAATATTTTTGCTTTATTCAGCATAATTCTCCTCCTTTTGTTTTTTAATATTTGCAATAACCTCATCAACCAACTGATTTAAAGACTGTTTTTGCCTATCAAACCAACCACTATCATTAAATCTTATTGATTCATATTTAGTTGTAGATCCTTTCCAACCAATAAATTTAATTTTTGATCCTAATTTATCACGCCATTTAATACCGTTTTCATTCTTATACCATTTTGACCCTTCCTGACAACAATTTTCCCGTTTAGAATACTAACGATTCCTGAGATCAATAGTTAAAGCAGGAACAATACCATAGCAAGTTTCATGATATTTATAGCAAACTTTTTCCCCGTTAAAACTTATACACCATGCTTTACCTGTTTCATATTCTATTGATCTTAACCACCATGGACTACCATCACTTTCAAATTTTACTATACCTTTTGCCAAAGCATAGTCTGTAGGAAATTTGACGAGATTGTACATATCTGAGTCCTTATTGCTATTTTCAATATTTGAAATTTCTTTAAGGCTTAAAAGAAATATTTTGTCTGAGACAATACCATTGCCCTCAGTCTCAATATCTGTATATAAAATATTTTGTTGGGCGTTTTCTGTGAAAGCACCTTTTAGAAAACATTCATTTGTATATAACTTTGTATTTAGATATTTCCTAACTGAACAAGTTTCATAATCACAAGATTTTGTAAAATTATCATCAAAAGGAATATCTGAATCCAAAATAGATTCTGAGAATAATAATGTTCTTTTTGTACCTTTATAATTCTCAGTCAATACACGCCATTTTATTGGTTCTACTTTAAAATACTTTATACTTTTTTTATCTGGCCAAGACCAACCGACAGGGGTTCCATCAGAATATTGAACACTATATCCATGTTCCGCTAGTTTAGCATAATAACAATTGTCACTTCCTAGATAATAGGTATTGAATCCTATTGTTATTGATTTTGTCTCATCTATCATAACTTCTGGGCTTTTTACGGTCTGAGGCCAGTCTCCAAAATACGCATAGATAGCACCACTCCCGGCTGTACCGTCTGTTCCTTTCGGTAAAATCGTTACAGAATCATGAAAAACATAAGTATTGTTTTTCAATTCACTACCTCCATTAAGAATTAAGCTTATTATACTAAAGACCACTACAGAAAAGTTTTTCATAAAAATACTCCCAATTATCAGCATTTTTGGATTTATCTCCATCAGTTAATGAGCCGGCTAAAGTAGTTCCATATGCTTTTACCATTTTCCCTTCTTCATTCTTAATCTCAATTTCTTTCGTACCCAATTCTATATGAGAAACTTCATGTACAAGAATCCCCTCCAAAACATCATTCCGGTTTCTTGTAGGATTATTTAATTGACTTAATCCTTTTTTACCAATCATTATTTTCCTAGTTTTACTTGCAATATCAGAGTTATACACCGAAGCAAAGTTGTCATTCTCCGAATTGTAAAAGACATTGTAATCATCTAATTTTTCTTTTATTGAGATTATTTTATTTTTAAAATCTGTAACAACAGTATCATTGTTCAAGTCTAAACCCAGCCATTGTTTAGCCGCTGCTTTTATGTCTTCATTAAACACCTTATCATCTCCAGTTGCTTGTAGATAATCGTCACATGCTGTTATTACTGTTGCAAGATTTGTATTGATGTTTTCTATGCTATCATCAATATTTCTTTGTTGTGTTTCAGTTAATGTTTGACCATAACGTTCTGTCTCATCTTCCATACCATTCGGATCTCTGTACCGAATCGGATTGTTTCCGCCATAATGATAAAGGTTTAGATTTATGGAATTGTATATTCCGCCAGAAGAACCGTTAGATTTTCCCTCAACATAGTAGGACAGTGCCGGATCCGTGCTGAGCCAGCGGCTGTACTTGGGGTCCAGGT
>DBWR01000040.1 GCA_002309305.1 Treponema sp. UBA1233 | reverse complement strand
TTTAAGAATGTCATGATAATAAAGGACCTTTCAGACCAGGACAGAAATGTCATTGGAAAAAAAGAATAATCCACCGTCATGCCACATCAAGATGCCGGATCAGGTCCGGCATGACACATTCCTCCTGTCATTCCGGGCTTGACCCGGAATCTCTCTCATGCCACATCAAGATGCCGGATCAAGTCCGGCATGACACTCCGTCTCCATCAATCCCGGCTTACTTTACATGTCATTCCGGGCTTGACCCGGAATCTCCTTCAGACAAATCTTTCCAATCCTTGTTGAATTCATTTACCAGATCATTCTTCCACTTGCGTTTCCAATTTTTCAATTGCTTTTCTCTTGCTATCGCAGCTTTTATATCGTTACATTCCTCAAAATATACAAGTTTATTACAGTTATATGATGCAGTAAATCCTTCATATTCGTGCCTTTTATGCTGAGCCACCCTTTTAGCTAAATCACTCGTTACGCCAATATACAATACTCTATTTGATTGATTCGTCATAAAATAAACATATCCTTTTTCTGACATTACAGCTCCCTTCCCCTTGTCATTCCGGGCTTGCTTTACATGTCATTCCGGGCTTGACCCGGAATCTCTCTCATGCCACATCAAGATGCCGGATCAGGTCCGGCATGACACTCCGTCTCCATCTATCCCGGCTTACTTTACATGTCATTCCGGGCTTGACCCGGAATCTCTCCCATGCCATATCAAGATGCCGGATCAGGTCCGGCATGACACTTTATTTTTTCTTTTCTTCGCTTCTATCCCAGGAAACTTCTACCGACCTGTTCTTGATGTCTGGGATGCGCTGGAATGTGGTGCATGTTGCGGCATGAACTGTAATGCCCCTGTTGCGGGAAACGTAGCCTACGATTGGCTCACCAGGAACCGGACTGCAGCATTTTGCAATGGTCACCATAAAGTTTGTGGTGTCACCTATTTTTATCAGGCCTGTGTAATTTACCTCTTCCTTCTTTTTCCTGTGCTTTCCTTCCGCCGCCCTATGCTGCATCACTTGCATTGAATGAAGGTTGTTTGCCTGTATTTCCGCCTCACGTTTAGCAATGGCATCCTTGTCAAGGAAAGTGTCGTCATTTGCCACAAGCCATGAATGAATCTTCTGTCTTGCCTTGCCTGTTTTTACAGCCTTGAGTTGTGCCTGAGTCGGATGAGCCTGTGGGTTTGTAAGAACTTCTACAATCTGGGTGTTCTTTAATTCTGTCGTTATTGGAATGATTTTTCCGTCTGCCTTTGCCCCCACGATTTTTTCTCCAACACCGGAGTGAATCGCATATGCAAAGTCGATTGCGTTTGCACCTGCAGGAAGCTGCTTTACATCGCCGTTGGGAGTAAACACGTAAATCGAATCCCCCAAAAGCTCGTCCTTGAGTTCCTGGAAAAAGTTTTCGTCGCTCAAATGTTCGTCACGGAGTTCCCTTAGCTGATTGAAAATGGAAAGGTCCTGGGCTTTTACCATGTCATGGTTTGTGCCCTTTTTGTACAGCCAGTGGGATGCAACACCGTGTTCTGCAACATTGTGCATGTTCTGCGTGCGTATTTGAATCTCAAGCGGCTTACCCTCGCAGATGACCGTCGTATGCAGGGACTGGTATCCGTTGGATTTTGGCATTGCGATGTAATCCTTGAAACGGCCTTCCATAGGCTTCCACAATGAATGAACGATTCCGATTAACGTGTAGCATTCATTTTCCGTTGAACAGATGATCCTTAGGGCAAGAAGGTCAAACAGTTCGGCCACTTCCTTGTTGCGCTTCCTCATCTTCTGGTAAATCGAATAGAAATGCTTTGCACGGCTGGAAATCTTTACCTCGATGTTCTGCTTTAATGCTGCGGAAGAAATCTTTTTTACAGCCCTGTCCAGATATTCCTGGCGTTCATCTATCTTGAGCGAGACTATGGATTTAATCTGCTGGAATGCGGCTGGATTTGAATATTTAAGGCTAAGGTCTTCAAGCTCGTTCTTGACATCGTTCATACCAAGGCGGGATGCAAGAGGTGCCCATATGTCGATTACTTCCCTTGCAACTTCACGCTGTGCATCAGGACTCACAGACTTTAAATTCCTCATGCGGTCAAGTCTGTCTGCCAGCTTTATAAGTATTACGCGGATGTCGTCCACCATTGCAAAAAGCATCTTGCGTATGGCATCGGCCTGCTGCAGTGAATTACTCTTTATCCTAAGGCTTGTGATTTTGGAAGTCTGGCTGCAAAGTTTGGCCACATCGGAACCGAATTCCTTTTCAATTTCATCATAGCAGTCGGGAACAACATCCAGTATATTGTGCAGGAATCCGGAACAAATTGAATCGGCACCAAGCCTTGTTTTTGCCAGTATGCACGACACCCTCATCGGATGCAGGTAATACGGAAGTCCACAAGACCTTTTCATATCACTTGTGCGTTCAAGTAAAAAATTCCATGCACTCCTGATTTTCTTTTCGTCATCTTCATTGTAGAGGTCAGGGTATGTTGTAAAGAATGTATCAATCAAAACCTGAGGATCATGTTCTTTGGTATTCGTCTCAAACGTTTCCGTCTTCATTCCTGCCCCCTTGAACGGATCAAGCTTCCGTCCTGTATTTCCATGTCCGTATAAAGCACGCATGGATGACCGTCGCAGCACCAGCGGTAAACTTCACCTGTATCTGGATTTACAAGCTGATAGCGTTCATGCGGAAGATTCTGGCTTACGATGTCGGGACTTACAATTTGGAGTTCTGATTTTTCATTCAACATGTTTAAGGCCACAAGAGGATACATATGCCAGCCATCTTTTTTTTCAACAGCAGGCAAATGCTTGTCGGGCTGATTCTTTACCCTTTCATCCCAGGCCTTCTGCGCCTGTGGAACAAGTGAATTATATTCGTCTATTCGTCTCTGCTTCAACCTGCTTCCCCGTGACAATACGGCTTCTTCTTCCTGTTCTGTCAATCGTGGCTTTAACTCTGCTGCAAGATCCCAGGGACTTACGCTTTCCCCACTGACAGTAACGTCTGCTTCCGCACGGTCAAAATAAAAGCCTGTTGAAAATGCCCTGTGGCTTACGTTGTACAGTTCATCGACAAAGGGTTTTGCTTCTTCCGGGGTAATCTTTCCTTCAAGTTCATCCAGAGCCTTACGGTATGCCCTTGTACACATGGCGACATAGTAGACGCTCTTCATGCGGCCTTCGATTTTCAGCGAATCAACACCGGCATCCTTAAGTTCCCTAAGGTGGTCAATCATGCACAAATCTTTTGACGACAAAACCGCAGTAAAATCATCGCCTTCATAAACCGGGAAATATTCATCGGGACGTTTTTTTTCACGCAGCACAAGGTCCCCGCTCTGGGCAATCTGTTTTGAAGTAAGCACGTCATAATCCCAACGGCATGTATGAGAACAAAAGCCTTCCTGGGCAGAACGTCCGTTCAAATAGGCACTCATCAGGCAACGGCCCGCGTATGCAATGCACATGGCACCGTGAACAAAACATTCAATTTCCATGTCGGGAACTGCATCCTTGATTTCCGCAATTTCCTTTAGAGAAGCCTCACGTCCCATAACAACACGGCTGAATCCCAGAGAACGATACATCTTTACGGCCTCACGATTCATGCAGCTGGCCTGTGTGGAAACATGAAGTTCAGCATCTGGGAATTCCTTTTGCAAAATTGGCACTATTCCCAAATCCTGCACGATGAATGCGTCTATCGGGTATTCTTTGAAATAGGGGATGTCGTTCAACAGGCGGTCTATCTCTGAATTGTGGAATGCAATGTTCAATGCACAGTGGAGTCTTTTTCCGGGAAAGGCGGCTTTTAGCTCCCTTACCTTTTTGTATTCGTCCTCATAAAAATTGTCTGCCTTTACCCTGAGCGAAAAATTCTTCAACCCAATGTATGCTGCATCTGCACCATAAGTGTAGCAGTATTTGAGTTTGTCCACATTTCCGGCGGGCGAAAGCAGTTCCATTTTACTCTCCCGAAGCGATGTTGTTTTTCCTGAGTATGCGTTCCCTTTCTTCCCTTTCGGCTTGTGTTTCCGCTTCCCTCTGCATGATGAATTTACCGGCCTTTTCTATTGCAAGATGTGATTCAGGAAGGAATTCATCCGCCATCTGGAACATGAACATCATGTTGGGCCATATGTCAAGAATGCATTCAACATTAACAGCCTTGAGTTTTTCCTTTAGCTGTTTTGCCTGCTGCACGAGGATTTCTTTTTCTCCCATCTGAATGTAGACCGGCGGGAACTGTTCAAAATCTTCGTTGGGTGCCTGAAGACAGGAGACAAAGGGATTCTGAATGTTGTTTGCGTAAGTATACATGTCCACGGCACGATGCAGGGATGCTCCGCTAAGAATTTCATCGCTCACTTTTTTACCGGCTATCAAAGGATTGGAAGAAGTCAAATCAAGCCAGGGAGAAAACAAAAGCAGTGTCTGAATGTTGTTTCGGTATTTTTTGTTTATCTTGAGCACCACAGCCATTGCCATGCTTGCACCGCTACCGTCCGCCGCCACTATTATCTGTGCGTGAGAATCTTCCGGAGAAAGCCGAGATGCAGATATTTCCAGGGAACGTGCCACGGTTTCTTCTTCATAAATCGCCCTGAACACTGCAACCAGATCATCTATGGATGCAGGGAAAGCATGTGTCGGTGCCTTTCTGAAATCGGGTATGACTATCCTGCACGAAGATGCGTTGGCAAGCGATGCACAGAAATTGCGGTAACTTGCTGACGAACCTCCGATGAATGAGCCACCATGGATATAAATGATGATTCGCCTTGAAGAATAAACAACCGGCGAGACAACATCACATTTTACGCCGTTTATGTTCCTCTCCGAATATTCAACATTGTTTGGAAGGAAAACAGAAGAAAAAGTTTCCTCCAGACCACGGCAATATTCATCCGGATCCATTTTTGGAGTAAGAACAAGGTTTTTTAATTTTTTGATTGCGGCCTTGCGGTCAGATTTCATAGCATTCCCCTCTACGCTATTTTTACTGTGCCTATAGTATAGCAAATAATTCAATTTTATGCTACAATAACGGCAATATTTTAGACAAACATTCAGTTGTCGCAATATCGAGGTGCAGAGTGCCTATAAAGATTGATGCGGATTTACCGGCTTTTTCCGTTCTTGAAAAAGAAAACATTTTCGTTATGACTCAGGGTCGCGCCCTTTCCCAGGAAATCCGTCCTCTGGAAATTGCCATTGTAAACCTCATGCCCACAAAGATTGCAACAGAAATTCAATTGCTCCGTCTTTTGGGTAACACACCGCTTCAAATCAACATTCACCTTGTGCAGATGTCAAGCCATATTTCCAAACACACCGGCCAGGACCATCTTGAACGCTTTTACATTAGTTCCGAAGACGTCTTTACAAAGAAATTCGACGGCATGATAATTACAGGCGCACCAGTCGAACAGCTTGAATTTGAGCAGGTTGACTATTGGGAAGAACTTTGCCGCATCATGGACTATGCAAAAAAGCATGTCTATTCAACCCTGTACATCTGCTGGGGTGCCATGGCAGGACTCTATCACCTATATGGCATTCCTAAGAGAATAGTGGACAAGAAATTCTCCGGCATTTATTACAGCAAGGCCCTTGTCCCCACCGACCCACTTTTACGCGGATTTGACGACATTTTCCCGGTCCCCACTTCACGTTACACAAAGATTAATGTGGAAGACGTCCTTGCAAATCCAAAACTCACGCTTCTTGCAAGCAATGCTGAAACAGGACTTACAATCGCAAAATCAAATGACAACCGTTCAATCTTTATGACAGGCCACCTTGAATACGACTCCGACACACTTGCCAACGAGTACCAGAGGGATTTGGACAAGGGAATAGAAATTGCACCGCCAAAGAATTATTTTACCGATGACGACATGACAAAACCTGTTTTATCAAGGTGGAGGAGCACCGCCCACCTGTTCTATTCAAACTGGCTCAACTATTATGTATATCAGGAGACACCATACAACCTGGAAGACCTTGACCGTTAGGGTTTTCATCGTCAAGATTTTGGCGCACAGTGAATGAAAGTAAGCTCATGCTTGTTGTAGTTTAGGTGAACGACACGGCTGTCCGGAATTGATGCGAATTTATGAACTAAAGGCCAGTTGATTTCCCCCTGCATTTTAATCGTACAGATCATGTTCCTGACCTTTTTGCTTTCCAGCCACATGCACACCCATTCATAGAGGCGTTCGGGATAACAGATTACGTCGCTGAAAATCCAGTCGAATTCTCCTAGAGCTTCAGGCTTTAAGGTAAAAGCATCGTGAGCCTGAAACGTAACAAGAGGATTGTTCATTAATGCATCAACAAGCGGTGAACGGTCCACTGCAAAAACTCTGGCACCAAGATTTGCAAGAACCCATGTCCATCCACCGGGACATGCACCGGCTTCAAAACATCGGCTACCTACACCAGGCATTTCAACTCCAAAAAAATGATGCGCAAGAGTAAGGCTTTCCTGAATCTTTAGATATGCCCTGCTCGGCGGATTTATATGGTCTTCGTTGAATGTTATGTTTCCGGCCGGAAGATTGCTGTCTGTAAGGGCCGAGGCTATCATCGTGTGTTCATCGGTTAAGGTGTAGAGGCCTATAGGTGTATTGGGAATGTCAAATGGAAAATCGCGGTTCTTTAAGTTTACATAGGGAAGCTTGTCTTGAATCAGGGAACTGCGGCGAAAAAGCGTATAAGAATATGGAGCCCATGACCTTTGGATTGACTTTAGAGCATTGGCGGCATCAGAGACAGATTCAAAAGTGATTAAAAGCGGCTTGAGCATGGTACACCTTGACCAGTACGGCATGACACCATCAGACACGCAGTCAGGGACATAAACCAAATCCCCATACTGCTCGGATGAAGAAATGTCCTTTCCAAAACGCCCCGAGCATTCAGAAAACAAAAGCTCCTTCATGCCCGGAAAAGATAAAAATGCACATCCGCTGATTTCTTTAATCGAATAGTTTCCCATATCAACACGATATTAAATTATTCCAGTACTGTCAACATGGGTGGCCGCAGGAAATCCTATTTCTTTTTCATGATGGGGTTCAGAATCTGTTCTATCTCAGGCTGGCTCCATTTTGGGTATTTCTTTTTATTCTTTTTATATGTTTTAACAAGAAAGTCATCTATTGATTTATCGTTAAGCGAAATCAGATAATTGTACAGCGGAACACAAACATAGGTATTCCATTCTGTCTTTAACCTCGATTCCATGGTCTTTATGATTGCGTCTTTTTCAATTTGAACGCTTCTAATATTATCCATGTAGATTCTAAATGTGGTCACAGAATCTTTCAATATAGCCCTTTCAAAATACTCTGTCAAATCAACATTATTTTTGCTAAGCAATTTTATTAAATAATCCAGAGTTTCTGTATTCATAAAGTATTCTTCGGAGTTTATCAATGTTTTTTTCATTGCATCCAAGGCAAAGTCTTTATCCGTCCTTAAGAAATAATCTATTACGCCATTATCTATTTTATCATGTTGAACCCAAAGCGTCTTTAAGTAAGAATCATAAAATCCGTCATTAAAATCTTTTATGGCATCATAGATATATCCCAGATGATATTTCTGAATATCCTTATTCACCTTATCAGAAAATGCCATGTCAAATATTTCTTTACTGAAATCATCATGGAAAGCGGCAAGCAATTTATAGAACCACTTCCATTCGCTGCTATAATGTTTTTCCGGCATGATGGAAATCATGTAATCCCTTAATTCAGGTTTATATGAATCATCAAGGTTATACAGACAGGCCCTAAAATACAAACCGTCACTCTTATCTTTTAGAGTCTTTATCAACTGCAAGTCTTCTGTCTTTTTGTATTTAGCCAGAGAAAATATAGCATCAGGATTACCAGCCAATGCCCATTTCCTTGCAGCCTCATATAATTCATCAGATTTTATTTCATCTTGTAAAACCGATTGAGCCAGACTTAGCTTTGACTGTCTTTGAACCAGTTGAAGTTTTATACTATTTTGCTCAGTTTCGTTCATCTTATCAAAGAGATTCTGTATAATAAAATCACCGGCATAAGAAGACCAAAGAATGTCACAACTTTGAAAAAATAACTTATCATAATCTTCAATTTCAGCAAGCAAAATACTGTACCAGTCAGCCTCCACATCCTTATCCTGAATGAAATAAGCCGTATAACACCTGACTACAGGACTTTCATCTTTTATGAGGTTTAGTATTTCAAGATTTGTACAAGAATTTACAAGCTCTTCTGCAGACTTATACAGTTCAGACTCTTCTCCTCCATATCCAATCC
Organism: Treponema sp. UBA1233; assembly: GCA_002309305.1. Taxonomy (GTDB): domain Bacteria; phylum Spirochaetota; class Spirochaetia; order Treponematales; family Treponemataceae; genus Treponema_D. The sequence continues at coordinate 3,306 of DBWR01000040.1, read as the reverse complement.
TTTCATCATCAAATGAATTTGCCTTTCTAACTTCTTCAAGGAGTTTTTCATTAATATCTGCAAAGGCAGAAATCAAAATGAAAGATAAAAATATAAAACATGTTACTTTTTTCATAAATAAATTCTCCTACCATGTTTTTGGTGGGTCAAAGTCCAAGAAATGTCTGGTTGTTTCATAATCAAATCCCTTAAGATAATTTGACCAAACCCAGCCAATATAACATGTTTCAGTTTCAACCAAAACCCAGAATCCCTTTTTCCCTTCCATCTGAGTTATTGCAGGATCAACACTAAGGACTCTGACTTCCGTACCTTTTTTAAGAAGGGTTATTACATTTGAATCTTTAGTATTAGATGTTCTCAAGCGAAGATTGTCATCTGTTATATATGTCTGATAATAAACATCCTTAACAGATTGTGCGCCATCGATTCCCAACAACCATAAGCGGTAGTGATTGTTAGGATTATAAATTTTATCCTTTTCATCAGAATAAACATATGTATGTTCAACAAAATCCCTCTTAAGGATCTTTCTTCCCTGGAGATAATAGTACTTATACGGAATTGACATTAATGCATTATAACTTTCCACATCGCTGAATGATTGCCAAACGCAGTCTATGCTGTTCATTACAAAATCAGAGCCATCAAAAGATATAATGACAGTATCCACACCAATACCAGAATTAAATTTCAAGTATATAATTGGAGGCGTGCAACTCATGATAGAATAATCCATAATTCCAGATTCATAATGGTTAAAAGATTTATAAAAGTAAACCTTTTCTTTATAGATGATGACAAAAGCAAATTTACTATTCTTTTCCTCTTTTATTGAACCTGAGGTAATGTTTACATCATTCAAATAGTAAAAGGAAAAATCTTTTGTCCCAGAAAGATATGTGCCGTTTTTAACAACATATTCTTTTACAGTGTTATTTGCCTTTTCAAATTTTTCATTATCAAAAGTATTCGGCTGCCAGTCTTCTGCAAAAATTGCACTGCATAAACAAATTAAAATAGAAAACACAACAATTATTTTCTTTTTCATTCTATCCCTCCTTTCTTCATAAAAAGACAACACGGGGCTCACATAACAGTGAACATTTTAGACAATCATAAAAAATCTACATAAAACAATTATATCACAGTTCATATAAAATGTCTCTCCTGAATCGCTGCGATTGTGGCTATTGTACAGACAACTGTGGCCGTATAACGTAGTTCAAGGAATGGCAGGGTTAAAGGCAAGAGAAATGCCAATATGCCGGTTACTTTATTCAAAATGGAATGAACAAAAACAACTCTTTTATGCTTTTTAAGCCCATACAAAATATTTATGCCCTTGATTACTGCGATAATCGCAATCCATATATAAAGCCATATTTCAATGTCCAAGACAGGAATCAACTTTATAAGGCAAACCGTCACAAAGATTATATCTGCAATTGAATCAAATTTTGAACCAAACTCACTTCAGCAAAGCAATGCTGCAAAGGATTCTGATGCCAGTTATTACATTAGCCAAATTCATAAAAGTCAAAAACAGGCATATCATCTGGAAGAAAAATCAGGAATTCCTGATACTTTTCTATCCATTCCCTACCTTCAACCCACATAGGGGAGGTCAGCAGAACATAAAACCATTTTCCGGGTTTATTATTCTGCACATCCTTTTTAAGGACTTCCAAAACCCTTACCCTCATTCCGCCTTCATGATTTAGAGTCCTGTATTTTACTTCTGATGAATAATCTTTTCCTGTCCGTAAATCAATTTCTCCCATTATCCTAAAAGAGGAGAATTCTTTTATCCTTGAATGATCTGTCAACGTGCTTCCCTGCGCATATAAAAAGAGTGAACCGAAACACAAACATAAAATCAACAAAAATCTTTTCATTCTTTTCCCTCGAGTTAAACCGCAACGATTTTCTTCTTCTTTTCCTGTGAGGAATCTATTTTTTCTATATAAGATAGAACCATCTGTGCCTGTTCATCATTGAGAACTGTAAAATAATCCATAAACTTTTCTCTTAGAGCTTCTGTAACCATTTTAGACCTCAACTAAAAGAATTATAGCATATAATTTGATTTTTTCATAAATTTTTGATGCAGCTGTTTCACAGTATTTAACCAACATTTTACCATTTTATCATAATTTTATTTTAATTATTCGACAATACTCTAATTTTCTTAAACGGATTATCCATATCAGAAACATACAAGACTTTTCCTAAAATATTTTCACAAGAAATGGGTCCCTTATAACGACTGTCTAAACTGTTCCAGCGATTATCACATAAAACAAAAATAGTATTTTTAGGAACTGTAATTTTTTCTAAATTTACAAGAAATCCATCGTATTCATTATTTTGCGGCTTTATTGTTTCATCAAAATAACAGTATTTTTCATCTAGTTTTTCACCATTTAAGTAAACATTATTATCTTTAATTTCTATGGAATCATTTTCTTTAGCAATACATCTACTAATACATAAGATATTTTCTTTCTTATCTTGGTATATTAAAATATCTCCATAATTAATGTTTTTTCTATATTTTTCTGAATATTGAACAACAATTCGTTCACCATAGTTTAATGTCTTTTCCATTGAAGCAGACGGAACAAGACGAGTTTCTTTACACCCCATGAATAATAAAACTGTTGTTGCAATTAGTAATAATCTTTTCATACGTTCCTCCTAGTGCCCCAGTGCGGGCGTCCACATAACAACTGGTTGTACCGCATCGGGCTTGACCCATTTCCTCGCAGATCTGCATTTATGGTATTTGATGTAAGAGGGACTACAACTTTAGTATTAAGATTATTTAGATTGTCTTTATCAGCTTGAATTATAACTACTGGACGTCGTCTTCCCGGTTCACCACCAAAAGGAATGCCAAAATCAAGCATATAAATATCACCACGAGTCATTCTTTACAGTCTCCCAAACAGTAGCAAGGCTTGCTTCCCGTATTTTTTGTAAAGATTCTTCTTCGGAATATTGACTATTTAAGATAGAAGACCGTTTGTTTATATTACTCGCAATGAAATTCAACAGGTGAATTTGTTCTGCTAAAGAAAAAGTTTGAACTCTGTTTTCTACATCTTCAAGAGCATCTGACATACAAGACCTCCATTTACTAGTATAGCATAAATTTAAAGAAAATTGGTAAAAATGTTACATATCCTTATCAGACCATGAACGGAATGGTTTATTCCATGAACCTATTTCAATTAAGTTTCCTTCAGGATCTGCTATATAGCAGGTTCTCTGTCCCCAAGGTTCGGTTGAAGGTTCTAATAC
>DBWR01000061.1 GCA_002309305.1 Treponema sp. UBA1233 | reverse complement strand
ATCGTAATCGGAAAAAGCAGCATGCTAATGATAAGCGTAAACTTCCGGATTTTTTGCAAAGTCATAATCTTCCTCCTGTAATCCCTCGTCTTGGTTGTGCCAAGTATACTTGGTATAAGTCAGATTATATACATGCAAAGTAAACTTGTCAAGTATTGTTTTTTTTTTGCAAAATCTGATAATATAACTATACTGCCACCGGGTAGGAATGCTTTTAGGCATTCAGTCTCATCGTTAGGTCTTAGAAGATGGACAATCAAAATAAAAGGAGCGTCCATCATGTTTTCATACATCTGGCCAATCTTATTAATCGTTACAGCAAATACTGTTTATCAAATGATAGCCCCTCTTGCGTGGATTCTTAGGCAGGGAGTTCCTATTTTTATTTTCCGGCGGCCTTTCTAATCATTTCTGCCAAAGTCAGAAACCTTTCCTATCTTCCTGTTATATAATCTTTTCCATGTAAACCATGTCATACCAGCGGTCGAACTTTTTGCCGCAGGCGTGGAAGTGGCCGGCCTTTTTGAAGCCCATCTTTTTGTGAAACTTCATGCTGTCAAAGTTAAGATACTCGTCTGCCTTTTTTGGTGGAACAGCGATGCAGGCATAGAGATTTTTTATTCCTTGTTTTTTTAGCATTTCTTCGAGCACATTATAAAGAATACGTCCACAGCCACCTCTTCGTTTTTCCAAATCAACATATATAGAAAGTTCAACCGAATGTTCGTAGGCTTTTCTTGCATGAAAAACTCCGGCGTATGCATAGCCAATAATTGTTCCGTCTACAATCGCACAAATGTAAGGATATTTTTTTGTGATATTTGCAATGCGCTCGCGGAATTCTTCAATTGACGGAACTTCATATTCAAAAGAAATTGCTGTGTTCTTAACATAGTAAGAATAGATTTCCAAAAGTCTGTCGGCATCTTCTGGTGTTACATAACGGGTTTCTATCATTTTGGGTTTCATGGTATTTACCTATTATAAAGATAGGGATATAATATAAATAAAAGGAAATATAGTCAATGAAAAGTATTTTGATTAAAGATACCACAAAAGAAGAACGGGAAAAGATTGTCGCAGAGGCACTTGGCTGTGGAAGTGATTGTTCAATGTGCTGTGCCTGTGGTGGAATGGAAATCGACTATCAGCAGTACATAGACGGAAAAAAAGAAATTGCCCAGCTCAATGCAGAATACCGGGCAAATACAATGATCGGGCACTAGTGACGTCTGAATAATAAATTATATCAAACCGTAATTTCAAGCAGAATATTTCGAACAGGATGGCTCTTTGACAAAAGAACAAAATGCATTTATAATTTATATTATGAAGAAGAGGCAACAAATAAAAACAATCTCCTTACTGATTTTTTTTTCAATCCTATTTTCAGCCTGTAAACATGACGATACCGTTAATTTTGAAATTGGTGAAATCACCGTAATAGACTCAAGTTTGATTTCAGCCTTAAAAGGATATTATCCCGATGGAAAACTATGTACAATTCAACTCAGCGAAGATGAATGGCAAATGTTTTGGGCAGAAAAGAATGATTATCTGACTGTAAGCTCAAGTCCCTGGCCGGAGGATCACTGTTCACAGGTAAAAAATTCAAATATGGTTTTCGGTAAAGATAAGCTTCAGCAAAATCCAGAACACAAAATTACAAATTTTAATGAGAACGGCTCCTGGTTCATCGGTGTATTTCCATTGAATCAGGAAAACGACGGACAATATGCAGGTTTTTTTCATGCAGAAAGTCACTATGATAACAACGGAACAGCACATAAATCAATTGGAGTAGCCTACTCTGATGATTATGGAAGAAACTGGAATAATGTTCAGCCTGTAATCCTTTCAGAACAAGCAAAAGGTCAAACTCCTGCCTGGACAGGAATTGGCGATGGCTGTGTAATAAGAGACAGAACAAATTCTCATTGGATTTGCTATTATCAGGGAAAGACAAATGTTAACGGTTCTATAAATAACCGTTTATGCATGGCATCCTCAAGTGATCCGGAAGGAAAATCTGGCACATGGAAAAAGTGGGATGGTACAAATTTTTCTATTTCAGCTTGTAATACAGAAACAATGACAGGTGGCTCAGAATGTGCAATAAAAAATTTATCAAAAGTTCCTGGCGCAAATCCGAGTGTTTCCTGGAATGAATACCTTCAAAGTTATGTTATGGTTTACGCATCCTGGTCACATGAGGTTTACATCAGTTTTAGTAATGATGCAATAAATTGGACCACTCCCGTTTACGTTATTGGGTCTTCGGCAAATCCATTATGGTATCCTAATTTAATCAGCGAAAAGGGTGATACGGTGTCATTGAAATGTAATCGAATTTATTTTTCATACCAACAGGATGAAAATGGAATTAGAAAAATTGCATACGTACCTATTGAATTTTTTTAATACTAATTGGAATTGCAACACGTTTTGCTTTTTCATGCAACACTACACCTTGCGGGCCTTGAAGCTGCCAGATATGCAAAAGAGATCCTGCAAATTTTCCTGAAAAGTGTAAAAAGGTCTTTGAGCTGAGAAAGAGGATTTTCTCATATTGACAATCATCTATGTATCATTTATAGTGTAATATATAGATAAATATCAATATGAGGTT
>DBWR01000002.1:55486-58514 GCA_002309305.1 Treponema sp. UBA1233 | reverse complement strand
GCAATCCACATCCAGAAAAGAGCACCAGGTCCACCGGCTGCAATGGCTGTTCCTACACCGACAATGTTACCCGTACCGATTGTAGCGGAAAGAGCGGTACAAAGTGCGGCAAAACCAGAAAGTTCTCCGCTTCCTTCGTTTTTCTTGAAGATGCCCTTAAAAGCCCTTCCAAGTTTTGTAAACTGAATGCCTCTTGCAGCAAAGGTCATAATCAAACCTGTTGCAAGAATCAATACCATTGTCGGGATGCCCCAGACAACACCGTCAATTTTTGAAACGATTTCACTGAACGACATAATTGAACGTCCCCGTTAAAAAAAATAAGAGCAGGAATCAGACTTTAAAAGCCTGTACCCGCTCTCTGAAGAGGTAAGAACAATTCTACTTGTGAATGCTCTGTCCCTTGTACCTGAGATATTGGAAGTAAAACTTGAATGAACAAATCCGCCTTCCTTAAACCTTCGGTGCTCCACGGGAATGTGGAGACTCTCCAGAGAATTACCGCAAGACCACAATCAATACGGCAACATTATAAATCTATCATATTACGGTGCTTTGTTCAAGAGATGTATCATAAGATGAATCTTTTTCTTGACCGATGCCTTTTTAGACTGTATTCTATAAATATGTTTGCAGGAAGGGAAAAAGAACTTGAAGAATTAAAGGTTCAGTTTGACTCGACGGAAAAGACTTTTGTTCTACTTTATGGAAAACAGGGGCAGGGGAAAAGTACGCTGATATCTGAAGCCGTAAAATCTTTTGAGGGAACAGTCATCAATCATCTGTGTGCCCAAACCACTTACGAAGGGAACGTCTTCCTGTTGAACAGCAGCATTTCTCAGGCCCTGGGGTTGGAAAATCCGATTCAGGGAAAGAGCCTGGAAGAAAGCTTTAACTATTTGAAAACACAGGATAAAAAAATCCTCCTGATAATAAACGAATATCATCTGTTAAGAAATTCAAAAAGGGAAAACGAAATTGATTTAATGGTTCACTGTTTTGTGGAGGAAATGCCCGCAAACATAAAAGTCGTCCTGTGTGAATCCTATATACCAGAGGCCGAATCCCTAATGGAAGAGCAAAACCCTTTATCCGAGGATTTTTCCATGACGCAGGGGGTAAAAGAATTTAACTATCTTGAAGCCTCCGCTTTTTATTCAAGGTATAACGTAAGGGATAAAATACAGTTCTATTCGGTTTTTGGAGGATCCCCTTATGTGCTTTCTAAACTTGACTATTGGAAAAGCGTTGAAGATAATTTAATCCGCCTTTTGTTGAATAAAAATGGGGACTTGAGGATTTATATAGAACAGATTGTTTTAGCCGGGATTCAAAAATATTTTGACGTGCGCATTCTTCAGATTCTGGCAGAAGGAAAAAAACGGTATAAGGAAATTCTTGATACCCTGGAAATTGAAGATTCCGGTTTGCTGGACAAGCAGCTTAAAATACTGTTGGGCATGGATGTCATTGTAAAAGCGACACCGATAAACAAAACCGACGATAGAAAAAAACAGTTTTATGACATAAAGGACAATCTGCTTCGTTTTTATTTTCAATATGTGTTTGGTAAAGATGCGTTGATTTATTCCATGGGAGAGAAAAAATACTTAAAGCAGAACATTCTTCCTCAACTTGAATCAATTTATTCAAATGGGTTTAAAAACATTGTGGGAGAATACTTTGCGAAAGAGGCTTTCGGTTCATTTTGGTATGACGGCATAAGCACAAAAGAAAGCCGCCAGATTGAATGTGTAATGGAAACGGAAGACGGCTATGAACTGTATGTCGTAAATTATCGTAAAAAGCCTATGACCCTGATTGAATGTCAGACAGCAGAAAATCAGATAAAGGATTTTTTACCGTATTGTTTTAATAAAATCAATTTTATATGTACAGCAGGATTTGCTTTTGAAAGTGAAGTCTATACGCTGATATCCGGAAAGGATTTATATCTTGTAAAATCCCGATAATTGCTCTATACTTGAGGCGATGAAAGATTACTTTAAAAAGATATTCAGTTATAAAACGACATGGGCGCTTCTTGTAATATCTTTGTTTTCAATAGGACTTTCTCTTTGCCGCAAACTGATTACGGGGCAGGTATTCTACATGTTTCTTTTGTGGAATCTGTTTCTGGCCTTTGTACCCTGGTTTGCCGCATCGATTGTTTACATAAAGAACATCAAAAACAAGCTTCTGCTGATAGTCATCATCATTTTCTGGCTTGTGTTTTTTCCCAATGCCCCATATATACTTACGGATTTGATTCATCTGGGAAAAGGCAACCTGATGCCTGTGTGGTATGATTTGATTCTGCTGCTGAGCTTTGGCCTTACCGGAATGATTTACGGTTTTGTGAGCCTGCAGATGATAGAGGAAAAAATACGCATTGTTTTCAAAATCAAGCATGCCTCGATAATCAGTTTCTTTTTGATTTACGTTTCATGTTTCGGCATCTACTTGGGCCGCTTCCTGAGGTGGAATTCCTGGGACATCGTAAAGAATATAGACGGTGTTTTTGATGACATTTTCCAGCGGATAATCTACCCCGGCGATCACAGGACGACATGGGTCTTTACCTTTTTGTTTGGCACTTTACTGAATATCTTATACATCGTGTTCAAGCAGGAAGAATTGAAGATTAAGCAGACGCAGCAATGACCGAGCTTGAAAAATACTACAATAAATTTGACGAAGATCACCGGCTGACCACCCGACACGGGCAGGTGGAATTCAACACAAGCATGAAGTACATCCACGATTTTATTCCGGAGGGGGGGCATGTAAAGATTCTGGATGTTGGTGCGGGAACGGGCAGATATTCCGTGGCGCTTGCACAAGAGGGGTATGCGGTTACGGCGGTGGAACTTGTAGAGCACAACCTGAAAATTCTTGAGTCAAAACATTCTTCGGTTAACTGTTGGCCGGGAGATGCGCGGGACCTTCATTTTCTGGAAGACGGCACCTTTGACATTACGCTTTTGTTTGGGCCGATGTATCATCTGCATACTCGTGAAGACCAGAT
>DBWR01000002.1:33720-55433 GCA_002309305.1 Treponema sp. UBA1233 | reverse complement strand
GCCTATGTGATGAACGAATACAGCATAATCCAGTATTGCTTTAAGAAAAACATGATGCGTGAATGTGTGGAAAAAGGATGGGTGACAGATGACTTCCATACTGTACCCTCCGAAGACCAACTGTACACATATCTTAGGCTTGAAGACATAAATGAGATAAACAGCTGTACCCATAGCGAGCGCATAAAAATCTTTGCGGCGGACGGACCTTCCGACTATATGCGCCGAGAATTGAATGCCATGGACGAGCAGACTTTTGAGCTGTTCATGAAATATCATCTTGCCACATGTGAGCGACCTGAACTGTTGGGGGCAAGTTCACATCTTGTGGATATAATTCAGAATTAGAGCCAATCTTACCGTGCAATTGGGAATTCGCTGACTCTTGTGGTGTAATTGGGGCTTTTAAAGTCGCGTTTAAGTTCCCAGCTGCTGTTTGTTGGTATGGAAACGGGATTGTTGATTCCTGCCGCCATCTTTACCGTTTGGGTGCCATAGCGGAGGTTTACCCTGTCCACGGCCTGCATTGCCAGATCCTGCTTGTGCTGCTGATGGGTTTCCTGAGTTTCAAACAGCCGGGGAGTCTCCACGTCCGGTTCAAGGGCAAGCAAGCTGACGGAAGCCTTTCGGTAGCCGTAACCAGGGCGGAAAATGAGGCCAGCAAGTTCTGTAGCGGCGGCAAGTATGTCCGGTAGAAAAGATGAGGGCTCATTCAGTTTTTTGCCCACGCCGTTGAAGTAGTGTATTTTGGGGTTGAATTCGGTTTCTATGGGTGCAGCTGTACCTAAGGTGACATAAATATAGGTACAGCGTTGTTTTTCATCCCGCATTTTCTTTACCGCAACCGAGCAGAAATAACTCAGGGCCTTTTCTATTTCCTCAAATTTGTACACACATTCCCTAAAGCTTCTTGACGAACAGATGTTTTGGGATTTTTCACGCGACACAAAATCAATGGCATTTTTTCCGTTCAATTCAAGTACCGTGTTCATGCCGGTGAGTGTAAGGTATTTTTTTGCCTTGTCCAGACCCATGTTCTTTAATTCAAGGCTATTTTTGATGCCGTGAGATTTGAGCCAGTGCGCCTTTGACCTGCCTATGCCCCATACGTCTTCCACAGGATAGCCTTTTAGTGTTGAATCCGGATCGCAATCCAGCCAGTTGAACACACCACCGTTTTTCTTTGCCAGCTTGTTGCATATTTTTGCCAGGGTTTTGGTGGGGGCAATGCCGACGGATACTGGAATGCCTGTGTATTGCTGTGCCATTTCCTTGAGTTTGTGGGCCACAGAGCTATATTCGGAGGACTCCATTTCGGGAAGGTATAAAAAGCTTTCGTCTATTGAATAAATCTCGTAGCGTTGTGCAAAGAGGGAATAAATGCTGTTAAGCCGCCAGCTCATGTCCGCATAAAGCGTGTAATTGCTGGAGAAAACCTGTACCCCATTCGATTGGCAGAAGTTTTTGACTTTGAAATAAGTATTCCCGCGTTTTAAGCCCAAAGCCTTGCATTCTTTGGTAAGGGCCACAATGATGCCGTCGTTGTTGGAAAGAACCGCTATGGGTTTATCCCTCAGGTCGGGCCGAAAAAGACGTTCGCATGAGGCATAAAAGCTGTTTGCGTCAACATGAAAAATCAAAGCCGCTTACCTCCCAGAGTGTGGATGCAGTAGGTTGCAATTCCGAAAATCTCCGTTACCCTTTGCCATCTGCCTTCCGTCAAAAAGACATAACAGTTCCATTTTCTGCTGAATAAAATCTGCCTGCACAAAAATGAGTTTTCGAATACCACAATCGCTATGCAGCCGTCAAAGGGCTTTACCGAACGGTCTATGATAAGTAAATCTCCGTCCTGAATGTGAAAGCTTTCCATTTCATGCCCGCTGTACCGGAATTCATATTCGGAGGCTGGAAATGGCCGCAATGCACGGTTAAAATCCAACCTTTCCTCTTCGTATTCGGTGGCAGGACTGGCAAAACCCGTCGTCTTCATATAAACACCTATTATATAATATACTTAAAACTATCGGATTGTCAAGAAAATAGTTAAATAAATATTTTAATAAATGCGAAAATATGGAAAATTCCAGTGATTTTCATGACAATTTTAAAGAAAATACTTGAAAAATGATGGAAATTCATTCATAATATTTTTACGGCTATGGATATGGCTTTTCAAATAGTTGAATGAATACTTTGAGGGATTATGGAAGCGAAAATTTTCTGGACAAAGGTAAAACAGAGACTCTCCGAAATGAATAAAAAGCAGGGCTGGTTAAGCGAACAGACGGGAATCATCTTGCAGTCAATTCGCGACCAGATTTCAAAACAGCGGCTTCCTTCCCTTGATGATACGATGAAGATTCTGAATGCCCTTGAACTGACATGGGAAGAATTTGAACTGTACCCGGAAAAGCGATTAAAGCCGGATAATTTTGTCATTCCGGTAATGGATCAAGTGTTTTCTGCGGGTAGGGGACAGTTTGTTCCAGAAGAGGATACAGTTAAGGATTATATTACCCTTCCCAAAAACCTTCAGCGTTATGCGGATAATCTTGCGGCGGTTTATGTCAGGGGAGATTCCATGGAACCCACCCTTTTTAACGACGACATAATCGTTACCGACAATCTTGGCTACGACGGTGAGGATGGGATTTATACGATTCTGTACAAGGGCTCAGGTTATGTAAAAAGACTTCAGCGGACATTTGACGGAATAAAAATCATCTCGGACAACAAGCACTACGAACCAATGAACGTCACGGCAGAAAACGAGGACTTTAAAATTATAGGTCGCGTGCGCTGCGTTCTGCATGAGTTTTAATTTGGTGTCATTGGCGATGTGGTCAATGTCATTGCCGTACTTGATACGGCAATCTGAAAATGCCTGTCAGTCGACAGTGAGATTATCGGGTCAAGCCCGATAATGACGGGATAGCCTCATCTCTCTGTTAGATTCCGGATCAAGTCCGGAATGGCAGTACGACTCAATACCCAATCTTTTTCAGGACATCATCGATTAGCCTGGCATTTTTGATGGAGAAGTCTTCCGTGATGTGGGGTTTTTCTCCATTCATGATGCATCTGTTCAGCTGGTCAAGCTCCAGGGCATAATTTTGGGGTACAGATACAGAGCGTTCTATAATCTGTCCCTGTGAATGAATTGTGTATTTTAGCTCACCTTCCTGATTGTATTCCACATCGGATTTTATGCAGCCCTTTGTTCCATGAACGTAAAGGCGGTCAAAGCGTGAATTGGAAGTGCGGTCCAAAACCATGCCGACGGTAAAGGATGCCCTTGCTCCATTGGCAAACTTTATTACCGCAGTGGTCAGATGGTCAACGCCGCCCTCAAACTCTGCGTTGGCATTCAGGAAGCTTACGTCCGAATCGATAAGGGAAAGAATCATTGTTGTGCAGTAACATCCCAAGTCATACATGGCACCGCCGCCAAATTCCTTGTGCAGGCGGAAATCTTCCTCATAACCCTGGGTCACAAAGGCGGTGTCAATAAAGTCAACCTTGCCGATGATGCCGCTTTCCACGTCTTTTTTAAGGGATTCAACGTAAGGGCTGTGGAGATATGCATAGGCTTCCATCAGGATGACATTGTTTACCTTGGCCGCATCGAACATTTTCTTTACCTCTTCAGCATTCATGGCGAGAGGTTTTTCACAAAGAACATGCTTTTTTGCGTTGAGAGCCTTGATAACCCATTCAAAGTGGATGTCGTTTGGTAGGGGAACATAAACCGCCTGGACTTCTGGATCCGCAAGAAGCTGGTCATAGCCGACATAGGCCTTTTTGAATCCGAATTTTTCCTTGAAGTCGTTAGCCTTTTGCTCAGTACGACCCGCTATGGCATAAAGTTCACAGTATTCGGATTTCATCATTCCCGGAATAGTGGCCCAACGTGCGATACCTGCAGTACCCAAGACACCCCATTTGATTTTCATACTTTTCTCCTATAATTGAGTTTATCGTGGTAAAGGCTGGTTTGCGCTTACCTTTCCGCTTAAAATCAGTTTATAATCCTCGTAATTCTTTTCCAGTAGCGTTGGAGTGTCCAGTTCATAGGGACAGTGTAGGGTACACTTTCGGCAATGGGTACAGTTTTCAATTTTCTTCATTTCTGCCTGCCAGTAATCGGAAAGCCACACATGGGATGGAGCACGCCTTACCATGAGGGAGATGCGCGCACAGTTGTTGATTTGAATTCCAGAAGGACAGGGCATGCAATAACCGCATCCACGACAGAAATTACCGGATAACTCATCCTTTTCCTTTTGAATGAAGGCCTTGATTTCGTCCGTCATGCTTGGAGGATTGTCCATGAACGAAAGCCATTCTTCAAGCTCGCTCATCCTTTGAATGCCCCAGATTGGAATCACGTTGTCATAGTCTGTCATGAACGCAAAGGCGGCATCCGCACGATTGATAAGACCACCCGCAAGACCTTTCATTGCAATAAAGCCCATGTTTTTTTCACGACATTTTTTTACCAGTTGAATGTCACGCTCGGAGGCAAGATATGAAAAGGGATACTGTAATGTTTCGTAAAGGCCTGATTCAACAATTTCTTCCGCCACACCAATTTTATGAGCAGTAATTCCGATGTGACGGATGAGTCCCTGTTCCTTTGCTTGAACAAGAGCCTCGTACATGCCTGTTCCGTCTCCGGGTTTGTAGCATTGGCCTGCCATGTGCAGCTGGTAGATGTCGATGTAGTCGGTTTTCATGTTTTTTAATGAAGTATGAAGGTGTTCCCACAGGACTTCCGGTGTGGTTGCGGCGGTTTTAGTTGCGATGAAGATTTTATCCCTGATTCCCATATCGCCAAAAGCATGACCGATTTTTTCCTCGCTGTCACTGTATGCCCGGGCAGTATCAAAAAAACGCATTCCACCCTCATAGGCACGGCGTAAAATGGCGACAGATTCTTCCATGCTGTCGCGCTGAATCGGCAGGGCACCAAAGCCATTTTGAGGAACAACAATTCCAGTTTCTCCAAGAGTAATGTTTTTTACCTTTGATTTATCGTTCATGCCACATCCCCTGCATTCATTCTTGCATGAGAAAGAATATTTGTCTAGTGTTCAATGGGGATATTAGATGAAATAAGACGACCCTTATAGTGAAAAAAATTATTGAATAAAGTAGAAACAGCCGGTTTTCCTGTGCTATACTGTTGGCATGGGTTACGATAAAAACAATTGCGCGCTGACTCCTCCTATGGGATGGAACAGCTATGACTATTACAATACCATGGTGAACGAGGGTCAGGTTAGGGCCAACGCTGACTATATGGCAAAGAACCTTAAGCAGCATGGATGGGAATATGTGGTCATTGACATTCAGTGGTCGGATGCTAACGCCGGTAAACGGAAGGACGTTCAGTATATTCCCTTCAGTCGGTTTTGCATTGATGAATGGTCGCGTCAGATTCCGGCTCCAAACAGGTTCCCTTCAAGTGCGGATAATAAGGGCTTTGCTCCCCTTGCACAATACATTCATTCGCTTGGCTTGAAATTCGGGATACACATTATAAGGGGAATTCCACGGTTTGCCTGTCACGAGCACCTTCCGATAAAGACTCACGATGGCCGAAAGATTACGGCGGACATGGTTGCAAATCCAGCCTCAGTCAGCAAGTGGAACCCGGACATGTACGGTGTGGATTACAGGGCGGATGGGGCGCAGGATTACTATGATTCGATTTTTGAGCTCTATGCGTCATGGGGCGTGGATTTTGTAAAGGTTGACGACATCTGCAATACCAACATGTACCCCAACAATCCATATTCTGCTGAGAAAGAAATCGAGATGATTCAAAAGGCGATAGAAAATAGCGGCCGACCCATGGTGTTGAGTCTGTCTCCGGGACCTGCGGTTATTGAAAAGGCATGGCATCTGGAAAAGTATGCGAATATGTGGCGCATCACGGATGACTTCTGGGATTCCTGGGAGCTGCTTAAGGCGATGTTCGAGCGCTGTGAGGTGTGGCAGAATCATGTTGGACCCGGTTGTTGGCCGGACTGTGACATGCTTCCTCTGGGAAAGGTGGGGGCCTGCTTTGAATGCTATGGAACAAGGGAGCACACGACAAACCTTACCAAAGACGAACAGCGTACGATGATGAACCTGTGGTGTATTTTCCGTTCTCCCCTGATGATTGGGGCGGAACTTACAAAACTGGATGATTTTACACGTGAGCTCTTGACGAATGACGAGGTGCTTTCCCTGACCAAAAACGGGGTACAGGCCAGGCTTGTGTCACGGTCGGAGGATAATGCTGTTTGGGCAACGCGTAAGGCAGATTATACAGGTACAGTTGACTTTTATGTTGTACTGTTCAACTTGAATGATGAAAAGCAAAGTGTATCCGTAAAAGTGGAGGAAGTGCTTAAAACGCTTGCTCTGGCAGGAAATACGGGAACAGATTTGACCGTCCACGATTTATGGCTCCACAAGGAAACTGTCACCATAAAAAGCGACGGCACCCTATCCGCAGAACTTGCACCACATGCATCTGTCCTGCTGAGGGTATGGGAAAAGTAGGGGCCTACTCCTTTTTCGTAATCTTTCTTGCCAGATAGACGAATGGAGTGTCGAGCAGGCTTGTTGCAACGTAAATCACATAGCATGAGCCGGTAATCGCCACAAGTTCCCTAAAGGTGTAGATTCCCCAGAAAGCGCCGAAATTGAAGAGCACGATGTTTACGAACTGGGATATCAGAGTTGAAAAATTGTTGCGGAACCAGAGCATCTTTGTATGGCTGCCCGTTTTCTTTTCCGTAAGGTTCCACCAGGCGTGATAAAGGAATACGTCTACGGATTCAGAGATGACATAGGCAATCAGGCTGGAAAGAAGCATTCGGGGTGTATTTGAAAAAAGTCCGCGTACGAATTCATTTGACCAGTCCCCTTCCGCCGGGATGTAGTGTACCCACAAGAACGAAAGGAGAATAAAACTCAAGCTGGTGAAGATTCCGGCAAGGACACCTTTTCCCGCTTCCTTTTTACCGTAGAGTTCGCTCAAGATGTCCGTACACAGGAAGGTCGCCGCAAAGAGGGTGTTGCCCAAAGTCTGATCCATTCCAAAAGCGCGGACCAAAATCGTAACCTCAATGTTGGCAAGAACCGTACAGATTCCAATCCACGCAAAGAGGCCGCCTTTTCCAAAAACCTTTAGAAAAAGGATTGCGCCACCAAACGAAAGCAAAAGTGTGATGATTAAAAATAGTTCATTCATTTGAAACCTCCTGACAGAGAGATTCCATATCGTAAAAACGTTGACCTGGTTTTGTTTAACGACAGGAAGGACTTCGAACTGTCTTTTGAATGTAGGGGAAAGATACAACATTTTGCCGTTTTGTGCAATCGGGACGGGTGGTGGTACCGTGGTAGCCGGGGGGGGGATTTTTGTTGAAAATGAAGGGCCAAAATTGATGTAAATTTCCCCCCTTTTTTGCTTGAAAAATGTTCTATTCAACTGTAATATGAAAATGGAAATTAAGGAGGATGTTTCTATCATGAAATACGGATATTTTGATGACGAAAACAAAGAGTATGTGATTACCAGACCCGATACCCCGGAGCCATGGGCCAACTACCTGGGTTCACCGGAATATGGAGCACTCATCTCAAACAATGCGGGCGGATACAGTTTTGCAAAGTCAGGTGCAAACGGACGAATCCTGCGTTATATCTTCAACAGCTTTGACAGGCCTGGACGCTACATCTATATCCGGGACAACGACTCAAAGGACTATTGGTCGGCATCCTGGCAGCCGGTGGGAAAGCCCCTGGACCTTTACAAGAGCGAGTGCCGCCACGGTTTGGGATACACAAAGCTCAAGGCGGATTATTCTTCAATTCAAAGTGAGGCATGCTACTACGTTCCCTTTGGAAAAAGCTATGAGGTTTGGGCGCTCAAAGTCACCAACAAGGACAGCAAGCCCAGGAACCTTACTGTAACCGGATACGCCGAGTTTACCAACAACAGCAACTACGAGCAGGACCAGGTTAACCTTCAGTATTCTCTTTTTATTTCTAGAACTTTATTTGACAAGAACCGCATCATCCAGCAGATTCACGGCAACATGGACGCTCTGGATACGGATGAGGAAAAGGACGGAAAGCACGTAACTGAACGCTTCTTTGGAATGGCAAAGGCCAAGGTTGATTCAGCATGCGGAGACAAGGAATCCTTCTTCAGCAACTATACCGATTACAGCAACCCGGATGGAGTTCAAAAGGGAAAACTGTCTGGAGCAATGAACTACAACATGAACTCTTGTGGTGCCCTTTCTTCTGTGATTACTTTGAACCCAGGCGAAACAAAGGAAGTGATTTTCCTCTTGGGCGAAAAGCATAAGAAGGAATCAGAGGCAATCATCAAGGCATACGATGATACAGACGGAATTGTAGAAAAGGAAGTTGACGAACTCAAGGCATACTGGAAGAAATATCTTTCACGCTTTGTGGTAAAGACTCCAAGTGCGGAATTCAATTCAATGATGAACGTATGGCATGCATACAACTGCTTCATGACATTCATTTGGTCACGTGCCGCTTCATTGATTTACTGCGGACTCAGGAACGGATACGGTTATCGCGATACTGTTCAGGACATTCAGGGTGTAATTCACCTGGCACCGGAAATGGCGGAAGAAAAAATCAAGTTCATGCTTTCTGCTCAGGTACATCATGGTGGTGGATTGCCACTGGTAAAGTTCACCCACAACGCAGGCCACGAAAACACACCTGAGGATGCATCATACGTAAAGGAAACGGGACATCCTGCCTACCGCGCCGACGATGCACTCTGGCTTTTCCCGACTGTGTACAAGTATGTTGCAGAAACAGGAAACCTCAAGTTTATTGATACAGAGATTCCTTATGCAAACAAGGACAGCGGAACAGTTTACGATCACCTTAAGAGGGCGATAGACTTTACCCTGAACCACATGGGACCCCACGGAATGCCTGCCGGTCTTTATGCCGACTGGAACGACTGTCTTCGTCTTGGCAAAAACGGTGAGTCTTCTTTTGTGGCCCTTCAGTTCTACTATGCCCTGGACATCATGCAGCAGTTTGCGGAATACAAGAAAGACGGCGAATACTTGAAGTTCCTTCAGGACAAAGAAAAGGAAATGAAGGACATCATCAATAAAGTCTGCTGGAACGAAGATCAGTTCATCCGTGGTTATGCAGAAGATGGAACCGTTGTAGGAAAGAGGGATGACCCTGAGGCCCGTACCTGGCTGAATCCGCAGAGCTGGGCGGTCATTTCGGGGCTTGCAGATCAAAAGCAGAGGGATCTTGCAATGGACACTGTTTACAACAAGCTCAACACAGAGTACGGTGCAATCCTGATGGATCCTCCATTCCATGCTCATGCAATAGACGGTGCGCTGGCATTGTGCTATAACGCAGGCGTAAAGGAAAACTCAGGAATCTTCTCTCAGACTCAGGGATGGCTGATTCTTGCTGAATCACTCATGGGTCACGGAAACCGCGCATTTGAATACTACAAGGAAAACTGTCCCGCATATCAGAATGATCGTGCAGAAATCAGGCATCTGGAACCATACTGCTTCGGTCAGTTTACGGAAGGAAAGGCAAGCCCATGCTTTGGACGTTCACACGTTCACTGGCTTACGGGAACTGCTTCTACAGTAATGGTAGGATGTGTCGAAGGAATCCTGGGAATGAGGCCAGACTTCTACGGCCTGCACATTGCTCCATCAATTCCGTCTGACTGGGATGGCTTTACGGTAGAAAAGGACTTTAGGGGTTCAAGACTTTCTATTGAAGTAAAGAATCCAAGCCACAAGGAAAGCGGAGTAAGCAAAATTGAGCTGAACGGAAAAGAAATCACAGGTGATTACATTCCGGCAAGCGAGCTCAAGGCAGAAAACAAAATCGTAGTAACACTGTAATTTTATACTTTAAAAGCAACATCAACAGCCCTCAACTCAAAACGGGAAGGGGGCTGTTTGTTTGGAGGTTCGTATGGCGAACAGATGTCCTGGCTGCGGAGGAACGCTCCGGTTTGACATACAAAAGCAAAAGCTGGTCTGCGAATACTGCGACAGCGAATATGATGCGGAAAGCATAGAAGAAGTAAGATCGGCCGATGAAAAGCTTGTCTTTAATGGTGAATCAATGGAGGCAAAGATATTCAAATGCCCCAACTGTGGTGCGGAAGTCTTTGCTACGGATTTGGATGCGGTTGAATACTGCTCATACTGCGGAACCTTTGTAACGCTGGAAAGCCGTCTTGCAAGGATCCAAAAACCGTCCTATATAATACCTTTTAATGTTACCAAGGAAAAATGCCTTGAGCTCTATATGGAAGAGCTTAGGAAATCACATTACCTTCCCAAATACATGAGTGCAGAGAGTGTGGAAAGCAACTTCAGGAACTTTTACATTCCATTCTGGATTTACAGCCAAAAGTTCAAGGAAGATGCGGACGTAAAATTCAAGACAACTGTTGATTACACGGAAAGAGATGTCGATTTCAGGCAGAAATATGATATTGGCCTTGTACGTTACATTTCTACTGCAAAGATAAGCGGAGTCGTTGAAGGCATGATTTTTGACGCTTCTTCAAACTTGGAAGACAGAATCAGCGAAGAGATAAAGAACTTTCCGATTACTTCCCTAAAGCCGTTCAAGGGGGCTATTATGGCCGGTTCCTATGCGGACATTGCGGATGTAAAAAGTGAAACCTATACGGAAGATGCCTGTGCAAAGGGATTGACTGCCGTAGCGGGTAAAATTCAGGATAAGGTAAAGGGAAGCGAGGCAATTCAAATAGAGGTAAAATACGGAAAGAAAGCAATGTTTTTTACAGATCCTGTTCTTTGGCAGAATCCGGAAGACTACTGTGATGTTGATGCAAAACTTGCAATGCTGCCCGTGTGGTTTTTGACCTACAAGAATAAAAAGCGTGTCTTCTATTCTGTAATAAACGGATTTACTGGAAAGATGTTTGCCGGTATTCCTGTGGACGTAAAGAAATACCTTTTCTGGTCCATAATTTTGGCAATACCATTTTTCATTGTTCTTGAGCTTCTTTTTGGACCTGCGTTTAACTTTGATTTTGCTGATCCCAAGAAAGTCAATTCCTTCTGGCTTTTTACCCTTCTTGCCGCTCTTGGCGAAGTCTTTCTTGACAGAAGGGTTTTCCTTCAAAAGCTTGATCGGGAAATGAACCGTGCGGACGACAAGGGTTATAAGACTTTACAGAAAGGGGATTCCGGTAAAAAAGATAAGAAGAAAAAAACTGATTTTACAACAATCAAATTGGTCCTAGCCCTTGTTCTTGCTTTTATAATTGTAAGGTTCTTTGGAGCAGAAAGCGTCATTCCTGGTTATGTGGCCGCCATAATAAACATCATCACGATTTTTGCTTCGATTGCGTCAAAGGTAAAGGAACACAATCTTGCATGCTCAAGACCTGTTCCGCATTTTTTTGACAAGAGGAAGGAGGCTGGAAAATGAACGTAAAAGTAACTGTTTTTGCAGTGTTGTTTTGGTTTGCATGTGCGATTGCACTTCTTATTTTTTCTAACACATATGAGAGTCCCGTACAGAGCGATGAAGGACAGGACAATGTCGAGTTGGAAGCTTCTGTGGTAGAATCAAACCAGGACATAGCAAGGTATATGAGGCATGTGATTCTGGCATTTGTGGCATTTGTGCCGGCTCTTGGAGTATGTGCGGCTTTTATAGGAAGCAGATCAAGCGCCAAGAAGGGAGAAGAAGATAAAGAAGCCAGACCAGTCTTTAAAGGCACACTAAAATCCGTATCAATAGAAGAGAAGGTGAAACAACCTTCGACGACGTAGAGGGGGAGGATGATGACATTGATTTTATCATTGATGCATTGATCAAAGTTTATTCTTCATGGATTGATAAAGCCATATCAAATTATAATACGGATTTTTTCTATCAATCCCGCGAATATATTTTTGCCTCATGGCAGGAAGGAGCCGTCGTACAAGAGGATGTTTAGGGTTTGAGGTGATTGGTTAAGCAGACAATTCCGGTTTGTACCACTATGCCGGAAACAACCCTGTACGCTATATAGACCCGGATGGGAGGGTGTTTAAATTTGATGACAACTCTAGTCAAGATTTTAAAAAAGATTTTATGCTTAGCCTAAAGTATTTAATGCAATCCGAAACAGGAAGTGCAATTATCAAAGAATTACAAAGCTCTGATACTGTTTTCACAATTAAAGAATGCACTTGGATTAATTCTTCAGATTCGGCTGAAGGGGCAGACTTCTTTGATCCAAAAACAAATACAATTTATTGGAGTGGAAAATGGACTCTACTTGCTAAAAATGGAAATTATAATAGTCCTGCAATTTGTTTAATGCATGAATTAACACATGCGTGGGAAAAAAGAACAAAAACTGGAATGGCTACGTATCAAAAATTCATAAATAATAATAGACAAAATCTAATGAGTAACAAGTTTGATAAGCCTACAGAAGAATTCGCAACTTTTATTGAGAAAAATGTTGCAGCCGATTTAGGAGAATGCAAGGGCCGTGATTTTTATAATGACTTACAGTGGGTTCCGAATGATCGTAATAACCCAACTAAATATTACTCAGTACAAAGAAAAGTATCTTCTCCACTGGAGCATTCAGGAATAAACAGATGAAAAAGAAACTGGTATTTAGCTCTGTTCTATTTGTACTAATTATAATGCTCATTTGGCTGTTCTACCCAAAATCTATTTATATTTCATACGTACCATATGAATCAGAATATTTGTATCCAAGAGGAATTGCTGATGTCTCAAATAATCCGAAGGAATATAAGATAAAGAATGTTGATTATTTTTCTTTGTACAATAAAATAAAAGATTTAGAGGAAATCAGAGAAATTGAAATAGATAACACTTCGTTAGAATTAGATTTTATATACACAGAAAGTGGAATCATTACTTTAGATTCTATGGAGAATGATAATGAAAATTCAACTGTCGAAAAGAGAAAGCTGACTGACAGAGACATTGATGTCAGGTATTGTATTTGTTTTCCGGGCAGAAAAAAAATAAATCAATTAAGTTTAGGATGCAATGATAAAATGATAATGATTGACAATAAATTTTATAAAATACAGAGAAATAAACATAAAGAATTAATCCTTTTCTTTTCTAGAATTGTGGACGATGAAATAGATGAGGACAGTTTTTTGTTTAACGAAGTTTTATTTTAAATAATAATAGTTGGTATAATCTAGAAAAGCTTTGTCATTCATAACAGTATTATGTTTTAAGGAGGCCCAACCATAACATCAAAACCCACCATCCGCAGCAATGAAACTGCACCCCACCGCCGGTGGCCAGCCATCACACGCCACCTTTATCTTCGCAATAACTCAAGAAAGGTCACAGACAATGCCGGTTTGTACCACTACGCGGGGAACAATCCCGTACGCTATATAGACCCGGATGGAAGGGAAGCAGGTCAATTATTCGAAAAAATGGATGATGCAGCTAAAGACTTCGCATTAACTTATAATGATGATTCAATAAGACTTAATTGTGAGCTTGGTTCATCAATTTATAAAACGGAAGATAATCATTATTACTATACAATTCCAAATAAAGGCTCTAAGACATCTGTCCACCCATCTTCATTAATAGGTATAAAAAGAGTGGGAATAATTCATACACATACAAATGGTTTCCAGATGGATCGTTATTCTGATACAGATCTGATTCTTGCAAATAAAGAAAAAATTGTTAGTTATTTAATACTAAGTGACGGAGGTGTGTTAATATACAATCCTTCTAAACCATACAATAGTAAAACGAATCCAATTGAGATTTTACGAAAAGAGAATTTTCCAAATCTGAATAATTATAATCAGTATCCGGAAAACAAATTAATTACAAATCCATTTTCTCTGTTATGGTATTATCTTTTTGGGGAGTAAAAAAATGAAAAAAACTATCATTTTTTCTGTTATTGGGATTATGTTTCTGATTTTTCTTTTTTTGATGTTTCATCATCCTATTGTTGAAAGTCAGTATGATTACTTACCACCGTTGTTAATTGAAAGTGAGGATGAATGTGAAATAATAAAAACAAAAGAAATGGCTTATAAAATAGCCAGAGATGTTTTTATTGAAGAATATGGATATTCTTCCCTTCTGTTTATGTCTTTTGATTGTAGACTTGAAGATAATAAATATTGGATTTTGGAAGGTAGGAATAAGTTTCACACAATATTTAAAACTTGTGGAGGCGGACCTTATATTGTTATAGAAAAAAACGGCAAGATAATTGAAATAGGATATACGGGGTAAAAGAATACAATGACGAAAATCTAAGCATACCTGTTAATACATATGTAGGATGACCAATAAAATCACAAGGAGGCTCAACAATAAAACCAATCCTTGCCATCTGCAACACAGACTCCTCATCAAAGTGCCTCTGGCCAGCCATCTCCCGCTACCTTTATCTCCGCAATAATGCAAAAAAGGTCATAGTCAATGCCGGTTTGTACCACTACGCCGGAAACAACCCGGTACGCTATATAGACCCGGATGGGAGGGCTTCAATTTTACAGAGGCCAATTAATAAAGGGACAAAATGGTATTATAATGCTGCCAACTTTTTTGGAAAGTATTTTGGTTGGTTTTTACACGGCCTTGTCGATTATGAAGATTTAACATCTACTAAATCCGTTTCCCAATACTCTGGTGAAAATTCAGGAATAACAACAACAGATATCGATAGTAAAGAACGTAATTATAAAATTATTTATACAGAGATGGATGACGAGTTAACTAAAAAAGCCGTTGCAAACGTGAATAAAATGGAAACTTTTGGTGGTGGAAATACTAAAGGTTTAAGTCAAGAAAAAGATAGTAAAACAAATGCTGGCGCTAAATACAAAGTCTTTACGAATGATTGCAATGATTATACTGCAGCGGTTTTTGAAGAATACAAAAAACTTTGGATGGAAGATTATAAAACAAAAAACCCAAAGGCAAATAAAAAACAAATAAAAGCGGCATGGAAAAAACACTATGAAAAAATTAGCGAAAGAAAAGGAGAATGGATTGAAATTAAAAACTAGGAAAACTTTGATTTTCAGCACAATATTGTTTTCGATATTTGTTTTGTGCTCATTTTCTAAACATCCCATAGATTTTACCAATTATGAAGAATTTGTCGAAAGCTTCTACGTTGGGAACAAAAACGATTCTTTTGAAAAAATAAGAAAATATCTATATAGTAATAGATCCTGTGTACGAATACTTATCACATATTACAATGAAGATGATACTGTTAGGACTGAACAAATGATGGTAAGTGAAGTATTTGATGCAAAAGAAATAGAGAGTGTAGACAAGTTTCTTTCTTTGCTGAGTAATTTTCAAAAACAAATCCTAACATCCGAATCAATTGAAAACATCTATGATGTACCTGTTCCAGATCTTTTTTGTTTGAATTATAAAGTGAAATATGAAAACCTTAATACATATGAGCAGTTTTGGCTAAAAGAAAGGGATGGAAAGATTTTTATTTATAGATATACTATTTGTCTAGATGTGTACGAATAAATTTGTTCAGTATTCCAGCGAAATAGTAATTACCCCCCCCCACATATAGCGTCCCTCCCACCCCATTAAAATCCCCCTCCAGCACCAATAAATGGAAATTTGTGGGAGTTGGTATGGGAAACAGCGGTCTGGCATGATTCCCTTTTCCCCTTCACTTGAATGATTCCTGACATAATGTTAGACTGGATGCGGAAGCTTTCATGAAACTCAAAGGATTTTATTCTACTCTTGTTACCATTGCGATTCCCATTTCGTTGCAAAACCTCCTGGCTAATTTTGTGAACATGCTTGATACCGTGATGATCGGGCGGCTGGGAGGAACGGAGATTGCGGCGGTTGGTTTGGGGAACCAGATTTTCTTTATCCTGAACATGATTCTTTTTGGCATTGCTTCCGGTGGCGGAGTCTTTATTGCGCAGTATTGGGGTAAGAAAGATGAAAGGGGAATCAAACAGTCGCTTGGAATAATACTTTTGCTTTCTGTCATTGTTTCCGCTTTGTTCACGATTCTGTCGCTTGTCATTCCGCATCAGCTCATAAGCCTCTTTTCTCCGGATCCCGAAGTCATCAGGATAGGTGGGGATTACCTTAGGATTGTATGTTTGAGCTATATCATCACCGCAATCAATTTTTCGTTTACGCAGGCATTCCGCTGTACGGAAAGGGTAAAGCTTCCGCTGGTGTGTTCGGCCGTGTCGCTTGTTACAAATGCCGGTTCAAATTATGTCTTGATTTTTATCGTCGGCTGGGGAGTAAAGGGTGCGGCGCTTGCAACGGTTTTTTCTCGTGTGGTTGAATTCTTCATCCTTATGATATGGGCGTATTCACACAAATATGAGGCATGCGGAAAGTTAAGGGAAATGCTTTCCATTCCAAAAGAATTTTTTGCCCGGTATTTCAAGATTGCAACACCCGTCATCATCAACGAAACTTTCTGGGGGCTTGGCATTTCAGTAAGGAGTTCGATTTTTGCACATGCGGGAACAAATGCCATTACTGCGTTCCAGATTACAAATACAATCAGTCAGCTGACATGGGTATTCTGCATGGGATTTGGAAACGGCATCGGTGTCCTGATTGGAAAGAGAATTGGCGAAAAGAGAATTCAGGAAGCACGCGGTTATGCCATGCGTTCCATGTGGTTTACTCCCCTGATTGGTGCTGTGGTGGGTGTGCTGCTTCTGCCTCTGTCCATGCTCTTGCCTGTTTTCTTTAAGGTTGAACCTGATGTCCTGCAGATGGCCACATACATGTTATGGATCTTGATTGCGATTTATCCGTTCAACTCTTTCTGCATGGATTGGGTTGTAGGTGTGTGCCGTGCGGGTGGAGATACCGTCTTTACTGCGGTTGTTGAGCTCTGTACCCTTTGGCTGGTTGCCATTCCGCTGGGATATCTTGCCTTGTATGTGCTGCATTTGAATGCGGTCTGGATATATGTTTTTGTAATGAGCGAAGGAATCGTTAAGGCTGTGATAGGGGCTTTCCGTGTGGCCGGTGGGAAATGGCTGCATGAAGTTACTTGAAAATTCTTCATAACTGGTGCATAATTTAAGTATGAGTAAGGCATTAAACAAGAAGGTCAAGAGAATAAAGCATAATCATGTTTGGGGCAGAATAATCATTTTGATTATTGTTTCCCTGGCTATGCTTGCTGTGGCTAAATTCTTTACATATTTTTTGGGTACATATATTCTTCGTACAAAAATGACTTCCGAGTATGTGTTGATTTCCAACATGGCGCACATCTACGAGGATGAAAGTCAACAGGAACCGGAAAAAACTTTTGCATTGCTTGATTCCATGAATCGGGATTATCTGATAGTAAATTCTGAAGGCACGATAGTCCACAGCTGTGGTTCTAATTCAATTACAAAAGAAAAACTCACAACTCAGATTACAACCGATTTTAACTATATTGAAGTTTACAAGGACGCACACAATTATTTCAATTATGATAAGAACGGCAATTTTACAATAGATTACAAATCAGTATTCTTCGGTATATTGGAAAACAAGAACATATCAGAGCAGCTTGAAAAGGATAACAACACTTCAACTGACTGGCAGAATTTGGACCGCTCCATAAATGACATAATCCAGCTTCCGATATGGATAGCGCTTCCTGTAAAGGATGGGCAGGAAAAACTCATCGGTAAGGCTTTCTTCAACATCAACCTGATGGATTTCATTCTGTTTGATGTATTTATCGCCATAGTGTTCGGCCTCGGCATCGTGCTGATCATTTTCCTCATCCACAACATAATTCATGAAGAGATCCATCACATAAAATCAAAAAAACTCCTGTTCTGTGATGATGCAACAAAGGGTCACAATTACACGTGGTTCCTCTATACTGCCGGAAAGTTTTTATCCAAGCGGGCAAATGCACAAAAAGAATTTGCGGTTATTGACCTTCAGTTTGTAAAGTTCAGGAATTTCTGCGCATGCCATTCAATCCAGGAAGGAGAAAAGCAGTTAAAGAACATTTATGATGCGATAAAGAAAGAACTCCAGTGCAATGAAATTGTGGCACATTCAACGCCGGCAAATTTTGTCTTGATGCTGGCATGTCCCGATGTTGAGCAGGTCAAAACACGCATGCAGAATCTTATCGCTAATCTGGAAAAAATCAGTAGGGCACATACATTCAAATTCCATTCCGGAATCAGTGTGGTGGGAGTTAGGAAAAATGATAAGGGGAAAATAGTCCGCCGCAAAAACCATGACCCAGAAATTGATTACAACAACGCATGTACCGCCCGTGCAACACTCAACGAAAGCGAGGATTCTGGAGTAGCCGTATTTGACGACAAAATAATAGAAGAGCAGAAGTGGAAGAATGAAGTTCAGGAAGAGCAGATGAACGCCTTGAAAAACGAGGAATTCATCGTCTACTATCAGCCCAAGTACAATCCTGGAACGGAAAAGCTTTGCGGGGCAGAGGCCCTTATCCGCTGGCAGTCTCCCAAGCACGGTTTTGTTCCGCCGGGACGCTTCATTCCCATATTTGAAAAGAACGGCTTTATAACGGAGATTGACCATTACATGCTGAGTCATGTTGCACGTGACATGAAGCAATGGCAGGATGCCGGCATGAATTGTGTTCCGGTTTCCGTAAATGTTTCAAGAGCGCATTTTATTGAAACGGATCTTGCCGAACAGATTCGTGACATAGTGGACGAGGCTGGGGCAGATAGGAGGCTCATAGAAATCGAGCTTACCGAAAGCGCCTTCTTTGACGACAAAAAGGCCCTGGTCAGCACAATCCTCAAGCTAAAGGAATACGGCTTTGCGGTTTCCATGGATGACTTTGGATCCGGTTATTCCTCACTCAACTCTCTCAAGGACATGCCTCTGGACATCCTTAAAATCGATGCGGAATTTTTCCGTGGAGAAAGCGCCGACACCCGCGGTAAAATCGTTGTCTCCGAGACAATCAAGCTTGCAAAGAGCCTTAACATGCGTACCGTTGCCGAGGGCGTGGAGATAAAGGAACAGGTGGACTTCCTGGCCGAACAGGGCTGCGACATGATTCAGGGCTTCTATTTCGCCAAGCCCATGCCCAAAAATGAATTTGAAGACCGGATGAAATAGTTTTTTTGGAGGTAAGGAAGATGTCAGATTTCGCTTATGCATATTTTTCAACAGAATTAGACAAACTCTCTCTTCCTGATTTGGAACAGCTTTTTGAAAAAATCAAAGGGCTGATTGCAAAACAGAAAGAGCAGCAGGTTGAAAAGGAAAACAAAGACATACCGGCTTTTATGACGGAAATGTTTACAATTGCAGATAAAGAACCTGAAAAACATAAATCGGAAGGAAAATGGATTAGAGATGAATTATACAGATACTAGAATTTTTCTTGATACAAACATTATATCCTATATGTTCGATTCAAAAGAAATGGAAAAACAAGTAAAAGCAAGAAAAATAGTTGCAGAACTTGTTGTTTCAAATAATTGCCATATTTCAACTCAAGTTTTACAAGAAGCTTTCAATGTGCTTACTAAAAAGCTAAATTATACGAAAGAGGAATCAAGACAAATAGTCATGAACCTTATGAATATGCCAATACATCAGATAACGGTTGCTGACATTTCTGATGCGATGGACATAAGTAATTCTACTCAATTTACGATTTATGATTCACTGATTCTTTCTGCGGCCAAGGCTGAAAAGTGCAACATAGTATATTCTGAGGATTTGAATGATGGACAGGAAGTCGATGGTGTAAAGATTATAAATCCGTTTAAAATTCTCTGATGTTTATTATGAAAAAGCTTTTACTTAAAAACTCCTTTCCCTTAATACTTATATACTTCACACTCTTTACTCTTGGCTGCAACAATAAAATTCCTGCTGAATGGGAAAATGTTCCCAAGGAATCCGGTATATCGGTAAATGAGAATCCGAAATACATGCGGAAAGAGGACGGCTTTTTTTCATTGATCGAAGACGGAAATGCAACTCCGCTAAAGACACAAAAGGGCGGTACATGCTGGTTGAATGCAGCTAGTACTTCCATGGAATCAAATTATCTTAGGCTGCATCACAAGAAAATCACGATAGATCCTATGCCTATGCTGGATATTATTCTTGGTGAGGTAGAGGGAAAGACAGAAGGGTATTATGTTGACGATGGAGTAAATGCACTTACTATCGGCGGAATGAGTTTTATGGTGGCAAATACACTTTCCAATAAATACATGGATTATGTGATTACCGAAGCCTGTGATTACAGTACTGCAGGCATCGGAGAAATGAAAGAGCTTATAAAAAAATACGGTGCCATGACTGTGGACATTCAGGACGTGAAAACAAAATTCAGATATTATGACGGTTATTACTGCATGAACGATCCTGTCTCTCCAATTGATCATGCTGTTGTTGTTGTGGGATGGGATGACAATTTCCCGAAGGATTATTTTTTAAAGCCTGCCACAAGGGACGGAGCCTGGATTGCACAGAATTCATTTGGAAAACTGTGGGGCAACGACGGGTTCTATTATGTCTCATATGACACTCCATTGGATGCAGAGGTCATATTCAATATATCTTATGATTACGAGAAAGTCATCAGCTACGATTGCGGAACACACGATTCATTCAAGCTTGGGGAAGAGACAACAACGGCGAATAAATTCCATGAGAAAGGAAAGCTCATGGCGGTGGGAACTTTTACTTATGAGCGTAATCAAAAAGTAAAGGTTCAGGTTTTCAAGGATGATTTTAATACACTTCTTGCAAGTACAGAGATGAGCTGTGAATATCCCGGCTATCATGTTGTGGTTCTGCCTAAAAAAGTTTCTGTAGAGGATTTCCAGATTGCGGTTACTTACAGCGGAAAGGCTCCTGTTGAAGGCGAAGGCTGGAATTTCGATTCATATGTATTCAAGGTTGAGTCCGCTAAAGGGGAATCGTTTGTTCTGTTCAACGGACAATGGCTTGATTTGGCTGATCCTTCCACTGCAAAGACGATAGGAATTGATTTTATGCCAAACAATGCGTGCATAAAGGCTTTGTTTTAGGGTGCTATAGCCGAAAAAAACAAAATTGATTATAATGAAGCCATGGAACAATACAAGAAAGATTTTATTGATTTTATGGTGCAAAGCCAGGTGCTCAAATTCGGGTCGTTTACACTAAAGAGCGGCCGGAAATCTCCCTTTTACATGAATGCAGGCGCATACGTCACGGGAAGTCAGCTTACAAAACTGGGTGAATTTTATGCAAAGGCAATTCACGACAGGTTTGGTGATGATTTTGATGTGCTTTTTGGCCCCGCTTACAAGGGAATCCCGTTGAGTGTGGCAACTGTCATGGCATTCAGCAGGTTGTACGGCAAGGAAATCCGCTATTGCTCAAACCGCAAGGAAGTAAAGGACCATGGTGCGGATAAAGGCATGCTTTTGGGTACAGATTTAAAAGATGGTGACAGATTGGTCATAATTGAAGATGTTACCACAAGCGGTAAATCCATAGATGAGACCATCCCGATTGTACAGGCACAGGCAAAAGTCAAGATTCTTGGCGAAATGATAAGCTTGAACCGCATGGAAAAAGCGTTGGAGTCATCAAAAAATGCCCTTGAGGTAATACAG
>DBWR01000002.1:29305-33660 GCA_002309305.1 Treponema sp. UBA1233 | reverse complement strand
CCCGGTGGAATCATCACCGATGAGCTAAAGTCTGAGCTGGATGCATATTATGCCCAGTGGGGATGCAGTTGATATAAGGCTTTAGGCTGGATTTATGGTTACAGTTAAGGATTGACTACGCCACAGATCCAGTCTAGGAAAGTCTCTTCACTTCCGTCTTTGTTTTTCCTTCCTGTCTTGTCTTTTAATTCCACAAAGAAGTGTCCCCGTGTTTCATATTCAACATAACGGGAATTTTTGCAGTGTTTGGCGCAGGTTTTTCCGGTTTCGCTTCCCTGTTCGTAAATGCCGCTGTCATTTTTGGATGTTGCAAAGTAGAATTGAATGGGGAGTACGGTCAAAAGCTCAGAGGTTTTCATCTGGTAGAAGCCGCTTCCTGAAACTACGGCACGGAAAAGTCGGGGTTCATGGCATGCAAGTTCAACTACGAAATTTGCCCCCTGAGAAAACCCATAGGCCACGATGTTTGAGCGGTCGATGCATTCGTTTTTCAGGCAGATGTTCTGGATCAAAAGGCTTGTGCTTGAAGGATCTGTAAAATAGTTTGCGCGAGACATTATCGATAAAACAGCAGCTCCGTTTTTCCCCGCCCTTTCTTGAAAGCTTTTGTCAGTAAAAATGTGGCCGTATTTTGATGCCCTGCCTTTTTCATCCGAGCCATGAAAGGTAACGATTAGAGGGAGTTTGGCCTCCTGGTTGTCCTTGTCATTGCGGTATTTTTCCGGGATATAAAGGAAATAGCAGAATCCGGCCGGAACCTCTTCGTATCTGAACGTGCTCTCTGTCTCTGTACCCGTTGCCCACCAGTATGCCGCGTCAAAGGTAAAGTCCATGGGCTTCCGCTTGTAAAGGGAATGTCCGTAAATAACGGCTCCTGCAGCCAGAACGAGCAAGATACATAAAGGTACGGTAATTTTTCTGTTCATAATGATATTGTACATCATTGGATTGAATAAGTATAGTATTTTGAATTTGGAGTTCTATTTTCCAAAAAATGTGAGTTTAACTCTGTATTTTTTTCCCCATTAAAGACGAAAAAACCTTGAAAAATCCCAAAAATCAATTATACTAGTATAGTATAAAAACACATTTTTGAATTAAGCAAAATGCGGAGGTAAATATGGGACTTATTCAGGCAGGTATAGGCGCGATAGCCGGTAACCTTGCAGACCAGTGGAAAGAGTACTTTTATTGTGAGTCGTTGCCGGCAGACGTTCTGGTGACAAAGGGCGTTAAGAGGACTGGGGGACGTTCTTCCAATACAAAGGGAACGGACAACATCATTTCCAAAGGTTCAGTAATTGCGGTTGCTGACGGTCAGTGTATGATTATCGTTGACCAGGGAAAGGTTGCTGAACTCTGTGCGGAACCGGGTGAATTTGTATATGATTCTTCAACTTCACCTTCCATCTTTGCAGGAAAACTCGGCAAGGGTATTCTGGATACTTTCAAGGATATTGGACGCCGTTTTACTTTTGGTGGTGAGCCTCCAAAGGACCAGCGAGTTTACTACGTCAACACAAAGGAAATCCTGGGCAACAAATACGGTACGGCAGCTCCTGTTCCATTCCGTGTTGTTTTGGATGAACGTACAGGAAATAAACTTACCATAGGCATCAAGTGTTTTGGTGAATACAGCTATCACATCTGTGACCCTATTTCATTCTATACGAATGTCTGTGGAAATGTTACCTCAAACTATACCCGCGATAACATCGACAGCATGTTAAGGGACGAGCTTAGGACAGCCCTTCAGCCTGCATTGGCAATGATTTCAGAAAAGGGGATTTTCTATGATACTCTCCCCGCACATACAACGGAAATTGCAGAGTCATTGAATTCTGTCCTTTCTGAAAAATGGCGCAAGCTTCGTGGTATTGAAATTGTGTCATTTGCAGTAGCTTCTGTTACAGCAGATGAAAAAGATGTTGAAAGACTCCAGCGCAGGCAGGAAGAAATTGACTATGCTCTTGATGCACGTCTTGGAGCAGGAAGCCTTGTAAGTGCACAGGCAGAAGCAATGAAGCTGGCAGCAAGCAATACCAACGGTTCAATGGGTGCTTTCATGGGCATGGGCATGGCAGGAATGGCCGGTGGCATGAATGCTCAGAATCTCTATGGTGTGGCACAGCAGCAGCCTCAGCAGCCACAGGGCGGTGGAGCGGTACCTCAGGGTGGAGCCGATTCATGGAAATGCTCTTGTGGTGCAATGGCAAGCGGAAAATTCTGTCCGGAATGTGGAAAGCCAAAGCCAGCAGCCGGAGGATTCTGGACCTGCTCTTGCGGAACACAGAACAAGGGAAAATTCTGCAGCAACTGTGGAGGCAAAAAACCTGCCGGTGTACCACAGTACAAGTGCGACAAGTGCGGATGGGAACCAGAAGATCCTGCTCATCCACCGAAGTTCTGCCCGGAATGTGGTGATCCGTTTGATGACGGCGATATAGTTCAGTAATGATATTTTTTATGGGGACTGTCCTAACGGTTTTGGGATGGTCCCCATATTAATTTTAAAGACAGAGGGAGATGCCGAAGGGTATTCAGTTTGGAACCATGGACATACAGAATTATAAGTGCCTTGCTTGTGGAGGCGGATTAAGGTTTGACCCTGCAAGCGGAAAAGTAATCTGCGAATATTGTGACAGCAAGTTTGACATAGAACAGATAGAAAAGGAATACGGAACCCAGGAAACTTCTGAACCAGAAAAACCAGAAGAGGCAGCGGATGCAGGTGATGCTGCGTTTGACGGTCAGGAATCAAACTGGAACACGGAAAACCTTACCGAAGACTGGGGTGAAGATGCCGGTAATATGAGGGAATACAACTGTCCTTCATGCGGGGCTGTCATTTTGTGCGAGTCAACTACTGCCGCTACAAGCTGTCCCTATTGCGACAATCCAACTGTAATAGAAACACAATTTAGCGGAACACTGCGGCCTGACTACATAGTTCCGTTCAAGCTGAAGAAACAGCAGGCAATCGACAAACTCAAGGAATTCTATCAGGGTAAAAAACTTCTGCCAAAACTTTTTGCGGAGGAAAACCATCTTCAGGAAATAAAGGGCATTTATGTTCCATTCTGGTTTTTTGACGGTGTTGCCAGAGGACATGCGGTATTCAACACGACGACTTCAACATCACATTATTCAGGTGATTACAAGATAACGACGACACGACATTTTGAATGTGTTCGTGATGCAGACATTCCCTTTGCAATGGTGCCTGTGGATGCCTCGGAGAAAATGCCCGATGATCTGATGGATTCCCTGGAACCGTTCAACTTTGATGAATTAAAGGAATTCTCAACGGCATATCTTCCGGGATATCTTGCCGACAAATACGACGTTTCAATTGACGACAGCATAGGACGTGCTAATGTTCGCTGCTGCAAGACCTGTCTGGACATACTCAGAAGTTCAGTAACAGGTTATGACACTTGTTCACTTGCAAGTAAAAACATTGTTCTGGAAAAGGGAACCGTGCATTACGGCCTGCTTCCGGTTTATCTTCTTTATACGAAATGGGATGAACAGCGTTTCCTGTTTGCGGTTAACGGTCAGACTGGAAAAGTTGTGGGAAACCTTCCGGTAAGCAAGGGAAAGGCTGTGGGACGTTTCTTTATGAAATTCCTTCTTTCGCTTCTTTTTGGTGGTCCGATTGTTGCCTGCATAGTGGCATATTTCTTTAACTGACATTTGACTGGAGTTTTAGTGGGGTAAAAAATGAAAAAGATTTTCCAAAGATTGATTTCGATAGCGATGTTTGCCTTGGCGCCTCTTGTCTTGTGTAGTGCCCAGGGGAGTGTGGACATTCCACTGACGGTTTTTTCTGATGATGATGTGATTTCACTTTCGGCTGATTCAGATTTAACGGAATTCCAGAATGATGAAGTGATACCACTTTCAACGGATTCAGAACTTGAGCTAAGCAGTGCCTTTGTTTATGATTATGCGTATCTGCTGGATGATTCTCAGAAAAGGGCCTTGGATGATCTGGCACGAGATTTGGCAAGGAAATATAATTTTGGCATTTATCTGGTTGTAATCGATGACTATACGGAATATGCCTACGAAATAGAAGATGCGGCTGAATATATTTACGATGATCTTGGACTAGGCATGGGCAATGACAGGAGCGGCCTCTTGCTCTTGATGTCCATGGATGACAGAAGCTATGACCTTGACGCTTATGGTTACGGTAATACGGTGTTTACCGATTACGGCAAGGATGTTTTGTCACGCGAGTTTCTTGGCAACTTCAGGAATGACAACTGGTATCAGGGATTTGAAGATTACATAACGGTTTCAGAAAAATTCCTTATTCGTGCGGAAGAAGGAGACCCCATAGATGTAAG
>DBWR01000002.1:2377-29243 GCA_002309305.1 Treponema sp. UBA1233 | reverse complement strand
CTGATAATGATTCCGCTTGCACTCATAATCGCAGGCATAGGAATTTCGTCGGAAAAGAAAAAGATGAACAACATCCACATGGCAACAGAAGCAGGGAATTACGTTCAGGACACAAGGATCAACTTCAACAGGAACAATGATGTCTATACTCATTCAACTACAAGTCGCGTACGCATAAACACCAGTTCCAGCAGTGGAGGAAGCCGTTCGTCATTTGGCGGAGGAACAACAATCCGTTCCAGCGGACATTCACATCACAGCGGACATTTTTAATTTTCTTCTGCAGCCTGTAAAACTGATTGATCTCGCGTGATGTTCTTGAGCCATTTTTTCTTAAGGTAATGCACGATGACGAATGGCATTTTCTCAAACTCATCCAGATAGAGGACAAAATAGACCCACACGGGCGGCAGCTTGAATGCAAAGGCTGCGAGAAGTCCAAGCGGAAGAGAGACAAGCCACATGCAGATGGCGTCAGCGATAAAGCCGAATTTCGCATCTCCACCGGCACGGAAAATTCCGCAGATGTAACCGGTATTTACCGCACAACCGATAATCGAATAGGAGTTGATGAGGAGGAGCCAGAAGCGATAATTGGAAGCAGTTTCATTCAATTCTGCAATAAACGGTAAAACCGGATAAAGGCACAAGACTAGAACCGCACCAAAGAAACCGGCACCCACAGTTACCTTTCCCAGACGCGAGGCATTTCTTTCCGCTACTTCAAGATTGTCAGCACCCATGTATTTACCAAGAACAATCGCACCACCGTAAGCCATTCCAAAGACAAGGACAGTACCAAGATTGCGGACGACATTTACAACGGAATTGGCCGCAACAATGTCTTCTCCAAGATGCCCCAGAATCACAGTGTACATGGAAAACGCAAGCCCCCACACCATTTCATTGCCAACCGCAGGAAGAGAAAACTTAAAGAAATCATGGGTTAGGATTTTATTCCGCCTGAACAAAAGGCCAAGACCAAATCCCAGTTCCTTTTGTGTGGCAGCATAAATCAAACAAATGACCACTTCCACAAGACGTGCGATGGAGGTGGCAATGCCAACGCCGACAATGCCCAGCTTTGGGAAAAACAGCCAGCCATACAGGAAACAGCCATTGAGGATGACATTCATTCCAAGGGAAACAAAAGTCAAAACCATTACAAACAAAACTTTTTCCGTACTCTTGAACGCCGCCTGAAGAATCTGAGAAAGCGACATGAAGAAATAAGAAAAGCTCACAGCCTTTAAATACGAGGCACCCACATTAATCAGGTTTGTATCGTTTGTAAAAAAGCGCATCAGCAGGGTAGGAACAAAAAACGCCGCCAGACTAAACACAAGCCCCACAGCAGCCGAAATCCTTAACGCAATTCCCGATAGAGTCTGAATCGATTTTATGTCTTTTTTGCCCCAATACTGAGCCGCCAGCATGACAAGTCCCGACGAAAGACCAGTCGTAACCATGAACAGGATAAAAACTACAATTCCAGCAAGAGAAGAAGCCGCAATAGCCGTCTGCCCCACAGACCCAAGCATGAAAATGTCCACAGAATTGACGAGCGCAGAAATCAAATTTTGCCGCGCCATGGGCCCAACAATGGAAACCAGCTGTTTATAAAAAGTCTTAGCCTCTAAAGTCATGGCATGTAGTCTAAAGGTTTAATGTGATTTGTACAAGAGAGGGGGGGTGGACACTTATTTCAAATAAAATTTGTGCATTCGTATTTTATGATGTATAATTGAATGGAGGGAATCTTAGACGCAGGGAGAATTGATATGAGCATACATTGTTATTCACTTGGTGCCGCGCAGGAAGTTACGGGCAGCAAACATATTGTGGAAATAGATGGTCGCAGCTTTATGATTGATTGCGGTGCATTTCAGGGTAAGCGTGCGGAAGCGGATAAAAAGAACAGGGAGTTTGATTTTGCCGCGGATAAAATCGAATCGGTAATTTTGACTCATGCCCACTTTGACCACTGTGGACTTTTACCGGTGCTGATGAAGAATGGTTACAGGGGAAACATTTATGCCACCCCGGCCACACGTGATCTTGCAAACATCGTAATGATGGATTCCGCCCGCATTCAGGCTCGTGACGCGGAGTTCCTTGCAAAACAGGCTCGCAAAAAGGGGGAAAAGTTTTCCTGGAGGCCTTTGTACAACGAGGAGGACTGTGTAAAGGCGGCGAACCAAATCGTTTCCCTGGGATACAACCGCAAGATGTTCATAGCTCCTGATGTTCAGCTTGAATTTTATGATGCGGGTCACATTTTGGGAAGTGCCCTGGCATACATGACGATTACCGGCCAGCGTAAAAATGACATAACCGGAAAAAAGGAAAGCACCGGAATGGGTGGCACCCGTAGATTCTGGCATCGTCTTTTTGGTGGAAGCAAATCGGTGGAAAATACAAACCAAAAGGAAGGAAACATTGCCCTGACTGGAGCACCTGCCGATGAAGTACGCGTTTTGTTCACTGGGGACCTTGGCCGTATTGGCAAACCGATTGTCCGTGACCCTTCAACAAACTTCCCGGCACCCGACTACATTTTCCTTGAAAGCACTTACGGAAACCGCCTGCACGAAGAGCC
Source organism: Treponema sp. UBA1233 (assembly GCA_002309305.1). Classification (GTDB taxonomy): domain Bacteria; phylum Spirochaetota; class Spirochaetia; order Treponematales; family Treponemataceae; genus Treponema_D. Next base: position 26,644 of record DBWR01000002.1, on the reverse strand, counting down.
TGGTGTTGCCCTTGATGATTTGGAACAAGTGATTCGTACGGCTGTGGCAAACAAGGGAAAAATCATCATTCCTTCATTTGCAATTGAACGCGCTCAGGAACTTGTCTATTACCTTCACATTCTCATGGATAAAAAGAGGGTTCCACGCATTCCGGTGTATGTGGACAGTCCGATGGCGGTTAATGCAACGGGTATCTTCCAGCTGCATCCTGAATGTTATGACGAACAGACGACGGAAACATTCCTGCAGAACCACAAGAATCCGTTTGGCTTTAACGATTTGACATTCGTGCAGAGTGTTGATGAATCAAAGGAACTGAACAAGAAAACAGGACCTATGATAATCATAAGTGCCGACGGCATGTGTGAATCCGGACGCGTTTTGTATCACCTTGCAAACAGCATTACAGATCCCCGCAACATCATTTTGATTGTAGGCTACATGTCAGAGAATACCCTTGGCCGCCGCATTCTGGAAGGGGAAAAGGAAGTCCACATTCTGGGTGACTGGTACAAGGTAAAGGCAGCGGTTAAAAAAATCAACGCTTTTTCCGCACATGCAGATTACCGCGAGATGACCAATTGGCTGAATTCAATAGACACAAGCCGTCTTAAAAAGATTTTCCTGGTACACGGTGAAAAGGATTCTCAGGAATTCTTTATGAATCACCTTAAGGAAAACGGCTATCACGATGTTGAGGCAATTGAATACGGCAAAGTTTACGATTTGGAATAGACGATGGACAAGGAAACTGAAGAACGCATAATAGCCCTGGAAACCAAACTTGCCTACATGGAAGATTTCGTAAACCAGCTGCAGGAAGTTTCAGTGGAACAGGGTAAGACAATTGAATTGCTTCGTACGGAAAACAAGATGATGTCACAAAAAATTCGTGATTTGTCCGATGCAATTGAAGGGGACGTTCCAAACAGAAAGCCGCCGCATTATTAGAGGTTCATCTGGCCGCCGCACTTTCCAATATGCCGATCAACTCAGAATATTCCTTGCGGACTGTTTTTTCCTTTGCTGTAAGGATGTGTTCCCTTTCCGCATGAAATAATTTGTCCTTTGCAGAGACAGGCATGTATTCAACCAGAGACTGAGTGTAGTAATGTTCAATGCATCCGCGTGGCAAAATGTAAACCGAAGCCGCCGCCGCTCCCGCAAGCACAAGAGAAAACAATGCACGTACAAGAGGCAGAGATTGAGCGGTCTTTTCCTTGAGGACCTGTTCAAGCTGAATCCTTATGCCACCTTCCGCCATTACGCCTTGCAGCACAACCGTCTTGAATGTGTCGATGTTTTCTGCCATGGCATGTTTTTGGTCAAGGGCCTTTAGTTTTGAAACAAACAGTTCAATATCTGGTGGCAATGGTGAATCATCCGGAATCTGGCACAACTCTTTTCCGATTACCGACAGAAAGCGTTCCAGACGGAGAATGAGTTTTTCCAGTGTGATTTCATGGTCCAATTCTTTTGCGGTAAAAATATTCTGGTAGAACGGGAACTGTTTTTCTTTTTGTTTTTCAAGCCATAGGGTTGCCCTTTCGTCACTGCAGAAGACATCCCGGAGTTTTCCACCAAAAAGGGAATCCAGGTCCGTGATTATGCGGCTGTTGGTTCCAAGGAGGGCACACACTTTGCAGAAAACACCAAGCTCGTCTTTTCCACCCACATCAATGATTCCGGTTCCCGCTACACCAAGGTCGGTGTGAATGTAGGGAAGCAAACTTGCAAACATCTGCTGGTCGGTATAGCCTTCCACAAATATCTGATTGTCGGAAAAGAAAAACTGCTTGTGGTATGTGTTGAATCTGGGCAAAAACCTGCGGAACAAATCTTCGTCGCGCCGGCTCAGCGAATCAATATGGGTCGGTTCTCGGTTGGTGTGGCAGACGATTACGCCAAGGAGTTCTTCGGGAAATCTAAGGTCAACGAAAAAAGGTGAATGAGTGATGACAAAATAAATACGGCTGGGGTGCCTTTGTGAAACACGCCTGAGTTCTTCTGCAAAAAACTGCTGGAACTGCGGGTGCAGGTGGAGTTCTGGTTCGTCAAAGACAAGGCATGTGTTTCCGGTATTTGCATAAAGGGCAACAAGAAGCGTGATTATTTCCTTGAGGCCGTGACATTCAACTTCCTGAAGGTCATATTCAACACTCCATGCACGGTTTTCTACAACCGGAACATATTCTCCTTCCATCTGCTTGAAGACGATTGTTTTCCCGAACATGCTGGAAAGGATGCTCTGGACTTTTTGCCGTATGTGTTCGTTTTCCTGAAGGATTGAAAGGGACTGCTTGTCTGTGCCGCGGTCTGCCTTTAGGAATTTGGTTGAATATCCGTGTTCTGCAAACTGACGTGAAATCGATTCAACAAGAAGAGTTTTTCCTGAACCGTTTGGACCCACAACAAGGTTTATCTGAGACCATTCGCTTTTATGAAATACGGCCCGCCCCCACAAAAATGGAAGCTTGACCTTAACAGGAATATTTACCACAACAATATTATAAACCAAGCAGGGGCTTTTGTAAACGAATTAAAAGAATCTTTCGGCTATGGCAACGCTAAGGGGCAAAGTCAGGATGCACATTGCGCTGGAGATGGCCACAAGCATGCTGGAATATGATTCGTCACGGTTGAACACGACGGCCAGGGAAGACACGCTCATGCCGACTGGACATAAGGCCGCTATAAAGACCACGTAGGAAATCAGGCGTATGTTTTGCATTGAACCAAAGAGGGATATTGCCTCCCATGCAATAAAGAACATGACCACGGCAGATAGCACCAGACGGATGAATGTGGTCTTGGCAATGCGGAGGACAAATTCCTTGAATGAACCGGACGGTTTCTTGAATGTCGCAAAGAGCATGCCCAAAAGCAACATGGAAACGGCTGCATTTGTGTCGCTGATATGTTTTACGGGGCTTGCAATGATGTCGGGAAGCTGACCTGGAATGCAGAAGAAGATTATGCCTGCAACTACGGCAATAATGTTGGGGTTTGTAATTATCTTAAGCGGCTGCATTTTTCGGGTCACCATATAATAACCGAAGGTCCACAGATAAATGTTGAATACGGCGAGGTATCCCATAAGGTAAAAGGCTCCGGCCTGACCAAAGACACCGTTGATGAGCGGAATTCCTATAAAACCGCTGTTGGTAAAGACCACGGCAATTCGGTCAAGATAATCCAAATCTCGTAGCTCAGGTTTTTTGGAACGGCAGAAGATAATAGCGATGACAGTCAAGGCAATATGCGCCACCCATGAAAGCAGAAAAGCCACAGAAAGTTCCTTGAGGCGGTCGCTAGAATACTCAACGTTAAAGATGTTAAAGATGACACAGGGATTAACAACATAAAGAAGTATCTTGCTGAAAAACTGTTGTTCGGTTTTCCCAAACTTAAAAATCTTTGTAACCGAAAATCCGACTACAGCAATCAAAGCCATGATGGCCAGCTGCTTAAAAACCGTAAAATACATGCCCCGATTATATGCTTTTGGGCGTGGAGGTGCAAGGGCAAGTAACTTAAATATTTCCACCTCATCACTCTTGACGGGTGCGGGGGTTTAAACTAAAATTATGGCAACAAAAAGAAAAAGGAGGCTGTTTTATGCCGATGATTCAATCTAAAATTACTGGGGCTGTGAGTCCTGAAAAACGTGATATATTAAAGGCGGAGCTGGGCCAGGCAATCAGCATCATGAACAAGCCTGAAAGCTATCTTATGCTCAGCATTGAAGACAATCAGGATTTGTATTTTGCAGGACGCAGGCTGGACAAGGGAGCCTATGTGGAAGTAAAGGTTCTTGGTACAGTCAATACGGATTCCAGCAACCGCATGACCGCAAAAATATGCGAGATATTCAAATCGGTCTTGGGCATTCCGGGAGATTCTATTTATGTGTCGTACTGGGGAACTCCAAACTGGGGTTACGACGGCGGAAACTTTTAGATTTACAGTGAGGAAGTGAATGTTCAACAGAGATGATTACGTATCAGACGGCAGATGGCAGAACTTTTTGGAAGTGTCAAAGGGATTTGAAACGCCAAATATCTTTATAGACCTTGCTACAATAAAGCAGCATTTCATTCAGGTAAAGGATTCTTTTCCGTATGCGTATTTTTATTATGCGATAAAGGCCAACCCGGGTGTTCCTGTAATCCGCATGCTGGATGAACTGGGCTCCAATTTTGACATTGCTTCACGCTATGAGCTGGATCTGGTTTTGTCTCTGGGAATCTCTCCTGATAGAATTTCTTACGGCAACACGATTAAGAAAGCAGCCGACGTTGAATATTTTTATTCCAAGGGTGTAAGGATGTTTGCCACGGACTCCAAGGAAGACCTCAAGAACATTGCCCGCTATGCTCCTGGGTCAAGGGTGTATGTACGCATTCTTGTTGAAAATTCATCAACGGCGGACTGGCCTCTTTCACGTAAATTCGGATGCCACCCGGATATGGCTTATGACCTTCTGGTGCTTGCACGTGATTCTGGCCTCACACCTTACGGCATTTCATTCCATGTCGGAAGCCAGCAGCGCGATATCGGACAGTGGAACGATGCCATTGCAAAAACAAAATACCTGTTTGAATCCCTTGAGCAGGAGGAACAGATTCGTCTTTCCATGATAAACATGGGCGGTGGTTTCCCGGCTCACTACATTCAACCGACAAATGAACTCAGCGATTATGCCTCGGAAATTACACGTTACCTGCACGATGACTTTGGCGATGACATCCCGATGATTGTCTTTGAACCGGGCCGTTCCCTGGTTGGTGACAGCGGAATCCTTACGTCAGAGGTTGTACTCATTTCACGCAAGAATAACACTGCATTACAGAGGTGGGTTTATCTTGATGCGGGTAAATTCAACGGACTGATTGAAACCCTGGATGAATCAATCAAATATCCAGTGATTACGACAAAAGACGGCAGCAAGGAAGGCGAAGTAATTTTGGCTGGACCTACCTGTGACAGTGCGGACATCATGTACGAGGATTTTAAATACAGGCTTCCACTTGACTTGAAAATCGGTGACAAGGTTTACTGGCTTTCGACCGGTGCATACACACAAACCTATGCTTCCGTGGGATTCAACGGATTTCCACCAATTCAGGCCTACTACATTACAGAGAACGGCATAGAGGATGCGGCCGGAAATAAAGTTGAATGATCCATGACTCTACAGCAGTTAAAATATGCCGTTGCGGTGGCGGACAGTCTGAACATTACCGAAGCGGCAAAAAAGGTTTTTATCTCCCAACCTAGTTTGACGGCTGCCATTCATGATTTGGAAGCGGAAATGGGAGTGGTCCTGTTTTTGCGTACAAGTCGTGGAGTAAGCGTTACAAATGACGGTGACGTGTTCTTGGGATATGCGCGTCAGGTTCTTGAACAGGCAAGTCTTTTGGAAGAAAGGTTTACGGGGCAAAAATCAAGGACTCCAAAACTGGCCGTTTCATGCCAGCACTATTCGTTTGCTGTTGAAGCCTTTGTTGATGTAATTCGTGAATATGGCGGCAATTTTTACGATTTTACTTTGAGGGAAACACAAACCTACAGGATAATAGAAGATGTATCACGCCTTAAAAGTGAAGTTGGAGTGCTTTATACGAGTGCCCAAAATGAAGAATACATCACTCGCCTGATAAAAAAGAGCAATCTGGTTTTTGAGGAACTGTTTGTTGCAAAACCGCATGTCTTTGTTTCCACAAAAAATCCTCTTGCAAAAAAGGAACGCATTCAGCTTGAAGACCTCAAGAAATTTCCATGCCTGACGTATGAGCAGGGAGACCACAATTCATTTTATTTTTCGGAAGAACTCTTGAGCAGCATGGAGCATGATAAAAACATAAAAGTCTGTGACCGTGCAACCTTGTTCAATTTGCTGATAGGACTGGATGGATATACGATTTGTTCTGGTGTAATCAGTGCAGAATTAAACGGAGAAAACATTGTTTCCCGACCGCTTGATGTTGATGAATATATGCGCATAGGGACCATAACCCAAAAGGACATAAGGCTGTCCCCATACGCACAAAGTTATCTGGCGGCTTTAAGAAAGCATACACAAGAAGCTGTCCAAAAAGCACCGTCATGCTGAACGCCTGTCGGCAGGCAGGTGATTCAGCATCTTAACTTGCAATGTCAGGATTCCGGATCAGGTCCGGAATGACAGACAGCTCCAAGTGTCGGTTTTTTATAATGTTGAACGAATGTCCTTTGCGGCTGTTACAAGATTAATGAGGCTTGCCTTTGTTTCTGTATCGCCACGAGTCTTAAGGCCACAGTCCGGATTAACCCAGAGCTTCTTGAGTTCAACTTTCTTGAGCATTTTTCCCAGAGCATCCTTTATTTCCTGAACGGACGGTACGCGCGGTGAATGGATGTCATAAACACCGGGGCCAACTTCCGTGCGGAATTTTGCTTCTTGAAGAGCGTCCAGAATCTTGAGGTCTGATCTTGATGCTTCAAATGTGATTACGTCGGCATCCATGTCATCGATGTCCCTGATGATGTCGTTGAATTCGCTGTAGCACATGTGGGTNNTGAATCTGTGTTTCCGGCTTTACCCCTGAATGTACCAGACGAAATGCGGGGATTGCCCAGTCAAGGTATTCTGAATGCCAGTCCTGTTTTCTGAGTGGCAGTTTTTCGCGGAGGGCTGCTTCGTCAATCTGAATGATGCGGATACCGTTTGCTTCCAGATCAAGGACTTCTTCGCGGATGGCAAGTGCAATCTGATTTGTCTGTTCCTTGAGGCTGATGTCTTCGCGCGGGAATGACCAGTTAAGGATTGTTACGGGGCCGGTGAGCATACCCTTTACAAACTGCTTGGTGCAGCTCTGGGCATATTTTGACCATTCAACTGTAATTGCTTCGCGGCGTGAAACGTCTCCCCATACAATCGGCGGCTTAACGCATCTTGTTCCATAAGACTGAACCCATGCCTTTTCGGTAAAGACATATCCGTCAAGGTGGTCACCAAAGTATTCCACCATGTCGTTGCGTTCAAATTCTCCGTGTACCAGAACATCCAGACCGATTTCCTCCTGAAGCTTGATGCATTCGGCAATCTTGTTGCGCATAAAGCTGACGTATTCGTCTTTTGTGATTTTTCCCTTTTTGAATGAAGAGCGGGTTGCACGCACTTCCTTTGTCTGCGGGAAAGAACCGATTGTGGTTGTTGGGAGCAATGGCAGGTTGAATGTCTTTTTCTGAATCTCTTCACGTTCTGCAAAGACGGGTAGGCGGGTAAAGTCGCTGTCTTTGAGGGCCGCAAGTTTTTCCTGTACGCTCTTGTTCTTCTGTACGCGTTCTGTGGCAAAGAGGGCCTTGTTGGCTTCAAGTGCGGCGTTGTTGCCTTCTGTAATCTGAGAGAGCTCGTTCAATTCCACAAGTTTTTCTTCGGCAAAGGCAAAATGCTTTAGGATGTCCTGGCTGAGTTTTGTTTCGCTTGCAGTGGTATAGGGCACGTGCAGGAGTGAACATGATGTGGAGATAACGATGTTGTTAGAATCAGCGTGCTTTTTGATTTGTTCAATTAAATCACGTTTTTTCTGATAGTCGCTTTTCCAGATATATTTTCCGTTTACTATGCCTGCAAAAAGGATTGTGTTCTTGGGGAAACCGTTGGCTGCCAGTAATTCAAGTGTCTTGCGTCCTTCAATAAAATCAAGGCCGATTCCGTCAAATCCAAGAGAAGCAACCAGTTTGTAGCTGTCGCGGATGTCACCAAAGTATGTCTGGATGTTCACCTTGAGGCTGCCTTTGAGGGCAAGGATGGACCTGTACAGTGAGTTGAAGAATTCAAGGTCGTCGTCGCTCATGTCAAGGACGAGGGCTGGTTCTGCAATGGAAATCCATGTTGCACCGGCGGCTGTCACATCCTTTATAACCTGAATGTATGCGTCTGCGGCTTCCTTGGTAAAGTCACTGCGGCTTTTGTTTCCAACATAGCGTGCAAGCTTGAGGAAAGTGTATGGTCCAATAACGGCGGGAATCGTCTGAATGCCCTGGGATTCAGCTTCCTTATATGCAGAAATAAGAGTGCTTGTGTCTGCCTTGAGGGTAATGTCTTCAAGCTCGGGAACCATGTAGTGATAGTTTGTGTTGAACCATTTCTTCATGGCAAGGGCTTTTACGTCTCCTGCATTGCCTTGGTAACCTCTGGCCATTGCAAAGTAAGTGTCCAAAGCAGAAAGTTCAAGGTCCCTGTAGCGTTTTGGGGTTGCTCCAAGAAGTACAGTGGTATCGAGCATGTTGTCATAGAAAGAAAAGTCACCGGACGGAATAAAGCCAATGCCGTTGTCCTTTTGTTTTTTCCAGCCATATGCACGGAGCTCTTTAGCGGTCTGTTCAAGCTCCTGGGCGCTGATTTCACCTGCGAAGTATTTTTCGCTTGCAAATTTCAATTCACGGTCTTTTCCGACCCTGGGGAATCCAATAACGGAAGTTTTCATATAAATCTCCTGAATTTAAGCTTCCCTATATCATACTGAATTGGTAGAGAATAGTAAAATACTATTTTTGCTTGCTTTGCCATAGCTTTTTCCTATGGAATAAAGGGAAAAAAGTTAATAAAAACGATGAAATTAGTGATTTTTGATATTTTTTCCTTGTTTTTGCTTGTTTTTTCGAATATAATAACTGCATAGAAAAATAAAATCCTGTTATATGATATGTAACATTTTTTCTCTTTGTCTTTTTTAAAAGACGTAGGGGATTCTATTTTTAAAAGTGATTTTGAAATTAAAAGATTCATCATAGGAAAGGTATTGTCCTGGATTTATTTAAAATCTGGCAGTACTCAAGGGGGTAGTTTTGAAGGTTATGAGAAGCCTTTTGGTGTCTGTTTCTGCAGCAGTTCTTCTTGTTGCGGTTATAGGTTGTGCGTCAGCGTCTAGTCTGGCAAATAAAAAGGATAAAGTAAGTGCCATAAAACAACTGGCAAAGAATCTTGTAAAGGACAGTTCCGATCAGGAAATGGCAGATGTTTTTAATGAAGTTTACAACAGTGAAATGTCCAGCAAGATGTATATCGTTCAAGCAACTACAAACGATGTATTGAATGATTTTATGGTAGCAAATGGAGCTTCTTCCGTTGAGGCAGCGCTTAGTTCTATTGCAAATGGCATACCGGACAGAGATTCCAAAACAAACACGCAGACTGTTCTGAGCGAAATTTCTGTCAAGGAAACAGTCAACAGGCTTACTGAATTAAAGAACACATACAGGGATCTTACAGAAATCCAGAGTGCCGTTAAGCCTATGCCAAGTACAATCGGAAGCATTCAGACATACGATGTACAGAAATATAACGACAACTTCAATGGTGAATGGACAAAGGCTGCAGATGCCTTGGGTGATTTCTATGTGAAGTGTGGTGATGCCATGATGCCTGCCAAGACACCATATGAAATTTCAAACATCATTGGAGTATATCAAAAGGCAGAACAGGAATATCTTACACAATCAAAAGTTTCTTCAGTAAGAAATACCATTTACAATTTGTATATGAACAAGGGTAATGCATTCATTACTTTGGTCAAGCAGGATATTCCAGAGATACCCAATAAAGATTCAGCGATAAACATCCGTAATTTTGCAAGCTCAGTAATTGAAGAAGCAAGACAGGCAACTGATGCTTTTACCCAGGCTTTGTCATACAAGTCATTCGACAGCAAGGCAATGGAAGCCCAAAAGGAAGCCTATTATTATTCTGGACTGGCATATCTTACTGGTGCACAGAATCTTCCAAGCAAGGGATTTGCTGAAACAGGAACTTGGCCGGTATATGCAGAAGGTCAGTTCGGTTATGGAAACACACTTGATTACAAGGATGCCCGCGACAAGCAGAAGGATGCCCGTGCTTTGGCCGTCAAGTATGGCAGGGGAGATGGTGTAGGCTACTATTGCTGTCAGCTTGATTACGATCTTCCTACAAAACACATTACCATAACATATAATAGGGATGGAAAGGAACAGACTGTAAATGGAGAAGACTTCTATTCCATGGACAAGTTAGACCAGTCATCTTATGGTGGAATGGGTGCCGATGCATTCATCCTTTGGGGCAATGATTTTGACTACCGCGTAAACGGTAAGTCTCAGTTGTGGAGTACAGGCCTCAGGGGAGAAACAGTTACATACAACTACAAGAAGGATGCTGACGGAACAATTCGTGCATACAATAGTTATGGTAAAGAGATTTATACATTTACAACAACAGACAATGGCGAGACTTATGTGTATAAATCTGACATAAAGATGGATTATACGTTCAAGAAATATTGATAGATTAATATGGAGGACCATATGAAAAAATTTTTTAAGCCTATATTTTTAGGTTTAGCGGCTTTAACAGTTTTTATTATCGCAGGTTGTGCTTCTGCCGCTACATTGATGAGTCGGGGAGACAATGTAGGTGCCATCGAAAAACTGGCATCTCAACTCAAGAAGAAACCTAATGATCAGGAATCTGCCGACATGTTTGTAAGTCTGTATCCTTCTGAAGTTGAAAATAGGCTTCAGTATACAGAAAGGAATGTTCCTGACATTATTAATGAATGGGTTACATCTCAGGGATATAATTCTTTGCCTTCAGCTCTTGCAGCACGCAAAAAGGCTGTAGGTTCAAGCACCTTCCTTGCAGATGATTCAGAAATTCGTCACTTGATTACTGACATGGAAACAACACAAAAGAACCTTAAGGATTTGGAAAAGATTCAAAAGGCTGTTGTATCCATGCCTTACGAAATCGGTGAATATGACGTTTACTTTGTAGAAAAGTATTCTGACAACTTCTCCGGAATGGCACAGATTGCAGACAGAAGCATGGCAGAGTTTTACTATGAGCTTGGAAATGCCGCCGCTCCTGGAGCAAACCGCACCCAGAAAATCGCATTGTTTGACCTTTATGGAAAAGTCAATCTATATTCAACAGGATATGGCAACATAAGTGCAAAACGTGCTGAGGCCGCATATGCAGTTGCAGAAGATTATCTTGCAGGCAGCACAATTGACGAAAAGAAAGAAGCCATCAACTGGTTCAACAAGGCAAACAACATCGTTACAAACTACAACGATACAAATACCAGAATCCGCGAGGCAAATTATCAGATCGGTCTGCTCTACATTCTTAAATGGGCGGATGCTGATTTGGATAACGCAAATACCATCATTGCTAACGAATATCAGATTCGCAGTGATATGGAAAATGCCATTAAGTATCTTGAAGCCTCAAAGAGCTATAAGGATGCTTCAACCCATATTGCAAACTGTCGCAAGGTATTGGCTGCACTCGATGAAATGCATAACACATCACGTGCCGCTGCTGGAACGACAGATTCTGGTACGACAAATACAGGAACAACAAATAGTGGTACTACAAACACTGGTTCAACTAATACAAGTACAAACACAGGAACCACAACAACTACAACCGCTAAACCGATGCTTTTGGTAGCTGATACCGCAAGCTTTACTCTTGGATCCAACAACAAGATTAACGCAGCAGTAAAGGTAACTGCTCAGGGTGACATCAGTCTGTCAGCTGGCAACATCAGTTTTGTTTCAAATACAGCGGGTGCAACAGTCAAGAACATTACAGTTCTTAAGGCAATAGACACTTCATTCACAAAATATAAGAAACGTGATCTGTCCGCAAAGACAACCGGTTATACCATCAACTTTGAGCTTTCAAAGGCTGGTAGCTTTATCTTCCGTGTTGCCGATGCAAAGGGTGCAAAAGTTGAAATGTCCCTTGCAGATGGAACTACAGATACGCTTTCTCCAACCTACACTCTGTCTGATGCAAAGTATAAGGAACTCATTCCATCAACACAGACGACAACGCCTACACCAAGTACTCCAACTACAACCGTAAAGGCTCCGGTTGTTCTGGTTGATAGCAATCCAAAGTACAGTGTTGTAAACAAAAAGGTAAATGCAACAGTAAACATCGCAGTAGAAGGTGATCTTTCTGTAACAGCAAACAACATCAAGTTTGATGCAAACACAGCAGGTGCAACAGTTAAGTCTGTAGCTCCAACAAAAGCTGTAGATACTTCACTGACAAAGATTCAGACACCGGTAAAGACAAAGGGTGAAACAACAAAGGTAACTGGATATACAATTACATTTGAGCTTTCAAAGGCCGGACAGATTGTATTCAGGGTATTGGATGCAAAGGGCGGAAAAGTCCAGCACAATGCAACCAACGGCAACAAGGATACATGTTCACCGCTTTACACACTGACGGAAGCTGAGTACAACAAGCTCATTCCACCGGCAGTGACACCTACACCAAGTACACCGGTTGCAACAAAGCCGACAATGGTAGTTGACAGTGCTCCAAAGTACAGCGTAGTAAGCAACAAGGTAAACGCAGCGCTGAATGTAATTGTGGTTGGTGACCTTGCATTGACAAAGGACAACATCAAGCTGTCCACAAACACAGCAGGAGCCACAGTCAAGTCAGTAACTGCCCAGAAAGCTGTAGACGCAACACTTTCAAAGTCAAAGCCACTTGCAAGCCTTAAGGCAACCGCAAAGACAACAGGTTACGTAATCACATTTGAACTTGCCAAGGCTGGAAACTACTCATTCGGAGTAATTCCTTCAACAACTGCAAAGAGTGCAACACAGATAGAAATTGCTTCTATCGATGGAAAGACAGGAACAGTTTCTCCAACATACACGCTGACGGAAGCTGAGTACAAAAAACTCATTCCACCGGCAGTAACACCAACTCCAACACCAGTTGCAAAACCAAGTGTTCTGGTTAGCAACACGGCAAATTATAGTGTCGTAAGCAGCAAGGTAAATGCAACGGTAAATATAGTTGTACTGGGAGACCTTTCATTGACCAAAGACAACATCAAGCTGTCCACAAACACAGCTGGTGCAACAGTCAAGTCAATTGGTGTTCAAAATTCAATAGATGCAGCTCTTTCAAAGGCTCCATCACTTAACACAAAGCAGAAGACGGCACAGAAGACAACACCGTATCAGATTACATTTGAGCTTACAAAGGCAGGAAACTTCTCATTCAATGTTGTTGATTCAACTACTGTAAAGAATCCAGGCCAGGTTTCGATTGTTACATTGGAAGGAAAGACTGGAACAGTTTCTCCAACATACACACTGACGGAAGCTGAGTACAACAAGATTGTTCCAAAGCCATCTGCAATCATCTACAAGGAAGGTTCATATTCAACTACTGCTGCTGAGTATATCATTCCATTCACACTGGAAAACTATAGCTCACCAATCAGCATGAACGAAATCAATGTTACAAAGAACACTACAGGTGGAACTGTAACAGTTTCAGGAACTGCTTCTAATGCACAGCTTATAATCCGTAACATCACAAAGTCAGGTACATTCTTCTTTACATACAAAGACAGGAATACCGGCAACGTGATGCCACGCAGCAAAGCCCAGGGAGGCACGGCAATAACGGAATATACTATTGACATCAACAAAGTTTGGACAAAGCCGTCATTGCAGTTCTTCAAAAAGAGCTCAAGCCACTATCCGACATACGAGCCGGTAGTAAGGTTCCCATTTGAAGTAACAGGTCTTACATATTATCTTTCAAAGAACAACATCAACGTTGCTTCAAACGTTTGTGGTGCTGTTTGGAATTTGGAACATGACAATGTAAGCTCTCTTGGAAGAAATACAGCTGTTAAATACTATATTGTTCTTTCTGACATCAAGAAGAGCGGTGACTTTACATATTCAGTTCTTGACAATGCTGGAAAAGTAATCACATCCAACACGAATCAGACAACCGATACATTCACTGTAGACATAGACAAGGTATTCGCTCAGTCTGTTATGTACAATGACAGCATCTTCTTCTCAAAGACAGGAGAGGCAAACACTAACTTCAATGTTTACGGAATGTCAACAGACAGGCAGGTAAAGCACATCAAGATTGTGACAAACACAACAGGTGCAACAGTCAAGTCTGTAACAAGGTCAGATAACGGAAGACTTTCATATATGAGAGTATATGACATAGTCTTTACCGGAATCAAAAGTGATGGTGTAATCTCATTCTATGTACTTGATGACGCAGGAAAGAACCTTGCTGTCGTACACTCAGTAAATGGAGATGAAATCTCTGCACCAACAAGAAACCCAACAACAAATGACATTGTAAAATACAATGTTAAGGTTCAGAATATCAAATCTGCACACCAGCTTGTATATGGCAGTGCACCTGGCTATTCTACCGAAAAGGGACAGGTAACAATTCCGTTTACACTCAAGCCAAGCGGAACAGCACCGGCATTTACAGCTTCAAATGTTGTTGTCCTTACAAATGGAACAGGCGGAACAGTAAGTTCTGTAAAGTCATTGGGAACCAATAGCTATATTGTTGTTCTTGATAATGTTACAAAATCTGGTACATTCCAGTACAGGCTCAAGGATGCAAATGGTTATACTATCACACCTGAAGGCTTCAAGAACTCTGGCGGAGCAACACATTCATCTGCTGCTTCTCCGGCCTATTCTATCGATCACACAAAGGTAGCAGACGGAACTTCTAATCTTAGGGTTGCTTATGATACTGGTGTGACATATCCGACTACACTCGGAACTGCCAAGGTGACATTTACTGTTAGCGATCCTGCTGCAGCGACTGTTTCAAAAACAGTATCAAAAACATCTCCAAAAGATCTCACTTCTGTAACACCTCCGACAGCAGGTGCACCAATTGCTGGTATTGCGGCTGCCACACCAACAACCCTCAAAATGTCCAATGTTCAGGTTCTTACAAATGGAACAGGCGGTACACCAAGCTTGACTCATCTGGGCAGCGGAAAGTATGAGATTGTTCTTAGCAACGTTACAAAGTCTGGTATATTCCAGTTCCAGCTGAAGGACAACGGTGGAAGACTCATTGTACATCCAAACTTTACTGGAACTCCAAACACAATTCTTTCACCTGCATACAGCATCAACATCAATAGTGTTGCAGCAGGAAAGATTAAGACTGCAGATAAAGTAGTCTATGCATCAGAAAACAACAATGTTGTTGTACAGGTTCCACTGACAGCTGAAGGTGGCATTGTCCTCAAGCAGAGTGATTTTGCTCTTGTAACAAACACTTGTGGTGCAAAGATTATCCGTTTGGATAGAACAGGAACTACTGCAAAGTATACACTTGTTCTTTCTGTCACAAAGGCAGGTAAGTTCAGCTTTAGCGTAACATCTGGTTCAACTACGCCAACTGTGTACTGTGATGCAGATGCAAAGTATATGAGGAAAGCCGCTACAAAGAATGTTTCAGTTGAATTTGAAGTATCAGTTGCTAACGGCGGAACACTCCAGCAGAAACTTGAACTTCTTGAACAGGTTGATCCATTCAAGCCGGCTACAATGCTGGATTTGAATTCAATGCTCCAGAAGGGTACAAGTGTAAATGGTGCCCTCCAGTTGAAGGATACTTCAGGAAACGTCTATACTTTGAAGAATGATACTGCATCTAAGGACATGCAGAGAGTTCAGGAAAGAATCGAAGCAGACGGAGTATTAAAAGCTGATGCCTTAAAGGATAAAGTCAAGAGATAATTGACTTCCGTCTAAAACAATCCGGCTCCCTTGAATAAAGGGGGCCGACAGATTGATAAAAAGGGATTTTTGTCAATCTGTCGGCTGGATAATAAAAAATGATTCATCTTTAGTTGATAATTTACTTGTGGGGGTATTTTACCATGCTTATTTTTAAGAAAACTGTTGCAATGATAGTGGCTTTGGCAGTTGCAGCATCAGCGTTTGCTCAAAAAACGGAACAACCTAAACCAAAAAAAGCTCCGGATGCAGTGGGCGATATTGTTTTTAAGGATGGAACAGCCCTCCCAATGCAGAGGGGAATGATGCTTACTGACGAGCAGAGGTCGAATGTCGTGGCCGTCATTGCTTTTGTCGGTGATGGTGTTGTTGGGAAAAAAGGATTGGTTTACGGTCTTGGAGTTGAACGTTCAGACTATTACCAGACATGGGCAGCCAAAGATTCTTTTGGTGCTACAACATCATTTGATTCAATAGCTAATACCACACAAGTAAAAGTTTCTGCTAAAAATGCATTTGATCCTAATTCCGGTGACATAGACGGAAGTGACAACTGGGAAGAAATCTGTAAGGCGGATCCTAATGCAACAACGAAACCTGCTGTAAATTATCCGGTTTTTAATTATGCAAACAATTATGGTAAGAAGAATAATTTTAAAGGAGAACTGGCAACAGGCTGGTATGTTCCAACTGTAACCGAATTTACAGTAATCTACAATAACATGAATGACATTCAT
The DNA here is from genome assembly GCA_002309305.1 of Treponema sp. UBA1233. Taxonomy (GTDB): domain Bacteria; phylum Spirochaetota; class Spirochaetia; order Treponematales; family Treponemataceae; genus Treponema_D. The sequence continues at coordinate 10,306 of DBWR01000002.1, read as the reverse complement.
GCGGCTATAGCTTCAATGAACAAAGAGGTAAGTCTTTATGAAACGGCATTGTGGACATCATCCCAATGTTCAACTGATCCGACAAAAGTTTATGCCATAACTACAACAACCGTAAATCTTGCAAGCAAAAATTATCTTTCTGGCGGACATGTTCTTGTTCTGCACACATTTGGAAAGGCAATAGAGGAAGAGCCTCCAAAGCAGGCAAAGAAGAATGAAAAGGCAGAAGCAAAAGAAGAGCCAAAGCCAGAACCACCAAAAGTTGAAAAGGAAACAGTTGCTCAGGAAAAACCACAGTCATCATTGATCTTTACGGCAACTAATCGTCCAGCGGCAAAGGTAAATTATAGTGCACTCGACAAGGAAGTAAAGGCATTGTCATTCAGGTCCACAGACAAGATTTCTGATGCGGCCAAGAAAATTACAGCTTCGTCACAGACAACAAAGCAAAAGGCTCGTGCCCTGTTTACATGGATTTGCAATAACGTTAAATTTGATAAGGACAACAAAAAAGAATCAAGCAATGTAAAGGGCGTATGGGCAACAGGATATGCAACAAGCGAAGGATATTCACTCCTGTTCAAGCAGATGGCAAAAGATGCCGGTATTAAGGCAGATTCTGTTTCCGGTGAGATTAAAAAGAACGTTGCCTATAAACCTGGAGATGCCTTGGAAAAGCATTTCTGGAATGTAGTTTATGATGGCAAGACTCCAATTATCATTGATATTGCAATGACAGTTGCAAACGGTACAGATTATGTTACCGAATACTTTGATGTTGATCCTGGATTGTTCGTATTCTCTCACTTTACAAAGAGCGGTAAGGCACAGGGTCTGAATAAGGCTGTTGATAAAAAACTCTTTGAAAAGATGCCGTATCTTTCGCTCAGGCTTGGAGATTTGGGTATAAGCGGTCAGGATGTTGTAACATTCTTACAGGCACACAAGGATGCAGGATTCCCTGAAACAACAAGTCAGATAAAAGATGTTGCAGACATGGGAATAAAGATTAACAAGCTGCCGATGACAAAAACCCTTGGTTCGGAGAACTATATATTCAACTTTGAATTCCCACAGAATGTTACAATTCAACTGGTAACTCCTAAGGGAAATCAAAAGATGACTAGTGGAAAAGATTGTGCATATGCAGGTTCAGCAAATGGAACTGTAAAAATCCAGATTACAAAATCTGGCAAAACATACACTCTGTTCAACTACGAATCAAAGGTACAATGAGAGAGAGACGTAGGATTTAGGACTCTTACAGGAGGACTGTTTTATGTTTTTTGCTAAAAAGAGCCGAATACTTTTTGTTCTGCTGTTTTTAATTGCCTCTGTTTATGCACAGACCAATGCTGACTTTATGTTTAGTTCGGCAACAGTTGCAAAGAGAACAGATTTAACGACAATAGATGAATATGTTAAAACTCTAAAGATTCCAGTTAACATGAGTTATGAGGAAGCGGCAAAAAAGATATGTGCAAAATCTACGGGTGATTACCAAAAAGCTCGTGCCATATTTGCTTGGGTAGCACAAAACATCTCATATGACATTACAATGAAAGACACCGATTCTTTTACTGTTGATGGAGTCTGGAAACGTCGTTCTGGAATCGCAGCTGGTTATTGCAATCTATATCTTAAACTTGCTCGTTGTGTTGGACTTGATGGTGAAATTGTTTCAGGACTTTCAAAAAGTTCATCATATCAGGTAGGTGATGCCCTGGCCGGACATGTCTGGCTTTTAGTACACAATGGAACAACAGAGATTCTAATGGATCCGACATGGGCTGCAGGAATTGTTAATGGAAATAAATTTGTTTTTTCATACAATCCGTTATGGTTTGATGTTGATCCATACATAATGGCAAGCGTACATCTTCCAGACAATGATCTTTTTCAGTATTTGAATGTACCAATCACACTTGAACAGTTTAAAGTACTTGAACCACTGGATCCTGTATTGACGTATGGAGGAATAGAAGGCCGGGAAGTGTATAATTTTTTCATGAAGCATCCAAAGGCATCACTTCCTTCATGTTCTTTTGCTGACTCATCCAAGGTGGGAATAAAGGCAAGAAAAATTTCCATGTCAAAGGCTCTAAAGATAAACCAACCTTATGTTTTCAGATTTGATTTTCCCGCCAATATGGATGTGAAAATTTCAGTAAATGGAAAATGGACTCAACTTAAAACTGGAATAGACATTACAGTAAAACCCGAAGATAATAAGGGTGTAATGGTTGCATATAAAACAAAAGGAACAGACAAACTATATCCAATTCTCTGGTATAAAACACAAAATGATTTTTCTTTTCCACATGAAACTGAAATTTCCAATGTAACGAATCTTGTACCGACAGTTACACTTGCCACTGCAAACGCAACAACGCGCAAGACAAAACTCAAGTCAATGCTTCAGAATAATTCACTTCGCTTGGAAAAAGATAATGTTTCCGACATCACATTTACGATGACTGATGGACGCAAGATGAACAACCAGGCGGATGGTAAGGCAAAGATAATCGTTTGTGCAAGGATAGATTCAAGCTCTGCTTTGTGGACGATGCAAAGTCTGGCGCTTGAGTGGAAGAAAATGTCTGATGTTGACTTGATTTTCTATGATGATTCAGGAAGAACTAAGGAAGAAATGACAGCGTTCAAAAAGAATCTTGAAGAAACAGAAATTCAATTTGCGTATACAACAGATAATGCTTCGGCAAAAGTTGTGGATGAATATAGAAAGTTGACGCCCCAAACTGGCTCCATTGCCTTACCAATGATCGTTTACATTGATAAAAACAATAAAGTCCAGTTTGTTGAATGGGGTCTCACTTTTGACGGTGAACACGTCAACAAAACTTTAAAGTCATTGAACTAGATTGTAATTTTTGCTTTTACATTCTCGGTAGCGCCAAGGCTGACAGAAATAGGATCAGGGGCGCTATCGGCAAAAATCACGGTATAAGTTCCGTTTTGAATTATGCTTTCTCCGTCTTGTGTAATTGTTTCAAACGCTTTGAGAGGAAGTTCAAACTTAACAACAGCACTTGCACCTTTTTTCACATGAACTTTCTTAAAATCCCTAAGCGAATAAAGAGGTTGGTCATCATATCGTTCATCCTTTTGCACATAAACTTGAATGCATTCAGTACCATCTGAATTACCGATATTCTGAACAGTCACAGATAGAGATACAGTATCAGATTCTTTTTTGCATTCGGGATTAGAGAACTGCCATTTTGTGTAAGTTAATCCAAATCCAAAGGGGAACAGAGGGGTCTTTGTTGCATAACGATATGTCCTTCCCTTCATGTTATAATCAGAAAAATCAGGAAGATCTTCTGTTTTTTCCGGGAAAGTAACTGGAAGATGTGCGCTTGGAGAAGCATCGCCAAAGATGATGTCAGCAACCGCATTTCCTCCTTCTTCTCCTGGGTACCATGTAAACAAAACTGCATCGGCTATATCACGTGGGAAAGCTATTGCCTCACCTCCAGTAAGAACCAAAACTACTGGGGTTCCTCTTTCTTTTATAGCCCTAAGGTACGAAAGTTGATGTTCAGGAAGTTCAATTTTTTCACGGTCTCCTCTAAGAGTTTCAACAGCATCTCCTTCTTCTCCTTCCATCATGTTATCCAAACCGAAACATGCGATAACGACATCTGCCGCCTGTGCCATACCAACAGTCCAACCACGCTGGGCGCTATCATGATACATTCCTGTTCCTGGATGATAATCCAAGGTGATTTCAGGACGAGATTCAATTTTTCCGGCTATTCCTTCTAGAAGGGTAACAAGTTTTGAATTCAAACCATAGTAATTGCCAATAAGAGAATTGATGTTTGTGGCTGTTGGTCCCATAACAAGAATCTTTTTTATTTGCTTGTCTTTTGTTAGCGGTAAAAGATTGTTGTCATTTTTGAGCATGACAATTGAATCCTGTGCAACTTTACGTGCAAGATCCCTATGTTCTTTTGTATTGACGTCTGCGGCGGAAAGATGGGCCCACTTGGATTTTTCCCATGATTTGTCCATTCCAAGTTTTGCCCTTGTCATCAAAAGCCTGAAAACTGACTCATTGACTTTTTCCTCAGATAAAAGACCTTTGCGAACTGCATCAATAGCGGCATGATATGTGCATCCACAGTTCAAGTCACAGCCGTTGTTGATTGCAAGTGCCGCTGATTCTTCAGGAGTTTTTGTAACCTTGTGGTTTTCATGGAAGTCACGAACAGCCCAACAGTCACTTACTACATGGCCTTTAAATCCCCATTTCCCACGTAGGACATCAGCCAATAAAAATTTGCTTCCGTTGCAAGGTTCTCCATATACTCGCTGATATGCACCCATGACAGATTCCACACCTTCGTCAACAAGTTCCTTAAATGCAGGTAAATATGTTTCCCATAAATCCTTTTTGCTTGGACAAACATCAGCGGTATGCCTAGTGTCTTCTGGTCCCGAGTGAACGGCAAAATGTTTGGCGCAAGCGGCAAGCTTTAGATTGTCAGGATCATCGCCCTGTAAGCCACGAACGGCTGCTTTACCCATTTTTGAAGTTAAATAAGGATCTTCTCCAAATGTTTCCTGTGCACGTCCCCAGCGAGGGTCTCTTGCAATATTGATGTTCGGTGTCCAGAAGGTTAGTCCACGAAATTGGCCGTTGTCATGGACTTTTTGAGCTTCGTTGTATTTGGCTCTAGCTTCATCTGAGATAGCTTCATATTCTTTTTGAACAAGATCCGTGTCAAATGTTGCTGCAAGCCCGATTGTCTGAGGAAAGATTGTGGCAGATCCATTGCGTGCAACACCATGCAGACATTCATTCCACCAATTGTAGGGTTCGATACCGAGTCGCTGTACTCCCATACTTTCGTGAAGCATGAGGCCTACTTTTTCTTCCAGGGTCATTTCGGAAATCAGCGCATTTATTTCTTGAGTACGTTCTTCGCTTAACTTTGACATAGTTCCTCCTGAATAAGCTGTAAACTGAATGTAAGAATTATATCATGATTTTTTGATTATATGAAGAAATATTTGGCATTCTTTTACAAGAGTTAAGAAGATGCGTTTTATTGATATATTATTTGTTTTTTGCTAAAATTAGAATGATAGGAGTTAATTATGAAAAAGACAACAAAACGTCGCATTAAAGTCATAGCCCTGATCATTCTTGTTTTGATTTTGGGTGCACTTATTTTTGCAGGAAACTATCTTATGACTTTTGCCCTGGCACGCAAGGATGGTTCAGCCAATAATGTTTCACCGGCTTCTTCACTCAGCGAACAGGATAAATCTATAATCGCCGCAAACCGAGAGGCATTCAAGCAGCAGGTTGAATCATGGCGCAACGAAACCCCTTCAACCCTTGTTTCTATTCAATCAGATGACGGACTCAAGCTTTCTTCCGAGGTATTCATCAATCCGGAATCAAACAATTGGGCAATTACAATTCACGGATATAACGGTGGCCGTCACTACATGGACAACGTCGCCTGTCAGTATTATCAGCACGGATACAACATCCTTCTTCCTGACCTGAGGGCAAACGGAGACAGCGAAGGCAAATGGAAGGGCATGGGTTATCTGGACAAGGACGACATCATAAACTGGATAGAATATCTTATTGAACAATACGGTGACATCAAGATTGTGCTTCACGGCATTTCAATGGGTGGTGCAACGGTAATGATGGCATCTGGGGAACAGCTTCCTTCAAACGTAAAGGGCCTGGTTGAAGACTGCGGCTACACTTCCGTTTGGGACATCTTTGACGATGAAATCCACTATCTGTATCATCTTCCGGCCTTCCCACTCATGCACGTTGCAAGTGGCATTTCTAAAGTGCGTGCGGGATATTCCTTTGGCGAAGCATCTTCCCTAAAGGCCATTGCAAAAAACAACCTTCCCGTCCTGTTCATCCACGGAGACAGCGACACATTCGTCCACACGGAGATGATAGACAAAGTTTACGATGCCTGCAATTCTACAAAGGAAAAACTCATTGTAACAGGAGCCGGCCACGGTGAATCTTACCTCCGCGACCCCGACCTCTACTTTGACACCACATTCAATTTCCTCAAGAAAAACTGCGGCATGTGAGTTTGGGATAATATGAAAAAGCAATTTTTTCTGCCAGCCATTATCTGTATCGCATGCATTTCCCTCTTGTCCTGTGTTAGTGCCGGAAAGAATGCTGAGCCTGAATATCTGATTAAGGCAAAGAGGGACAATGGTTTTGTTTCCGCATATAAGGCACATTTTGCCCTGGATGGTGAAAGCCTTTACAAGATTTCAGAGCGGAAATATGATGATTTGACTCTTGATGAAGATTCAAAGTACAAAATGATAATCCCTGAGACCATATCAATTGACATAACAGCTCCCGGAAGTGACAAGTTAGCATGGGAAGTCTCTTTTCCCAGTGATTATGAAATGCAGGCAGGAAGTACAACTGAACCATACACAAGGGAAACCCTAATCGCGGATTTAACCAAGATGGAAATAACTTATACAGGCTCCCTTTACGTTTTGGTCACAAGATTTGATGATTACAAGATTGTTCAGGTTACAAATCTGGACGGAAACTCTGTCATCGACGAAAGCTATGCCCTGTTCAAAAACGGTTCAAAGCTGCCACTTTCAAAGAACATGGATCTAAGCAGCATCTCGCAGATATATCGCTTAAAGTAAACCTGAGATATCAAGGTCATTTTGCTGGAGGAGGATTTCATGGGACAGATTACCACAAGAGACGGATACAAACTCCACTACGATGAATATGGAAACGGTAATCGTGTGATTATTTCCGCACAGGTTGGTTTTTATCCCAAAGGAATGCAGCAATACATGGCAAAGATGGGCTACAAGGTTTACTGCCTTACCTTAAGGGGGTTTGCTCCGTCAGATTATGTTGAAGAAGATTACGGTGAGGATTGGTACGATGTTTTCGCTGATGACGTGATATGCCTTGCCGATTCTCTGGGACTGGACAAGTTTACCTACATGGGTGCTTCTCATGGTTCAGGAGTAGGATGGCATCTTGTTCTCAGACATCCTGAACGTGTGAATGCATTTGTTGCCGTTGTCCCTGGGCCTCACAGTCTGGATGAAGGAGTTATGTCATACCGCCAGATGTTGATGCAGGGAATCATAGACGCACCTCCACCTTTTGACCCTCCGATAGACAATGATAAAGCAAGATCAGAGCGCAGACTTGAGCGTGAAGAAAAAATCAGAAATGCACCCGAAGCCGATGAGCGTGAGAAAAAAATTGACTATGGACGCCCACTCTTAAAATGCAAAAATGAAAAGACCCTTTGCGAAAAACTTTCTCAGATTCACATTCCAGTTTTGATGATTGGTGGCATGGAGGATCCGATAAGCACACCAGACCTCATGCTGCGAAGTGCCAAACAGCTCCCCAACTGCAAGCTAGTGATTTATTCAAATTGTGGCCACAACATCGATACAGATTTAATTGAAGAAGCGTCTGGAGAAGCAGACAGATTCCTTTCCAATGCTCTTGGTCGTGGTAAATGCTATGATCCGGTAGTTAACGAGTGATTGTCAGTCAAAAGAATTAAAAATTTCACTCACCATTTCACATGAAGCAAATCCTTCACAAAACGCAGAGGCACTGCCCGCACTGATTCCCATCAAAAATGCCCTTTTGGTGTCTGAGGTCTTGATGTATTCGGAAATGAAGCCTGCCACCATGGAATCCCCCGCACCAACGGAATTCAAAACCTTTCCCTTGGGGGCCGCCTTTTCAAAAACATTTCCATGCTCGTCCACAAGCACCGCACCTTCGCCTGCAAGGGAAACAAGTACATTCCTTGCACCAAGCTCACGGATTTTTTTTGCATGGGGAATTACAACATCACGCGTATTTAATTCAACATCAAAGATTTGACCAAGCTCATA
>DBWR01000002.1:0-2316 GCA_002309305.1 Treponema sp. UBA1233 | reverse complement strand
GCAAGTTTTTCCATAATCACTGCATAAAAATCATCCGGCAAAGTCCGTGGAATGCTTCCTGCCAAAACAAGAATATCGTTTTCTTTCAGGGCATTCAATTTGTTGAACAGTTCTTCTATTTCTTCTTTTTGAATCGCAGGCCCGTTCGCATTAATTTCGCTTTCCTGGTCCGAATGTATTTTTACGTTAATTCTGCTGAGTCCATTTTTAAGATGAACAAAATCCGTCATGACTTTTTTTTCGTTCAACTGACGTTCTATTTCCTGCCCCACAAATCCCGCCACAAAACCAAGGGCACAGCTTTCAACTCCAAGATTCTTTAGCATCAGCGAAACGTTTATTCCCTTTCCACCGGCAATGATTTTTTCTGATGAACTGCGGTTAACAATGCCTGCCTTAAACTGTGGAACTTGTATCATATAATCCAGCGAAGGATTGACGGTTAATGTATAAATCATTGTGCCCTAATTCTATCACATTTTGAATAAATATGGTATAATGATTTTAAGGATGTTAACATGACAAAGACAGAAGAGATTAAGGCGAATAATCCATACATGCAGATTGCCATTCAGGAAGCATTAAACGGAATCCTAAAGGGACATGGTGGCCCATTTGGAAGCGTGATTGTTAAAGACAATAAAATTATCGCCAAAGGCCACAACATGGTTTTAAAGAACAATGACTCAACTGCACACGGAGAAATTATAACTATTCGTAAGGCAGAGAAAAAGATTCGTTCCCATGACCTAAGAGGAGCGATTCTATATACGACCGGTGAACCATGCCCCATGTGTCTTGCGGCATGTCTTTGGGCAAACATTGAAAAAATATATTACGGCTGCACTATCGCAGACAATGCAGAAATTGGTTTCAGGGATGAATTGTTTTACGACAAATTTGGTGGGATGAATGGTTTTACCGGTTATTTAGAGGAAATGGATAGGGAAGCGTGTTTGCAGCTTTTTAAAAAATACAAATCTTTAAATGCCACAAAATATTAATTGGGAAGTAATATGATTAGGATTTTATTTGTTTGCCACGGAAATATTTGCAGGTCACCGATGGCTCAATTTGTAATGCAGCATTTGGTTAATCAGGCGGGGAGAGAAAAAGAATTTTTCATCGACTCAAAGGCAACCAGCACCGAAGAACTTGGAAACGGTCCATATCCGCCGGTACGACAAAAGATGAGGGAAGTAGGGATCCCAATGTTGCCTCATCGGGCAAGTCAGATATCACGTTCAGATTACGCAAATTATGATTATATAATTGGGATGGACGAAGCCAACATCAGGAATATGTATCGTATTTTTGGAGGAGATCCAGATGGTAAAATACTCAAGTTAAGGTCGTTTGCCGGAAGTCCACAGGATATTGCAGACCCTTGGTACACTGGGGACTTTGATACTACATATGACCAAGTGTTTGCAGGTTGTTCCGCACTTCTTGATTTGTGTGGCGAAGAAGATTAGATATAAAACTAAATGCAGACAACCTTCTGGCATAAGGCAGAAATATCCTCCGCAGAAAAATCCCTGTTGGCCGCCATTTCTTCTATCTGCTGTGGAGTGTATTTGTCTTCGGGATAGAGCAGTACAAGAGATTCGTCATCCTGATTCAGGAAGTTGGTTTTACCGTAGTCGGTGTAGCGTGTGGCCCCAATGGAAATCAAGGCGTATTCCGGATGACCAAGCGCACGCAAGTATGAACCGATGTTTTCTGCAGGTCCCTCATCCTTCTGACCGTTAAGTTTTTGCAGCATCCAGTCTGTGAGCTTTTCGAAAATATAGGAATAATCACGGATGGCACTGTCTTCGCCATATTGGTAGACTTCTTTTCCCCTAAGCAAGAATGAAGTAATCCTATAGCGGCTGATGTTTCCTTCTCGAGTAAACGAATCCATCTCCAAAAGATGACTTGAAACACCCTTGCTTGACTTGCCCCAGTTTTTCTTTAGGCTTATTTTCTTTGCACCTTCTTTTCTTATGGAACAGTCATTTGACGCACCAAACAAAAATGGTGTGAGTTTTGTTATTTTTCTATCGTTCCATTCAAGCTTGCATACAATGGCACATTCACTTTCCATTTGAATCTTTTCTTCATCAACTGGATAAATGATTTTTTCCGGGTCAAATGGATAAACATGCAAAAACGGAGGAACAAGATCCTTTTCGTTTACCGGTGGAATGTAAGTCGGGAATATTGCCTTTGGAGCAATTTCTTCTTCTGTCTTTATTCCAATAAAATCCTTATCCTCTCCTGCCTGTTCCAAATGTCCCGTAAAATTTCCTGCAACACCAAATGCCGGAATCT
>DBWR01000045.1:8203-20865 GCA_002309305.1 Treponema sp. UBA1233 | reverse complement strand
GCAATTCCTAACGAATACATCCCATCTTGCGACAAGGGATTCAAGCGTGCAATGGAAAAGGGTTCACTCATCGGTGCTCCTGTTGTTGGCGTCCGCATGACAATCAACGACGGTCAGTATCACCCGGTTGACTCTTCTGACATCGCATTCCAGACTGCTGCCATCGGTGCTTTCCGTGAAGGTTACGAAAAGGCAAAGCCTGTTATCCTTGAGCCTATCATGAAGGTTCAGATTGCAGGACCTACAGAATTCCAGGGCAACATGTTCGGCCTTATCAACCAGAGGCGCGGTGTAATCATCGATTCAACAGATGAAAACAACACTTCAACTGTAAACGCCGAAGTTCCACTTTCAGAAATGTTCGGATTCTCTACTATCCTCCGTTCTTCAACTCAGGGTAAGGCAGAATTCACAATGGAATTCGAAAAATATGGCCGTGTTCCAAACAATGTTGCAGAAGAACTCATCACTGCATACAAAGAAAAGCGCAAGGCTGAACAGAAATAAGGAGTGAACTATGGCAAAACAGGAATTATACGAACGCAGCCCGATCCGTGCTTTTGACGAAGTTGCAAACGGTGGTCTTAAGGCCGGAGAATTGGGACTGGTTACTTCAAAGAAAGGTCTGGGAAAGACATCTGTTCTGGTTCAGTTCGGTATGGATACTCTGCTCAACGGAAAGCAGCTTGTGCACGTTTCTTTTGACCAGCATTCATCCAACGTAATTTCCTGGTACGACAGCATTTTCAGCGAAATCTCAAAGAAGAAGGCAATTTCTTCTGACGTAAAGGACCAGCTGATCCGCAACCGTACCATCCTTAACTTTAACCAGGACAACTTCAGCCTGGAAAAGGTAGTCAACACACTTAACGCACTCAAGGCAGGCGGTATCGCTGTTGCAGGTGTAGTAATCGATGGTGTTGATTTTACAAAGGCAAAGGAAGCAGACATTCAGGCAGTTGCAAGCTATGCAAAGGCCACAAAGGTAAAGGTTTGGATTTCTGCAACCGCTGACGGCGACAAGCTCGCTGATCAGGCTCCAAAGGCAATTCTTCCGTATTTCACTGCGGTAGTTCACCTTTCTGCAACCAAGGGTGCCGGTACAAAAGTACAGATCCTCAAGGCAGGCAAAAAGGAAAACGTCGAGTCAACACTCAAGCTCGACCAGAAGAGCCTCCTTATTACAAACAAATAATTCACATCATCCGTGATTGAATAGAACCGGTTTCCCAAAAGGAGGCCGGTTTTTTTTATTTTTTCATCAAATGGGAAAATGTTTTTGTGATTGCGTTTACAGATTTTTACAGATGCTGGTAACATTTTCACGTGAGGAAATTTCTCTTTGTAAAAAAAATTTTTTTGTGATATAATGTTTACAATGATTTCAATCGAAACTTTACGCAGATACTGCAAAGAAGATACAATATTCATGACAAATCATGCAAGAGAGCGTTGTCGCGAACGAGGAATCACTGTAAGAGATATATTGAGTGCTGTGATGACGGGTGAAATCATAGAAAGTTATCCAGATGATTTTCCTTTCCCGACTTGTCTTGTATTTGGAAAAGCCGAAAATGGTTCTATAATTCATCTTTGTATGAGTGATGAAGGGGAATCCAGCAAACTGATAACAGCTTATTATCCTGATTTGGAAAAATGGGAAGATGATTTGAAAACACGAAAGGAGGCTTCAAAATGAAATGTTTGGCGTGTAAAAGTGAAACAATGATTGACTCTAAAACTACCTATTTCGCTCATTTGCCGAATTGTTACCTCATTATAGAAAATGTACCATGTAAAAAATGCACACAGTGCGGAGAAGAAGTTTTTCCAATAAGCGTAATGGAAAAGATTGATCAAATTATAGAAAACGTAGGAAAATTCGCAAGTAAAATCTGCGTCCTTGAATATCAGTCTGCGGCATAGATATTGGTCTCCTTCATAATCAAGGCAAAAAAAAAGGACTGCCAAAATGACAATCCTTATATTTGTCGGGCTAACCGAATTCGAATCGGTGACCCCAAGTCCCCCAGACTTGTACGCTAACCAGCTGCGCTATAGCCCGAAAATTTAATAAAAAGATAATATCATAAATGGCGGTTTTATTCAAGCGGGGAGAGAAAGCTGTTTCCTCCCTTGCCGATGCCACGGTTTTTTGTTATCATCATTTATTAGAAGCAACTTTTGGGGCTTTGGTTTGTTTATATTTTATACATCTTTATGGAGGATTCTTTATGAAAGCAAAATTATTCAAGTTACTGCCATGTGCACTGGTACTTTTTATCTCTACACTGCCGGTTTTCTCGCAGCCTGTATTGGTTGATGCAAACAGCAAGATTGAGTATGCGATTGAATGGCATTTGAACGGGGGAACACAAAATCCTGCCAATACCGACACATACACAGCGGAAGACGGACTGGTTCTTGCCACACCGACACGCTCCGGATACACATTCAACGGATGGTACACAAACGCAGACCTTAGTGGCTCAAAGGTAACGTCCATACCGAAAGGTTCCACACAGAAAAAGACATTTTATGCCGGATGGGTTATAACAAAGGAGCAGGCCATAAAGATAATGCAGGAAGAAATGGTTACAGTAATTCCTGCCGGTAAAAAAGCAAACATGGAAAACTTTGCCGGAACCGAGGGAATCCAGGTCATCAACGCATACAAGATAGCAAAGCATGAGGTGACTCAGGATTTATACATGGCTGTGATGGGATATAACCCCAGCGAATTTAAGAATAACCCTGCAAGCGGTGAAGTGCAGGAAAAGCGACCTGTGGAAAATGTGAACTGGTATGACGCGATTTATTTCTGCAACAAACTGAGCATGATCATGGGGCTTACACCCGCATATTCTGTTAATGGAAAAACTGATCCTGCGACTTGGGGATATACTCCTCACACTGGAGATAGCATTTATTCAACTATAACCTGCGACTACAGTGCCAGCGGATTTAGATTGCCCACAGAAGGTGAGTGGGAAATGGCTGCGAGAGGTGGAGTTAACGGAGGATGGAATTATACCTATTCAGGAAGCAACAGGATAGATGATGTCGCATGGTATGGTGGAAATTCGTATGAATATATAGATTATGATAGAATTTATAGAACCCACGAGGTAGGAAAAAAGCAAGCGAATGCACTTGGGGTATATGATATGAGCGGGAACGTCTGGGAATGGTGCGATAACTTTTACAGCTCGGAGGCACCTACCGCATACCGTGGCGGCAGCTACGACTACAGCGGCGACGACTGCGGGGTTTCGTACCGGAGCAGTGTCGGCCCGTACAACAGAATCCACCGCCTTGGCTTCCGTGTTGTTTGCGCTGCTTTTTGATTCTTTTGGCAGGGAAATCAGGTTTTGTGGTGCAGGGGCGCGGGTGGTGGGCGTGAGGGCACTGCAAAAGCTGATGGCCTTGAATAATCATCCTTTATCTTTGTTTAAATAACAAGGAGGGAAAAATGAAATGTCCGATTTGTAAATATGGTGAAATGAAGGATGGTTTTACGCAGGTAGTTTTGACACGTGGAAATGCAACCGTAATTTTCCGTAATGTTCCCGCCCAGATTTGTGATGATTGTGGCGAATATTATCTGGACGAGAAAACAGCCCAAGATGTTTGTAAACGCGCAGACCAATGTTTTTCTTCGGGCCAGGAAGTTACAATCATGGAGTATAAGCAGCCTATCTCTGCCTGATTAAGATTCCGGGTCGAGCCCAGAATGACAACCCTTTTTCTTCCATAATTCAAAAAAAAATTTTGCAATAATTCAATTTGGGGGCTATAATGTAGGTATGGGGGTTCCCAAATACTTGTGAAAGGAGCAGGGTATGGCGGTTATTGCAATCAGTCGGCAGGTAGCGTCTTTGGGCGATGAAATAGCGGGTGCGGTGGCGAAAAAGCTTGGATACAAGTTCATTGACCGCAAGCAGATAGAATCCCGCATAGTTGAACTGGGGTTTCCCAAGTCCAAAATGTCGCGTTATGACGAGCGTAAGCCCGGTTTTTTTGCCAGCCTGAACAAGGATCGTGACGAATACTTGAACTACATGCAGTATGCCGTACTTGAGGCGGCCTCCGTGGGTAACTGCATTCTCATAGGTCGCGGTGCCTTTAAAATCCTTGAATCCGTGGACAACATGATTTCCCTGCGTCTTGTTTCCTGCGACAAGGTCCGTCTTGAACGCCTTAAAAAAGAATTCAACTGGAACGACAAGCAGGCTCAGGCCAGAATCAACGAAAGCGATACCAACCGAAAGGGCTTCCACAAGAGTTTCTTCAACATAGACAACGAGGATGCAAGCCAGTACATGCTCACCCTTAATACGAGCGTTCTTTCCCTGGAGGATGCGGTTAAGGTAATTGAAGGTGTCGTAAAGAATTATGTCAATGCCGGAAAGGAATCCAACGGCCGCACGAAAATCGAGCAGCTCTTAAAGGGCCAGCGTCTGGTGAACCAGCTTCTATTCGATTACAAGCTGAACATAAATTTCCTAAGGGCGGAGGTTGAACCGTCTGTGATTACATTGCATGGTGTTGCGGATTCAATTGCGGTTTCGGACAGGGCTGTTCAGACTGCAGCAAAAATCCTGCCCAGCTGTGAAATCAGAAGTGCAATCACAATCGTGCAGGATTTTAAGTCTTATCAGTGAAAATCAGTTTTGTCTGACTAGCTGTTCTTTGCCACGCGCTTGTCATGGGTGCTGAAATATGCGTCCACTATGCGCTTCATTTCCTGAATGTTGGCAACAATCATGTAGTCGTCGTAGATTTCAATCTTGTTCTTGGCGGAGAATTTGTTCAATTCCTCTTTTGCCTCGTCAACAGTGATTCCAGCCCAGTGTGCCACGTCGTTCATGGTCAGGGAGAATCTTCTTCTCTGTGAGCCGTCCGGTCCGCGTTCGGTTACTGGGGTCATTTCGTCGTACATCAGGAATACGTCGGCGATGCGTGCCTGAAGATCCCTTACGACAAGAATTGCGAAACGCTGGTGCTGGTCGTAGATTCTCTTGCAGAACAGCTTTAAGAGGTGCATTGCAATCTGGGGGTTGCCCATGATAAGGATCTTGAAGTTTTCCTTGTTGAATTCAAGACACTTTACGTTGCCCTTTGCGATACATGTGGCACTTCGCGGAGAGTTGTCCAGAATTGCCATTTCGCCAAAGAATTCTCCGGGGCGCAGGATGTCAAGGTTTTTCATGGTTCCCTTGATGCATTTTTCAAGCTGAACCTGACCGGACTGAATCAGGTAGAAGCAGTCTCCCGGTTCAAATTCGCTTATGATTACGTCACCGTCTGTATATTTCTTGGAGAAGCGTTCAAACATTGGAAGTTCAAACTGCTTGAGGGCGTTGTCATCCTGTGATGAAGATGCTGCCATTTCTTCGATTCTGCTCTTGCTGGCGGCCTGGCGTTTTTCCTGGGTGATGGCCTGTTCCATGAGCTTTTTTGCCGTTCCCGCATTGCTTGCATTGGGGAATTTCATCAGGAGCTTTTCGCAGACGTTGCGGCATGAATGGTATTTCTGTTCGTCAAAGAAACACTTTGCGACGATAAGGAGACCCGTTTCCGGCGGGAAAGAAACCACGTCCGTCTTAAGGATTGTTTCGGTCTTGCGGTGAATCTGCCTCAAGCTTTTGCTGAAGACCTTCAACATCTTCATCAATACAGCCTGGTTGCCTCCGAAAAGCTGTTCGAATTCAGGTACTGTCATCTGAACAACCTGTGTGTCGGTTACAACATTGGCCGTTTCCATCTTGGGTTTGCGGGCAAGGGCACTTTTTACCCCAAAGAATTCTCCCACATTAACCAGTTCGCTCAACTGGTTTCCGGTCTCCAAATCGTTCTGAGTCAAAACTACTGAACCGGACTGGAGGATGTAAATGCGTTCATCCCTGTCACCCTCAAAGAAAATGATGGAGCCTTTAGCATAAGTCAAAACTTTTGGCATAAAAAACTTCTCCTTAATATCATCAAAGTTTTTTTTTACTTCCAAAAATCAACTGAGTTTTGAAAGTGGCTTTATTTATCTTCAACTTTCTTTAAACAAGTTTCATTATATCATATTTTTTTAATTTGTGCTATAATTTTGAACGAATATGATAGATTTACACACTCATTCAACTGCCTCAGATGGAACCATGTCTCCGTCGAAATTAGTTCAATATGCTTCTTCCAAAGGAATCTCTGTGCTGGCTCTTACGGACCATGACACCACCCAAGGATTGGCAGAGGCAGGTCAGGAGGCTGAAAAACTGGGAATCACCTTTGTTCCGGGAATCGAAATCTCCGTGGACTGGCCTACAGGAGAATTTCACCTTTTGGGACTGGGGCTTACGCACAGCTCTCAGGAATTAAAAGACACCTTACTAAATCTTCGGCAGGAAAGGAAAAATCGTAACCTAAAAATGGCAGAAAAATTGCAGGAAAACGGGGTTAAGATAAGTTATGAGGAGGTGTATGAGCGATTTGGGTCTGAAAACATCGGTCGTCCGCATTTTGCCAGTCTGATGGAGGAAAAGGGCATTGTTAAATACCGTCAGCAGGCGTTTGACCTGTATTTCGCATCGGGCAGGCCATGTTACATTCCTCGTGCCGGGGTGGAGTTGGGCAGGGCTGTTCATGCAATAAAGACAAGCGGTGGAATTCCGGTTCAGGCTCATCCGCTTTCAATGTACATTTCATGGGGAAAGATGGAAGAAACAATGCGGGAGGTTCAGTCCAAGGGTGTCATGGGGCTTGAGGCATGGCATTCTGCTGTACGTGTGGGGCAGGCTCAGCGGCTTGAAAAACTTGCTCGCGATTTGGGTATGATTGTTACCGGTGGCTCTGATTTCCACGGCGAAAAACTCCGCTCAGACCGTCACATCGGCTATACGGCTGGTAAAAAGCCCATTCAGGACAGGTTTTGGGAAGAGGAATTGAAACCGGCCCTGATTAAAACACACGGTTCAGGGGTCCTTGATTTTATAGGATGATTAAGAATTATGAATTATGAATTATGAATTATTGCTCACCCCCTTGACATATTTGCAAAATAAGAAGAAAGTACTGTAATGGAAAAGAATGAAATAATTCGTTTTTTTCCAGCGTCGGCATAGATTTGCGGCGTGACTTTAGTTTCAGGAGTTGTACCCACAGTGAACGGCAGTACAGTTTCTATCGATCATGTTTCAAAGCACTTCGGAGACTTCCATGCTTTGGATGACATTAATTTTACGATTAAACAGGGAGAATTCTTTTCCCTGCTTGGACCGTCAGGATGTGGAAAAACCACCCTTTTGCGCATTATAGCTGGCTTTGAGTTCCCTGACGAAGGAACCGTCCTTTTTGACGACCAGAATATAATTTCGCTTCCCGCCAACAAGAGGCAGAGCAATACCGTTTTCCAGAGTTATGCACTTTTCCCTCACCTGTCTGTGTACGAAAATGTTGCATTCCCACTGCGCCTTAAGAAAATCCCGAAACAGGAAATAGATGAAAAGGTAAAGCAGTATCTTCATCTCGTTCAGCTTGAACAGCATATGTACAAGAAGCCGAACCAGCTTTCCGGTGGTCAGAGGCAGCGTGTTGCCATTGCGCGCGCACTTATCAACGAGCCTAAGGTTTTGCTTTTGGACGAACCTCTTTCTGCCCTTGATGCAAAGCTCCGTTCAAACCTTCTGGTTGATCTTGACGCACTTCACGACAAAATCGGAATCACTTTTATCTATGTTACCCACGACCAGAGTGAAGCCCTTGCCGTAAGCGACAGGATTGCCGTAATGAACCAGGGACATGTTCTCCAGGTTGGCACTCCGTTTGAAATTTACGAAAGCCCCGCAACCCAGTTTGTAGCCCAGTTCATCGGTGAGACAAACCTCTTTGAAAGCACTGTGGTCAACTGCGAGCCATATACATCTCCAAAGGGAGAAAAGGAATTCATGGTCACACTGAATACTCCGGCATTGGGAATGCAGGCCCAGCTTACTGGAGAAACAGCCGCCACACGCGAGGAAGACAAGAACATTCTGGTAACCGACTACGAGGAAACGAAGCCTGGACAGAAGATAGCCTTTACGGTCCGCCCGGAAAAAATCCGCATCACGACGGAAGAGCCAAACATCAACGGACGCAAGGACATCAACGTGTTCAAGGGTGTTGTTGAGGAGCCGATCTATACGGGATTCCAGTCCAAGTTCTATGTACGCCTTGAAAACGGAAGCATAGTCAAGGTATTCAAGCAGCATGTGAATTATCTTGATGACGGTCCCGAAATCGCATGGAAGGATACAGTCTATATCTCATGGGCTGCAGAGGACGGATATATCGTCGAGGACATAAATAAATGAAAGAGTCCAAAAAAAAGGAAAAGCTGTCGGCAGACCTTAAGCTGGCAAATGCGGCTAACGGCGCCAAGTACAGAAAGACAAATCCAGGTCCCTTTTACGCTTGGCCTATGGGATTGTGGTTTTCCATCTTCTTTATCGTTCCTATCGTCATAATCGTAGCCTATTCCTTTATGACCCGTGACGTTTACGGTGGAGTTGAATTCAAGTTTACGCTCAAGGCATACAAGCAGATGTTTGATCCCGCCTATGGAAAAATATTCCTGAGGACCCTCTTCATCTCTACGGTTTCAAGCCTTGTGTCAATTTTGATTGCGCTTCCGTGCGGATATGCAATGGCAAGAAGCAAGCATCAGACTCTATTTTTGATTCTGGTAATCATTCCGTTTTTGACCAACAGCCTCATCCGTATTTTTGCATGGATGACGATTCTGGGCGACAACGGACTTTTGAACAACATACTGCATTTCTTCTGGAACATCGGTCATTCACTTGGGCTCGGTGCAAAGGATGCTGTCTTTGTTCCGCATAAATTCATGTTTACCCAGGGGGCCATCATACTTGTAAGCATCTACATGTATCTGCCGTATGCTATCCTTCCTGTGTTTACCGCCGTAGACCGTTTTGACTTCAGCCTTCTGGAAGCGGCACGTGATTTGGGGGCCACAAAGATTCAATCAATGACAAAAATCCTGATTCCGGGAGTGCGGAGCGGCATCATCAGTGCCCTGATCTTTACGTTCATTCCGATTTTCGGTTCATATACCGTACCGCAGATGGTCGGTGGAAAGGACAGCTACATGCTTGGAAACATCATAGTTGACCAGGTGCAGAAGGCTAGAAACTGGCCTCTTGCGTCAGCATTCAGCCTTGTCATTACGGTTATTTCCATGGTTTGTATCCTGTGGATGCTTGCCTCAAACAAAAAGGAAGCCAACCTCAAGAAAGTCTCCACTAAGGAAGACATTGCGGCCAACACAAACACACCGCTTCTTGCAGGAAACACTCTGGGAGGCATAAAATGAAAAGCAATCCGTTCAAACTGTTTGCAAGAAAACAAAAGCCTTCTGAGCCGGCCAGGCACGCAAAACGCGAATGGAAAAAACACGAGGGAAGGATAAGCTTCTCCAAGACTGTGCTTGCCCTGTCACTGCTGTTTTTGTTCATTCCACTGTTCGTAATCATCTTCTATTCGTTCAACGAGTCAAAGGATACGAATTTTACCGGTTTCTCATTCGTCTGGTACGAAAAGCTCATAATGGACAGCGGCGACTTGTGGTCATCCCTGTGGAACAGCCTGATTATAGCTTTTACGTCTTCTGCGACCGCAACGGTTCTGGGAACTCTGGCCGCAATAGGAATCACATGGTACAAGTTCTTTGGCAAGGGATACATCCAGTCAATCAGCTTTCTGCCGATGGTTCTGCCGGAAGTAATCATGGGTATCTCGCTCCTGATTTTCTTTAGCGGAATAAAGATGTCCCTGGGTCTTCTGACGATATACATTGCACACACGACATTCTGTATGCCCTTTGTGTATCTGATGGTAAGCGCCCGCATAGACGAATTTGACTATTCGATTATAGAGGCAAGCCATGACCTTGGCGCCAACGAGGTTCAGACGCTTTTCCGCGTGATACTGCCCGCAATCATGCCCGGAATCATCTCCGGCTTTATGATGAGCGTAACCATGTCACTGGAAGACTATGTAATCACGTTCCTGGTAAGTGGACCGGGAAGCACTACACTGCCGCTTTACGTTTACTCAATGATACGCTTTGGTGTAAGCCCGGTAATAAATTCACTGTCGTTTGTCCTGATTCTTGCAATCTGTACTCTGACAATCCTGCTCAGAAACGGACTCAAGGGTTTTGCTTCCTCAAGATAGGATGGTTTAAGGGGAAGGGTAGGTTTTAGTATGTTTTGTACTTGCCTTCTTCCCCTCTTGTTTTAGATTGTATTTTTTTATATAATAAGTATTATGGCAGCAACTTCTATTATTTTAACGTTACTAAAGTTTTATTCTAGCAAGCAGCGGACTCCGATTGTGGAAACAGCGGAATTCGTTGACTATTTAAAAAGGTATGCACAGCACCATATTGATGAAAACCCGGAATTGGTTGTATACATAAGCGGAACCCCGGAGTCTCTGCAGGAAGAGCTTTCGAGGCTGTCATCAGACAAACTCATTGCATTGGGTACGCAGAACGGCAAGCAGTTCATTATCGTAATCAATTATTTTATTGAGCGCTATACCGAAACCTATGCGGAAATGCAGAAGAACTATTCCAGACAGTTCCCGAACGTGAATGACCTTCCAAAGCAGGTTACCACCGACATCTGTCAGAAGGAACAGGCTTCCGACATAATCTTCCGCCTTTTGGACAGGGAGACGGAACCGGACGACAAGACCCTTTACTGCATCCTTTTGAGCAAGGGAGTGCCGGGGCTTTTGCTGCCTTCCAATGTTTCTGTTGAATCTCTCATCAACATCTGTCTAAGAAAGCTTCAGGACCTTTTGCGCAAGAACGAAACCCACGACTATTTCTTTAAGAAGCTTACTCAGTCAAACCCGGGCAAGGAAATCTCAATCAAGAATTTCTTTTCTTCATTTTTGGCAAAACCGGAAGAAACATGGATTCAGCTCCGTTCCAACGGTGATTCATTCTACTACTGGAACCAGCTCTGCTACTTCATCAAGCAGGACTGCACCAAGATGAAGGATTTGAGCGCCGAGGATGTTAACGTTCTTCAGACGGTTTCCATCATCGAAGTTGCCGCATCATATTACAAGAACAAGGCTTCTGAAAAACTTTTAAAGGATGCCGCATTCAAGCAGCTTGATGAGATGCTCCTGCATCCGCCGTATTATTTTACGATGGACGACATCTCCAAATTCAAGGATCAGAACGGTACACTGCTGATTAACAAGTATTCTGAGAGCGACCTTAAAAACCACATAGAGGATCTTGCTTCACAGGCTGTGGGTGCAAATCTTCCGATGCTTTTGATATTCAAGGTAAATGAAGTTCAGTCTTACTTCATCATGAAGGAAAAGGTCATGCCGCTGGTATTGCGCTTGAGCAAGGATGCCCGCGACATCATCCACGACAGTTTGTGCCAGTCATGGTTCAAATTCCTGCGTGAGTATGAGACCCTTCCGGAAATGAAGGAAGCCCCTGCATTTGAACGCTGTCTTGAACGCGAACTCAAGGCCTGTTCTCCGGTGCTTTTTGGACTCTTGAATTCTTCTTTCCTGCCCGTACTTTCCTATGACGAAAAGGTTGCCGGAATTACATTGTTCCGCGACGGACTTTTGATTCCATACAGCGAAATCCTGTTGATCAACCGCCAGGAGATTTACTCAGACGCAAAGGTAAAGCTTCCGTTCTGGTATTCGATTCCGGTGTTCTCATGGATTATGGCGGCGGTCAAGCGAAAGACCAAGGCTCAGAAAAAGCGTGATTCAGAAAAATCAGCTACCGCAAAGCTCATGGAAGAACAGAGGGCAAAGGCTGCGGAAAAACAGTCCGAACTTGACGCCCATGACGGAGGAGATCCAAAACTCAGCCGCAAGAAGGAACTCAGACGGGCCGCCGCCAATGTCGAAAGCATACTTGTTCCAGAAACCAGTACGATTGACCGCGAGCTTGAATCCTACATGCACGAATGGAATGACCGCATAAGCAAACAGGCACATGATGATCTTGTAGAAGACATCAATACCCTGATCCGTGACTATACAAGAAAAACTTTGCGCACATTGAGGACGGAAAACCTTTCCCGCGACCGTGTGGGAAGCCTTGCAGATGCACTGGTGGATACCCCTTCACTTATGAAGGTTAAGAACCATCCGGCATTGAAGAGGTACATAGAGCTTTACATGGTCAAGCTGATTAAGAACCTTCCGTAATCAAGGGAGTACTAAATGCTTTCTTCCAGATTTACAAACCTTCACCCCTATGTCCCTGGAGAACAGCCCAAGGACAGGGTGTATATTAAATTGAATGCAAACGAAAACCCGTATCCGCCTCACCCAAGCGTAGGGAAAGCCGTTTCTGATCTTGCCCTGAATAAAATCGAAAAACTGGGCCTGTATCCCGACCCCGACGCAAACGAACTCAGGCAGGAAATTGCCACGATGCTGAACAAATCCGGAGGTGTGCTGTGCAATGCAAAGACTGACGGTGATGAATGCACTCCCGATTCCAAGGACAGGATTCCTTTTGAAGTGACTTCCGACATGATTTTCTGCGGCAACGGAAGCGATGAGGTTTTGAGCTTTGTGTTCTATTCGTTTTTTGACAGCGACAGGAAGCTTGT
>DBWR01000045.1:0-8161 GCA_002309305.1 Treponema sp. UBA1233 | reverse complement strand
CCGATGGATCTTGTTCCGCTAAAGGACGACTGGACTCTGGATACCGAAAAGATGCTTGAGGATGCAAACAAATTCAACAGCAGCATCATCTTTGCAAATCCAAACGCCCCAACCGGTATTTCTCTTTCCAGAAAAGAAGTGGCCGCCATGCTGGACCAAGCCCCAAAGGACAGGGTGTTCATCGTGGACGAGGCATACTGCGACTTTGGCGGAGAAAGCTGCATTCCGCTCCTAAAGGATTACAAGAATCTTGTGATTGTGCGTACCTTCAGCAAGAGCCTTTCTTTTGCGGGAATGAGGCTTGGTTATGTCGTCGCAAATCCAGAACTGATTCAGGCTGTGTTTACGGCAAAGAATTCCTTTAACCATTTCCCGGTGGACAATGTTGCACAGACTGCTGCAATCGCTTCATGCAAAGCGGTTTCGTATTATGTGGAGGCTTCCAGAAAGGTAGTTGAACAGAGGGAATCGTTTACTGATTTTCTAAAGAAAAACGGATGGTTTGTCATAGACAGCAGGACGAATTTTGTGTTTACAAAAAAGCAGGGGCTTGCCGGAGAGGAAATATACCAGTACGTCAAGAAAAACGGAATACTGATACGCCATTTCAGTACGCCGGGCATAGAAGACTTTGTCCGCATTACTATAGGCACTCCTGAACAGATGAATGCCCTCAAGGAAATAATGAGTCATCTATAAAAAAAACGGGAAACACCAGAAGATGCTTCCCGTAATTGTCATTCAGTTTTTTACTGCTAGAAGTGCAATCGTACTCCAGCCTCAACACCGTGACCCTTGTAATTGAATCCCGGATAGCTCTTGAAGTTCCATGCGGCAAATACCTGAAGTGGACCTGCGACCATTGCGCCTGCCTCAAGGTGTGACTCAAAGAAAATTCCGTCGGTTCCAGGGAAATCCTCTTCCTGAAGGAACTGCCAGTTTACGCGCCATTCAATCAAAACAGGCTTAATCGGATAAGATCGGACTATGAATCCCACAATCATGCTGTTTGCCAGATCGATGTTGATGTAATGGTTCCACTGCATGTAGAAGAATGCTGAAAGTGGGTTTGTCTGAATCAATGCAAAGTCACCACCAATGCGGAGGTTTGCCTTGTATCCTGATTCCTGAAGGAGCGGAACATCATCCGTAGTGTTGAAGAATGAGTTCAGTTCGATGACGGGGCCAAAGAATTTCCAGAGGAGTCCCTCAAATCTTGTGGAGTTTCCCATCCAAAGCCCAAAGTCAGAGAAGAATGATGTGTCCAGGGCAAAGCGGTAGAAGTGGTTTCCGAATGCCAGGTCAAAATCCGCCATGTTTGATGAGTCAAAGCACATGTACTTGGGACTTGTCGCATATGGGTAATTGTCGTATGTGACGCCAAGGTTGTTGTAGCCCCAGAGTATGCCGAGAATCTCGATGATCAGGTCGGTGAAGCTGTCTGCAAGCCTTTCTTCTGCCCTGCTTGAGTATGATGCCATCGGCTGGACTAAATCCGGTGCAAGGCTTGTGTTTATTGGGAGTGTGATGCCTATTGCTGTAAGATCCGTTGAACCCGCTAATTGAACCTGACCGTTAGATGCAAACAAAGGCTGTGCAAAAAGCCCTGACGAAAACAGTAATGCAAATACTGCCGCAATTCCAAATTTCTTCATAAAAAATCTCCTAAAATCATTTATGTGCCACAATGACCATTGTCTCTGCATTCTGGTCATAGGGCCTTGAATCATAACCACCGAATATCTGAATGCCGGAAAAACCGGTCTTCAGCAGTATGTCCTTTAGTTCCACGGCAGAATAGAGGCGCTGTACAAACTCATGCTCAATCCGCCGTCCGTCCTTGCCTATCAAAATCCATCTTGAACGAAGTCCTTCCCAGGCACCGACAACACCAAAATCCGTCAGCACCGTCATTCCCGCACGTTCAAACCATTCTCCAGCCGTAAAGTTAAGTATTGCGGTTTCACGGCTGATGCATTCAATTATAAAAGTACCGCCTTTTTTAAGCGAGTTGAATACGCTCTGCAGTATGGCCCTGTCATCTTCAATTGAATCACAATAACCGAAAGAATTGTACAGGTTTACCGCACAGTCAAACAGTTCAGGACTTGAAAAACTCCTCATGTCCTGGTTAAGCGTTTTTATCTCAACCCCTTCGTCGGATGCCGTTTCCTGAGCCGCATCCAGAAATGGCTGGGTAATGTCAACGCCGGTAACATTCATCCCCAAAAGGGCAAGCTCAACGCTTATTCGTCCGGGGCCACAGCATACGTCAAGCACGCTGGAGCCTTTGTCCAATCCTGCAAGAGAGCGGATCTTGTCTGCCACTCCACTTGCTTCCGCCCAATGCTGTTCGTCAAACATGATTGGACCGTATTCAAGCCAGAAATCCTCGTTCTGGAACCACTCCTTTGCCATCAGCTATCTCGCCTTGAACTGACATGGAGCTCGTGCGTCTTTGTCGTCCGTATCGATGAAGGCATAATCTTTTGTTGCATTGCAGATGGGACAATGCCAGTCGCCCGGTAAATCCTCAAATTTGGTTCCGGGAGCGGTATTTGAATCTGGATCGCCCTTTTCCGGGTCATAGACATAGCCGCAGACGACACATTTGTACGCCATAAAATTCTCCTTGTTATAATTGTACCATTATGAAATCTTTTGTCAATGGTTGTATTGAAACAATATTAAACCGAAGCAAGTTCTTCCCAGCGTGAATATGCCTTTTCAAGCTCAGCCTGATTCTGACTGTATTCCTGTCCTGCCCTGGATGAGGTCTCAAAGTCAGAGGAAGCCATGAGTCCTTCAAGCTCCTTCTGCCTGTCTTCCAGCTCCATGATTCTTTCTTCAAGGCCTTCAAATTCCTTTTGTTCCTTGAACGAAAGCTTTTTGCGCGGGGTGGGGGTCTGGTTTTGCCTTGCCTCCTGCTCCTTTTTACGCTCCTTTTCGCTGGTTTCCCTCTGGAGCTTTTCTTCCTCGGCCCTTTTCATTTCCCTGTATGCAATGTATTCGCTGCATTTTCCGACATAGCCCGAGATTGAACCGTCGTCTTCTATTATGAAGAGGGTGTCGCATACTTTGTCCATAAAGTAACGGTCATGGCTTACGACCAAAAGACATCCCTTGAATGAAGATAGAAACTGCTCCAGAATGTTCATCGTGAATATGTCAAAGTCGTTGGTGGGTTCGTCCAAAATCAGGAAGTTTGGATTGGAAAGAAGTAGCCTTACAAGAAAGAGGCGCTTTTTTTCTCCTCCGCTAAGGGTGCTGACCGGTGAATGCTGGATTTTTCCCTCAAAGCCGAACTGTTCAAGAAACTGGGGTGCGCTAAGGGTTGTTCCGTCGTTCATGTGCATTATTTCCGCCGCTTCCTTGACGTATTCCAGAACCGTAAGCGTGGTGTCGGGGAATATGGGGTTCTGCATGTAGTATGCGATTGCCGTGTTTTCTCCCGTTACGACCGTGCCTGTGTCGCTTGGGATTGTGCCCGTGATTATGTTCAGGAAGGTGGATTTCCCGGAGCCGTTGTCGCCAAAGATTCCGATTTTCTGGTTTTTGCTGAAGGTGTAGCTGAATTCCTTTAGGACATGATGGCCGTTAAAGCCCTTGCTTATGTTGTGGAGTTCAAGAATTTTCCCCCCGAGCCTGCGTCCTTCAACCTCAAAGGTAAATCCCTTGTCCTCCCTGAATTTCTCGCGGTTTATCAGGGCCATGTCGTGCTGGATCCTTGCCTTTGCCTTTGTTCCCCTTGCGCATGGTCCACGTTTGAGCCAGTCTCGTTCTACCCTCAGGACTGATTCTATCCTGCGTTCCGTGTTGGCCTCTACCTCCGCCTCCGTACTTTTCTTTTCAAGATAGGTGGAATAGTTTCCCACATAAAGCTTGAGCCTGTTTCTGTCCAGCTCGTAGATGTGGTTGCATACTGCGTCAAGGAAATACCTGTCGTGCGTGACCATCAGTACCGAGCGTTTTGTTTCCGCAAGATAATTCTGAAGGTAGTAGATTGTTGAAATGTCCAGATGGTTTGTGGGTTCATCCAGCATCAGTAGGGGAGTGTCTTCCACAAGAACCTGGGCAAGGGCCACTTTCTTTATCATTCCGCCGGAAAGCTCCGACATGGGGCGTTCAAGGTCATGTATGCCGAGGGTTGAAAGGATTGAGCGGACCTGGCTTTCGTAATTCCACAGGTCTCCCGCATCCATTTTTGCCGTAAGGGTGTCAAACTGCTTTTGAAGGCCGGCTGTGACTCCCTTTTCCATTTGTGCGCATGTTTCTTCGTACTGCCTGATTATGTTGAGTTTTGGTGAAGATGAGCGGAAGATGTGAGCCCTGATTGTGTCAGTGGGCTTGAATTCCGGGTTTTGGCTCAGGAAAGAAAAAGTGCCGTCAGGTGAAAGCTCCCTGTTCAATACGACAGTGCCTTCGTCCGGCGGCAGTATTCCTGCAATTGTATTAAGGAGGGTTGATTTACCGCTGCCATTGCGTCCTATCAATGCGGCTTTATCGCCCAAATCCAGTCCGAATGTTACGTCTGTAAAAAGCGGTTTTTCACGCCCGATTTTTGCAAGTTTGTTTACCGATAAAAGATTCATGCATGGATTTTAGCATATTGAACGCTTATTTGTCCATGATTGTAATTTCTACACGGCGGTTTTTCTCCCTTCCCAATTCAGTTGAATTTGAGGCGATTGGAACTGTGTCACCAAATCCCTGGGTAAAGACCTGGTTCTTTTCGCGTGCCCCGATGGAAATCAGGTAATCGGCTACGGCATGTGCCCTGTTTGCCGAAAGAAGCTGCGGATCCACATTGTTGTTGGCCTTTGCCGTGTGCCCGCTTATCAACAGGTCGTTGTCCGGGAAGAGGTCAAGAATTCCTGCGATTTTCTGGAGCTTTTCCTTTTCGCTTTCAAGAAGTATGGCGCTGTCCGGCTGGAACTGGATGTTTTCGATGGAAAGTGTGAGTCCCTTGTCGCTTTTCTTTACGCTTACGTTTCTGAGTCCCAAATCCTTTATCTGCTTCTGAACGTCCTTGATGTTGTCTTCCGTGCTTGTGCGAACGAAATCAGTTACTTCTGCATGTGCTGTTCCGCGGAATTCATACATCCTGCCGTATGCGGTTTCAATCAGGATGCGGAAATCTTCCGTGTAATGGTCAATGGCACCCTTTTCTGCGTCCCAGTAGACAAGTTCGTTGCTGAATCCCATCATTGTCTGTGGATAGTCGGCATAGGGATCTGCTATGGCGGAAAGGTCACGGCGTGGTGTCTCCATGTACATTGAATACTTTACCTGGAACACGTGGAGTTTGCTTGAGTTCTTTGAGACAACCTGGTTGTTGGACTGCTTGCTGATTGAAGATGCGGCATAGCTCATCTGCTTTACCTTCTTCTGCTCGCGGTTTACTGTTCCCAGATACGTGTACTGTGCGGTAAATGGAACCTTGTATGGCGTAAGGAGCCCGAAATTCTGCCTTAGGTCGTGTGCCTCGTGGCCGTCTGCGCTCCATGTGTCGCCTGGTTTTACTGGATAATCCGGGAAAATCGGTACGTCGCGTACTGTCGGCATGAAATACTGGTCG
This sequence comes from Treponema sp. UBA1233, assembly GCA_002309305.1. Taxonomy (GTDB): domain Bacteria; phylum Spirochaetota; class Spirochaetia; order Treponematales; family Treponemataceae; genus Treponema_D. The sequence goes on along the minus strand of DBWR01000045.1, from coordinate 2,583 downwards.
CCGATGGTGTATTTTCCCAGTTTGTCGCGGTCAAAGATGCTTTCGTATTCCTCACCCCATGAAAATGAGCCTGATCCTATTGCGGATTCAGCCTTTTCCGTGGTCATGAACGTGGACTTGTGGTTTGCGCTTCCATCAGAATTAATGGAAAGAACCTGGGTTGAAATGCGGTTTATGATTTCTGCCTTGTGGTTCAGGCGCATGTTCACATAAACGTCTTCGTTTACAGTTGAAAGAATGCGGTATGAGTCGCCCTTCTGGTACTTGAATTCAAATTTAACGGGGCCTCCGCTTGTGTCGTAGGTTTCGGCGGCTAAAGGCAGAGCCAGTGCAAAAACAAATGGCAATAAAAATGCAGTCTTTTTCACGATAAAATACCTCGCTTGTGTATCGGCAGAAAGGGAAGTCCGCTTTATGAACCTTCCCGTTCCACCAAAATTAAAACCAAAAGCGGGGTACTTGGTAACAGCTTTACGTTATTTTTTATCTTTTGAACCAGAATTTGCCTTTTTGAAGAGCTTTTTGATGAGGCCGATTTTTCCAAAGCAAAGCCACCACAAGAGGGCTGCAAGAAGAATGATCGGAACACCAAAGAGAATCAGGTACAGCAGGAAGAACATGATGCCGTTGAAGAAACTTGCTGCGGTTCCCAGGAAGCTCTTGAATCCTGATTTTGTGTCGGGCAGGGTAAAGCCCTGTTCAGTTTCGTTGGGAGGAAGGCGTGCTTCCAATGTGATGGTTGAATAGTCGACCTGTGAATTAAGGAGCTTGAGCTGGCCTTTCATGGACTCTACTTCGGATGTGACGTCGTTCAGTTTGCGTTCGACTGCCAGGAGTTCCTCTATGTCCTTTGCCTGCTTGAGGTATGACTGGTAGCGTTCCTGGAGTATGATTTTTGTATCAAGCCTGGTCTGAAGGTCGTAGTATTGGTCGGTTACGTCCTGTGCCTGAATTGTCTTGGAGCGGAGTTTTCCCAGACCGTAAGCTTCGTTTATTGCCAGTTCAAAGTACATGGATGGAATACGGATTGTGCATGACATGGAAGATGGCCCTTCGGTGCTGCTTGCGATGTAGCCGTTCCATCTGGACACCCAGCTGTTGATGCTTTCCCTTGTATCTGCAAGGGATTCAACTTCCACCCTGATTGTTCCAGTGCGAATGAGCTTTCGTTCAACTGGCTCCGGAGCGGCTGCGGGTACTTCTCCCTTTTGGTCTGCAAGATATTCTTCATCGGAATAGACTCCTCCAGACTCGTTTTCTGTGGCGTATTCCCTCAAGACCATGCTGTCTGAGCCTGAGTTTTTTGCATAGCTTCTTTTAGAACAGCCTGTAACGGCTACCAATGCCATAACGGATAAAACTGTCAGAATCGTTTTTTTCATTTTCTCATCCTTTTTGATTGATTTTGCTTCCGTATTCATACGAAAGGTATAAACCCATTGCGCTTGCCATCAGGGCATGGGGATAGTCAGGTCCCCCTATGTTTTTAATTACTTCAGATTTTGGTATTTTTGAATAGTTTACGTATTCGTCGCTGTCCAGATGCTGGTTTCCCGTGTATTCAAGGTTTTTTGCAAGAAAAATGTGGACGTGGTTTTGGAATAGGGCAGGATTTGGATTCATGGAGCCGAGCTTTATGAGTGTGCCAGCCTTTGCTCCTGTTTCCTCAAGAAGTTCGCGTGATGCTCCCTGTTCGGGGCTTTCTCCGTCATCAATCACACCACCCGGGAATTCAGTGCTGAGCCCCTGTTCACCATGCCTCCACTGGGTTACCATGAGGAAGTCGTCTCCGTCTTCCGGAATCACGATTACCCAATCGCGGCATTCGTTTACGATGTAGGCACCAGTCTTGCCGTCTGGACTTTCGCTAAGCCTTTCGGTAACTCGGAAAACTGGTGTTTCCAAAAGGGTTCGCTTTGATTTTTCCTTCCAGCAAAGATTGTCCCTGTTCATGCTTTATTTCTTGCCGTTGTCATTGGCGGCATCCTTTAAGATTTTACCAAACTGCTTAAGGTAGTCAATGAAGCTGATGTATGAAAGAAGTACGCAGACGACGAAGAATCCAACACCAATCCAGTACATTGCATTCATGTCGATGTTCCAGTGGGAGCCGAGGCCTGTGCGGTAGAGACATTCCTGAATCAAAGCCCAGAAACAGCTTGCCACATAGAACACGGTCTTGAGTTTTCCACCCTTGCGTGCTGCAATGGCAGTGCCAGATTTTGCCACAACCATGCGTAAAAAGCTCTGTCCGAATTCACGGTAGAGTATGAGTACAAAAAGCACAGGGGGCATGTATCCGCTAAAGACAAAACAGGTAAAGGTTCCCAGATGAAGGAAAACGTCGGCAAATGGGTCGAACATTTTTCCAAAATCACTTACCTCGTTGTGCTTGCGGGCGAAAAAACCGTCCAGAAAATCGGTAAACTCAGCAAATGCCAGAAGCGGAATCAGTATGCATGCTGAGATGTTTGAAAGCAGGGATTCGGGCACACAATGGAGCCAGTCCGGCAGAAAATATATGATGAAAAATACAGGAGCCGCCACAATTCGTACGGTCGTAAACTTATTTGATGTCTTCAT
>DBWR01000035.1:1969-22149 GCA_002309305.1 Treponema sp. UBA1233 | reverse complement strand
CCTCCTTCTGTTCTTCATCCTGCTTGTCAGCGCGTTCATCAAAAGGGCTAGGTACTATCAGTTTTCACTTTATCTGATTGGTTATGGAATAATCAGGTTTATATGCGAGTTTTTCCGGGGCGATGAGGAGAGGGGATTTATCGGACCGCTTTCGATTGCGCAGTGGTTCAGCATTCTCTTTGTGTGCGTTGGAATTATATTATTTGTAATTAGATTCAAAAAGGTGGAACAGGTCAAGGAGCCTGTACTAAAGGAGATATGATAAAACTACATCCATGTAGTTTTATCATCAAAGTTTTGTAAAAGACAAAACTTATATTCGTGCCATCCATGGCACGCCGCTAACGCGGTGTTTTTATAGGAGGAAAAGAATGGATGATCAGTTTCAGGACAATCAGGTAGATCCATGGGATCAGGCAAATCAAAATGATCCATGGGACCAGCCGAGTCAGCCGCAGGATCAGTCAAGTCAGTCTGATTCATGGAACCAGCCGAGTCAGCCAGAGAATTCAGGCTACCAGAACCAGCAGCCGGTTCCACAACAGCCTGTACAACAACAGCCGGTAAACCAATATTCATATCAGCAGCAAGTGCCACCAAGACCTGCCACATATCCGGGAAAGGGACTTTCTGTTGCATCCATGGTATTGGGAATCCTTGCTTTGGTATTCCTTTTTACGGGATGGTTTTCAATCATTGCGGTGATAATGGGCATAGTCGGACTTGCCTTGGGAATTTCCGGAAAAAAGAAGACTCCAAACGGAATGGCAACGGCGGGTATCGTGCTTTCAATCATAGCGCTTGCCTTGGGTGCACTTATTTTTGTAAGCTGTGTAGTCTGTACTGCATGCATTGTTAATTCAGCAGTTGATTATGGTCCGGGATGGTCAGACATCTTTAGGGATGCCGAAAACTGGGATTACACACTATAGTTCAATCTGGTAGACGCCGGCATTAAGTTTCCTGTAGAAATCTTCATCGGGCATGGGTTCCCCAAACAGGAATCCCTGAATCTGCTCGCAGCCGTTTTTCTTCAGGAACTGGTATGCCTCGTCTGTCTCAACACCTTCTGTAAGCGTACTCATGCCAAGTTCTTTTGCCATGATTATTATGTTCTTTAAGATGAGTTGTGCCTTCTGATTGCCGGAGAAACCGCTCAGGAATTTCATGTCAATCTTCATCATGTCAAAGTCATATTCCTTAAGGACGTTCAGGCCGGAATAACCTGAGCCAAAGTCATCAAGCCACAGGGCATATCCGCTGTTGTGCAAGGTCTTGAGCATGGCTTTAAGTTTCTCGTCATTCTCGGAAAGAGTGCTTTCTGTCACTTCTATGTGAATCAGTTTTTTGTCGACATTGAATTTTTCAAGGCATTTCTCAACATCATCCACAAGGTTGGTTGAATCAAAATCGAGCTTGGAGAAATTGAGCGATACAGGTATCTGTGTGAGCCCGTGCTCTTTGGCATATACAAAATTTCTGCATACTTTTTCCAGAACGTACAGGTCGAGCTTGTAAATCTGGTGGTATTCTTCCAGGGTCTGAATAAAATCGGAAGGAGAGAGGAATCCATATTCGCAGTCATCCCATCGTGCAAGAGCTTCCAGTCCGCAGAGTTTTCCTGTCTTTGCATTTACTACCGGCTGATAGTAGACCTTGATGCGCTCTTTTTTAATTGCATTGTCAATATTGTTGATTATGTACTGCTTTTTATAGAAATTATCCGCCATGGAGTTGTCGTACTCGCAGTAATCGTGGTTGTAGCGCTTTTTGATTGAATAGCATGCATATCGGGCATGGTCGCAGGCAATAACCGGCAGACATTCCCTGTCCTTTGGCCTGTAACCTCCAACTTTAATGCCTAGCGTTACGTCATATTTTGTTCCCAGCATGTTGCGCTTTAGGGTCTGGATTTTCTCGGGTATGGCTTCGTTCTTTGTGAGTACGACAAAATTGTCATTGGAAAAATGTGCGACAATCGAATTCTTGAAAACCTTGTTGAGCATGTCGGCAAATTCCTTGAGGAAATCATTGCCTTCCCAGAAACCGTATTTTTCGTTCACCGTCTTGAAGTTCTCGATGTCAAGGAAAAGGAAAATCAAATTGTTTACTTCGACTGAGTTGTCGTGCAGAAGATCCAGTGCCTGACTCCTGAAATAGTGCATGTTTGCTATTCCCGTAACCTCGTCGCTTATGGATAGCTTTAGGAGTATGTCGTGCGCATGATTCAGCTTCTCTCCCTTTTCTGCTTCCTTTAATTTCTGGTGATAGGCGTTTATTGCACTCATTAGAAGGGAGATGAAGACAATGAAAAGGTTTATCTTGGTGGCAAAGGTGGCGGGTGTAAAGCGGTTGCAAAGCCAAAAGAAAACGGCATAGGTCACCGAAAGAAGCAAAAATGAATAAATCGGCCTCCAGACGACAAAGGAGAAGACAAAGATGGTCATTGTCATCAAGGTTATGAACTGTTCGCCCTTCTGGTAATCAAGATAGGAGATGTAAATTCCAAAAACCAGCGCCACTATGGAAAAGACGTATTTCAGCAATTCCCAAATACGGCGGTTGGAACTCAGTTTTTTTATATGACAAATAGAATAGATGAAGAGTACAATGGCAGTAAGCAGCAGGACGCTAAAGCATGAGATATGCACTATGAACCATTCGTCTGTGCGCCTTGTCTCCTCAAAAAACTGCCTTATGGAAATGTTTATTATCATGAATACTTCAAGTATTATGATTACTGAGGAAACATAAACTGCGGAACGGATATTTGATTTGTCAAAATACCCGTTGATATAGGGAGAATGTTTGTCCGCGCCTATAAACTTTTTAATTCTATCAAAGAGTGCCATACATTATATTATAAAGCATGATTTTAAAAAAAGGAAATAAAAAACAGAAAAAATGGAAGAAAAGGGGGCTGCGCATTTTTGCGGGGCATGTTGATTTTATCCGTTCTATCTGATACTATTCGGTTTTAATAGAACCTTTTTCTGGGGGAATTATGAACAAATTTGTAAAGCGCTATCTTGTTGACGCTCTTGGTGGAATGGCACACGGTCTTTTTGCATCCCTTCTTGTTGGAACCATCGTAAAGACGCTCGGTCAGCTGATTTTGAAACTGGGTGAAAATCCTGTAGGAACTTTTTTTGTAGATGCAGGAACCTTTGCCTCTGATGCGGCAGTAGTCGGTGCTGCCATGGCAATTGCAATAGGATATGCCCTCAAGGCCCCTAAGCTCGTGCTTTTTTCTCTTGCGGCTGTCGGTGCGGCATGTAACAAGCTAGGTGGTGCGGGAGGACCTCTTGCGGTTCTTGTCATCGCGATAATTGCCTCTGAACTTGGAAATCTTGTAAGCGGAAAAACCAAGGTGGACATTCTTGTAACCCCTCTGGTAACCCTGATTTCCGGCGTTTTGCTTGCGGTCTTGTGTGCAAGGTGGATTGGTCTTGCGGCATCTTCCGTCGGTGACCTGATAATCTGGGCCACAAACCTTCATCCGTTTGTTATGGGAATAATCGTGTCCGTAATCGTTGGTGTTGTGCTTACCCTGCCAATATCCAGTGCGGCAATCTGTCATGCCCTGGGACTTGTCGGTCTTGCGGGTGGTGCTGCTGTAGCCGGCTGTTCTGCAAACATGATAGGTTTTGCAATCATGAGCTTCCGTGAAAACAAGTGGGGCGGCCTTTTGAGTCAGGGACTTGGAACTTCCATGCTCCAGATGCCCAACATCATAAAGAATCCAAGAATATGGCTTCCGGTAATTTTGTCTTCCGCAATAACAGGTCCAATTTCAACCTGCGTATTCAAGCTGGAGATGAACGGTGCTCCCGTTTCTTCCGGAATGGGAACCTGCGGCTTTGTAGGCCAGATCGGAATGATTACCGGCTGGTATTCCCCTGTTGAACAGGCAGTCGCAAAGGGTGCCACCGCAATTACCCCAGGCGTAATGGAATGGCTTGGCCTTATTCTTGTAAGCTTCATCCTCCCCGGAGTCCTGACATGGCTCTTTGGCCTCTTGTTCAGAAAAATCGGCTGGATCAAAGACGGTGACCTTAAGCTGATTGAGAATTAATTAAGAATTAAGAATTAAGAATGCGGAATTATGAATGGGGGAATTTATGAAAGTTGGGATTTTAATTGCTATTGCGGTTTTTGTGGCCGTTTTGTTTTTGATTACTCGCGTCAAGTCAAGGGCTGTGGCTGCGGACATTAATGGGGTTGCGGATTCAATAAGGAAACTGCTGGACTCAGACTATATGAAAATGGGCTTTTTGATAATCAGTGGTGGCGGCAAGGATCAGTTCGTTCAGTTTTCGCGGGAAAAGGATGGACTGATGTTGTGGTGGCCTAATGTTAAGGTTCAGCAGGCAAACATCGAAAAACTCAAGCCGGTGTTGAATGCAATCGGATATTCCGGCACGGTAAAAGCTGACACTGAGGTAAATACAGAAACCCTTGCCAATCTGTCATACAAAGAATACGTCCAGTTGAGCGACGGCGTGTATGCAAATGTCGGCCAGAATTGCGGTGAAATCCTGGAATTGGTAAAGAGACTGTTCACGGAAGTCTTCGGATACTATGACTTCGACAACATGAAGGTCCAGCTTTCTGTAAACGGGTAAGAAAAGTTAATTATGAATTATGAATTATGAATTATGAATTGAAAAGTTAAAAGGAGACAAAAAAGTGAAGAAAAACGTTTTATTAATTATTGGTGTTTTGGTTTTGTTTGCAGGATGTGTTTCTGCTCCCAAGCAAAATGTGACCCATGTGGAAAATGCAATTAAAAATGAAATTATTGTATTTAGGTTTGGGGATGACTTGTATTTTGCTGTTCAGAACGGCATAAAAAACTATGCCTTTAAAGTCAACACGGAAGACGTCAGTTTCGCTGATAAGGGGAATACAATGATTATCCTCTTGGATAAAAATGATGTTTATGAAGTCAGTTTGGCACGTTTAAAGGATGTTCCCGGATTAAGCAAGAATGATTCCGATAAGGTAAAGCTTCAGAAATACTATGAATGGGAAAAGGAATTCCAGGAAACAAATGCAGGTGTGACTTTCCTTCAGGAAAATTTCCGAAGTTTTGAAGATTCTGGTACGCAATACATTGCTTGGGATTATAAGATAAACAGTAATCTTTATCTTAATGACGAAACCAAAATTGTAGAAACCAAAGGATATACTTTTGTTTCCGGAGATTATTTTGTAACTATAATGGAATGCATAGATGGTGGATCAAATGTTAAGGCAAAAAATGAGGAATACAAAACCCTGTATAAGAGGATTGTAATATTTGATTCAGAAATCAATGAAGATACAGTAAATAAAGTTCTGGGGAGATAAAAGTTAGGTTCGATATTTATTGTTGATAAAAATACAATGATTTTGATGGTGGCTCTATGGGTGATTCGCTTGGCATTGATTTGATAGGGGAAAGAATATATCATAAAATCCTTGGCTTTGGTGAAATTGTTGGACAATTATCAGATAAAATCAGAATTCGTTATGATAACAATCCAGAAAAGTCTAAATGTTGGAGTTTCCCAAATATAAGCTATCGAAATTATTTTAAATTTTTAGATTACGACTTGAATTACCTAGTACATAAGAAACTTTTAAATGAAGCGGAATTTCTTAAGTTTGATGAATGGTGGAACAAGAAAATAATTCCAGATAAGTTTTTGAAGTCTTTGGAGGAAAAAAGTTCAGATGATTTGGGGACTATAGCGAAAAAGTTTTTTTTACGAGAATTTTTTACTCAAAAACTCAATCCAAAAATAATTGATTTGGAGTATGTAAGGAATGTACTAAATAAAAACTGTCGATTTAATAACTATTCCATCGATGATGTTTTTTTTAAATCTCTTCATGATGATTTATTCATTCTATCAAAGCATATATATTATTTTGATAAAGAAAGTGGAAACTTGACAAAGTATTTAGTTCCAAAAAATAATTTTTCAGAGAAAATTAGCGTTAATACTTCTGGAATTATGATAAAGTCTTCTGTTTATAAATATGACAAAAAGCCCCTTTATGTTTATCAAAATTTAACTAGTATAAAATGTACAAAATTTGAGAAGCATCTATCAGAATCTGTTACGATTACGACAATTAATAGTGAAGGAAAGATTGTTACCTTTAATGCGTTCCAATGTCAGAAATGTTCAAAACTGTATTCAGATTATAAAACCGTAAAAAAGTATTTTGCTGACTTAAAGTATCCGTTAATAAAGCTCAAATTTGAAGATGAAAATGTAGTAAACTTGCGTAAGTTTTCTGAACTATCCATTTATGGTTATAGTGTTGGGGAACACAATGCTTTTACTGAACAACAAAGACATGATTTGTTAGCTTCGATTATATATAATCAACTATTGTCTAAAGAGAAAATTCTAAGTCATTTGCAATGGTTGATACAATTCAATGGGAAAAAAGAAGATTGCAAAGAAGCTTTGAAAAAATGGAAAAGAGATTATGATTTTGTGGTAAATTTTAATAAAGATGTCAAAAAACATCTTTTGATAAAGAAAATTGAATTAAAATAGGCAAAAATTCTTTGTTTTATTGGCGATTTTCCCATTTTATTATCTGTTGGCCAGCTGGAAAGGTATCTTTTCTTGATATTTGTCTTTGTATAAATTGTTACGGAAGGCAAGTGCTTTAAATTGATTGAGTAAGCATTGCAATGTAGGCGGGGTTCGGGGCAAGAATACATTTGCAAGGGGGTGGGGTGTTGCCAAAAAAGTTAGCCGCGAAAATGATGGCGATTGAAGTGTCCCGGCTCATGTAGGCTTGACCCGGTTCCCGCCTGGAATGGAAATGCTTCTTCTTTTGTGAAGTTTTGCATTTGCCTTCTGCGATTACAGTTTGTCAATCAGCATAGAGCACTTTCCTGATGGAATCGGGAGCGTCTTTTTCTTTTGTTCAAGAATGTTGATCGTAAAGTAATAGAGCTTTTCGCTTTCCATCTGGATTTCCCATCCGCGTGAACTCTTGTTGCTCAAAATCGTAATCAGGTTGCGCTTTAGGGACAGCTTTTCAATTCCCATAATCTCAAGGTTCGGAATAACCCAGTCTACCGTTTTTCTTGGCAGGCTTATGTTCAGTCCGATGATGTTTTCTATCATTATGGCTATGGTTGAAAGTCCTATAAAGTGCAGGAAGCGTTTGCGCGGGAAGTCGGAGTCTCCACGGAGTTGTGCGGGTCCTTCCTTTGTGGGGAGATATGCCTCAAACAGGTCTCCCTTTTGCTTTGAATCCAGCGGGCTCAATCCTTCAAGAATATAGTACATGTGGCGGATTGCACATTCGCGGGCAAAATCGTAGTGCTGGTATTTTTCAAGTCCCTTAATCACCATGAAGTTGAACGGCGGGAATACGGATCCCTTGAATCCTTCGCCTGTAAGCTTAAAGTCCGGGTCATCCGCACTCAGTGTCGGGAACGGATGGTCGGTACCGAATGTCTTGGGGGAGCTCAAGTGTGCTACAAGAATCTCTGCCCTGTCTGCGTTCGGAAGTTCGGCAAGCATCGGCCAGAAACCGGCTATTGTTTTACGTGGCAGGCGCTTTTCATCCTTGTCCAAATCATGGTAGAAACCTGTGTCGGAATCCCACATGAGCGAGTTGATTCTTGTCTTGAGGCTAAAGTACATCTTCTTGTACTGGAAGCTGATGTCCTTGTCGTTTAAGATGTCACCAAGGGCAGACATGTGTGCCGCATTGATTGCCATGCAGCTGTTGAAGTCGATTGGATAATAGGCTCCCTTTCTTGGGGAGTTGAACATTGTCGAGAATGCGTGTGGAACTGAATACAGTCCGTTTGGCTTTTTGAATGTACGGTCAATCCATCCCATATAGCTTTGGAGGATGGGCATTACTTCCTTGATGCGCCTTTTGTTGGCCGATTTGTGGTAAAGGTTGAATTCAGCCCATGCAAAAAGCGGCAGGCCCACACCTTCCGGATTGGTTTTGTCTGTGATGGGTTTGTTTGTCTTGGCGTCATACTTCCACCGTATGGCACCGTTTTCTTCCTGGCGCGCATAAAAATAATCTATGTTCTTGCTTGCGGGAAAATTCCTGTTTGAATAGACAAGGAAAAATGAGGAAAAAATTGCTTCCGCCTGATCCAGTATGTACTTGCCGTGCATAGGATAAATAAACAAGCCGTCCGGGGACTTCTCTCCAGTAGCGGGGTCGATCCAATAATCCGAAAGCCAGTTCCAGGTCTTGTCATATATGTCTACAAAATCCTGATCATAAAAATGAATCTTTGGAAAATCTCGTTTGTTCACAATTGCTCCTAAGTCTGCCATTTGCAGCTGATTCGGAAGGACTTTTTTATCTTAAAAAAATGCTCCATCTTCATTTAACATTATATCATACTTTTTTAAAAAACGGTACATTTTTAAAAAAAAATTTAAACTTTTTAATCAAGTGACACGATAATGGCCCCTGTTTTTTTGTCTCGGGGGGCTTTTTCGGCTATTTCCGGTATGGAAATCCAGCTTCCGGAATGGAGTTTTTTCTCTCCGGTAACAAGCAGGAGCCCTTTTTCGGAGCAGGCATACCATCCCTTCCTGTTTTCTGGGAGCCGGATCAGGTCGCTTGTAACCCTTATGTCCATAGTTCCTTCTTTTGGCGGTAAAATCCCTGATTTTTTGTTTGTCATCGCAATAAACGAAAGGACAGCCCTTTCTTTTGGCAGGTTTGCCTTTTCCGACAGCCTTTTTAGGGCATAGGGGGCCTGTTCCGTTGTAAAGGCAAAATTGCACCATTTTCCACCCTTTTTTCCGTCCATCGGGCATGTTGAACAGTGGGTGCATGGAGAAACGGGTACAAAATCCCTGCGCATGAAAGAATCCCGCATCAGGGAAAGCAGTCTGGAGGATGGGGGGGTGCCTGGTTCAATTACAAGGACGCTGGACTCTTTTTCTGCATAATCCAGTATTCCCTGTACGTATTTTTTTGCAAGAAAATCCGGGGGCATTTTGTCTCCCTCGCGAATTTCGTTGAAGACGTTTGCACAGCTTATGAACGAAGCCTTTTCCTTTATGGCAGTGCCAAAGTTGCCCTTTACGCGTATGATTTTCCACGGCTTTGCATTCAATCTGGCGGAAACGGTCAAAATGAGGTTTTCTCCAATTGAAAGTGCCTGGGATGAAATGTCCATGCAGTACCAGACAAGAGGTTTTTCCCTGAGTTCCGGACGGGACAGGAGCAGGGCAATTGGTACGGTAAGTGGGCCGCTTCCCATGTCAAGGCAGATGGAATTATCCTTCAAGTTGAAAAGTTGGGACGGCAGGTTTGAAAAAAGCCTTGTAAGACGCACAAGGTTCCACCACAGGTAATAGTGGGTGTAGGCTGAAAGTGTGGCTGGCTGGTTCATGTAGCCCAATCTGCGGTCTGACCTTTCGTCGGTGAGGGTATGGCTCAGTTCCTGAATCTTTTTGGGAAGCATTGCCCTCTGTTTTGAATTGAGCGGATGGGTTGAAGAAATTATCTTGTCAAAATCTGCCAGAATCTTTTTTGCATCAGAAGGAATTGAAGATTCGGCAAGGAGGGAATTCTTCATGTTTTCTTTGACCCCTTCAGCTGATGGATTTGAAGGAAGAGGCTATCCAGTTCCGCCCGGCATTTCCGTATTGCAAACAGGGCCTTTTCCTTTGAGTTTTGGTCTTCCATTTCACGAAGCAGCTGTTCATGCGCCCCCTGAATCGTATAATGTTTTGTGTAAATCAAATACTTGAGCCTGCAGATGATGTCGATTTCCCTCTGGGTGTAGACCCTGTGGCCCCCGGAATCCTTTTGCGGATTGAACATCGGAACGTTCTCTTCCCAGTATCGCAGTACATGAGGCTTTATTCCCGTAATAGTTTCAACTTCCCCAATCGTATACTGAGCCAAACCTAGCGCTCCCTGTCCTGCCATTTCTGACGGCTTGCCTTCATCTCTATCTGTACCGGAATCTGGTCAAAGCCAAGATCCTCCCGCACACGGTTCTTTAAGTATGTGACATAGCTTCCAGGTACGTTTTCTGGGCGTGTTGCAAAAATCAGGAAGTTTACCGGATTAACGCTTGTCTGGGTGATGTATCTGACCTTAAAGTGAATTGCCTTTGTTGCAGGCGGCGGATATTTTTCGAGCCAGTCGTTTAGTGCTATGTTTAGTGTGGCAGTGTCGATTTTGCGTGTAAGCTGTTCAAACAGGGTAAGGGCCGTATTCATCAGGTTCTTGAGGCCGTCATGGTTCTTTGCGCTGAGGGTGACGATCGGTGCCCACTGCATTTGGCCGAACATCGTGCGTATGTAGTCGAACGCCTTTTTCTGCGCCTTTGTGCTCTGGTCTTCCATCGTGTCCCATTTGTTCAGGATGAAGATGATTCCGCGTCCCCTCTCGTATGCAAGGGAGCAAATCTTTTTGTCCTGCTCTGTAAGGCCTTCCTGTGCGTCTATCATCAGGAACATTATGTCACATTCATCAAGAGTCTTTATAGCGCGGTTTACGGAATAGTATTCCACGTTTTCGGTAACCTTGCTCTTTCGCCTGATTCCCGCAGTGTCCAGAATCTGAATGTCCCTTCCGTTGTACCTGAAGCTGCCTTCTACAACATCACGGGTGGTTCCGGCATAGTCGCTTACGATGCTTGCCTCCGTGTGGGTGAGTGCGTTGCTGAGGGTTGATTTTCCTGTGTTGGGTTTTCCGAGTATTGCGATTCGGATTGGTCGGTCTGTTTCTGAGCCTTCCGTTACCCTGCTGAAGTCAAGTCCCTTTACCATTGCCTCTTCAAGCTGTGGCAGGTTGTCTCCGTGGCTTGCAGAAATGAAAAGCAGGTCGTTGAATCCGAACTTCATGTAATTGTATGCAAGGGCTTCGTTTTTTCCACCCTCGGTTTTGTTTACTGCCGCAATCAGTTTGCCCCAGTATGGCCTTAGCCTAAGTATCAGTTCCTCGTCTTCGGCGGTGATTTCGGTGGCATCAAGGAGAAGAAGTATCCTGTCGGCTCGGGTGAGCATTTCAACCGTCTTTTCCACAACAAGGTCGTCCATCTCGCTTTCACGGCTTGTAAGGTCACGGGTAAGCTTGTATCCGCCTGTGTCCATAAGGTGAACGGGTTTCCCTGCAAGAAAACATGTACCTTCCACCGGGTCACGGGTTACGCCGGGTGTGGGATCGGTTATGGCCCTCTTTGTGTGGGTCAGGGCGTTGAACAGGGTTGATTTTCCTACGTTGGGTCGTCCGGCAATTACGATGAGCGGCAGGTTAAAGTAAATTTGGTCGGGATAATACTTTTGCTTTTCCGCCTTCCTCTGGCTTTTAACTTCATCATCACCGCCATTCTGCCCGTCTTTGTTTTCCTTGGGCTGGAGTGCGGATACGATTTCTGTCTCTTCGGTCTGTGCAACCGGCTTTGGTTTTGAAAAATCCGGTTTGGCCTTTTTCTTTTTTGCCATGGTTCTCCGTTAGCTGCGGTACATTTTTGCAAGCTTGGCCTTGTACAGTTCAGCTATCTTGTATCTCATCATTTCCTGTTTGGCGCTAAGTTCAACACCTACTTCAAACGGTTTAGTAATGATATCAAATTTATTGATTTTTTCAAAGGACTTGAAACCGTTCTTTGCACTAATTAATTCGGCTACCTGGGCTTCAAGCATTTTCATTATCGGCTCGCTTTGCACAAGCTGTTCATAGGACTGATATGTGATGTTGTTTTCCTTTGCGTACATCTCAAGGTCTTCCTTGCTTGGCAGGATAAGGGCTGTAAGATAGCGCTGGTCTTCTCCCTTTTCGTTTGTTCCGAAGACAATTGCAGTCTGAATGTATGGAGAAGTTGCAAGCTTCTGTTCAATCGGGATTGGCTCGATGTTTTCTCCACCCATAAGAACGATTGTATCCTTTTTGCGTCCACGCAGCTGGATTTCGTTGTCCACTGTAAGGCGTGCAAGGTCTCCCGTGTCAAACCATCCGTCCTTGTCTATAACCTTGGCAGTAAGGTCTTCCCTCTTGTAGTATCCCTTCATGACTGTCGGGCCCCTGACTTGGAGTGAACCTTTTTGTCCGCGTGGAACAGGCTTTCCGTCATCATCAACAACACGGACTTCCACACCGCGGATTGGAGTACCAACCGTATGCATGACTGGATCTGCAATCGGACGAACGGAAATGATTGGGGCAGTTTCTGTAAGACCGTAGCCTTCCACAACCTTGATTCCGATTGCCCAGAAGAATTTATCTATATAACCTGGATATGCTCCACCACCTGCAATGCCCGCACGGAAATTCTTTCCTACCAGTTTCTTGATTTTCCTGAACACAAGGAATTTTCCCAACAGGCGGATGGGGTAGAGAAGGAGCCACGGCAGCACAAGAACAGGCCACCAGAAACCAAGATGGTCATGTCCAAAACGGGCTGTCTTTCTGCGGAGCTTTACGTCTATTGAACACCAGAGGATAGACTCACCGACAAAGAACTTGAACAGTGCAAGGAAGATTCCACCGGCTTTACGCATCTTCCTTTGTATTCCGTCGTAGATTGCCTCAAATACGCGTGGAACAGCAGGCAAAAGATGTGGATTCATCTTTTCAATGTCTGCAAGAAGGATGGAACCGATTGGGCGGCTGTAAACCATTGATGCTCCCTGACTCATGATGACGTATTCAACCTCGCGCTGGAAAACATGCCATACAGGAAGAACACAAAGTCCCTTTTCCCCAGGATTAAGGAAGATTCTTTCATCAACATCATCAAGCTGGGCTATGAAGTTTCCGTGGGTCAGCATTACTCCCTTTGGTGTTCCTGTCGTACCGCTTGTAAAAATGATTGTGGCAAGATCATCCCACTGCCCCTTGTCCAGTTCCTGCTCGACAACATCCGGATGCATTTTCCTCCATTGATGTCCGTTCTTTACGACGTCCTGAAACTGGTAGAATCTTATGCCCATTTCATTGGTACGCTTTACCTCATGCTCGTCAACCGGGTCAAAGGCAATTATGGCTTGCATCGTGGGAACCTTATCCTTGATGTTCAAAAGCTTCTTTACCTGTGTTGTATTTTCTGTAATTACGATTCTGCATTCTGCAAACGACAGGATGTATGAAAGGTCGCTTTCCGTTGCGTCACATCCGCGGGGGGTATCTACACAGCCAAGCGCAAGAAGTGCCATGTCCGCCTGCTGCCATTCCTTGCGGTCATCGCTGATGAGGCCGATTCTTTCTCCACGGGTAACACCGTGCTCCATGAGGCCGCCTGCAAAGTCCAGGATGTTCTGGTACATGTTGTGGTAATTTGTCGGGATGAATTCTCCGGTTTTTGTTCTTGAATACTGTGCAATGACTTCCGGATATTGTTCGGCTATTTTGCGGACCATTTTTGGCAGTGTCTGTTCGATGACCATAGTGACCTCTGTTTAATTATGACAAAAAAATAAAAAATGTAAGATTACGATAATTATAGATAGTCATTTTACAAAATTCAACGATATTTTAAGCAAAAAATTGAAGAATTTGTAAAAAAAGTCGCAATAATCCAAATTTAGTTCTGAATAATCTTGGTTCATTTTTTTGTTTTTCCTTGTGAAATTTCCCTATAACTGGTATAATTTAATCTGTACAATCCATTTTTACAGGAGATCCTTATGAAAAGATCATTTCTTGGTTTGGCAATTCTGGCTTTCATCGCCTCTGTCACTTTTACTTCATGTCTATCTATAGAAGCTTCTGACGGTACTGTCAGGACCGTTTCACCAACCGGCGGCAGTTCAACAGTTACAATCACCCTGGATGACAACTGTCCCAACGACGACAATGCTAAGGCAGCTCAAATCCTGCTCAAGGCTACAAACAAGAACTACCAGTCTGTGATGACCTTCTCTTACAAGGGAACCCCTAGCGTTTCCAACATCAAGCCGATTTCAATTTACTATGCAAACTGCCTGGCAATCAATCAGGGGCTTAAGGAAGGACACGGAAAGAGTACCCTGTCTTTCAACACAAAGAAAGATGGCAGCGGGGTAACCCTTGACTTTTCAAATTCAACTGCCATCATAAATTCCTTGCTTTCTATGGCACTGTACAACTACACACAGGTTTACGCCATTTACAAGTACTAGGCCTCTCTAAAAACGGACGCGGCATGAAATGGGCAGGTGGTCTGAATAACCCTTGCCCAGAAAAATCATGTATCGCTCCGGAACATGGGTGGTTTCATTGCACCAGGGACCGTCAGTCTGTACTGTAAAATCCAGAACTTCAACCGGCCCTGATGTAAAAAAGTGATCGATTCTGGACCATTCACCTTCATAGTAATACGAGCCAGGTTCAACCAAGACATCGGACTGAGTATACCAGAGTGATTTTACCGCAAGCTCACTTTCTTCCAGAAATTCATTCAACACTACAGTGCCCTTTTCATTCCCGGCAGAAAAATCAGACAGATCCCTGTTAAAGTCACCGCACGCAAGCACAGCTTCGTTGTTCCGTGTTTTTTCCGCCATACGACGTGCAAGCAGCCCTTCCTGATATTGCCTCCAGACTTCGGTTTCCTCCTTGCCGCCACTCATGCTCTTCCAGTGGTTTACAAAAAGGGTAAGCTCATGCCCGCCCCTGTGAACGGTAACCTGCAAAAGCGGCCTCATGTCCGGCATTTCCGACTGCCCCCGGATGTCCAGTGAATGAACCCTTGGAGAACTGAGCTCTAGCCGCGACAGTACACCCACACCGATTGCCCCTCCCTTGTTTCGTGCAAAACACGCATGGGAATAAGCCTTTCTTGCGCTCCATTCACCTGCCAGATAGTTGGCAATGTCATGCATCACGGATTCGTTTTCGATTTCCTCAAGAATCACGACATCAGCATCAAATTCTTTGATGGCAGAAGCAAGCCGTTCAAGCCGAACACGGTAAGCGTCCTCGTTCCAAGCCTTGTTTTTGATGAAGTCGCTGTACTCAGTCCCCTCAGTTACCGAATCAAAGAAAGTCTGGACGTTCCAGCAGGCTATCTTGATTTCCTGAGCCTTTCCCGAACTGGACGGAGATTCATGATCTGCAAATGCCATGCATGATGACATTACAAATCCCAAACACAGGTTAAGTAAAAAACAAACACAATTTTTTCTCATAGAATACCTCTATAGAATAATTGGTGTCGACCCCCCTGTTTTTATACAAAAATTTCAAAAAAAAATGCCCGAAGATGAACAAAATTCATTCACCTGCGGGCAATCGCTTTGTTTTGGTTTAAATTTACTTACTCAAACCTCTTGTCTTCGATGCGCTTGGTTTTCTTTTCGCTTCTGGGGAGTTCGCCTTCTCCGACGACTTTTACTTCCGGGGTCATGTTGTACTTCTGCTTGAAGTTGTAGGCTATGGCAAGGGCTACTTCCGTCCTGTCTGTGCCGCCTTCAACTTCTACGAACAGGGTCATCTTGTCCTTTCCGTCCACGTGTTCGATTACGGCACGGTATTCGCTTGATGTGCCCGGAACATTCTTTATTACGTCCTCGATGGTGCTTGGGAAGATGATGTTTCCCTTTACCTTTACCATGTCGTCGCTTCTTCCAAGGATCTGCGTGATTCTTGGGTACTTCAAACCGGATTTGCTTGGCTCTGTTACAAAGGCAGCCAGATCGTGTGTGCGGAAACGGAACAGAGGAGCTCCTTCCTTTACAAGCGTCGTAAGGGTGATTTCTCCTATCTCGCCTTCCTTTACCGGCTTTCCTGTGAGCGGATCAAGGATTTCGATGTAAACGTAGTCGTCGAAAATGTTGATGGCGTCCTCTCCCTCGCAGTTGATTCCGATTCCGGGACCATAGCATTCGGTAAGGCCGTAGATGTCGTAGAGCTCAATTCCAAGGATGCCCTGGATGCGCTTCCTCATTTTTTCGCCCCAACGCTCTGAACCGATGATTCCCTTCTTAAGGCAGATTTTGTTCTTTATGCCGCGTTTTTCAACTTCCTCAGCAAGAAGGAGTGCGTATGAAGATGTCGCGCAGATGACGGTGGACTTTAAATCCTGCATCATCCTCAACTGCTTTTCCGTGTTTCCGGGTCCCATTGGAACTGCCATTGCACCAAGCCTTTCACATCCAGCCTGGAAGCCGATGCCCGCAGTCCACAAGCCGTATCCCGGGGTTATCTGAAGCCTGTCTTTATTTGTGATGCCCGCCAGTTCATAGCAGCGTGCGAACATGGTCGTCCAGTCGTCAACGTCCTTCTGTGTGTAGGGGATTACAACCGGTGCTCCTGTAGTTCCGCTTGATGAATGGATGCGGACGATTTTTTCTTCCGGTACCGTGGCAAGTCCAAGAGGATATGCGTCACGGAGCTGCTGCTTTGTTACGAATGGAACCAGGTTTTCAAAGTCCTCCTGATTCTTTATGTCTTCCGGGTTTACGTTCTTAAAGCGCTCGGTATAAAAAGGATTTCCAAATGCCTTTACCCTTCTAATCTGTTCCCTGACCTGTTCCAGCTGTGTTTCTGTCATCTTCATAATCGTTCTCCTGAAGTTGAAAAGTTACTTTATATAGTAACAGAAAGGGTCGAATATGTCAAGAGATAGTGTGTGGAAGGCAAGTGCAAATTTTCATAGAATTGATAATTGCAGTTATTTATGAGGAAGCCCTTTCATTCCCGGCGGGAACCGTGTCAAGCCTACATGATGTGCGGTATAAGGTATCTGACTCGCTATCGCTCGCACCGCACAAATGTATGCTCGCCACGAACCCCGCCTGCATTACAGGGCTTCCTCAATTATCTGTTTTCTATTCTGTTAAACATTTGTAGCACTTGCCTTCCACAGTCACTTTCAAGCATAGATTAAGATTTACACATACTAGTGATAGGGAAGATATATGACTTTAGATTTTTACCACTCTTGACTTTAGATTTTTACCACTCTTGACTTTAGATTTTTACCATGTTACACTTTAGATTATTACCACTCTCGTGATGGAGGTTGAACATGGATGTTTCAAGAAAAGCTAAAGACGCTCTTTTACGGCTTGCCGGACAGTTTCCTGTAATAGGAATAACAGGTCCCCGGCAGAGTGGAAAATCAACCCTTGCAAAAATGGCTTTTCCAGATAAAAAATATGTTACTCTTGATGACAAGGAACTTAGGGCTTTTGCCGCTTCTAATCCAAAGGACTTTCTTGAGGCATTTCCAGATGGTGTGATTATTGATGAGGCACAGAAAGTTCCGGAGATATTTGATGCGGTAAAACTGTTGGTGGACAGTAAAAAACATGCCCCTGGAAAATACATCCTGACAGGATCCAATCAGTACAGGTTAAAGGAGAACATGACGGATTCCCTTGCCGGCCGAGCTTCCTTTTTGAGGCTTTTGCCTTTTTCTCTTGGTGAGTTAAAAGACTCAAATCTTGCTCCACAAAATCCATACGATTTAATTTTCAAGGGTTTTTATCCTCCCTTGTATGACAGCGAAAAACACTTTATTCCAGAAGACTGGTTTGAAAGTTATATCGATACATATCTTGATTTGGATGTAAAGGAGCATATAACAGCAGCAAACATCTCGACATTCAGAAAGTTTATTCAGATTTGTGCGCTTTATTCCGGGCAGCTACTTTCGATGGAAAGCATATCAAAAAATCTTGGAGTTTCCGCACCTACAGTCAAACAATGGCTTTCGATTCTGGAATCTTCTTTTATCATACATTTTCTTGAACCCGATACAAATAATCTTGGACGCACCATTGTAAAAACACCCAAGATGTATTTTACGGATACAGGACTTTTGTGCCATCTTCTCAGGCTTGAGTCAAAAGAAGATCTGTTGTTAAGTCAATACAAAGGAGCCGTCATAGAAACATTTGCAGTTGCTGAACTTTTAAAGTCCCGCTACAACATTGCAAAGAAACCTGAGCTAACATTTTTCAGGGATGCAAAAGGTTTTGAGGTTGATACAATTGCAGACTGGAAACATACCTATGCCATCGAAATTAAAAGCAATTCTGACACGGAGCAAAAACTTTCCGCCAACACACGCAAATATGTTTCCCTCCGTTCTGACAAAAAATGCCAGGGAGCAGTTTTTTATTTGGGAGACTTGAGCTGCACCATAAACGGCATAAAGTACGTAAGCTGGCATGACTGGGACAGCTTGATTTAGGTAAAAAAAAGCAGCCCCAGATTGGAGCCGCTTAGTTTCTAGTTGACAAAGGGGTGGTTTACTCCATCACCTTTATTGACTTGATGAGGACGTCCTGGCCAAGAACATAGAGTTCACCGGCTGTTTCAAACTCGCAGCTTGTGGCATTGTCTATGCTTACAACAACGGTATTGTCCTTTACCTTTATCATTGCACCGTCAAGGCTGCCGCCCTTAAGAAGCTTAACCTTGTTTCTTGTCATGACTTCAGTCCAGTTTCCTTTGTAATCATTGTAGGCAAGATAGATTTCTGCTTTTGAACTGAGCTTTTCAACTTCAAATTCAAGCTTGTAGTTTTCTGGT
The DNA here is from genome assembly GCA_002309305.1 of Treponema sp. UBA1233. GTDB lineage: Bacteria > Spirochaetota > Spirochaetia > Treponematales > Treponemataceae > Treponema_D. The sequence continues at coordinate 3,672 of DBWR01000035.1, read as the reverse complement.
CTTGAGCGGACAAAGAGGTCGCCTTTTATGCCGGTACCACCTTCGCCATCACGGAGTTCTACAGGGGCTTTAAGAAGATTTTTACCGACAATGCTTGGAACCTTTACCTCGTTCTTTTTGATGAAATCTGCACTTAAAGGGAAGTCTTTTCCTTCTGCACCATAGATAAGAGTGTTAATGTATTCAGTATCAAACCATTGCAATTTCCATTTATCATAAAAATAAAAGGTCTCCTTATTGTGTGAATCATGCAATAAAATTGCGCATGAACGTTTTGGATTTGAAACTTCTGCCATAAAATCCTTCATGCAGTTAATGGCTTCCATAATTGGTACAGCTTTATTACCATGTCCAGTTTCGGAAAAATATACAGGTATCTTCTTTGAAAAAAATGCTTTATCCAAATCTGCAAAACAATCTGTAATATTATATTTCTTAATGGTTTCCGTATAATAAGTTCTGTGCCACGGAGGAAGACTCATAGGGTAATTATGAACTGCAGGTATAAGCCTGTTTTTTACTTTATCTTTAGGAAGCTTAAAGAGATTTGTTGTTACATTTGCACAACCGCCACCCAGACCTTCTACCATTATGAAGCGTTTTGCATTGTTGCCGCCTGAGGCCCGGATAGTATCAATTATCATCTGATTATACTCATTCAATAGTGCAAAATCTTTTTTGCAAACTGCACAATTAGTTTTTTCCTGAAAAGTATGTTCATGGAATCTGTCTGTTGGTTCATTCAGGGTTTCGAAAATTAAATGTTCATCATAAGAATTATTTAAAGCTGCCACAATCTGTTTCCACACAGCCTGAATAAATGCTTTGGATTCTTTTTTACTCTCCTGGCTGATTGTATAGCCTGCATAGTGAATGTCTTCCGCTACTTTCTTAACCCATGCCTCTTCGGACATAAAATCATTTGCAGGTCCACAGACAATGACATACATATCATCTTCTATGCACCAGTCAACAATTTGTTTGAGTTCCCTCATAAACCGAGGATCTATAGTGTAATTCTTGTCCAGCATGTGTGGATTTGGATTGAATTGAACGCGGAGAGTTTTGAACCCCTTTTCCTTTATAAAGTGAATTTCTTTTTTTGATGGCTTCGGACGTTCCAGTACACAGAAGTAGTCTGTTCCAAAATCTAGAGCACAATCAGCAGAACAAATAGAATTGAACAAAACTTCATACTGCAAGCCGACTCCAAGTTTTTTTACGAAATCCCAGGCAATGAGTGAATCGTCAAAGCTTCCGTTTGCAGCTGTATCAATAACAGGGGGCTCATTATTTGCGCGGACATCTGTAAGCTTTGGATTAGCGTCTTTTTCCAGTGTAATTGATTCAATGACAAAGTTTCCTGAAGGTACATTCCATGCAGCCCCAATTCCAATTCCGTTAAGTTTCTTCTGGCCACTCTTAAGAGGTATAACCATCTCGTTAAGATATGATGGGCAATATGTACATTTATCTTTTTCCCAGTCCAGTGTGTCATCGTTGTAATCTAATACTAAAATGAATCCGTAATCTTCTTCGTTGGGTACTCTGTATTTTACTCTTGCAACATTGTAGTTGGAAATATTAATTCCACCGGAAGGATAAATGCCTGTACCTTTCCAATCTTGGGCATTTCCTTTGAAGGTGATGGTTTTGCTTGCTCTGTTATAGGTAACGGTCCTTTCTCCGTTAGTTGCCGGGAT
>DBWR01000035.1:0-1938 GCA_002309305.1 Treponema sp. UBA1233 | reverse complement strand
TGCAAAGACAGAAACTGAAGAGATTAAGACGAGAAGGGCGGAAATCAAAAATTTCCTATACCCCCCCCCACTTTTGTATAGTATTTTTCATGTGTTCTCCTTGGATGGCTCGACATTTTTATCTCTTGTGTAATGTCATGCATCCTGTTTCCATACATTATAACATGGGTTCTGGGGAAAAGATAGTGTGTTAAACTCACTATTTCCTGTAAAGTTTCTTGTCATCAACAAGGTCGTATTTTTTGTCTTTGAAATCAAACCCAGAGGAACATATAAAGCCTACTTTGTTACAGTTCATGCCGGAAAGAGAACGAACCTGCTTTTCTTCTTTCTCACATTCACTTCTGGTCATTGGCTTTTGATAAAACTTCGCCTCATAAAAATCATAGCCTTCTTTGTTCTTTAGCACGCAGTCAAATTGACCGTTTGATGAGGTTTGTTTATCGTCATACCAATATGAGCCAAAATCTTCTACATCGCCTAAAAGACCGTTTCTTGCAAGCCTTATAAAGTATTGAATTGCGATTCCTTCAAAACGGTAGCTTATAAAAGTATTTAGTGTGCTTTTGATTTTTGAGCTAAAGAATGAAGATGAACCGAATCTGTATATGATTGAGTCATTGCTGAAAATATAAGAAAAGTAAAACCTCATAAGGTTGTCTTTAATTTCGTAAAACTGTTTTTTCTTGTCATCAGGTTTGTTTATTGGGAATGTTTTTGTTATTGTCTCCATATTCAGCAGTTCTTTAAGCTGTTTATCAAGAAGACCGGAGTCCTTCATGCCAAGGAGGTTTAAAATTTCACCGTACTTTTTCTTGCCGTTTCCTATTATCTCAAGGATGCGGACATCATAAGTTTTTTTTATTTCCGTAAGCATGACGTTTTCGATGTGTGTCCTTAACAGACTGTTTTGCTCTATAAGAAGCTCCATTATGTTTTCTTCCAGGGATTTTTCATAATTCAGGTTTGAAAGTACATATGGAGAGCCTCCAAAAACAGCATAAAACCGTATTTTTTCACGATTCGGCAGTTTTGGATAGAACAAAGACGAGTCATAATAATCAAATTCCTCAAGTCTAATTATTTTGGTAAAGCGTCCGAACAATGGGTTGGATTCTTTTAACAGTTCCTTCATAACCGCAATATATGATCCGCATAGAATAATTTTTATATTGTCAGAGATTGAATCAATAACTCCCTGCATGTAGGAATCTACTTCTCCTTCTTTAAGGGATTCTTTTAGATATTGATATTCATCTAGAATAATCAAGATCTTTTTATTCTGTTTATCTACAAAAGAAAATAAATCGAAAATATTTGAAAATTTGATTTCAGGTAATTCAAGAGAAATCATTATGCTTTTAGTGAGTAAGTCAAGATTGCCTTCGAAAGAGCTTTTTACGCAAAGATGATTGACAATAACGCCTTCAAAACTTTTTGCTGCCTCTTTTATGAGGGTAGACTTGCCGATTCGCCGCTTTCCGTAAACAAGAACAGCACTTTTCTTGTTCGTGAGTAATTCTGCCTTTAATTCATTTAATTCTTTTGTTCGTCCAATAAACATAGAAAGCTCCTGTATAGTGAATAAATATTCAGTGACAGAAAATTCAGTATAACTTTATTCAGTATATAGGATAAAGTGCAGGAATGCAAGGTGTAAAGTGTCATTCCTCGGCTTGACCGGGGAATATCTGTTGCAGACGTGTTTTATTCCACAACAGTCATAGACTTGATTATGATGTCCTGACCGTTGAGGAAAATAGCTTCACCGTTTGCAAGCTCCGTGGCAAGTTTTTCATCTATACTGAGGATTATCGTGTTTGACCGGACTTTTATTTGACCGTCTATAACTCCACCTTTCACCTTCAGATTTTTTAATGTGCCCGTATCATGCCAATTGTAATTCATATCAGTATATGCAAACTGCAAAAACGGATC
>DBWR01000064.1:4343-14152 GCA_002309305.1 Treponema sp. UBA1233 | reverse complement strand
TAAAACCTGGGACGGCTGGATTCGAACCAGCGGAATGATGGCACCAAAAGCCATTGTCTTACCACTTGACGACGTCCCAAAAATATACTTATCAGAGCGAATTAAAATCCGCACCGACAGGTCCCATCTCAAAATTACCGCTGTTGTATTCGTTTACAATCCTGTCCTGCAAAGCCTGTCTGAATTCAGGACTGATGGGATGAACTACATCCTTGAATTCACCACTAGCGGTTCTGCGGCTCGGCATGGCTATGAACAAGCCTTCCTTGCCTTCAATAATCTTGACATTGTGAATGACAAAGCAATCATCAAATGTCACCGTGACGTAGGCCTTCAATTTGCCTTCACCTTCGATCTTACGGATTCGCACTTCAGTAACCTGCATAAACCCTTCCTCCTGACCTTTTTAAACTAGTAAGGAGTCCCACTGCATTGCCAGCGTCCTGTATGCAGCTTCAGCCTTGTTCCTATCCTCAAAGACTGCAAAAACAGTAGACCCCGAGCCAGACATATCAACAAAGTCCGAACCAACTTTTGAAAGTTCATCCAAGGCTTGTCGTACTCTGGGATACTTTTCCGCAACAGGAGCTGCAAAATCGTTACTGAAAAACCATTCCCGTATCGGTTTTTTATACAAACATTCCAGTTCAGCATCAGAATGTCTGTCTTCCGGATTCCACTTGAGCGACGAATCAACAAGAGCATAAGCATCTTTTGTCGAAACCTGCACTCCAGGGAAAACCAATAGAATCGAAAAATCATTTCGGCTTTCTATCGGCGTTATAAATTCACCGCGACCCCTAACAATCGCAGTAAAAAGTGAATCATTGGATTTGAGCCTATCTTTTTCCACGAGTGCACGCGTAAAAAAATAAACGTCACTTCCAACCTGGCCCGCAATATCAAGCAGGTCAGAATCACTTAACTGAGTACCGAACAGACTGTCAATGGATTTAATAAAAGAAGAAGAATCACTTGATCCGCCCCCCAATCCACCGCCGGCAGGAATACGCTTTGTCACATGAACATGAACGCCGTCCCTTATGCCAGTCAGCACGCAGAAAGCTTTGTATGCCTTGGTAAATGTATTCTCCTGAGGAAGAACCATTCCCTCGCAGTCCACTTTACAGACATCTTTTTGATCTAAAACTTGAACGGTAATTGAATCGCACAGATTTACGGTCGAAAAAATACTTTCTATCTCGTGGTAACCGTCCGCCCGCTTCGGAAAAACCCTGAGTCCAAGATTTATCTTTGCCGGAGCCTGAACAGTCAAACTACGCAACATACCGGAACAATATATATTTTTTTCATGTTTGTGTCAAGATGAAAATCAATTCAGAATTAAGAATGCATAATTAAGAATTATGAATGTAGAATTATGAATTGAGAATCCCAATAATTTTTCAACTTTTTTTCAAAACCCGATTGACAAAATCTATGCTAAAAATTACTCTCTAGGATAGCAGTAAGGAGACGCCTGTATGTTCGATGAAGACGATTTGCTGGACTTTGCTTCTGTAGCCGGATTCTCTTATGATGACGACTACAAGGATGACTTTTCTTCCGACTATGATGATGAATTTGAAGACGACTTTGAAGATGACTTCGAAGACGACTTTGAGGACGATGATTCATTTAGCGATGATTTGATCGAAGAAGAAGACGAGTACGACGAACCATTTGATGATCAGGAAGCAGAGGACGGTTACGACAACCGACGCCGTGATTTTGATGATGAAATTTACGGTGATGACAGGGATTCCGACGACCTGGACGACTCCGAATATTGATTTAAAGTTTATGCTGTAGGGCCGATTACATCAGCTTTACACCGGCATGCCACAATTTTTCCAGCTCATAGAACGCGCGGGCTTCCTGTGACATTAAGTGTACCACTACATTTCCCAAATCTATCAGATTCCAGTCATCTCCCTGTGGAGACTTTCTTACCGTCCTGTGGATTTCCATCTCGTTTTCCGAAATATAATCCTTTATCGACTTGTAAAGGCCCTGTGAATGTACCGCACTGTTTACGGTGGCAATCACAAAATAATCAGTCCAGCTGTTGAGCCCCGAAATGTTCAGGACCACAAGATCAGTGGCTTTTTCATCCTCAAGAATCTTTGCAATCTCCAGAGCCTTCTGTTCATCAGTCTTTTCCATTCTTTTCCTTCCTTAGTCCATTGACGTAGCGAAACCAGTTTCCGATTCAGCTCCCAATTCCGTTTCATCCAATTCTGGTTCTGGTCCCGTATAACCGCCAAGTACATAACGTCCGTTCCAGTCCTTGCCCAAGATGACGGTAAAATCCGCACGGCTTGCACCAAAAGAGCTTTCCGGCTGATGTTCGACATACTTGCACTGTATGAAGTTTGCAAGAACATTCAGGGCATCAGTGTCTTCAAGCTGAAGGTGGCTTATGATAACCGTATGCTCATAGTCCGAGCTTTCGGCATTGGCAGGAGGCAGGAAGTCGTAGTTCTTAAGTTCCTTGAGTGTTTCTATAGCCTTGGAAGAACCCCTGTCCAGTCCGCATCCGTTCAATACCTCAACCACATAGTGATATGAACCCTTACCGCCCATCTCCAGAGATTCAAGACTCTGTTCAACAACATCCTTGATGAGCTGTCCTTCAAACAGAGGGAAAAGCAGTGTCTGTCCAGAAGAAGGAAGGGTACGCAAACTTCCTGTAAGTGTCTGAGGTACAAGACGGTCCGTTTCTGTATTGATGTTAGAGATTCCGTCCAAAAGCTTGTGCAGGATGGTGGGGCTGACGTTTGTCTTGAATTTATCCGCAAAGAACTTGAAGCTTTTCTTATCGCCTATGACATCCCTTTGCTCGTGAAGGGCGGAAATCAGGGCAACAACGGCGGTCTGCCTGCGGTCATCAACTTCCGTTTCATCTTCGTCGGGGAGCCTGTATTCCATGTAGGTCTTTATCTTGTCGCCGTCAAGCGTCATGTAGCCGGACGGTAAAAGCCACCTCTCGCCATCATCGTTCACCATGTCTACCGGAGAGGGAACGAACACCTTTAGTCCGCCCAGCAAATCCGTAAGCTTGCCCAGACTGTTCAAGTCAATTTCCAGAATGAACTGAATTTCATTGGATGTGGTCTTGTTCTTTTTGAGCATGAGGTCAGCAATTTCCTGAGCATACGCCTCGATTCCCTTTTCATGATATACTGCGTCAATCCTGTCAGTACGGCCAACTATTCCGTTTTCTCCGTCCAGAGATTCCCAGATGTCACCGGTATTTCCAGGAATGTTAAAGAGTGCTGATTTCTGAGAGTCAGGATGATAAAGGAGCAAATCAGTTGAAAGGACATTGTTTTCATTGTCAGCTATGACCACAAGGGTTTTGATTACCTGTCCCTTCTTAAAATATGCCGCCGCAGGATCAGATCCCATGGAAACAACTATGAACACAACAGCTGCTACCACAACAAGTACGATAAGAGATAAAAACAAGAGTCCTTTTTTTTCTGCAGATAATTTCATTGACCAGCTCCTCCCATAAGACAGTCTTTGAATATATAACTAATCGGGGCTATTTCCTTCCCTCTGGTTGTCAAAAAATTCATGTGTGATTCAAGAACGGACAAAGTCATCTGGTCAAGGGGTTTTGAAAACAGTTCCTTCCTGTATTCTTCCGTTGACTGGGGCCTGCCAGGTTCTATCTTGTCTGCGGCAAAGATGATTTTTGAAAGCGTACACGGATCCTTGCACCCGAAGGTATGGTGTGCCACAGCCTGAAGCACGTCAGCATCATTTACGCCAAAATCCTTCTGAAGCTTGATTGCCGCAGCCCTTCCATGCAAAAGAAACGGCTTTTTACGCTCAAGTTCGGTTATTTCCTGTCCGTCCTGCCCTGCAAGGGAAATCTGGGTCTCATCATCAAGATCCTTGCACATGTCATGGGCCAGCCCCGCAAAATAAGCTTTGTCGGGATCCTCCCCATATATCGAGCTCATCTGCCTTGCCGTTTCCGCTACACGCACGGAATGTTCGTAACGTTCGGGTTTTTCGGCTGCCTTTGCAAACTCACGGACTTTATCCAATATATCGCCAGTAAAATTCATATTACCTGTTGTCTTCCATCATGTTTCTAATATACTTGAAAACAGAAGAAGGTACAAGATACCGGATGCTCCTTCCGTCGGCAATACGGGTCCTGATTTCCGTGGAACTTATGTCCAAAAGCGGATTGCTTACATGAACTGCACCGTCAAACAGCCTTTCACCAGAAACGTCAAAGCTTGAGTCCAGGTTCGCATAGTCGCCCTTTGGTTTGTTTGAGCTTGTTGAATGTACCTCAGACTCAGGACGCAGGGCAAGAATCAGCTGGCATTTTTCAGAAAGTTCCTTTGCCTTGTGCCACAGATGAAAACCGGGAAGCAAGTCACTTCCCATTATCAGGCCGATTTTTCCTTCAAGTTCGGATGAATATTTTTCTTCCAGATAACAGATTGTGTCGTATGTGTATGAGACCCCACCACGGTCAATCTCGCATGACTCAGCCTCAAAACGCTCGTCACCCTCACATGCTAGCCGTGTCATCTCAAGCCTGTCCCGTGCAGAAAAACCACCGACCATCTCCTTGTGTGGAGGAACAAAAGCCGGAATGAACAGGACCTTGTCATATCCCAAAGTTGAACACACTTCATCCGCCAGAACCAGATGTCCCACATGAATCGGATTAAAAGAGCCGCCAAGAACTGCTATCTTCACCTCTATGCCTCCGATCCGGGGAACTGCTCTTCCATGCTGTCGTCAACGGACCTTTCCGCCATAAAGCTTGATTTGCCAGATGCCTGCCCTTCCGATGCTGAATGATTTTTTCCAGGAGACTTGAGCCGTTCCATCTGACTTACAAGAGAAATGATTTCATTCCTTGCATCATCAATGTTCTGCCTAGCCGCAACTGAGACAGGAATGACCTTCGTGTCCTTTTCTTCCTCATGAATGATTTCCACGAGCTCACGGGCATGATCCATGGCACCCTCAATGTCTATCTTGTTGCAGAGTACGATTCTTGGTTTTTGCAAAAGGTCTTCGCTAAAATCGTTCAATTCCTTTAAGAGCTGGCTGTATGCAGTCTTGTAATTTGGGGCCGAACAGTCAATCATAAAGAGGAGGCATGCCGTTCTGGAAATGTGCTTTAGGAAACGGATTCCAAGCCCTGCCCCCTGCGATGCACCTTCGATTATTCCCGGTATGTCAGCTATAATCAGGTCGCTTTCCGCATCAACATGAAGGACACCCAGATTCGGAATCTTGGTCGTAAACGGATATGGGGCAATCTTTGGCCTTGCGTTTGTAAATAGGTCCAGCAGACTGGATTTTCCCGCATTTGGGAATCCCACAAGACCTACGTCCGCCATAATCGAAAGCTCAACCTTTAATACCCTTTCTTCTCCCGGTTTTCCCGGATGTGCATAGCGTGGAGCCTGATTTGTGCTTGATTTAAAATGAACGTTTCCCCAGCCGCCTTTTCCGCCTTCAAGAAGGATAAAGTTTTCGTCCTCGCTGTCCGTTGCAAAATCGTGGATTACCTCACCGGTTTCAGAATCCTTTAGGGTTGTTCCTGGAGGTACTGGAATCACGACATCATCACCGTCTTTTCCATAACGGTTCCAGCCCTGACCGTCGCCGCCGTTCTTTGCCTTGAAAATGGGATGATAGCGCAGGTGTGCAAGAGTACGCAGGTTACGCTTTACGCAAAACACGACATTACCGCCCCTGCCACCGTCACCGCCGTTGGGTCCACCGTTGGGAATGTATTTCTCGCGCCGGAATGAAATGCAACCGTTGCCGCCTTTTCCGGAAATGACCGTAATGGTCGCCTCATCTGCAAACTGAATCATAAAAAACCTTCCGTTAAAAAAAATACCCAGCATGATTATTCACACTGGGCATCGAACAATGGTCAGATTGGTACAAACTTAGTTTGCAGCAGCTACGGCTTCGATAGAAACAATCTTGCGGTTTCTGCGTTCACCGTAAACAACTTTTCCGTCTGCAACTGCATAAAGGGTGTCGTCTCCGCCCCTCTTTACATTGTCACCCGGATGGATGTGGGTTCCGCGCTGTCTTACCAGAACTGAACCTGCACTTACCAATTCTCCGCCATATCTCTTTACGCCCAAACTTTTGGGATTTGAATCACGGCCGTTTTTTGCACCGCTACCACCTTTACTACGTCCCATTTTAATCCTCCGCTGAACTGAATCAGCCTAAATTACTCAATTTCTTCTCGCATCTGCACGTTGTCCGGATATTCACAAGTCAGATCACCAAAACCTGTCCTTAAAAAATCCGCCACGCACTTGAGCCTTCCCTTCAATTCAGGGTCAGCCGGATATTCACATTCCACATGGAAAGCGAGTGTTCCCCTTGTGGAAACATCCTTTTTTACAGTCAGAGCCTGCGTTGATTCCAGAACTTCAATCGCCGTACGCATCAGACTTGATTCCGCCGCACAAACGATGTCATTGCCCCTTTTCGCAAACTCCGCATGACCTGTGGCCACACAACTCTTTATGCAGCCTTCCCGGTCACAAACCAAAAGTACCGACGTCACCGATTTTAGATTGCAATGTCCTTAACGGTAACTTTGGTATACTGTTCGCGGTGTCCATGAAGACGGTGATAGTCCTTCTTGCTCTTGTACTTGAGGACCAGAACCTTCTTGTCCTTGAATGTTTCACCAACTTCTACAGTTACCTTTGCACCCTTAACATAAGGAGTTCCAACGGAAACCTTGTCACCATCGCTAACTAAAAGAACTGAATCAATGGTAATTGTGTCGCCAGCCTTTGCTTCGCTTTCGTCAATTCTGTCAACTGTAAGGACGGCGTCTTTTTCAGCCTTGTACTGATTGCCTTTATACTCAACAATTGCGTACATTTTAAAACCTCTATGTATGCTATTTTGCCACAGGGAGTAACGGGTTCCCTATAGGCCAATTCCACTTGTGCCCTATATGCACAATAAGTGTAAATGATTTTATCAGATTTTAGCGGTTAAAGTCAAGAGTTAAAGAGCTGAAAGTTCAAAATTGAAAGATGAAAGCTATGATTAGGAATTAAGATTGCCTTGCCAGCATGTCATTGCCGTGCTCGACACGGCAATCTATCGGTGTCCTGGCATGCCAGCGGAGGATCCCGGATCAAGTCCGGGATGACAATGCCTGTTTGTCCGGGATGACGGTGCATACAAAACAAATCCCACGTTTCACATGATTTTTTCCAGCTTTATTTTCATTTCCATGTTAAATTCTTTGTTAAACTTTTCAAACATTTGGATGAGACTATTGGGAAAATCCTTGTCCATTATGAACATTGCGGAGGCAGAAACTGCTTTTCCTTCCCCACGCTTAAAGGACACTGTCACAGGATAGGCATCCTTAAAGGTAAAAATATATATGCAGTCTTCCTTTAGCTCATCACTGTCGAATACCAAGCCGGAAACAAGCACACTAGACAATGCCATATCATTAACACCGTTTCGGGAATTCCAAAGCGAGGCAAAGCTCAAAAACACTTGTCCTTCCATTTCTTCCCTGATCCGTGGAGTTAAAACACTCAGGTCATAGTCCACCATATCGGCCATAAGCTGTATTACGGAACTTGAAGAATCCTTTACAAGCCTGTAAACTGCGGTCGGTTTTGAATAATCTCCGTCCTTTATCTTCTTTGCATTTTCCTTCACATTAAAACTATCGCTTAGGAACATTTCTATATAGGCATCACACGAAGCCTTTTCCAGCATAAGGTCAATGAGAGAAAGCCCCTGCTCCATCAAAGTCTTTTCCTTGGGGGATTCTTCCTTTGGACGCGGTTTGGCAAAAGCAATCAGACATACAAGCGCCATAACCATGACCAGAACATGCTTTTTCATAATCAACACCTCTTTTTCATGTTACAGGAAATGGGAAAATTGAGCAAGGCCAGATAAATCTAAATGCGTAATGCGTAATTCATAATTCATAATTCATAATTCATAATTCATAATTCTTAATTACTCCTCCAGCCTACAGGCCAAATGATTGACATTTTTGGCGTTAAATGTACAATTAATTGCATGAAAGCATTTATCAGACTTACTAACAGAACACTTTTGACCGCATGCGGGGCTTTTCTTGCCCTTGCAGTTTTAACAGGATGTCCGGAAGACAAAAAGGACTCAAAGAAAGAAGAGCAGCCCCAGGTTTTAACTCAGGCCCCGGAAACAAACACTACGCCAGTTGCCGCCGAACCAGTTGCAGCCGAACCTACTGAAGAAACAAAGCCTGTTGAGGAAACCAAAAAGGAAGAGCCGAAAGAAGCCGAGAAACCCTTTACCCAGATGACTGTCGCAGATTTTGATGCGGATGAATGCAGGGTTGATCCGGTTTCATTTTCAAATTACGCAAACAAGGACCACCCGGGTGTAAACCCAGTTTTCTATATCCTCGGTTTTTCTGACGACGGAAAGGTAGCTTACTCCTACTGGTTCCCCAATGAAGGAAGGGGCGGCACCGATTATTTCTTCTACATCCAGAGCCTTGTTACCGACAAGTTTTTGTTCTCGGAAAACCACTCTGACGAATATGGAGTTCCAGGCGATAGCGATGAGATGACCAACTACCTTAAATTCAAATCAAAGAAGATAGACCAGGCGCTCAAGGACAACAAGATTCAAAAGGTTGACTGGAAGTTCCACAAGTTCCCGATATCTTTCAACGGCAGCAGCTACAACATAAAGGTTGACTCAAAGACAAGAGATGCAGACAATTATTTTGGTCAGGTCATGGATTTCTCAATTATCGCGGACAAAGACGGAAAAAGCAAAAAGACCCTTACAAGCAACAAGGAAAGGATGATATACGACGTGTTCCCCTGCGGCTATGCGCTTAATCCTCTGGAAGACGGAAGGGCCATGATCATCTATGCCGAAATCGGACCTGCCTTTGAAAACGTTCAGGTGGAATACTCCATTACAGGCTGCGACCTGGGATACGGATTCAAGTAATTCGTAATTCTTAATTCGCAGTCGTTTTTTTAATCAGCAGCTGGTAATTGACTGAACAAGTGCCAACTGCTGATTTTTTTTTACTTTACATTCACATCTATCTTCTTTATTTCACCAGTTCTGCAGAAGAGGGACTGGCTCAATTCCTTCGAAAGAATCTTACCATCGATTTTTTCCTTTCCGTTTTCCGTGGTTACTTCAATTGATGCCTCGCCACTGGTCTTGTGGTAGACGACCGGGGTTCCGCACCATGTAAATGAAATCTTTCCGTCAGACGAATATTCATCTGCCTTTAAAATCCTCGGGTTGAATTTTCCGCATCCGTTTTCGATTGAAACTCCAAGCTCACCCCAGCGGGTCAAAACTTCTTCCTTTACCTGACCTGTCATGCCGGGCTGTTTTGCTCCCTGACCAAGAGGCGTGTGCGAATATGGATCAGTGGGGAAGGCGCCGTAGATTTCCGGAGTCTTGTTAAAGCTAAGTCCAGAACGGATGTCATAGTAGGCTTCAATCAATTTATCAGCGCAGGGATTACCCTGATCAAGTGCGGCAAAGGCATTTTCCTGAACGGCGAGAAGCAGCTTGCTCACCATGTGCCAGTAAATGCTTCCGAGTCCTTCGTATGCGTAGAAAGTTCCGGAGCGTCCGGTAAAGTTCTGGTGGCGGAAGGTCTTTTCGTGCAGTTCTTCCAGTGCCTTGACTTCTTCTGCACTTGGCTTTTTGTCCTGTGGCAGGGATTCGACATATTCCTTCATTACGCGGGCATTTGTAAAGTCCGGGTTAAAGTGGAAGTT
>DBWR01000064.1:0-4307 GCA_002309305.1 Treponema sp. UBA1233 | reverse complement strand
TTTAGGCTTGAACAGTCTGAGGCAGGAATGCAGTTCTTTACCATGAACAGAGGAAGCTCCTTGTTTGGATAAAGGGTGTATGAGTTCTGCCTCTTTTCGTACATGGCGCTTGACTTGAGTGCATCCACAACTTCCAGAACCTGTTCCGGAGTAAGCAGGCCTGCAGAAAGAATGGCAACCTGACCTTCAAGCATTTCCTGTAGGCGGGAAACCTTCATCTCATCCCCCTGAATCTTTAGCGTGTTGTATGTATGGTAAAGTCCGTCATCCCTCTTGTTTTCTGCAATGGAAAGCTCAACAATATTCTGAATGTCCTTGAGGATTTTTACCAGCGCATTGCGTTCAATTTTATCAGACTGGCCGACATACCCCTGTGCATAAAGGGATTCCCTCTGTTCCTGGAACAAAAGGCCTGCCGCATCTGTAAACTTCTTTCTTGCCTCATCATCATGAATGCATTTTCCGTCCGCATTTTTTGCATAGAGTTCGCCCAATCCAAGAAGGCATTTTGCCGTTGAATGTGGAAGAGTAAACTCATTTTGTGGAGCGTCTGCATAAAGCTGAATCAGGAAAGAAAGCATGCGCCTAAGGTAACACAGCGTAACAACGGAAAGTCCCCATCCTGCAAGCGCATTGTTGGCATCGTTCCATTCGGGACGCTGGGTGTTCATCCAGATTCCTCCACCTGGGACAAGGTTTGCCGCCTTTGCAATTATTATCTGGAGAATCTTTGCCGTAAAGGAAACAAGTGCAACTTCTCCGTCTTCATCCTGAACAAGTTTTTTGTCGCTGCCTTCTGCATTCGATTTTGCAAACAGAGTGTCACTCAACTTCTGGTCAAACACAAGGCTGTTCCTTGGGTCATTGCAGATGTCCTTGTATGACTTTAGCCTGTATGGAATGTTGGAGCTTGAATAAAGTGCCATGTCAAGCTCGCCCAAAAGTTCCGTGCGGTTAAGGTTTGAATAAAGCTCAAGCAGCTTCTGAAGATATATTACCTGATGGTCTCCCCAATAGCCGAACTGAGCCCATGGATTATCTGGTTCGGGAACTTCCCAGTCAACACCCTGTCTTGTAATGCGGTAGGGGTTGAATCCGTCCGCCGTCATTGCATTAAGGAATTTGGCTGTAATGTTCTGAATGTATTCGGGATATGAATAGCTTAAGGCCTCCCAGTTCTGGAAGATGTCACGCCAGTTTCCCTCGTAATTCAGGATTGGCTTTCCTTCTCCGTCCTGAAGCTTGATGTTGAATTTATTCCATGGACGGCTGGGGTCACCGTGCCTGCGGGAGAATGTAATCGGAAGGTATTCCAAAAAGAGCCTCTGCAGCTGCCTGTCACGTGACTTGAAGATGGTGTCCTTAAAGACGGTATACTGGCAGGGCTTATCCTTATCCATTGAAACCAAAAGCGACTTTACGTCCTGAACCTTTGACTTGTTCCTCTGGCCTATGAATTTGATGAAATCACTTGGAACGATGCAGCCATTGTCAGCGAAAATTCCTCCGCGCATTATGTTGAACATTACGTTTGCACGGTGATGGGCCACAGTCATCTTTGCGTTTCCGTCCTGAATTCCGTCGGCCTGAGCGATGATGTCGGTCATCATTTTTTCTCCGGCATCCACATCGGCTTCCAGAGCGGCAACCGCCTTCTTCCTGTCAGTTACGGCATGTTCAAGACCAACGATTTTCTTTGCATCAAGAGTCGTGTCAAAAACCTGATACCATGAGTTTACCTGAGAGGGTGTCAAGGTTAGTTTTTTCCAGATGAAGCACGATGGCCTCTTTCCCTTGAGTACGGTAAGGCTTTCAAGCTCCGACTTTTTTTCTGTATTGAAGGGATCCTCGGCAAAAACGATTGGAGCCTCGTTTGATACGATGACCTTTTCTTCTGTAGAAAACCAGCATGTGTTGGCATAAAGGCCCTCGCTGGGTTCAGCCTTGTCGGTGAGGACGGAAGAAAGTGTGAAAAGGGCTACATTGAATTTTGTGTCAATGTCTGTCTTTTTATATGCGTCAAGAAGAACGCTGTTGTTGTTCTGCAGTTCGGAAGTGGTGGAAGCGGGCATGATGTTCTGTGCGCCGTCAAGAATGCAAAGCTGAACGTCCCTGTTTCCAAGATTCTGGATCACGGACTTGCGCACCAAACCAAAGGCCTGAGAAGAAGTCCATCCATAACGGAATGAAAGATTCAGGTTTTCATTGATTTCCTCAAACCAGATTTTTGTACCGTTCAGGTTTTTGTAGAGGTTGCGACTGATTCCCTTTTCTGCTCTTGCCCTTTGAGCGGCTGTAAACGAAAGGCTTGCAAAGGGTTCCCAGACAACAAGTTCATCCCCATTCTTTACCGCTATTGCAGTATAGGGACCCGTACAGTTTTTTGCATCGGAAACTTTGTCCGCGGTGTAATATGGAAAAATTGCATGCTCACGGTCAATTCGGCCAGCAGTAACTCCGCCATAAGACCAGCAGAAATTCCACACGTCGGAAGAACTCGTAATCGTCATGAAGAAATCTTCCATGTGGTCATAGTTTTCGATTTTGTAAAAATCCTCGCCGTCCAGCTTGACAAATCCGCCGTTTACAGTCTTGCTCATATGCTCCTCCACAAGTTTTTCCGTCCAGGGTTTAATCCATTGCCTTTTTTATAGCATCAAGAAGATCATCGTAGCTTTCAAATGCGGGAAGATCCGGGTTGTCCTTTTTAATCTGATCTGTACTCTTGAACAAAAATCCTGCCTTGCTTGCACGAATCATGGCAAGGTCGTTGTGGCTGTCTCCGCTTGCAATGGTCTGATAGCCGATTGACTGGAGTGCCTTTACCGTGGTGAGCTTTGACTGCGGGCACCTCATCTTGTAACCTGTGATTTCTCCGCTGGCTGAAACTTCAAGAGTGTTGCAGAAAATCGTGGGCCATGCGAGCTTTTTCATCAGAGGTGTTGAAAACTGAGTAAAGGTGTCGCTTATGATTATTACCTGACATATTGAACGAAGCTCGTCCAGGAATTCCTTTGCGCCTGGGAGAGGGTCAATTTTTGCAATGGTATCCTGAATTTCCTTGAGTCCAAGTCTATGCTCCTTTAAAATCCCGATCCTCCATTTCATCAGCTTGTCATAGTCGGGTTCATCGCGGGTTGTCCGTCTTAATTCAGGAATCCCGGAAGCCTCAGAAAAGGCAATCCAAATCTCCGGCACAAGAACGCCTTCAAGATCCAAACAGGTAATATACATATAATCCATCCTATTTAATTAGAGTAAAAAAATATATATCATATTTAGAAATTTAAATCGAGTGGTAATATGAAAAATTTTCATTTTTTTGAGGCATTTGAAAGCCAAGGCCAACATGTTTGCATGCACTCCTAGAATACAGTAAGGGGATATGGCATTATGCACAGCTTATTCAACACATAATCTTCATTACCATCATTTATAGTATACGGTGAGTTTTATATCTTTAAACTCTTCGAATTCTTTTTTGGGATATATGTTAAATTTTTCGTAAAACTCTTTTGATGAATAAATGCAGGCTTCGATTGGTTCTTTATCTGAAGATCCCCACTCTACACCCATGAATACAAATCCTGTCCCATTACCTGTATGCTCAATTCTGCCGACATCAAATTTGTCATTTGGATATGCCTTGGAAATTTTGTCCTGTATTTTTGAAGTTGATCTTGTATCTACTGCACAATAAAAGCTTCCGTCAGACATAAGTTGTAACTTCAGTTTTTGCACGTTTAAGCTTTGGCAAAAGTGCATCCCAGTATGCACTGTCATATTTGTAATCCTTGCCGTTTATGGTGATCCATCTTCCATTTTCAGATATCCCCTGTATCGGGCAGGAATGAATTTTTCCGTCAACGAATAAATACACATCAAACTGGCATGAACCGCCAGTACTTGGAAAAGAGGAAGTCTTTTTTAAGTTTTTCCATTCAGAAAAAATACTGACTATTTCTTCCTTATCATCAAGGTAATAGTTTACTAAATTTTCTGGCTCTGACCGGTTCGGGGTATACATGTGATCCCACAAAAACAAAACGACATTTGAGCTGTCAGATGGAATAAAGTCTGATGGCAATTCAATATTTGAACTGGAACAAGCTACAAATAAAACTGCCAGAAGAATTAAATACAACTTTTTCATTTTTCCTCCAAAGACCTGATGAAAGTGTCCGGGCAACAACAATAATGAGTATTCTAAATTCATTGTAACATGAGAATTTCATTTCTTCAAGGAAGGAAAGTATAATTCATAATTCATAATTCATAATTCTTAATTCATAATTCTTAATTCATAA